>JAMDAY010000018.1 GCA_023484515.1 Patescibacteria group bacterium
CGCCTTACGCTTTCTGCCTTGATCCAGCAAAAAAAGATACGCCTTATTTTGCCGGCTCACATGCACTGACAACGGCTTTTTGCCTCGAAGCTATGCATAAGTACCTGCTTTTACAAAAACAGGCTCATGCAGAGACAATAAAGAAAAGACAGTTTACCCCGCAGGAAAATCAAATTTACCGGAAAGTAATTAATCTGGCGAAAAAAAGATTTTCTGCTCTTGGAACTGAAATCAAAAATCCCGCACTCGAAATTTTGGAAAAGACTGTTGCAAAAGACGCCGACCGGCAAATCGTACTTTTGCCTTTTTGGTTCAGGCAAACTTTGAGGGAAAATGGAAAGTTCATTACAGACGAACAGATCACTGCTTTAGGCTTGGCCAACTTATACGGCTGGATCGCTTATACGATTTATGATGATTTTTTCGATGGCGAGGGTAAAATAGATCTTCTGCCGGTAGCCAACATTGGCCTTCGGGAAGTAACAACTTTTTATGCGCAGATACTTGGAAACAACAATGATAATTATAAAACCATTAAGAAAATTTTGGATAATATTGAAAACTCAAACGCTTGGGAAAGCAAATACTGCCGGGGCGTACTGATTGATAGCAAACTGGTTATTCCCAGACAATTGCCTGATTTTAAAAATCTTCGGCAACTGGCCGACAAGAGCCTGGGCCACGCTCTGGGACCCGTGACGATTTTAATGCTGCTGAATTTTAAACACATCTCCTGGCAAATTAAGGAGATCTTGTCATTTTTCACCCATTACCTGATAGCCCGCCAGCTCAATGACGACGCGCATGACTGGCTGGAAGACCTCCGGGCAGGCAGAATCAACAGCGTTGGCGCAAGTATACTGGCGGCTATGGACAGAAAAACGATCAACCTCCAGCGTGACGAGCGGAAACTGCAAAAATTATTCTGGAATGATATCCTGCCCCATGTGGCGGAGAATATTTTTAAACACACCAAATTAGCACGGTTAGCATTATCACATATTGGCGTTATTGAAAAACCGGATTTACTTTTAAACCTGTTGGCCAGGCCGGAAGCAGCCGCCAGACAGGCTTTGGAAGAAGCTAAAAAGATGCGGGACTTTTTATCAAGCTATTAACCGCAGAACAAAGAAAAGGGGGAACAAGAGATGAGAGTGCTGATATTCTTATTTCTCATTGCCGGCGAAGGGCTGAGAAGCCTGTTCAGGCCATATCACCCTCCGCCAAAGCACCAGCGCCGCTGGGCATTCTTCGACATAGACTGAAGAGCCAGAAGAAAAGCCGCGGGTAAGTGGTTTTTACCCGCGGCTGTCTTTAAATTTGCCTATTAGCCCAAATCTTAAATTTTATAACCTCGCCCCGAAACGGTTTCTATCAATTTATTTTTTCCGTTTAAGTTAATTTTACGTCGCAGGCTTAGAATATGAGACTCAATCGTCTTGGAAAACGGATCGGCTTCGTTATCCCATACGTGCTCGTTTATCATGCCGCGGGAAATCACATCTCCCTGATTATGCATTAAGAGGCCCAGCAGCATAAATTCTTTCCGGGTCAAATGAATTCCCTTATCGCCTCTGGTTACGGTATGGGTTTTTGTATTAAGCTTAAGGTCGCCAACGGCGAGCACTTCAGCTTCAATTTTATTCGGCCGGCGGAGCAGAGCCCGGATGCGCGCCATTAATTCTTTAAAAGAAAATGGCTTGTTCAAATAATCATCGGCTCCGCCATCCAGCATCTTAACCTTCAAATCTGTTTCCGATTCTATGGATAGTACCAACACGGGAACGGTTTTACCTTTAGCCCTAATATCTGCTAAAACTTCATGCCCGTTCTTTTTTGGCAGGGACACGTCCAGGATTATCAAATCGTAATCGTTGGCCCGGCCCATAGAAGACCCTTCCTCGCCGTCAGTGGCAACGTCCACGGCAAAAAGTTCGGTCTCCAAACCGTTTTTAAGAACCCTTACTATGGATTCGTCGTCTTCGACCAGCAGGATTTTCATGAAAAAAATATCCCTTCAACTAAATTTTAACACAAAGCTCCGCTTTTCACAATTTTTTAGGGCTTATGTAAAGCAAAAACTTTGAAAAAATTTTACCAAATCTTTGACGAAAATTTGACTGCTATGGTTTATAATCCAAACCGGAAACAAAAATAAAAATTCGCCTTTAACAGCCCGGACAGGCTACAGACGAATTTTTAAGTTATCCACTTCGCCCCGGTTTGACTTCTTCCGGACGGCGGTCTAGTGTTAGGTGAAAACAGCGTTTCACCTTAAAAACTTAAGCGATTCCGTTGCCCGCAAGGGTCACCCTAACAGGGTTGAGACAAACGACGGTTTTGTAGTATAATGGTGGCTGTAAGAGCTTCATGGCTCTTTCCACGCCCTATGTCCGCCGCGAGGCGGGCGCAGGAACGTACTCAAAACCTCCCGTTGATTTGTCTTGGCGGCGAGGTTTTGTGGTTTTATGGATCCAATTCAGACACATCATTATTTCAGACAAATTGCCCAGGAATTTCTGGTGTATTGCCAGTTTGGAAAAGAAACCCCGATTGCCAAAACGACTCTGGTAGGCTACACGCGCGGGATGAAACTGATAAATAAAGTATTCGGCGACAAGGCAATAGAAGAACTGGATGCCAACGATGTCCTGCTTTTGAGGAAATCTATTCTGGAACGCGGCTGCGCCCTGAGCTACCTGCACAAAATTTTGAGCATGCTCCGATCCGTCCTACGGTACTGCCGGGAGGAAAGGGACATGGAACTATTCCCTCTGGAGAAAATCAAACTGCCAAAAATCAAATGGCGGGACGTGGAGTTCTACAGCGTCAGCCAGGTGGAAAAAATTATTTTGGCTATCGAAACGCAGACAATTCATGGCATCCGCCTGATGGCGGTTGTGGCCGGCTTCTTGGACAGCGGCATGCGCATATCAGAACTGCTTTCCCTGGACCGCAACAGCATAGATTACGGAGACGGCAGCGCGTATATAATCGGCAAGGGCGGCAAGCAAAGAAAAGTGTTCTTTAGGAAATGGTCAATGGACTGGATACAAAAATATCTTGCCCAGAGAGCCGACAGCCACCAGGCGATGTTCGTGGTCCACCACGCAGGCTATGAGCTGGCAAGACTTCGGCCGGAAGACGTCCGGAAAATGCTGAGGCGGATTTCCAAAACACTCGGTTTTAAAGTCAGACCTCACGCCCTGCGGAGAACTTTTGCCACCCTCCTGCACGGCAATGGCGTGGACATCAGGTTTCTGCAAGCCCTGCTTGGCCATTCTTCCGTGCAGGTGACGGAACGCTATGTGGGCGTAGACCAGGTCATGCTCAAGGCAATGGTTAACACCAGAATGAATTATGGACTGGCTGAAGCGGTTACCTCCCAGATGGCAAATATCCGGTGGGCCAAGGGTTACGACCAGTGTACAGAATGTGGACAAACCCGGCGGCCTCACCTGGCCAGAGGTTACTGCGACAGCTGTTACATGAACGCGCGGAATCACAAAGAACTCAATAAACCGGGGGTTTTGGCGCTACAGGGAGTTGTTTAGAGATATCCACTTATTCGACTTGCATTATTCGGTAGTTGGGGTATACTGGACTTATGAATTACCCAAAGGAAATAAGAAACAAGGCTATAGTGATCCTCAGAAAACTTGATCCCGATACCTACAAATACAAGGTTTTGGGAGAACTAATGCCCACTAAAATAGGCTCTGAATACAGACCAATGCACCCTTCTACTGTTGAGGAAATCTATAAACGGGATATCAAGAAATACAACCTCTTGCCAACCCGCAAAGCCATAAAACAGGCAGAAGAGGCATTGTCCAAAAACGATGAAATATTGTCAGAATTTTCTGGAGTTGACGGTAAGTAACATTTGACTTCTTTCGGGAGTTCGTATAAGCTGGTCAATGTAAGCTGTTTAACAACCAAGGTTTAACAAAGTTGTAAGAGACATTTACTTCCCGGGTTCATTGGGTTTTTATGGCAGATGTTCCGAGTCCGATCCCCACCCGACCCACCAAATTAAAATACTCAAGCCATTGGCTTGAGTATTTTAATTTGCCCTACGAAGCCTTGGCGAAGTAGGGCTGCTAAAGCCAAGATTTATCCTACTAAGCTTTATATGGAGCAGGGCTTTTTGCGTTATAATAAGGATATGTATTTTCATTTTTTAGGCCTTGCCCGGATAAAGGATTGAAGTGTGAACTATATCATGAGCGAGTGCAGTCATTGCAGTAAAATGGAAATTTTGCTATAGTCAAGCAAACAAAGTTTGGGTGCAAAGGAGGCGCAAATGCCGCAAATGCAAAGTAAAGAGAAACAGAGCTGCCTAGTCGAACCCGGACTAGGCATGACGCTGGAAGGTTTCGTCGCTGTGG
This sequence comes from Patescibacteria group bacterium, assembly GCA_023484515.1. Classification (GTDB taxonomy): domain Bacteria; phylum Patescibacteriota; class Doudnabacteria; order UBA920; family UBA920; genus JAMDAY01. Next base: position 4,392 of record JAMDAY010000018.1, read on the forward strand.
CAGAAGAGGCGGGAATTTTAGATTCCGATGTTCATTCCCTTTCGGGGAATTTCTACAGCCTCAGGTTGGATGACCGACAGAGACAAATTCTGTCGAAAGCAGGCTGCACGGTTACGGAGTCGATAAATTCGCGGCTTCCAGACCCGTCACGATGGCGCTAGCCTGGATACCGTTGGGGCGGCGTGCGCGTCGCCCTATTTTTTTTTATGATTGATTAGCAAGCTGCTTGTAGTTGCCTAATTTATCAGATCATTAGAGACTCATAAATAAGTCAACCAACCCCAGAGCCCAATAGATTTGGCAACTATAGAATCAAGGTTTAATAATAGCATTAGTTTGCCCAATTTTTTTCAAAATGCTTTTTGTTTCATCCGCCGTGGCCGGGCGGGGGGTGGAGTAGTTTTCTATAATTACCGGGATTAGTTCTATGGCATCAAGCTTTGCCGCAATGCGCGGGCCCTGCAGGGTTGTTCCCGGGGCTGCCTGGTTTCCGTTTTGGTTTTGCGGGCCGGCGGCAGGCGCCCCGCTTTTGGACAAGGTAATTTTTAGCGCCAGGCCTTCTTTGGTGTCCCGGCTCCACTCCTGGTCAAAAATAAAATTTCCCAGGGAATAAAAAATATACTTGCCGCGGTATTTTTCCACGGTCTGAACCCAGTGCGGATGCCCGCCTATTACCAGGTCCGCGCCGTCGTCTATGGCTGCGCGGGCAAAGTTAATCTGCGCCTCGCTGGGCTGGCGCGTGTATTCCGTACCCGCATGCATGGTGGCAACCACAAAATCGCAGGAAGATTTAAGGCTGGAAATTTCAGACTTCAGGCTGGAAAGATTTTCAATCCTGGCCACGTAGTTGTTTGCGGTCTTGCCGTTGTCGTTGACGGAAGCGTAAGACGCGCCAGCAAAGCAGATTTTTATCCCGTTGGCGTCAACCGCGGCCGGCTGCCAGGCTTCCTTTAAATTGTCCCCCGTGCCAACGTGCCGGATGCCGTTTCGGTCCAGGTATTGCATGGTGTAATCCAGGCCGCTTATGCCTTGGTCAAGCGCGTGGTTATTCGCAAGGTTAAGAATTTTAAAATTAAAATCAACCAGGCCCTGGGCGTAGTCTGCGGGAGCGGCAAAGGCCAGGGAATGTCCGCCTACAATGCCGCTGCCGGGAGAAAGAGGGGATTCCAGGTTGCCAAAACTGAAATTTACCGATTTTAAAATATCGGCCATGTCCCGGAAAGGCAGTTCATTGTCCGCAGATTTCCGGATAGCGCCGGCAACGCTGCGCGACAGCATAATGTCGCCTACGGCCAGGAAAGATGCCGTGGCCGGAGAATTTTGCGGGGTCAATTCCTGCGATCTTTGGTAATAGTTTTCCAGGCTGCCGTTGCTCTCCGGCAGCTCGGTCAGGCCTTTTTCCCGCGGCCCCTGTCCGGCATAAGGGTCTAGTCCGTGCTGCCACAACCCGAATGCCGCAGCCAGGACAAAGGCAATGGAAATAAAAATTTTCAAAAACGATTTTTTGGACATTTTGTAAAATAGTTTAAGATGGGTGCTTCCCTATTGATCTCCGCAAAATCAGTTGAACAAATTTCGGCTTACTGATAACAAAAATTATTCAAGATAATATGCGGGCCTCAATAGGCATATTCGCACGAATTAGCCTATGGAAGGGGCACTATACTGCCTAAACAAATAATTGCATGCGGCAGCCGCAATTGGCCATTGTAAATGATTTTAGCTCTTTGTGAAAATAAACCGTCATCTCGCCAGCACGTATTGCTGGCCGCCCAGGTTCCTAACTTTACCTTTAATTTCCAAAAAAGTCAAAGCTGACATTATTTCCTGGGCTGCCATTTCCGACTGCTTGATCAGCTCGTTAATATGGACAGGCTCAAAGCCCAGGATTTTCAAGATTAAAGTTTCGGCCGGGGAGTCGCCGAACATTTGTTGCGCGGTTTTTTCCTCGGGCAGCCGCTTTAAGTTAAGTTCCTCCAATATGTCGTTGGCGGAAGTTAAAGGCCGCGCGCCCATTTTGATCAAATTGTTCGGCCCCTTGCTGGTGTCGGCAAAAATCGGGCCCGGCACGGCGAACACGGCCCGGTTCTGTTCCAAGGCGTATTTGGCGGTTATGAGCGAGCCGCTTTTTAAATTGCACTCAATGATAATTGTAGCCACGGAGAGCCCCGAAATAATGCGGTTGCGGGACACAAAATGGTGCTTGAGCGGGGGAGTGCCAATGGGGTGCTCGCTTAAAATAGCGCCGCCGCATTTTAATATTTCTTCAGCCAGCCAAACGTGCTCTTTGGGATAAAAGGCTTTTTCGTCCAGCCCGCCTCCCAGGACGGCAATGGTGCGGCGGCCTTTTTGCACGGCCAGTTGCTGGACCGCGGAGTCCACGCCGTAAGCCAGGCCGGAAACCAGGGTCAGGCCGGCATCTGCCAGGGGCCCCACTGCGTAAGGTATTACGGTCCGCCCGTAATTGGTTATCATCCTCGTCCCGACGACTGACACGCACAGTTCCTCGGCCGAAAGCATTGTCCCTTTGTAATAAATAATCGGCGGGAATTTGGAGATTTCCAAAAGGAGCTTGGGATAATTGCTGTCCCGGAAATCCAGGATGTGAATATTTTCCGCTTCCAATTTTTTTATTTCCTCGGCCAGGTCAATTTTTTCCCGATGGCTTAAAAACATCCGGGATATTTCCGGCTCTATGCCTGCGGCCGCAAGCTGGCTTTCCGAAGCCTGGTAAGCCCGGCTAAAATTGCCGAAATATCCGGCCAGATGCATCAGCCTGGCCGGCCCGAATTGGGGGAGCAAATTAAAAGCATGGAGATAAAATTTGTCTTCCATAAGAAAAGCGGCATTTCTTCCCTTATATATAGCAAATTTAAGAAGCCTTGACAAACTGCTTTAAAAGGTGTATTATTATATATACTAGTTTTTTAAGATTATCAAAAAAATAAGGGAAATTTGGGGGTTTTTATATTTCCCAGTTTGTCGGCCCGGCAGCGTCAAATAGTTGTATCCGGCATCCTACATGCAAGTCGCGAAAGCAGGTGTCATCCCTCCTATCACTTGCTCCTAGCAACAAGCAAAGGTTTGCAGGCGATTGTCTACAGCCTTTCACTTGCAGGTAGGGTGCCGGGTATAAACAAATAGCCGCCTTTCCTTTTTCTTTGAACCGCTGTATAGATCTTGCCTGGGCAAAGGCCGTAACATCAATCCTGCAAAAATTTTTTTATTTCCATCCTGACTTTGGGAAAAATTTCATCCTGAAGTTTTTTTATTTCCTCGCCCGTAAAGTTTTGCAAGACAAAAGCTTCGGTCGGGGGAATAGCCTTGTCCGGGCGCGACTCTATGCCAATGCGGATGCGGCGGAAATTTTGCGTCCCCAGGCAGTCAATAATGCTTTGGACGCCTTTATGCCCGGCGGCGGAAGAATCAACCGAGGAACGAAAAGTACCCAGCGGCAAATCTACATCGTCGTGGATAATCAGCAGGTCTGTTTTAAAGTCTAATTTGTAAAAATTACAAAAAAGCTTTAAAGCCTGCCCGGAATCGTTCATGTAGGTGAGCGGCTTCACGAATATTATTTTTTCTTGAGTTTGCCCCCCGCCGGCATTTGGAGAGGCAGGGGCAAGCCAAGAAAAAATATCGGATTTAAATTCCTTGCCCGGCCGCGCGGTCATAAAGCCGTCGTCGCCCAAAACATAGTCAACAGCCAAGAACCCCGCATTGTGGCGGGTATTTTTATATTGTTCTCCGGGATTTCCCAAGCCTGCGATAATTTTCATAAGGCGTCATTTTTTATACGTTTAATATTGTTCCATTAATATAGTTGTTCTTGTTTGGACTTTTTAGTCACCGCCGTTATATATCTTTATGCCTTGTCTTTGCCCCGCAACCTTAGGACGATCGGGGTGCCCCAGAAATCCAGGTTTTTAATTATGGAATTTTCCGCGAACTTGCGGAATTGCTGGGAAATGGCGGCGGGATGGTTGACTAAAAGTTCAAAGTGCGGGGGATTAACGCCAGTTTGATGCAAAGAAAAAACCTTGGGCTTTTTTTGGTCGCGCAGCAGTTTGGGCGGGTTCTTTTTAAGCAGCCGGTTTAAAAATTCGCTCAAGGTTTGGTTGTCAACCTTTTTTTGTCGCCGGGCAAAAATGGGTTTTATGCCGGCAACCGCTTCGTCCAGGCTTTCGCCGGTCTTGCCGGAGACAAAAAATACCGGGCACATCCAGAGGAAGGGGAAATGCAGGCTAATATAATCCTGCAATTTTCCGCGGTCGTCCGGATAAAGATCAATCTTAGTTGCTAGAATTATGCAGCCTTTTTCCTGGGAAAAAATTTCCGCGGCCACGCGCTGGTCCTGCTTGGTTATTGGTTCGCTGGCGTCAATGACAAACAGGCATACGTCGCTGCGCCTGATAGATTTGAAGGTTTGGAAGCCGGCGTAAATGTCCGGCTGCTGCTGGCGGTATTCCTTTTTCTTTAATCCGGCAGTGTCTATAAAAGTATATTTTTGCCCGCCCGCCTCCATCTCGCTGTCAATGGCCGTGCGGGTAGTTCCGGGAACAGGGGATACTACCACCCTTTCTTCCTCAAGGATTCGGTTAAAGATGCTGCTTTTGCCCACATTGGGCTTGCCGACAATGGCTACGGAAATTTTTTCGCCTTCCAATTGTCGGTCAATCCTTTCCTTGTCTGTGGCGGCAGCCAAAGGGCGCAAAGTGTCGGCCAGATAATCCAGCATATCGCCAATCCCGCTGCCGTTTAAAGCGGAAACGGGGAAAATGGGTTTTATGCCCAGTGACCGGAATTCGGCCAACTTTTCTTCCCGTTGGGAAATTGACTCCAGCTTGTTTACCGCCAATAGGACCGGCTTAGGGATTTTGCGGAACTTGCGCAAAACCGGTTGGTCCACGCTGGCGCGGTTAAGCCGGCCGTCCACCAAGAAAATTATGGTGTCGGCCTGGTCCAGGGCGGTTTGGATTTGCTCGTTTACGCTGCGCTCCAGCCCCTCGGAAGCGTCCAGGGACAGGCCGGCGGTATCCACTAGCGTAAAATTTACGCCATTCCACGAGGTGTCCGCATACTGGCGGTCGCGGGTAGTGCCAGGCACAGGCGAAGTAACGGCCAAGCGGTTTCCGCTGATCTTATTCAGCAGCGTGGACTTGCCCGCGTTCGGCTGCCCGACAATGGCGACTATGGGGAGGGTTTTTGGCGAGAGGGAACTCATAGTATTAAGTGTAGGAATTAGGGGGAGAACAAATAAATTGGCCTGATTAGTCCGAATAATGCTAAAACTGTATTGAAAATTGAAGATTAAAAATTGAAAAATTAGATTAATTTAACATTTGACCTGCAAATATTATCTAGCCGCTGAATTTCCGTTGTCCCCTAAAATTACCACCACATCCACCCGGCTTTTGTCTATCCTTAGGCCCGGCGGGGGAAGGGTGACTTCCGTGGCGTTAAGGGTATTCTTAATATATTCCACGGTGGCCGGTTTGGGGTTGACTTGGTATACAATAGTTTGGCTTAAAGGCTTGCCGCCGTAAGGAGCCTCCCATACCGTTAAGTTAGTGGATTTAAGTTTTTTGTCAGCCGCCTGGTAAATTGCCGCGTTGCCCGTGGAATTAGCCATCCAGACCACGCTTTTTTCTTCGTAAAGGCTGCCCATGGCAAAAGCGTTTTTAAAAAAGTTTTGGACATCTGCGCCGGTTTTGCCGGCGCAGGGGACTAAGACATAGGCGCCGTTGTCTTGTTGGATCTCCGGGCAAATGAGTTTGGTGTCCGGGTCCAGGCTTAAGGAAGTGATGTGGCTGATGTTCTTTTCCTTCACCAGGTTGTAAACGCGCAAAATTTCCCCGGGGCTCATGTTGGTGTGGAAGTGGTCGGCAAATATGCCCAGCAAGTCGTTTAAAGTGCCGGCATTGCTGACCATGTTAAGGTTTAAAGCTTTGTCCTTGAAAGCCTGGATAATTTTTTGCTGCCGCACGGAACGGGCGAAATCGCTGCCTTCTATGCCGGCGGCATGGCGCGAGCGAGCGAATTCCAAAGCCGTTTTTCCGTCCATATGCTGCCAGCCCGCCTGGAAAGCCAGAGGTGGAAGGTATCCTCCGGTAGCGTCGTTGGGATATTCGTAATCCGTAAAAGCATGTTCTACGTTGACATCTATGCCGCCCACTTTGTCTATTGCTTTTTCAAATCCGGCAAAGTCCGCCACCGCGAAATAGGAAATTTTAAGGCCGCTTAAATTTTCCACCGCCTGTTCGGCCCATTGCCCGGCTTCGGCAAAGTCTTTATGCCGGCTAAAGCCCAAGGCAAAGGCCGCGTTAATTTTTTGGCTGCCTAATCCTTCGGGAAGTTCTGTTAAATAATCGCGCGGAATGGAGGTTAAGGCAATTTGGCCTATGTCCGGCCTAATTTGCGCCAATATCATAGTATCGGTCAAGTAAGGCCCGTCGTGGCCTTCGCCGCCTATGCCCAGCAATAGAATATTTATTTGCCCCAAGTCTTCCCCTGACAGCTTAATACTGCCGCTGTTGCCGCGCAGGACGTCTTTAAGCTTGCCTAAAAAAGTGGTTTTTTGGCCGATAAATATTTTATTGGAAAGGTCGGTTGCCCGGGAAATCACGATCGCTGCCAAAATCAGGATTAGTACGGCAATGGCCGACAAAATAATTTTTAAAATTTTTTTAGGCTTCCGGCCTGAACTCCCGAGCAGGTTGGCTTGCTGCGGCTGTGCGGAGCCGGAAATTGCAATTTTCGGTCCGCGGCCGGATTGGCTGGCTGAATCTATGTGTTTCATATCGTCTATTATAGCTTAAACTTCAGTTTTCGTTAAGGCCTTTATGAATGCCTTTATGAATGCATTTTAACTTTGCGGATGCCCAGGAGAATTAAAATGCACCCATAAAGTAAAAAGGACAAGCTTGGCGGCTATGGCCTTGCCAGGAAGCGGCGTTGGTGGTATTCTTTACTAAGAAAATTTTTACAGACGCGTAATTCGGCAAGTCCGGACATTGCATTTGGCTTTTTGCCATTTTGCAGACTAAGGCATATTTACAGCGCATGGTATTGGATGATTAGCTCAGCTGGTTAGAGCGCTGCATTCACATTGCAGAGGTCACTGGTTCGAATCCAGTATCATCCACCACTTTTTCGCTAAAGCTACGAAGTGCAGGCACGGCTTAGGGATTAAATGTTGTTTTGATTATTGACACTGCTTACAGCTTTACAAACTTCCAATTATCTGTAAAATTAGGTTGTATATTGCGTCCCATAAATTATCTAAAACGGTTATGTCCAAAAACGAAACTTTTCCCCAACCGACGCCGGATCCGGTCCCGGACAAAGGGAGTCCGTCGCCTATGCGGGCGGCCGGGTCTTTTATTTGGGATCTGGTGAAAATTTTAATTATTGCCCTGGTTATTATTGTGCCTTTCCGCATGTTCATTGCCGAGCCGTTCGTGGTTTCGGGATATTCCATGATGCCCAATTTTCATGACAAGGATTATTTGATAATTGACCGCATCTCTTACCGGTTTTCCCCGCCGCAAAGGGGTGACGTGATAGTTTTTAAATATCCCAAGGACACCTCGCAGTTTTTTATTAAAAGGATAATCGGCCTGCCCGGGGAAAAAGTGCAAATTAAGCAGGGGCACGTGGTTATTTATAACAACGAACATCCCGAAGGGTTTGTCTTAAACGAGCCGTATTTGCCCAGCCAGACGGAAACCTTGGGGTCGGGCAATATTGTGACTTTGGGGAGCGGCGAATATTACGTGCTGGGAGACAACCGAACTGCCAGCAGCGATTCCCGGGTTTGGGGCATTTTGCCTAAGGATGATATTGTAGGCAAGGTTTGGCTGACCGTTTTTCCGCCCAGCCGGTTCGGGTTTTTCCACAGGCCGAATTACAATTAGCTTATATTTGGCATATGGCATTTGACTTTGCCAAGCCTGCTTTGTCAATTGTCAATTGCCAAAAACCAAAGATTTCCCTATGGGCAGACCGAAAAAAAACCTTACAACCACTTCTTACGTAGCGAAAAAAGTGCAAAGCCTGGCCGGCTTGGACGATATAATTTCCGAAACCGACGTTTTATGGGGTGCGGCGCTGAAGCGCTTCAACAAAATTTCCAGGATTTACGGCTTTGTGCCAATAGACGTCCCTTTGCTGGAAGACCGCCGCCTATACGAAAATTTTTACAAGGACAGCCCGGAAGACCTTGCTTCCGTGGTGGGGCTGGAAGCCGGCGGTAAAGCTGCGGGCGTGCGTCCGGCTTTTTTGCCTTCGGTTTTGCGGGCTTATTACCAGCATAAAATTTACGAACAAATCCCCTTAAGTAAATGGTCTTACTCGGGTTATACGGTAAAAAAAGACGCAGCCGGCGCTTTAAAAGAAGACCAGGAATTCGGCTTTGAAGTTTTCGGGAATTTTACCCATTTGACCGAAGCGCAGGTTATTGGCGCGGTTTGGGAATTTTTGCTGTCCTTGGGGCTGGAGGACTTAAGCCTGGAGATTAACAATATCGGCAGGGAAGACTGCCAGGCCGCTTACCAGGAAACCTTGCAGGGGTTTTTGTCGTCCAAAAAGTACGACTTATGCGACGCTTGCAATGACCACCTGCGCGGCAGGGCCTTAAACGTGTTCCGCTGCCCCAACTTGGACTGCCAGGCCGCCTTGAGCGAGGCTCCGGCCATTTTGGACTTTTTAGACCAGGAATCGCATAAGCATTTTACCAATATTTTGGAAGCATTGGATGAATTGGGCATCCCGTACCAGTTAAATCCGTTATACGCCGGTCCCAGCGGCCACAGTAGGACCAATTTGGTAATAAAATACAAGCATAAAGGGGAAAATGCCGTTCTGGGAGAAGGCGGTTACCACGAAAGCCTGATGCAAAATTTGTGCGGCAAGAATTTTTGCTGTTTTGGTTTTGCCGGCAGCCTGAAAAAAATTAAAGGGCTGTTGGAAGACCGCAAGGTTACGGTTAGCCGGCAGCCGCGCAGCGACGTCTTTTTGGTCCCGCTGGGCGAACTGGCGTCCAAAAAAAGCCTAAGGCTGTTCCGCGACCTGACCAGCCAAAAAATTTCCGTTTACGACCATTTCGGCCAGGCCGGGGTAAAAAACCAGCTCAAGCAGGCGGAAAGCTCCAAGGCGCCCATAGCCTTAATAATGGGGCAAAAGGAAGCCGTGGAAGAAATGGTCATTTTGCGCGACATAAAAAGCGGGATGCAGGAAATTATTTCTTATGATAAGATAGTGGAAGAGGTAAAAAAGCGATTGGGAAAATAATATAAATGACAAAAATTAAAAAAATGACAAAAATAATAAAAATGAGAATTTGGTAGTTTTTGCTCATTTTTATTTATTTTTGTCATTTTTACCCATTATTTTTTATGGACGATTGCGTATTTTGCAACATTATAAACCGCACCATTGAGTCGGCCATCTTGTTTGAAAACGACCGGGTTATTGTTATCCGCGACATTCTGCCCAAGGCGCCGGTGCATTTATTGGTTATTTCCAAGGAACACATTGTTTCCTTAAACCACTTGGAGCCGAGGCATAAGGACCTGGTTTGGGACATTATTTCTACGGCCAAGGAAATGGCGCGGCAGCAGCAGATAGCCGATCCGGGGTTTAAGCTGGTCGTTAACGTCGGCCGCGACGGCGGCCAGGTTATCCCGCATTTGCACGTGCACGTAATGGGCGGAAAAAAATTCAGCGACTAAAAAAATTTTTAAAATCACCATCTTGCAATAAAGGGGTGATTTTAATATTTGACCATTTGGAAAATTTATATTATAGTTAGACAGGAAAGAGGTGAATTTAATGGTAGAAGTAAAAAGGAAAGAAAACGAATCATTTGAAAGTTTATTGCGGCGCTTTAACCGGAAGATCCAGCAAAGCGGCGTTTTGGTGCGCGCCCGCCGCATCCGTTTTTTTGAGCCGCCCAAGAGCCGCAACCTGCAAAAAGTCGCGGCGCGCAGGCGCAGCCAAATCAGGTCGCAAAAGGAAGAGTTAAGGAAGCTGGGCAAGCCCGTGGCGCCCAAGCGTTACGGCCGGAGATAACATGCTGAATGAACGCGGAATTGACCGCAACCGCTGAATGAACGCGGAAAAAAGGTATCAGCGATAGGTCAGCGTAGCTATCAGCGACTAATCAGCGGATATTATTGAGGCCCGCATATTATCTTGAATAATTTTTGTTATCAGTAAGCCGAAATTTGTTATACTGATTTTGCGGAGATCAATAGATATATGTTAAGCCTAATCCAAATTGAATCAGATTTAAAAGATGCTTTAAAAGCCAAAGACGCGGTTAAGGCCAATGTTTTGCGCGGCCTGAAAACCCGTATCCAGAATGAGAAAATTGCCAAAACCAGGGATTTGGAGGAAGCCGAATTACTGGCTTTGGTTAAGTCAGAAGTTAAGCGCCGCAAGGAAGCAATGGCTGCGTTCCGGCAGGGCGGCCGGCAGGAGCTGGCCGACAAGGAGTCAAGGGAGGCGGAAATTCTTTCCGCTTTCCTGCCGCCGCAACTGTCCGAGCAGGCCATAGCCGAAGCCGTGGACAAGGTTATTGCCGAAACGGGAGCCTCGGCCGCTGACTTCGGCAAGCTTATGGGCAAGCTAAAGGCGCAACTAGGCAGCCAGGCGGACGGCGCGGTATTGGCAAAAATTTTGAAAGAAAAATTAAAAGACTAGTCGCAAATATACAAATTTTAACAAATATACGAATCGCTGTTGATAATCCTATTATAATAGGATGGCCGCTATAGAATTTGTATATTATATTTAATTTGTATATTTGCGAATACTACATGCCAAAGGAACAACACATTGTCGGTTTGGATATTGGCACTTCCTCCGTTAGGGTAGTGCAGGCCAAATTTATGGCCCAGGAAGGCAGCTTGTCCGTGATTGGCGCTGGCGAGGCGCCGGCTTTTGGCATCCGCCGCGGCGTAATCGTGGACATAGAAGAGGCGGTGTCCTGCATTTCCGTGGCCTTGGAAAAATTGGAACGGATGACCGGCGTGCCTGTGTCCGAAGCGAACGTGTCCATTGGCGGCAACCATATTAGTTCCGTTTCCTCGCACGGCGTGATTGCAGTGTCGCGTGCGGATGGCGAAATTACGGAAAATGACGTAGTCCGCGCCGTGGACGCTTCGCAGGTTATTTCCATTCCGCAAAACAAGGAAGTGCTGCACGTGTTCCCGAAAAGCTTTACTTTGGACGGGCAGGCGGGCATTAAAGACCCCTTGGGCATGAGCGGCATCCGCTTGGAAGTGGACACGCTCATTGTGCAGGCCGGCTTGCCGTTCGTTAAAAATATGACCAAGGCCATTATGCAGGCGGGGCTGGAAATTGGCGATTTGGTTTTGTCCCCGTGCGCGGCAGCCGAAGCGGTCCTAAGCAAGAGGCAAAAGGACCTGGGCGTAGCGCTGGTGGACTTGGGCGCGGGCACGACCAGCCTGGCGGTTTATGAGGAAGGGGATTTGCTCCATACCGCGGTGCTGCCATTGGGCGGCATGCACATTACCAACGACATTGCCATTGGCCTGCGCTGTTCCATTGAAACCGCGGAAAAGGTCAAGCTGGTTTACGGGCATTGCGACCCGAAAGCCGTTAACAAGGCCGAAGAAATAGACTTGTCGCAAATAGACCCGGCCGAGGAAGAGCGGACTTTGCGCAGCTATGTGGTGGAAATTATAGAAGCCAGGCTGGAAGAAATATTTGACGCCGTAAATAACGAACTAAAAAAAATTAACCGCGACGGCAAACTGCCGGCCGGCATAGTCCTGACCGGCGGGGGCAGCAAGCTGCCCGGCGCGGTGGAGTTTGCCAAAAAGCGATTGAGGCTGCCGTGCGTGCAGGGCAAACCGCAAAACATTAACACCATAATTGACCGCGTGGACGACCCGGCGTTCGCCACGGCCGTCGGACTCATACTCTGGGGCAACAAGTTTTCCGCCGCCTCCGGCCGCGAATTCGCCGGCATGGTCAAAAACATCCTTTCCAACCAAAACGTGGCCAAAATCCGCAAATGGTTCAAATCCTTCCTGCCGTAAAATATTGGCAGGAAGTTTTTATTTCTCTTCCATGCGCATATTCGCACGAATATGCCTAAAGAAGCATGTATGAAAGAATTGGAAAGACAATTAAAAGCTTTGGCTAACCGCCGCAGGCTGGCAATATTAAAATTTTTAAAAAACCAGCGCAAGGCTTCGGTGGGGGATATTGCCAAAGAAATAAAACTTTCTTTTAAATCTACCTCCAGGCATTTAGCCGTTTTGCTCGCTGCAGATTTGGTGGAAAGAGAACAGGTTAATTTGAATATGTTTTATGCGCTACATTTACCCCTTGCCACGCCGGTAAAAGAAGTTCTTGGTTTGTTATAAAGGCCTGTTATAAATCGGTTTGCAATGTTACCATGCGCTAATTCGTGAGAATATGCGCATGTAATGAATGTTGACATTAAAAAGAATAAATATGTCTGAAAAATTCAGCGGAGAAGAATTTGATTCTAGGCCATCTCCTAAAGAGCCGGCTTCAGAGGCGCCGTCAAGGCCTTTAAAGATATCCAGGAGAGAAGCTGTCAAATTAGCAATAATGGCTGCCGGCGGGGCGGTTTTAGAAAACAATTTGGAAAAGAATCTGCGGCAGGCCGAAAACGCGTCCGTAAAAGTCCCAGTTACTCCGGTTAAGCGCAAAGAAAAAGTTTCCCAACCAACCAAAAAAGAAACTTTGGAAATAAAAGCCGGGCATGCGAAAATTGTAAATTTAAGCCAAGAGGCTAAATTAATCCCTGCGGAGCTGTCCGGTTCCAGGCAATCTTTGGACAAGCAGAACAAAATGGCGGACTTAGACCATCTGGTGCGTTTGGAAAGTGAAAGCGGAATGAAAGCTTATTTAAAGTATTACAGGGATCACCAAGGCAGGATCAAGGAGAATTCCAAAGGTTTTTTAGTAGAACTTCCCAAGGGAAAGCACCTCCGGGCAGATCCCTATCTGGGAGCGGAAGGGAATTTTACCTACCAGGCCGCAACTGGCAAGGGAAAGAAAAAAAGAACATTGGAATTAAAAGGGCGTAAATATCGCCGGGACTATTGTGCACAATGGACCGCGCAATTTCTGCAGGACTTGGCTCAAGACTATGGCAAAGAATTTCCCGAAGGCCCGGCTTTGGTCGTGTCTTCGGCTGTCCGTCCCAATGACGTCCAGGCCGATCTGCGGGGACGCATACAAAATAAAAACGCTTCCCGACGCTCGGTCCACCCGACAGGCGCGGCCATAGATTTAAATTGGGGGCGCTTGTTCAAAAGGAAGTTGGACGGAACCGCAATTTGGCAAAAAGACAGCCAAGGAAACATCAGGCGGGATCGGCATGGAAATCCGTTCCCGGAAATTTTACAGGAAGAGCTGCCGTTGCCGCAAAGGAGATGGGTGGAAGGCAGGCTTATTTTGCTAAAAAAAATTGGTTTAATAGAGCCGGAACAGGAAGGCAGCCAGCCTTGTTACCATATTATGGTACCTAAGGCTTACGGGAATTTAATGGAGAAACATAAGAAAGAACTTTATTATTAAATTGTTATCTAGAAAATTATGAGAGAAGGCGAAGCGCAGCAACCAGCGCCCATTAGTCCCGAAAGAAGAGATGGCGGCAATAAAATGTCCCGCCGGAAGCTGCTAAAATACGGCGGCGCTGCCGCATTGGGCGCGGGCGCGGAGTTTTTGTATAATCGTTTGAAGCAGGAGGAACCCGGGCCGGAAAAGCTTCCGTCGGACCAAGAGGCGGAAAGGTTGCTTAAACCGCCTAAATTTATTTTTGGTGAAAGCTTAAGCAACGAAGACGAATATGTCAACCGGCCGGAAATTTTTGACCTGATTGACAGCGCCTGGGAAGCTTTGGAAAGCCAAGAGGCGGGTTTTAAAGTGCAAGAGAAAAAAGTCTTGCTCAAGCCTAAGGGCGGCAAGAAAGGCCAAAAGAGAAAGCCGCAATATAAAATGGTGCCATCTCTTCATTACAATGTTTTACTGGCGGTTACCGACACCAAACTGCATCCCAAAGAAGTGGAATTTGTCAAAGTTGATGAGAAAGGCATGCCAAGCACGCCGGGATTTCAGATAAGTAAAGGCATGCCCTTAGGAGTAGGGACAAAATACGAAGTCGCCACTCCGGCAAATCACGTGGTGCTAGCCATTAAACGGGCTTTGCCCATTGCCGGCAACTACGAAGAAGTAATTTATACCCCTTATTCCGAAAATTTAGACACGCCAATTATCAGAAAAGAAGGATATGATTATTTGGTAAAAAATTTAATTGCCGCGCGCAATCAGCTAAAGGAAAAAGGTGTAAAATCAAAGGCCTTCCATGACAAATTAGTGGCAGACGTTATGCCTATGGACGTGGCTTTAAAGTTGTGCATGATTGAACATATAGACCCGTTTATTTTTAAACGGCAGGCAGCCGAATTGGCGAAAGAGACTAATTTGGGAAAAGGGGACGCGGAGCGGGAAGTAATGGGCGACATGGCTAACCAAGCTTTGACCGTAGTTGGCGCCAATCGCGAGTGGTCGTTTGTTTATGCTTACAGCAAAGCCGGAGCGGGCGGGCTGTTCCAATTTATTCCCAGTACATATCAGGCTGTCAGGGAACGGTATCCTAAGGCGGGTTTGCGCAAAGACTTTCGGGAAGGCATGGACGATCATGTTAATGGGGCAAAAGCATCGTTATTATTATTTGATTCCGACCTAAGCTTTACCAACTCCGACCATCGGCAATTTCTTCTTAAGAATCCCCAGGCGTTGGGCATGTATTTAGCCTCCTGCTATAATGGCGGAGCCCCGCGGACGGTTCAGGCAATTATGGAACACAAAGGAGAGTGGGTAAATTATGTTCTGACGGAAACTCAAATGTATATAGATAAATTCAATGCTTTGTCAGCGGTATTTAGCGAATAAGCTAGAAATTTAAAATTACCTATAATTATACTAATATTTTACAAAAAGCCTTAAAACAAAGGCTTTTTATTTTGGCTGTTTTTATGGCTGTATTTTAGTTATTCGGCTTATATTAGGCAATTTTAAGGAACAACTATTGACAAATGGCGTATTTTTTGCTATAATGATAGGTCAAAATTAATTGTTGTTCTTTGGGGAAAGTTTTAGCCTTATTTCCCATAAATTTTATGAACCTGATATTTTCCCAATACCAAAGCTTAATTTTTCTCTATAATTTCGTAAAATCCAGCATTCTTTTAGTTAAGTAATTAAAGAGCAGGAAGTTGCCTTCCTATACACAAAGGAAGAATGTAGGGGCAAGCTTTAGCTGCCCGCAGTTCGGGCGCCTGAAGGCAGCCCCTACACTACACGATAAAATTAATAGAAATTTTCCGCCTTTTTAAATAATTTTTCCTTCCAGTTTCGTTCCGTGTCCGGCAATTTGCCGGACATTCACGAGCCTGGAAAACACCAGGCTCAAGCTCTTTAAAAGCTTTAGGAGGAATAGAAACGTTACTATAAGGTAACCTGTGCGATAAGGATTTAATCGGTTGGAAAATTAAGTTTTCCATTTTGAATTTTTATCGCAGAGGTTACCAGAAGTGCCTCTCGCCGAATTGGGCCTGTTATGGTCCATATTCGTAGGAGAGGTACCTGCCACGGTGCCTCGAACCTCTCGGGATTTCAAGTCATTTAGGAGATCACCATGAAGCGCATCGTCACTTTCATTTTCGCGACCCTCATGCTCATCGCATGGGCCACCGCAACCGTTAACGCTCAGTTCGCCCGCCCGGACCGCCCGGAGACGGTGCAGGGTGCTTCAAGCGCTCCCGCCGCGCCTTCCTCGCCCGTAGAAAAGGTTTCAAAACCCCCAGAATCCCCAAAACCCCAGTGCGCCGATATTGATGAAGTGGCGGGGAAATATGAGAAGATGATCGGTACCCTCAGAAGTGAGCGCGATAAGGCGCTGGAAGAAGTAAATAGCCTTTGGTTGGTCCTGATCGGTTTATTTCTGGTGTTCGGGGTCGTCATCGGCGTCCTGGTCTTCCGTCTTTTCCTGCGTAAGCGTCCGGTTTCCGGTACGGTTGCGAAGAAGGCGGCAGCTCCGCTCGTCGTGCTTGCCATTCTGGCGGCCGCGGCAGCGACGGCTCCAGCGCAGACCGTGAGTGTGGCAAAGGTGACTTCCACGAGCGACAAGATCCTCCGGAAGGACACCAGTGCCACGCCGCAGACTTTTACTCATCGGCTGGAGCTGCGCGGAACGGGCTTTAACCCGACCGGCGCCAAGCTTCTGGCCGTTGCAGTATCTCCCGCAACCGGAGTTGCTGTTTCCAATGCGAAACTGAGCAATACCAAGTTCGCGGGAGACGTCTTCGCGGGAGACGTCAGCGTGGCGCCGACCGCCGCAGTTGATCAGTGGTATGACATCCTTTTTACTTTTGACGGCGGCAGCGTCGTCAGAGTGAAAGATGCCTTTTTCGTGCCGTCAAGCACGACGGTCGGGTATCAGGAAGTATTCGACACCCGGTACTCCCGGAACGGCCACAACAGCAACGGCAACGGGGACTTGAGCAGGTCGCTTATTCACGGCCTATGCGAGTTCTACGGCGTGGACGAGGCCAAATTTACGGCCTTGCTCCGGAGCCCCAAATCGGGGACGTCCAAAGAAGCCGTGACTATGCTGGAATCCGCGCGGCAGAACGCCACTATCAGCGCGGTCGTCAAGGACGATCGTCTGCTCGATGCCATTGCTGATAAGGCAGCTCAAGGGATTAAGCTCTATTTTAAGGACAATCCCATTACGGCACCGTCTGCTACTATCAGCGATGATCGTATCCGGGAAGTCGCCGGCGATGTGGTGGAGCCCGTCCGTGCCGCGGTCGTGGAAATGGGCGGTCTGTCGGCAAAGGTGGCCGAACAGGTCGCGGTCCTGGGAAACTCCCAGGTCACGGATACACGGAGCCGGTTACTCGGCATCGGGAAAAAGACCGAGCATCATCCCGTGAATCCCGCTGTTGCCGCGCAAGCTTCCGACCTCGCGGCGCAGATTCGCGCCGCCCAGGAGAAGGCTCGCACCGGCAAGTAACGTTTTTTACCCCTACGGCCAACCGCAGGGGATACGCTTGGAAGGGGGAGTCAGTCGCACACGCGCTGGCTCTCCCTCTCCCAAATTAATTGACAAGATTATTGAAAATTTTTAGTTCACCATTGGCTCTTTAAAAAGTGCTAGCGGCGAGCTTGAAAAATCAGGCTCAAAGCACATTTATATTTTAAGGAGGAAATAAGTTACGGAAAATTTGTCATAGCAATTTGGTTTTTTATGAAAGAAACTAGGTTGCTATGACAAACAACATCGTCGCTCTCGCTATTAGCGCCCTTTTAGCCGCGTCTGCGGCGATGGGGCAGTTTTCAACCGCTACAACAAACCTCGCAGGTTGTCCGGTGCCGCCCGACGGATATGTAATCAATTGCACTACAATGCAATTGTATCCCAAGGTTACGGTAGCCGCCATTCCGGTGCCGGCAGCAGCCTCGGCCGTCAAACCCGTCGAAGCTTTTAAGGCAGCAGTTAACGACGGTATGGAGATGGAAAAAATGATGGCTGAACTCCGCGAGCCGGCGGGGGTAAGCTGGTCAGCTTACGGGTTCACGCTGATCATTGCCTTATTCCTGATCGCCGGAGCCGCTGTTTGGTCCTGGCGGGTGTCGCAACAACATCCTACAGTGCACGTCGCGATCCAGCCTGCGCAAGGCACAGCCACGGTCAACATGGTTCCCCAGGTTGTCGCTGCAGGCGCCGGAGTAGGAGCCGCTGCCGGAGCTGGCGCTCCCGCAATGGCCGCTGCCGCAGCAGCGGGCGCTGGACCCGGTGGCGGCGGAGGTATGGCCGCTGCGGCTGCTGGGCCGTGGGTGTGCGTTTGCGGCCGGAACAATCCGGCAGCAACCGCATTCTGCGGCGCCTGTGGCCGCCCGCATCCGTAACATTTCTCCCCCAGTCCTAATATCATTCAAATAACAACTTTAGGACTGGGCGGCAGACCAAGAGCCGGACAACACTCCAAGTGTTGCCCGGCTCTTTTCATTGTTTGGGAATTTGTGCTATAATAAAAAGGCAAAAAATACCTTATGTCCGGAAACCAACAAACAATTTACGGCTTGCCTATGCATGAAGAAATCCAAAAATATTTGGAAGATTTAATCGTGGACGCCAAATTGGGCAAGGCTGACCCGGCAATAAAAGAAATGATGTTAAACGACTTGTCGGAACGGTTAAACAAGTATTTGCTAATGGCCATGGCAAAGGCGTTAAGCGAACAGGAACTGGAAACCTATACGGCCCTGGCCGAAGTGGACCAGTCCCAGGCTTTGGCGTATTTGCACGACGTAAAACCGGAAATGCCGAAAATAATTTTGCAGGCTTTGGCGGATTTCCGCCAGATGTTTTTAAAAGCGTAAAATAAAGTAAAAATTTCCTATGGTTAGAAGAGAAGGATCCTTGGCGGAGATGGATGTCCACTTTGACGCCGAAGAAGCGGCAGACGTGGCCAAAGGGCGCGCCAAGGCCAAATTAAAATTTAAAGAGCATAATATAAGCTTGCAGAATATTAGCAAGTCCACGACTGCGGCAGACATAGATGCCGCTGCTTTGGCAGAGGAACGGCACAAGGCCGCTGCCGTGGATGTAACTGCTATTGGCGAGCGTATGGCCGCCACTAAGGGACGCAAAAAGGCGGAAGAACATATAGAAGCGGCCGGCAAGAATATTTTTAAAAAAACTTTCCGCAGGCAGACAGCCAGCGGGCAAATAGAAAAATTCCGCAGGCAGGAGGCGGAAGAAATTTATAAGCGGGGAAGGCTTCTGGAAAACAGGGAAAAAAGCTATGAAATTGTGGACGAAGCCATAGAAGCCATGGAAGACGCCAGCATGCGGGCCGCAAGCGAAAACCCGGAAATTTACACGGGCGCGGCCGGAGCCGCTTTGGACGCGGCCGGCGCGGACTTAATTGCCGCTTTGGTGACCGGGGACATAAAAACCCGGGAAGAATTTGACGAGCGTTTTAACCGCGACATACTTCCTTCCATAAAAGGCGCGGCCACTGTTCCCGGTGAAAAATTAGACGGCAAACTGTATGGCAACAATATGTACGACTTAGCCGTTGCCTACAAGCGGCAGTTTGAAGAAAAGCTGGAAATTGTCAACCAGGAATTCGGTCCGGAACAGAAAGAAATTGTGCAAAAGTATTTGCACAAGGTTTTAAAATTAGACGTTTCTTTGGCCAAACAGGGAGCAGACCTATACGAATTAAAATCAAACAGCAAGTGGCTGCGGGGGATGGAGGCGGCAATAAATTGGACGCAGAGTCCGGTGCTAAGCAGTATGGTATGGAAGGCGCGTAAATATCGTGAAAATGCGGAAAAGAATAAAGTCAGTCGCGCCATAGATCGGATTGGAGGTTTAACTTTCGGCAACCCGGTTTTATACGCTTATATTGGCAATCGTTTAGGATATATGGCTGCTTCCGGTTTGGGTGTTGCGGCGGTTAAAGGATTGGGAATAGGCGCGGCTGCCACAGTCGGTATTGTGCCGGGCTTAATAGCCGCGGCAGGTGCCGGTGCCGGTGCCGGTCTTTATATGGGTATTAGGGCCGCAGTGGAACACTACCGCGGCATCAGGCGCAGGGAAGAACAGGCAACCTTGGGCCAGCTTAAAGAAGAAGAAACTCCCCAGCGCGACGCCAGGATAGCCGCAGCCAAGCTGAACGAAATTACGGACAAACTTAACAGTGCAGGACTTATAACCGAAGGACAAAAATCCGAAGCGGCAAAAATTATTGCCACTTTAAATGTCCAGGACAAACAAAAAAGGAATCTGTTTAAGGTGGGTAAGGGCGAAGGCGAAGAATACCAGACGAATTTTTTGGCAATCCAGGACCTGCGCCGCGCCATAAAGGAATTTGTAAAAACCAATAATGCCCAGGCCGAACCTGCCAGGATAGACGAAATGGTTGCGGCGGCGGAGAGGCAAATTTTAGAAAAAATAGAGAAAAGAGACAAGGAATTGCTTGCGGAAACGCGCAAGCAAGGTTGGAAAGTAGGATGGAGAAGCGGTGTGGTTGCTTTTGGCGCGGCTTGCCTTGCGCCGGGAATAGGGAAAATCCTTAAAGGCGGATGGAACAAAACATTGGACATTTTAGGCAGCCACAAATTCCATTGGGACACTTCCAAGGTTACTTTTACCGAACAGATTTGGCATTCACTGCGATCTAAAGGCGCGAATCACTATCAAGGAGAATATGCCAAGCAGGTAATGCTGGGAACCGGAGGCAGGAAAGGGGATTATATATCATATCCAGACCCTAACAAGTCAGGCGGAATGGATATTATTAAAGACAAGGACCACTTGGATTTTGTTGTTAATAACCAGAAAGTATATACCGCGCGTATTGACGGCAGCGGACACATAAACGAATCGGATTTAATGCAGTTAAAAAACAGGTTCGGCTGGAACGTTGAGCGGACCGTAGAGCATATTCCGCCTGTTGCGGCCGCTGCCAGCGCCAAGGGAAATTTTGAATCCTGGATTAGCCATTTTAAATCTTCCGGCCATAAAGGTATAGATGTTACGGAAGTCCATACCAAAGGATTCTATGACAATCCCGAAGTGGACGAAAGCGGAAACTTTATTAATCCCCATACCCATAACGTCAATGAGTTAAGGCTGCACGTGACCAAGTTGGATAATGGAGGCGTAAAAATAGATTGCAGCAATTTAAAAGACCAGGGCTCCTGGCGGATTGCCGGAGAGACAGTTGACCAGCCGCATATGCTGGCTTTGCGCGGCGAGGGCAAGTTGAAATTCGTATTTATTCCGGATTCTATGCATCCGCACGACGCCATTGTTTGCGACATGGATTCCGCCGGAAATTTAATAATTCCCCAAGGCGGCAAAATGCATGACTTAATTGACCCGGCCACCGGCCAAGTCCGCAGCGGCGTAGTTTATGGCACGGCGCGGGTAGAACAAGGCAGCCAGGGCTTGGATTTATATTGGATAAACGCGCAAAAAGGCCAGGCCGGTTTGGGTATGGATTACGGCGCAGGCGCAGCAGGTGCTCCAGCCGGCGCCGGAAGCGAAGTTGTCGGCTACCGCCTAACCCCGCCGGTTTCCCATGAATTTGGAGAACCTTGGGTTTTGGCCGGCTGGCGCAAGGAAACAGACGAGGACGTGGAAGAATATCGTGAAGCCAGAAAGGAAAAGGAAAAAGCCAAAGAAGAAGCCAGGAAGCGCAAAGAAGATGAAAAAAGGCGCAAAAGAGAACTTAAGGAGCAGGCGGAAATTGTCCGCAAGCAAACCGAAGAAATGCTAAAGATCCCGCCGGAAGAACGCTACCGCCTGGCTGCGCAGGAAATTCAGGAGATGTTTGACCAAAAGAAAGAAAACGACAAAGTATTTGAAGAAATTTGCATTCGCTACATCTTAACCGACGACCAGCGGAAAGCCCTGCGAAAAACCTTCCTTAAAGCGCATTTAGGCATGACTGACCAGCAGATAGACGAGGAGTTGGCCAAAAAGAAGCAGGAATTTGAAACGGTGCACGCTTCCGCGGAATCCAGCGGCGGCGGGGGCGGCGGACACGACGAACAGGGAAAAAAGAAACCGGCCGCGCCGGAAAAAACAAAACCCAAATTTGACGAGGCCAAAGCCCTTCGGGAAATAATGCGGGAAAAAATCCAGGAGAAAAAAGCTAAGGAAGTAATTCGCGAGTCCACTCTCAAACCAGACCGCGCGATCTTGACAGAAATTAATAACCGTAAGGAAGGACGCAAATACTTTGGTTTGCATTTGGAATTTGAAGCGGAAGATAAATTTGTAAAGGGCGAGGAATTGGAGAAGACCAATAATTTTGCTGAAAAGCTTTACAGTTTACTAAAGGCAGAGGGGTTGGATCCTTTAAAATATCGGGGTATCAGGGTGAAGGTAAAATTTACAGAGAATCCGCCTTTTGACCGGGTAGTGAATAATGCGGAAAATTTAATTACTATCCCTGTCCAGCCTGGAAGTTCAGCCGAAGAAGTGTTTGTCGCTATGCTTCATGCATTAGGAGAAAGAGGGGAATTGACATATAAGTTTAAACAAATAGATATAATAAATAAGTTAAGCACCAACAAGGAGCCATGGTTAGATTTTGCTTATGAACCTTTACTTACGGAAGTCGCTTCAGAGCAAAAAATTAGGGATTATGCCGCAGACGTACAAAGCAAACTTAGGGAGCATCCGGATGTAAAAAATAATGACAAATATAAACACAGTACAGTTAAAATCCATTTAACCCGGGGACGCGCACCCAAAGAAGCTATGGTTGATGTCCATGGAAATTTGGTAATGGAAGTTGACTATGAGCAATTTGGCTCCAACCCTAAAGCCGCTGCGGACATAGTCGCCAGGCAAATGAAAAAAAAGCTTGAAGGCGAAGAACCTAAGGTAGGCCGAAAATTTTTACAAGAAATAAACAACGATCCGGACAATAAAGAACCGCATGTGGGATATGATATGGATGATGAAATAATTAAAGATATGGGAGAGGCCGAGGCAAAAAATTATATTATAAATATTGCTATCAAAGTTAACAACAAGCTCCAAGAATTGAAGGCGGCAAACGGCGTCCGGAATAGGGCGATGTTTGAAGCTCAAATTCTTACAGTCAAAGTTACCAATAGGGGAGATTATCACGGCAAGGTAGAGCGCGACGGCACTTGGAGCCTGGCTTTTCCGCCCAAAAAGCCGATAAATGAAATAGTCGCCCGGATAAATAATCAGTTTGAAGAAATTAGAAGAAGTAGCCCGTAAATAACCACCATGAAAAACTCTCCTTTAAAAGGAGGGTTTTTGTTATTATTAAAATTTAAAAGAACCTTTTGTGCTATTATGGTTTTGTGGTATAATGCCTTGGGAAACGGGGTCGGGGAGTAGAGAAGGACGGGAAGTCTGACGGTTAAAGGGGGTTTGGTCGGGTATATTTATTCGCTTATTTTCAGATGTTATTGAAAATACGCTCAAGGCGGATGAAATATCTATTCCAATATAAGATTGCCGTGCCTCTCCATTTTAACGCTAAAAATGGCTCGGCTCGCAATGACACAGGGCAGCGTATTGATTTTTTTATACAGATTAGTTATGCTTTTGATATAAGAATCATCAATCATGAAAAAATCTATGGAAGTAAAACCGAAAATAGAGGCTTTTGCCCGTATAAAAGTAATGGGAATTGGGGGGTCGGGCACCAATGCGGTGAACCGGATGACCGAATTGGGCATAAAGGGCGTGGAATTCGTTTCCATAAACACCGATGCCCAGGCTTTGCATAATAACCAGGCTGACCGCAAGGTCCACATTGGCAAGGGAATAACTAAGGGTTTGGGCAGCGGCATGAACCCCGAGTTGGGGAGGCAGGCAGCGGAAGAATCCGTAGAAGAGCTGGAAGAAGTTATAGATAACGCTGACATGGTATTCATTACTTGCGGTTTAGGCGGGGGAACAGGCACTGGCGCGGCTCCGGTAGTGGCTGAGCTGGCAAAAAATAAAGGCATTTTAACCGTTGCGGTCGTCACAAAACCTTTCACCTTTGAAGGCAGCAAAAGGAAAGAAGTGGCAGAAAACGGGTATGACAACCTCAAAGATAAGGTGGATGCCATAATTTCTATACATAACGACCGCATATTACAAATAATAGACAAGAAAACTTCCTTAGTAGATGCCTTTAAAACCGTGGACGAAGTGTTGCGCCAGGG
This sequence comes from Patescibacteria group bacterium, assembly GCA_023484515.1. Classification (GTDB taxonomy): domain Bacteria; phylum Patescibacteriota; class Doudnabacteria; order UBA920; family UBA920; genus JAMDAY01. Next base: position 28,182 of record JAMDAY010000018.1, read on the forward strand.
CATCTCCGGCATTTCAGACTTAATTACCACCCATGGTATTGTTAATGCTGACTTTGCGGACGTGCGCTCCATTATGCAGGACGCTGGCACGGCCCTTATGGGTATTGGCCGGGCGAGCGGCGAGAACCGCGCCCAGGAAGCGGCCAAGGGCGCTATTAATTCTCCGTTGCTGGAATTGACCATAGACGGCGCCAAGGGCGTGTTGTTCAATATTACCGGTGGTCCTTCCCTGGGCATGTTTGAAATAGACGAGGCTGCCAAAGTAATTACCAAGAGCATAGACAGCGACGCCAAGGTCAAGTTTGGCGCGGTCATAGATCCGGAAATGGGAGAAGAAGTGCGTATTACCGTAATCGCCACGGGTTTTGACGAGGCCAACAAGCGTCCCAACCCCATGCAGATGGTATTCAACGACGAGCCGAAAAAAGCGCCGGTGAGCGAACCCAGGAATTTTCCGCAGCCTGTCCCGGCCGTGGAAATACGCAAACCTTTGTTTAACCCCAAGCCCGCGCCGCCCGTGGCCGCCATCCCGCAAGACCAGCCTGCGGACAACACGGAAGACGAGCTGGACATACCCGCGTTTATACGGAAGAAAATGAAGTAACTTTTTGCACAATTTTGACACCTATTAATCCAAGGAATCAAAATTGCACAAAAAGTCCAAGTAGAGATGCTAAGGATTGGGATAGTCATATATACAAAATAAAAATTTCCGCCTCTTGCGGAAATTTTTATTTTGTGCTATAATATATATAGATTTAATAAAGGTCGGTCAGGCTTTTTTTGTCCGCTTAACGCGGGGCCTGAAAATCGCTTGTAAGAAACAAAAATCAAACAAAAATTAACAAAGAGGGATTTCCAAACTGCGCAAAGCGGGCTTTTTGCATCTTGTTTAAGGAGTGCGTGCGCAAACACTTCTCGTCCCCGAAATGGGAATGTAGCAATAAGATGCAGCCCAAGATCTAAGGAAGTAAAAATTTTAATCTTGGGCTGCCGGCTTACGACAGTTGGAAGGAATAAAATAAGAATTTTATGGAAAAATTTTTAATGCAAGAAACCCCGGAAAAAGTAGTGGCTTTGTTGGGGACCGCCTTGGCTTCGCTGTTCATGCTGTTCGTGGTCACCAGCACCAATGCCAGCTTTCAGGGACAGGAGTTAAGTTTTCCCGACCCTTTTGCTCCGGCAAAAGTGGTCAGTATGCTGGACAACGCGGCCCACGGCTACAGCCAGTTCGTGGCCGTGCAGTTGGTTCGGCCGGGCGCGCAAAGCTATGCCTTGGCAGCGGACAATATCCGCTGGGTCATAGACAACAGCGATGAGGCAATTTTAACCTATACCGGGTTAAAGCCCTTGGCCGCGGTGGACGCTTTCCAAACCGTGCCCAAGCCGCAAGTTGCCGGCGCCTTTACTTCGCGCCAACCCGCGCCGCCAACTTCCCTCATAGATTCGCTTTACTCGTTCTTGATTAAATGATTAGAATAAATTTTTTCTAATCCGTTTGCCAAACCCCCGGCTGTGCCACGTCGTTCGCGAACGACGTGGCGTGCCCCGGGGGTTTTAATTTTAGATTTATGATTTAAGATTGAAAATTTGCCTATAATCTTAGATGTGTTTGAAAAATTTTTAACAAAGTCAGGTTTAGAATAGCTATTCATTAAAACCGGTAAAAATTTACCGCTTTGCATCGCCAGGGTAAATTTTTACCGGTTTTAATTGTGGATATCTGCTTATGGAAACTGCCATTTTTGGGAAATTGCCGTAAAAAATTAAGTTTTTGACTTCTACTACATCTAGTATTATGATAAGAAAGGTGTCTACCATATATGGTAGAAAACCTTTTCTGGGAAATACAAATAAAATTGGTTGTAAGGCTAAAATTGGCCCGCTGGAGGGCTTAGCCCGTAAAGCCAGTAATTATATAAGGGGAAGGCTTGCAAGAGGGTATTTTAATATCCTTCAAATAATCATAATAATCTTATATGCGATGCCCAAATTGCCAGAATGAAGACACCAAGGTCCTGGACAGCCGTCCCGTGGACGAAGGCAATGCCATCAGGCGCCGGCGCGAGTGCGAAAAGTGCGAATTCAGGTTTTCCACCTACGAAGAGATGGAAATTCTTGACCTTAGCGTAATAAAGAAGGACGGCCGTAAAGAATTATATAGCAGGGAAAAGCTGGAAAGGGGAATTCGCCGCGCGTTTGAAAAGCGCCCCCACACCGATGACACCCTGCGCAAGCTGGTTTCGGCCATAGAACAGGATATCCAAAAAAAGGCCTCTGGCGGGGAAATTAAGGCCTTGGAGATTGGGGAGGTTGTAATGAAAAAAATCAAACGGGTGGACAAAATTGCCTACATCCGCTTTGCCTCGGTCTACCGCCAGTTTGAAGACGTGGAAGAGTTTAAGGCGGAACTGAAAAAACTTTAGGCTTTGCAGGAAAAGGTGGTTAAGTTTTATAAGAGTAAGCCAGTTTTTAGTCAGTGGGTGATTTAAATTCCAAATTACAAATACCAAATAACAAACAAAATCCAAAATTTAAATATCAATTAGTAAAATTTGATGTTAAGAAATTGGAATTTGGCAGTTGGAGTTTATTTGAAATTTGTAATTTGAGATTTGAAATTTATCCTTACAATTAACTTGTCCGCGACGTGTTCCGCGAGGGGAAAAGGAATAACGAAAGGACTGGAAATTAGAACGATATGCAACTGAAAGAAAATCTGCAAGCAAGAAAGGCCAATGCCTTAAGCGAATTGGGGGAGAAAATATTTTTGGACCGTTACGCGCTGAAAGACGTCAAGCGCGCGACTTTGGAAGAAGGCGACACGGTCGTGGTCATGGTCAACCCCAAAACCGGGCAGCGGGAAATTGGGGCCATTGAATCCATAGACCGGGGCAACCGGCAGGCAATGGTGCGCTTGCGTGACGGCCAGGTGGAACAGCGGGCGTTTGAACACATAGACAAGCCTTTGGAAGTTTTGCCGGAGCAGATGTTCCAGCGCGTGGCTAAACATATTTCCAGCGCGGAAAAAACCGGAGAAAAGCGCGCGGAGTGGGAGGAGAAATTCAAGTTTTTAATGGATGACTGGAAATACACGCCGGGCGGCAGGATTTACGCGGGTTCCGGTTCCAGCAACCTTTCTTTTTACAATTGTTTTGTCATTCCCAACCCGCATGACAGCCGCAACGGGATTTTTGAAACCTTGCGCCAGATGGCCGAAATAATGTCGCGCGGCGGCGGCGTGGGTATTAACGTATCTTCCCTGCGCCCGCGCTATTCTTACGTAAAAGGCGTAAACGGGCGGTCGTCCGGAAGCGTGTCCTGGGCTTCGCTTTACAGTTTTGTCACCGGCTTAATTGAGCAGGGCGGCAGCCGGCGCGGCGCCCTTATGCTAATTTTAAACGTTTGGCATCCGGACATAATGGATTTTATTAATGCCAAAAAGGAAGCGGGCAAAATAACCAATGCCAATATTTCAGTGGGGATAACCGACGACTTTATGCAGGCGGTCAAGGAAGATTTGTCCTGGGACCTGGTCTTTCCGGACACGACCGACCCGCTTTACGAAAAAAATTGGGAGGGGAATTTGGCCAAATGGAAAGAGCAGGGCGGCAAGGTTATAAAGCACAAGACCGTGCGCGCCGCGGACATTTGGGACACCATTATTTCTTCGGCCTGGTCCAGCGCCGAGCCCGGGGTCTACTTTATTGACCGCGCCGCGCATTTTTCCAATTCCTGGTATTTTGCGGATTTGCCCTGTACCAACCCTTGCGGCGAGCAGCCGTTGCCGGCCTGGGGCGTGTGCAATTTGGGCCATGTGAATTTGGCCAAACACGTAAGCGAGGAAAGCGGAGAGGTGGCGTGGAACGAGTTAAAGCAGACCGTGCAATACGCGGTCCGGTTCCAGGACAACGTGGTGGACGCGACTCCGTACTTTTTTGAGGAAAACAAGCGCCAGCAAATGTCGGAAAGACGCATCGGCTTGGGTACTATCGGTTTGGCCGAGATGCTGATTAAATTAGGTTTGCGCTACGGCAGCGAAGAGGCGGTAAAATTTATTGACAAGCTGTACCAATTTATTTCGGTAACGGCTTATGAAACTTCCGTGGAATTGGCCCGCGAAAAAGGCCCGTTCCCCAAGTTTGAGGCGGAAAAATATTTGCAAAGCGGGTTTATGAAAGCCATGCCGCAGTACATTCGCGACCTGGTGGCCAAGTACGGCATCCGCAACGTGACCATTTTAACCCAGGCTCCCACGGGGTCGGTCGGCACCATGGTCGGTACTTCCACCGGCATTGAGCCGTTCTTTTCCTGGACGTATTTCCGGAAGAGCCGTATTGGCGTGCACCAGGAAAAAATTAAAATTGCCCAGCAGTGGGCAGACCAGCATCCCGGGCAGGAATTGCCGAAATTTTTTGCCACGGCCATGGAGCTTACGCCGGAAGAACACGTGCGCGTGCAGGCCGCAGTGCAGCGCTGGACCGACAGCGCCATTTCCAAAACCGTAAACGCGCCTGCCGACTACACCGTGGAGCAGACCAAACAGCTTTACACTTTGTTATTTGATTTAGGCTGCAAGGGCGGCACTATTTATCGTGACGGATCGCGTGATGAACAAGTGTTGGCGACTGACCATAAAAAGTTGGGCAAGGACGCGGCGCAGCAGGTGGAAGCCAAAATGAAAAGCCTGGCGGCCGGATCGGAAGGCGCGGCTGCACCTGCCGCAGCCAAGCCGCAGGAAGTAATGTCCGTGACCGGCGACAACGTGCAAATTAAATACATCCCGCGCCAGCGGCCCGACATTATGGCCGGCATCACTTATAAGATGAATACGGCTTACGGCAACCTTTACGTGACCATAAACGAAGACGCGCAGGGGCCGTTTGAGGTGTTTGCCCAAATGGGCAAGGCCGGCGGGTTCTTTAGCGCGCAGACCGAAGCCATTACCAGGATGATTTCCCTGGCTTTGCGTTCCAACATTGCCATAGAGGAAATTGTGGACCAGCTCAAGGGTATCCGCGGCCCGGAAGTAAGTTTTAGCGGCGGCCAGGTGGTGTTTTCCCTGCCCGACGCCATTGCCAAAGTTTTGGAAAAGCACTTAAAGCGGGAAGACAAGCAGTTAAGCCTGGACCTGCCCGCACCTGAAAATCCCAAAGAACTTTTGTCCCCGGATATTCCTCTTAAAGCCAAGGAAGCGGCTATGGTAAAAGAAGAGATCCGCGAAACCGTGGCCGAAGAAAAAATTAAAACGAATGGAAGCTTAACTTACAAGAAAACGCAAAAAGTTTCCATTGCCAACTTGGGTAACGCGCCGGTCTGCCCGACCTGCGCCAGCATGATGCTGTTTGCCGAAGGCTGCATGAAATGCGACGTGTGCGGGTATTCCAAGTGCGGCTAGGAAAATATATTAACACGGATACTGCAAACGTTAGAAAACATTGCCGATTAAAAAAGAACCACCTATTCAAAAAATGATTGAGAGTTTGGAAGTTTGAATTTATGCCCAAAACAAAATCCCACAATTTGCCGGTTGGCGGAAAAATGCCGGAAATTTTTTCCGACCAAACCAGGGGTTTGGTTATCTGTTATATTGGCGCGGGCAAGGGGAAGACCAGCGCGGCCATGGGTTTGGCCGCGCGCGCGGCGGGCAGCGGCAAGAATGTTTATATTTTGCAGTTCGTTAAAGCCAAGCCGGAAACGGGATTCGATGTAAAGAAAGGCGAATGGCCGCTTTCCAATGAAATTAATTTTTTTACCGAAATTTCATACCCGCGCACTGTTGGCAAAATAGAAACCGAACAGGCGGGCCTGGGGTTTGTGGGCATTTTGGGTGACGCCAAAGAGAAGCAAACCCATATCCGACAGGCGCTGCAAGGGCTGGAGCGCGCGCGGAACATAATTTTGTCAGGCAATTACGAGGTGGTAGTTTTGGACGAAATAATTTCCGCGCTGGAGTTAAAGTTAATAGAAGAGCGCGACATTTTGGACCTTATTGCCTTAAAGCCCAAAAATTTGCACTTGGTATTGACCGGACACAACAAATTCCCTAAAATTATAAAAGCGTGCGACCTGGTTACGGAAATGAAAATGGTCAGGCATCCTTACTACAAAGGCATTTTGGCGCAGGAGGGGATAGACTACTAAAATTTAGAGATTTAAGATATAAGATATAGGATATAAGATGTAAGATATCTTTATAAATTTCCAATATCAAATAACCAATTTCCAATAAATTCCAAATGACAAATTCCAAATTAAAAAAAGTAGGGAAATTACTGTTATTGTCAGCCGTTGTTTTTTTAGCCGCGGGATGCGGGAAAACGCAGCAGGCAAGCAATCCGCCGTCCGGCCAGCAGCAATTACAGCAGCCCGCCGGGCAGGACCGGGTAAAAATTATCAGCGTTTTCCAGACTGTCCAGGCTTCCAATTTTAACCAGCCCGGGCCTTATAATATAGAGGAAGGAAAGAGCACTCTGGATTTGCTGAAAACAACGCACCAGGTTGTTGCCAAGTCATACGGCGACATGGGGGAATTTGTGGAAAGCATAGACGGCATAAAGCCGGACAGTCAACACTTTTGGGCGTTTTATTTAAACGACCAGTCCAGCGACATAGGCGCTTCATCCTATGTTTTAAAGGATGGGGACAGGGTTGCGTGGAAAATGGAGGCAATAAAGTAGTTTCTACGAAATACTAAAATAACGAAATACGAAATATGATTTACTTGATTATTGCTTTGGCCATAGCGGCACGTTTTATTCCTCATATGCCCAATTTCGCGCCGGTGACCGCGCTGGCAATTTTCAGCGCGGTATATTTGCCCAAAAAGCAGGCGGTTGCCATACCTTTGGCCGCAAGGCTTGTAAGCGATATTTTCTTGGGATTCTTCCAGTGGCCGTTAATGGTTGCGGTTTACGCTTCCCATCTAATTGGGGTTCTGTTCGGATTATGGATCAAGCGCACCAAAAATTATCGCTGGATAAAAATAGTCGGTTCCTCCTTGGGCGCTTCAATTATTTTTTTTGCGGTTACCAACTTCGCCTTTTTCTATCCTTATTATTCCCATAACATTGCTGGAATAATCCATTCCTATATAAACGCCTTGCCGTTTTTGCGCGGCACCGTGCTGGGGGATTTATCCTACACAACCGCCTTGTTTGGCAGCTATGAATTGGCGCGATATTTGTTGCGGCAAAAGGCAAAAAATCTCTTACCCCAAAACTCCGCTTAAGGCGGAGTTTTGAATTATGCTGACAAAGTAGTCTTTTTTACAATCTGTTGTTGTTTCATTGCTGCTCGGCCGAGCAGCAATGAAACAAAGGTTTGGTTTATGTTAAATGGGGACAATCTCGCTTAATTTTGGGTTTTTTTGTATAATGTATTTATAGAGAAAAACTTTAAAACAATGAAAATAACCGTTATTGCCCATCCCAATTCCAAAAAGCCGCGGGTGGAAAAAGATTTGCTCGGGACTTTAAACGTTTACGTCAGCCAGCCGCCTTTGGAAGGCCGCGCCAACCATGCGGTATTGGAAGCGCTGGCCGATTATCTCCACGTTAAAAGATCACAAGTCCGGCTGGTGAGAGGAGAGAAATCAAAAATTAAAGTGTTTGAAATTGAGAGTTGGGGGCCGTCTTCCGGGATAAACAAACTTTAGATTATAAGATTATGATCATCATCAACCGGTCTTAAGATAGGTAGTCTCGGAAAATAGCTTTCAATTGCGGGAATTGATGGGAATTAAGACTTAGGCGAATAAAATGTCCAAAAGTAAAATTTTTATTTGGCTTTGCGTGAGTTTCGCCTTGGGGGTGTGGCTGGCCTCGCGTTTTAATTTGCCCCGCGAATATGTTTACGGGCTTTTGGCTTTTGCTTCAACCATTCTAGTGCTGGCCGTGTTGGCCGCCCGGCATGCCGCGTCATTGGCCGCGGTTTTTTTATTGGCGGCTTGTTTAGGGGCGCTGCGCTTGCAGGCGTCCCAAATTCCCAATGAATTTTCGGATTTGTTTGGGGCCAAGCAGCGACTGGAAGGTTATGTAGTGGAGGACCCGGACATCCGCCCCGAAAAGCAAATGGTAACATTCCGCCCCAAGGGATACGGCCAGAACGTCTTGGCTACGCTGCCTTTGACCCAGGAATATTTTTACGGCGACTGGATAGTGGCCGAAGGCAAAGTGGCGGAGCCGAAAAATTTTGAGGATTTTGACTACCAGAAATATCTGGAGCGTTTTAACGTTTACGCTACCATGTCGTATCCGAAAATTTTAATATTAAAAAGCCACCAGTTAAATCCGGTCAAGGAAAATCTGTTAAAAATAAAGCACGCCTTTGCCCAAAGGATTTCCAATTTTTTAAACGAGCCGCAGGCCAGCCTGCTTATGGGCATTTTAATCGGCGCCAGGAAAACTTTACCGCAAAATGTGGTTGATAATTTTAACGCCACGGGCGTTTCCCACATAATCGCCATATCCGGGTATAACATTAGCATTATCATTAAAGCCTTGGAATATTTAGCCAGACTGCTGGGCAGGAAAATGAGTTTTTGGCTGTCTTTACTGGTTATTGCGGGGTTTGTTATAGTTTCCGGGGCTTCGGCTTCGGTAATCCGCGCGGCTATTATGGGCGGTTGCCTGCTTTTGGCCTTTTACATTGGCAGGCAGTATTCCATTTCCCCGATTTTGTTTTTTTCCGCTTTCGTGATGCTGTTGCTGAATCCGAAAATTCTGTATTGGGACATTAGCTTTCAGTTGTCTTTTGCGGCCACGGCGGGAATAGTATATTTTTCCCCGCTGCTGGAAACGGCAACGGCAGGCTGGCCTGGCCTGCTGAAAACCAAAGACATCTTTTTAACGACCATGGCCGCCATTGTCGTGACGTTGCCCCTTATCTTGCTATATTTCGGCCGCTTGAGCCTGGTGGCGCCGGTTACCAACATCTTACTGCTGCCTTTTATACCGTTTACCATGCTG
>JAMDAY010000017.1 GCA_023484515.1 Patescibacteria group bacterium
CACCGTAGAATCCATACCAAATTAAAAATGCCGCCAGCGGTTTACGCCCAAGCGGCGCGACTATTAACAACTAATCAGGTATCCGTTAAACTGTAGACAGCGTTTACAAAGAATGGGATACATCCCAAGGCTTTGCCCTGCAAATCAACAACGGCCAGGCTTTTACCACCAACCCCAATGTTTCTTTGTCCTTAACCGCAGGGCCTGATACCACAGCCATCGCCTTGTCCAATACTCCCGGCTTTGAAAACGCTGTCCCAGAGCCCTATGTTCCTAATAAAGCCTGGGACTGGAACCTGTGCTGGACTAGTTCTGCCTTCCATAGCCCCGATAACTGTTCCTTTGGAACCAAGACTGTCTATGCCAAGGCCTTTAACGCCTTCAGCCGCCCTTCTGACCCATTCTTTGCCACTATCAGCTATGTGGCAGAGGACAATAACCAGGGGGATAATAACAATAACGACAACCAAGGCAATCACGATAATAATCAGAATAACCAAGATAACCAGGATAATACTCAAAATCAGAATAACAATAACAACCAAGGCAATGACAATAACGGTAATCCTGGCAGTGATAACCAAAACCACCAAACAGCTGATGAATCAGCTAACTACAGCTCCAACGCCTTGATTAATGACCACGGCACCGTCTATTTGATCATGGGCCAGGCTAAGTATGGCTTTACCTCCCTTAAAGCCTTCTTAGGCTTAGGCTATTTGTTAAAGCATGCCATCCCTGGCAATACTTCCGCTTATCCCCAAACAGGGGTAATCTCTTCAGCTACCCAGGCCCACATAGACGGCTCCTGGATCATTTCCGGCCGCACAGTCTTTTACGTCTCCAAGACAGGCTATATCCCGGTCCCTGCCTGGGACATCTTCCTAAATAATGGAGGATTATCCATATACATTGTCAAGGCTAATTATGAGGATATTGTAGACAAAAGGCCCATCCTGCCGCTGATGGTGATGCATGATCCTAGGGTAGGGCAGTAGTTCTCGCTCTAACAATACCAACAATACCAAGGGGACTCCTTGTGCTGCACAAGGAGTCCCCTTGGTATCCTCGATTATGGTTATCGCTAAAACTTAACGGCTCAACGGAAATTTCCGTTGAGCCGTTAAGCAATAATCATAACCATACCGCTTATTACCAGACGTAACTGCCCACTGTGTCATTGCGAGTTTTTCAGGGCTTTAACTGAAAAACAAAGCAATCTTTTCCTGGTTAGGATTGCCGCGGCCTCATATTTTAAAGCTAAAAATATGAGGCCTCGCAATGACAGTGAGCAGTTACTACCTGGCAGTTTTTTCATTTTGCATAATTTATGGTAAAATAAATGCAAGTTACCACTATGGAAATAAAAGATCTTAAGGACAAATTAGTGGCAGTTTTAGGTTTCGGCCAGGAAGGGCGGTCGGTTACGGAGTATTTGATTAAACACGGGATAAAGCCGGTGCTGTTTGACCAAAAACCCTGGGAAGAGTGGTCAAGCGAAGAAAAAGAATACATAAGGTCGTTAAAAATAAATTTTATTTTCGGAACCGGATATTTGCAGGAACTAAAGGGGTTTGACGTGGCATTTCGCAGTCCGGGGATTAGATTACATGATATAGCGCAAGCTATTGGCCTGCCTTCCCGCAGTGAAGCGACAGGACTGCATTACACCAGTCATAATATTGCCATTACCAGCCAAACCAAATGGTTTTTCCAGCATTGTCCTGCTAAAATTATCGGAGTTACGGGCACCAAAGGCAAAGGTACTACGGCCAGCTTGATTTATGAGATGCTTTCAGTGTCATTGCGAGGAGCAGCATCAGCTTTTTCTAAGGCGACGAAGCAATTTCTTCCATTGGATGTTAAGATTATTTCGTCGGCGCACGATGATATTGCAAATAATGCGCCTCCTCGCAACGACACAAGGGGTGGAGCATATTTAACAGGCAATATCGGTAAAACCCAGCCTTTGGAAATTTTGGACAATTTAAATCCGGATGACTGGGTGGTTTACGAATTGTCCAGCTTCCAATTGCAGGACCTTAAGCGCAGTCCGCATATTGGCGTTGTATTAATGGTCACACAGGAACATTTGGATTATCATCAGAATGCTGTAGAATACAGGGAAGCCAAAGCTCCCATCGCAAAATTCCAATCAGCCGGCGATTTTGCGGTGATAAATGCGGATTATCAAGAGTCGTTAAAAATCGGAGAGCAGGGAAAAGGGCAAAAATATTATTTCAGCAGGGAAAAAGAGGTGGAAAAAGGCTGTTATGTAAAAAATGGGCAAATTATCGTAAAAGGCATAGGCGAATCCAATTTCCAATATCCAATTTCCAATATCCAATTGCGCGGCCGGCACAACCTGGAAAATATCTGCGCTGCGGCCGCTGCTTCCGCTTTAGCCGGCGTTGATACCAATTCCATAAAATCAGCATTGCAAAATTTCAAAGGCCTGGAGCACCGCCTGGAATTTGTAGCGGAAAAGAATGGCATAAAATTTTATAACGACTCTTTTTCCACCACGCCGGAAACGGCCATTGCCGCCATAAATTCTTTTTCAGAACCCTTGGTTGTTATTTTAGGAGGATCTTCCAAATTTGCGGATTTTACGGACCTGGGCCGGACAATTGCAGAAACAAAAAACATCAAGGCCTTGGTATTAACCGGCCAAGAAGCCGGCAGGATTAAGGAAGCGATTTTTAAGGCGGGAAAGGCCCTGCCAAAAATTATGGAAGGAGCGGCAAACATGAAGGGCATTTTTACACAGGCATTATCAGCCGCCCAAAAAGGGGACGTAGTGCTGCTAAGCCCGGCTTGCGCTTCATTCGGCATGTTCAAAAATTACAAGGACAGGGGAGAGCAATTTAAGCGGTTTGCAGAGTCTTTACAGAATACGGATTGATACGCCTGCCCGCCTCTGGCGGGGATATACGGATTTAGATTAGATTGTCGGATGCTGATTATCATCAACCTAACTTTAGAAGGCTGGTCTCGGAAGACAGTCTTCGCCAGCCTTGCATACAGCCATAATTAGCGTTTGATTTCATGAAAAAACAAACCAAAATTAATTATTCCCTGCTTGCCATCATTCTAGCCTTGTTGCTTTTTGGCTTGGCTGCGTTATATTCCGCTTCCACGGTTGATTCCTACCAAAAATTTGGAACGACTACCTATTATATTATTCACCAGTTCGTTTACGGAGCCTTGCTCGGCATAGTTGCCATGTATATCGCCTCCAAAATAGATTACCACTTTTGGCAAAAAAACCTGCCTTGGCTTATCTTAATTTCCCTTGGCTTGCTGTTTATAGTCAAATTGTCCTCTTATAGTTTTTCATCAGGAGGGGCAACTCGCTGGCTGCGTCTGGGGCCCGTGGTTTTCCAGCCGGCCGAACTTGCCAAACTGGTAATAATATTCTACCTTGCTTCCTGGATAGACAAAAAACGCCACAAGCTGAACGATTTCTATTTCGGGCTGCTCCCGTCTTTCGTCATTATCGCTTTGTTTTCCCTGTTAATCTTATGGCAGCCGGATTTAGGCACTATGTTCGTCCTGGTGGGTATTGCCGTGGCTTTATTGTTTGTCGGAGGCATTAACTGGCGTTATTTATTTTGGACAGTCGCGGCGGGAATTTTAGGTCTTTATGCTTTGGTAAAACTGGAACCTTACCGCATGAAAAGGCTGACGACTTTTTTTAACCGCAGCGTTGACCCGCAAGGCATAAGCTACCAAATTAACCAGGCCCTGCTTGCCATCGGGTCAGGCGGTTTATGGGGTTACGGCTACGGGCTGTCCCGCCAGAAATACAATTATTTGCCGGAAGTGATGACCGACTCCATTTTTGCGGTAATCGCGGAAGAGCTGGGCTTTGTCCGCATAATTTTTATAATTATCCTGTTTGCCTTGTTCGCCTTAAAAGGCTTCCAAATAGCCAAGGGCGCGCCGGACATGTTCGGCAAACTGACCGCATTCGGCATTGTTTCCTGGATTACCCTGCAGGCTATAATAAATATTTCCGCCATGGTCCATTTGATCCCTTTGACGGGAATTCCGTTGCCTTTTTTCAGCTACGGCAGTTCGGCGCTGGTTTTAAACTTGGCGGCCATTGGCATACTAATGAATATTTCCCGGCAATCTGCTTAAGAGATAATGCGAGCCAGTATTAATTATGCCCAAATTGAAACGGATAAAATTTTATACCCACCACTTTGTCCACACAGCCTGGTATGTCCGCAAAGAGACAACCGCTGCGGAAGCGTTTTTAGCTGCTGCGCTAAGCAAGCCAAGGCATTTAATAGTATTTTTTGGAAAACTTTGTTTTGAAATTTGCTATCGCGTTGGCAATGGGCTGGTTAAAGGCTTTCTGGCCTTTTTGTCCAGGTTAAAGTGGGAAATTGAACGCACCGCCGCTTCCCTGAAACTGCGCTATCAATTGTTCTCCGCGCCGCAATACGCCAAGACTTTGGTTATTTTCTGCTTTATTTCCTTAATTGGGGCTTTTGGGTTTGTTTCGCTGCGCTTGGTAGCCCAAGGCCTGGACGTAAAAGGGAAAGTTTTGGGAGTTATGACCGCAGGCAGCCAGCATTTGGCTGACGCAAAAAATGAATTGCAAAACCAAAACTTGCAAGCCGCCCAGAACGAATTTATACTGGCCTACCAAAGTTTTGCCGGCAGCAGGCAGGAGATGGAGTCAGCCGGCAGTATTCTAAACGGCATTATGAACCTTTTTCCGCAAAAGCACGACGCGGAAAATTTAGCCAAGGCGGCTACTCTGCTTTCCCGGAGCGGGACTAATTTAATAGAATTTTACCGGTCAATAGAAGGATTAAAAATTTCACCGGAAGGGATTTCCGCCAGTAGCCCGGTCCGCGAAATTTTTTCCGGAGCGCAAACCCGGCTTGGCCAGGCCATTTCCGATTTGAACGCGGCGTCCTCGCTTATAGCGGAAATAAACGCAAAAAATATCCCTCTGCCCCAGCAGCAGCCGTTTTTGGAACTTAAAGATAAATTGACAGTGCTGCAGAAAGGCATAAGCAATTTTCAGGGAATTTTTAATTTATTGCAAAATTTCAGCCTTGGCCGTAAAAATGTTTTGGTGCTTTTTGAAAATAATAACGAGCTGCGCGCCACAGGCGGGTTTATCGGCACTTACGGCAATTTTCAGATAAACGACGGCAAAATTGAAAATCTGGCAATTAGCAGCATATACGACTTGGACGGCCAGCTTTTGGACAAGATTGCCCCGCCCAGGCCGGTTTTGAACGTCAACAGCCAGTGGTTCATGAGAGACAGTAACTGGTTCGCCAATTTTCCGGATTCAGCAAAAAAAGCGTCAAATTTTTTTGAAAAGGAAGGCGGAGAAACTCCGGACGTGGTAATTGCCGTAACTCCCAATTTGATTTCCGACCTTTTAAGGCTGACCGGGCCCGTAAATCTGCCGAATTACAAAATAACTTTAGACTCTGACAACTTCTTGGAAACCATGCAAGTCATGTCGTCAGTCAATTATAACAAGGACCTAAACCAGCCCAAAGCGGTCCTGGCCGACTTTTTTCCGGCTTTGCTGCAAAAAATATCCGTGTTGCCGGCCAATCTTTGGCCGGCGCTGCTGGAAGGCTTGCAAAGCGACTTGAATGCCAAACACCTGGCTTTTTATTCCCGCGACCCTGAACTGCAAAAACAGTTTGAGGAATTCCACTGGTCGGGATCGCTGCTCTCCAGCGACCGCGATTATTTGGATATAATCAGCAGCAATTTAGGCGGCACTAAAACCGACTTGTATATTGACCAGAGTGCAAGCTTAACCGGTAAAATAGACGAGCAGGGAAATATCACCAACGAATTGACCATTACCCGGACCAACAGGATGCCGAAACGCGAAGGCACGGAAAATATAAGCTACATTCGGATATACGTTCCGTTAGGCTCCAAACTTATTAGCAATACCGGTTTTGACTACAAAGCGCTTAATGGCGCCCAGCCTCCAACCGGGCAAAAAAATGACCCGGATGTTTACGAATGGGAAAAAAGTTCGGTTACCGACATGGTTACCGGAACCGCCATTGGCCGGGAAGCCGGCAAGACGTTTTTCGGCAACTGGGTGGCGCTGCAAGGAGGGGAGACCAAAACCATCAAGCTGGCCTATACTTTGCCGTTCCGGCTTAACAGCATAGACCGTTATAGCCTGCTGGTCCAGAAGCAGATGGGCACCCTTGGCCAGCCGTTCAGCTTTAGCCTGGAATTTCCCGGAAGGAAAATGGAATGGCAAAATTTTAACCCAGACGTTTTGGATATAAATAAAATTTCCCTAGGCCTTCCCTTGAACAAAGACGAATTTTTTGGTATTGTATTCAGTAAACGCTAAATGAATACCGTTAGATTAAAAGCCGTGGCGTTAGAAAATAATTTCAGCATTTCCAGTGCTGCTTTTATTATTGGCTTTTTTTCCCTTTTAACCAAATTTTTGGCCCTTTACAGGGAAAAATTATTCGCTTCCACTTTCGGACAAAACCGCATCCTTGACGCTTATTTTTCGGCCTTCCGCATCCCGGATTTTATTACCAACTTATTGATACTCAGCACTTTGTCAGTGGCATTTTTGCCGGTATTTACGGAACTGCTGACAAAAGACAAAAAGAAAGCCGAGGAAACGGCCAATTATACTTTTAACGCCACTATGCTGGCAGTTGCCGCCATCTGCCTGGCATTGTTAATATTTTCCGGGTATCTGACCAAAAAGCTGGTACCGGGTTTTGACGGGCAATCTTTTTACAATACCTTAAAGCTTACGCGGTTATTTTTGCTATCGCCCTTATTGTTTACCGTTTCCACCTTATTGGGTGGCATCTTAAACGCGCAAAAGAAATTTTTAGTAACCAGCATAGCTCCCGCGTTATATAATTTGGGGATAATTGGCGGCGTAATATTCCTGTACCCGAAATTCGGGATAATGGGGCTGGGATACGGGGTTATTTTAGGCGCTGTGGCGCAGGTGGCTATCCAATGGGCGGCCGTGTTTAAATACGGTTTTGCCTGGCATTGGGGCATAAATTGGGCTAACCGGCATTTTAAAAAGATAGCCGCTCTTTATATTCCCAGAATTTTTACTTTTGACCTGTCTTTAGTGACATTAATGCTGGGAACCATTTTAGGATCCCAAATGGCCGCAGGTTCAATTGCCGCGCTCAACCAGGCATACAATTTGGAAGCGGTTCCCATTGGCATTTTTGCTTTTTCCCTGGCCTTGGCGTCGTTTCCGGTCTTGTCGGAATATTACGCCACAAAAAATCCGCAGGCATTCTTAAAAACCCTGCTAGCCACGGTCCAGCAAATCCTGTTTTTTATGGTGCCGATTTCCGTGCTAATGCTGGTTATGCGCGCCTATATTGTCAGGCTAATTTTAGGCTATGGCAATTTTACCTGGCAGGATACCATTAGGACTTTTAACGTCCTGGGAATTTTCAGCTTTTCCCTGTTCAGCCAAAGCCTGACGACTTTTTTTTCTCGCGCGTTCTATGCCAGACAAAACACCAAAACGCCGGTTATTATAAATTTGGCGGCAATCGGCCTAAACATTATTTTGACTTTGGTCTTGTCCCGGCGTTTCGGCGTGGAAGGCATTACCGCGGCATTTACCATTTCCAGCATCTTTAGCGCCTTGGCGCTGTTTGCGGCAATCCGCCACGTACTGGCCAAAGAGCAATACGGGGAACTTAGCGGGCACCAGGCAACCAAAAATTTCGACAAAGCTCTGGCTTGGTCAACAGTCAAGATAGTCATTGCCAGCCTGGCAATGGGCCTTGCGTCTTACGGGTTAATTTACCTGGTTGAACCGTTGGTCAACACCAGGACTGTTATTGGCATTTTAGTCCAATCAGGCATGGCCAGTCTAGTGGGTATTGGAGTTTATTTGGGAATTGGAAAATTATTAAAATTGAATGAAGTGGAATATTTTATAGACTTATTCCGGAAAATTTTGTATATTAAATAGAAAAAATATCTTCCAATAAGCGGAGAATGTACAGTTCTCTGATTGTAAAGTTGTCTTATGTCCAATCAAAATAATATCCGCAACTTTTGCATTATTGCCCACATTGACCACGGGAAGTCCACGCTCGCGGACCGGCTTTTGGAAATTACCAATACCGTGGAAAAGCGCGATATGAAAGACCAGTTATTGGACCAGATGGATTTGGAAAGGGAGCGGGGCATTACCATTAAACTGCAGCCGGTAAGAATGCAATACAAAATATCCAATATCCAATATCCAATATCCAATGAAGATACAAAATTTGGAAATTCGGAATATATTCTAAATTTAATTGATACTCCCGGGCACGTGGATTTTACTTACGAAGTTAGCCGTTCGCTGGCTTGCTGCGAGGGGGCAATTTTGGTGGTAGACAGCACGCAGGGCATAGAAGCGCAGACCTTGGCTAACGTGTATTTGGCCCTGGAACACGATTTGGTTTTAATTCCGGTAGTCAATAAGATTGACCTTCCGAATTCCGACCGGCAGAAAACCGCGGCAGAGCTTAAAGCCGCTTTCGGGTTTAAGGAAGAAGAAATAATATACGCTTCGGGCAAGACCGGGGAAGGCGTGGAAGAGATTTTGCAAGCCGTGGTTAAACGCGTGCCGCCGCCCAAGGGCGAACAGGAAAAGCCTTTCCGCGGGTTAATTTTTGACTCGGCCTATGACATTCACCGCGGCGTAATTGTTTTTGTCCGGTGTTTTGACGGCAAGCTTAACCCCAGACAAAAAATTTACATGATAGGCAGCCAGACCCAGGCGGAAAGCCTGGAAGTCGGCTATTTCCATCCCAAAATGGAAAAATGCGACGGGCTTAAAACCGGCGAAGTGGGGTATATTGTCACCGGCCTGCGCGACGTCAGCAAGGCGCGGGTAGGCGACACCGTAACTTTTAACGGCTCAACGGCCGTTGAGCCGTTGCCCGGCTACAAGCACATTAAGCCCATGGTTTACGCCACAATTTTTCCGGTCAGCGGCGACGACTATCCCTTGCTTCGCGACGCCATGGAAAAATTAAAGCTTTCCGACGCGGCCTTGGATTTTGAGCCGGTCAATATTCCTTCCATCGGCTTTGGTTTCCGTACGGGCTTTCTGGGCTTGCTGCATATGGATATTGTGCAGGAGCGCCTGACTCGGGAATATAATCTGGACTTGGTCTTAACCGCGCCTTCTGTGGCGTATCGCGTCATAAAAACCGACAACAGCGGCGTTTATATCCATAATCCTGCGGAGTTTCCCGACCCTTCGGTAATTAAAGAAATTTACGAGCCGTGGATGGCGGTAAATATTTTAACGCCTTCCGGTTACATTGGACCGATAATGGAAATAGCTACGCAGCGCCGGGCAATATCCAAGGACATTAAATATATTGGCAAAGACCGCGTGGACATGCATTTTGAAATGCCTTTGGCCAACATTATTTTGGATTTTTACGATAAATTAAAGAGCGTATCTTCCGGTTATGCGTCCTTAAATTACGATTTTATTGAAGAAAGGCTCGGAGACTTGGTTAAAGTGGATATTTTAGTCGCTGGAGAGCCGGTTCCGGCCTTGGCTGCCATTATGCACCGCAGCGTGGCGCAAACAGAAGGCAAAGAATTGGTGGAAAAATTAAAGAGATTAATTCCCCGCCACCAGTTTGAAATTGCCCTGCAAGCCGCCATTGGCGGCAAGGTGATAGCCCGCGAAACCATTTCCGCGCTGCGCAAGGACGTAACCGGCTACCTCTACGGCGGCGATGTTACCAGAAAAATGAAGCTTTTGAACAAACAAAAAAAAGGAAAAAAGCGCATGAAAAAAATCGGGAAAGTTGACATACCGCAGGAAGCGTTTTTGGCGGTTCTAAAGAAATAATTTTATGTAAGACTGAAGCCTCTGGCCGAAATATAAACAAATACCAAGAATGCCTCATAGACAACATTTTACTCTCATAGGTTCATTTTATCAACAGCTATTTGCTATAATAAGGACAGCCTTTAATTTATGTCTAAAATAATATGCAAACGCTTAACATAAACTCCAAAGTACAACTTAATAACAAAACTTCAATTCCAATTATTGGCCTGGGAACCTGGCAATCGCAGGAAGGAGAACAAGTGGAAAATGCGGTGGTTTGGGCTTTGCAGGCTGGTTACCGGCATATAGACACGGCCAAGGCTTATAATAACGAGGAAGGCGTGGGCAGGGGCATAAAAAAATCCGGCATTCCCAGGGAAGAAATTTTTGTAACCACCAAGCTTTGGAATGAAGATCAGGGATACGACAGCACTTTAAAGGCGATTGACGAGTCTTTAAAACGCTTGGGCTTGGATTATGTGGATTTATATTTAGTGCATTGGCCGGCCAACATTTGGGGGGATATGTCCAACAAGCGGGAGGAAACCTGGAAGGCCATGGAAGAAATTTACAAATCCGGCAAAGCCAAAGCCATAGGCGTTTCCAACTACATGGTTAAACATTTGGAAGAGATGAAAAACTACGCTTCCATCCAGCCGGCGGCAGACCAGGTGGAATACCATCCGTTTTTATACCAAAAGGAATTAAGCGATTATTGCGTTAATCATAATATTGCCATAGAAGCATACAGCCCGCTGGCTCGTGGCAAATATATGAATGACGAGAGGATTGCATCAATAGCCGCCAAATACGGGAAAACCAATGCCCAGGTAATGATCCGCTGGCATCTCCAGCACGGCAATGTGGCCATACCAAAATCTACCCATAAAGAAAGGATTGAGGAAAATATTAATGTATTTGATTTTGAATTGAGCCGGGAAGATATGCAGGCCCTGGACGGCTTAAACCAGGATTTGCACATTGTATTTGACCCAAATACCGTTCCGTAGCGCATAAATCGGCAAAAAGCCGATTTTTTGTTATAATTCAAATTATTATATGAACCCCAAAGGCCCTGAACTGAAACAAAATTTACATAAAACCTACCTTAACGCTGAAGAACGGCATTTAATGGAAACGGCCAAAGGGCAGCTTAAACTGATTCAAAACAATGTTCACAGCGGCCAAGATTACAGCTTTTTAGCCGACAATGCCATTAACCACACCATCCCGGAACTTAAAGATATATTAAGCCGGAACCCGAATTTGCAGCCTGAACTTATGGATGCCATCCGGAGTTTAATTGCAGGTTTGGACGATGCCATTCCAGACTCCTATGAGTCTAGTCGGCAAACGCGCTGATTTTTGCTATTTTAAGGTTTTAACGGTATAATAAAAACATAAGACCAACCATCTATGAGCTTTTTTAATAATCGCAAGCGGATAAACCAAATAATGTATGTGCTGGCCATTATTATGATCCTGTCCATGCTGATTTTAACCTTAGGCCCGAGCATGTTCCGGTAAAAGTTTTTTTACTTATGTTTAAATTTGACCTCCAGGAAAACGAAAAGCTGCTGCAAATGCACAGGCAAACGGAGTGGGTGCTGGTCAAGCCGGTTTTAATTATATTTGTTTTGCTATACTTGCCCTGGTATCTTTTGGCCAAAAATGAAATATTTTATGAATTTGACAGGTATTTTTTTGCTTGGGTAATACTGGTATTATTTTATGGAATAAATAGATATCTCCTTTGGCTTCTTAACCTGGTTCTTATAACCAACAAAAGGGTCGTTAAAGTAAAATACCTTAGTTTGTTTAAAAAAGAAATTACCGATGCTCTTATGGGGCAAATAGCCAACACCAGTTTTGCGACTACCGGTTTTTTTTCTTCCTTATTCCATTTCGGGAAATTGGAAATTAAAGCCATGGGATTAAACGAGCCTTTGGTATTACAAAATGTCAGGGAACCTGCTAAAATCAAGTCGTTCATAGCCAAGATCCAGCAATTCCAAAATGCATCGTCTTCCAATCCCGCTGCTCCCCGCATTGTGCAGATGCCAAGGCGAAGGATTGTCTGAGGCTGTCTAAAAACTCCATTTGGGCTGCAACTGCAAAATTTCGGCCATTTGGGCCAAAAATTTCTCCGCTTAGCCTACGGCTAAACATCAAAATTTATTTGCCCCAACTGCCTTGAAATTTTGCAATTTCGCCTACAAAGCGAGTTTTTAGACCACCTCTCTGAAAATATGATTCCTGTTTATGACATACAAACGCCTGCTTTCTTCAAAACTAGTTTTTTTATTACTGCTCGCTTTTCTGGCATTTTTAGGGAATTTAAAATATCAGCAGTTCAAAAGCCAAAAAGCCATAGACGCTGAAAAACAAAACCTGCTCCAGCAAACGAACGCCTTGCAGGAAAAAAACGATGAATTAAGCCAATCATTGTCTTATTTGAATTCCGAGGGTTTTAAAGAACGGGTGGCGCGGGAACAGCTAAACCTAAAAAAAGAAGGGGAAACGGTTTACAACATTTCTGAAGGTCCGCCGTTAAAAGGCGGCTCAACCGCACCGGCAGCGGGCCGCTCCGCGCATAATTACGAAAAATGGTGGAATTATTTCATGCACAATGACTAAAACCGGCAGTTTAAAAAAATATTTAAAGCCGTTGGCTTGGGCGCTGACACTGCTTGTAGTTATTTTTTCAATATCCCTGGCATGGCTGTTTACCGGCAGGCTCTCTGCGGCAAAAATTGGCATATTCCGGAAAATCCCGCTGCCTCTGGCCCTGGTCGGGGGGCAAACCGTTTCCGCCAAAGACTTCCTTGCGCGGTATGATATTGCCGCCGCGTATTCGGCCAAACAGGGAATGTTGGAAGAAAGCAAGCTCAAGCAAGACATTTACAGCAATTTGTTGAAAGACAAAATAGCAGAAATGGTGGCAAACCATTATGGCGTTCAAGTTTCCCAAAAACAAATTGATTGGGAATTTCAGGCAGAACAGGGCCTTCAAGCTCAAAATTCCCAAAACGGAGGACAGTTTCTTTCCGGATATGGCATAAGCGAGGCGGATTATAAAAGATATATAACCAAACCCCAATTAACCTTCGCAAATTTACAAGCCTGGTTTAACAGCCAACGGCCATTAAACGAGGCATCATATAGGTTGGCGGATGCAATGCTGGCGGACATCCGCAGCGGGCAAGATATGGGGCTGCTGGCGGAAAATTTCAGCGAGGATCCCCAAAGTAAAATTATGCAAGGGGACCTGGGTTTCATGCAAATGGATGAAATTATACCGGAAATGAGACAAGGCATTGACGCATTAGGCGCAGGAGAGGCGGAAATTATTTCCAGCCGCAACGGTATTCATGTCATAAAATTGGAGGGAAAGGACAATAACGGCCAACAAGGCTCCGTGCGGTACCATCTAAGGCAAATTTTCATAAAGCCCGCCAATTTTCAGGATTGGTATGGCAAAGAAACCCAAAATTATAAAGTTACGCTATTAATTAACAGCTTAATTAAATCAAAATAAAATTAAGCGTAAAAATATGGAAAACGAAGTAGTAAATTATATCAAAGAGGCCAAAACCCATGGCCTTAGCGAAACGGAAATCAAGCAAAACTTGCTAAATGTCGGCTGGGAAGCCGGAGTGGTGGAAGAAAGTTTTGCCTATGTCAAAGCTGCTGAAAACCATACCCCTCCCGCCGGCCAAAATATGCCGGCCGGACAGCAAAAGCCGGCCGCGGATACACAAGAGCCAATCCGCCCGGTCCAGCAGCAAAACGGCAATACCGCTACAAAACAGAACGGGAATGTCCAGCCGCTGACTAACGACAATTTGTATCCCAGCCTGGCCGCAAGCGACAGCCATTTTCAAAACCAGAACATTAAAAAGCCTTTTTACAAAAGGCCGCTGCTATATGTTGCCCTGTTAGCCATGATCCTGGTTGCCGGCGGCGCCTATGCTTACTATACTTACATATTTAACAGTCCGGCCAAAATTTGGGTTAAATACCTCCAGGGCCAGGCAAGCAACGTATACCAGACAAATTTTGCTTTAAGCTATACTGACAAAGGGGAATTAAAAAGCGGCGGATTAAACTTGAAGGATATTAAATTAAAAATTAACGGCGACTTGTATACCGACATTACCAACCCTAACGAACCGCAATCCAGCGCCAAATTGGATTATTCCTTCAGTTCCGGCAATACCGGCTTTAATACCGGCTTTGAATACCGGCTGGTTAACCAAAAGCTTTATGTCAATATCGGGGACAACCCGTTTTTAAACAATATAATCCAATCCGCCGCCAAAGGCAAAAAAATCGATTGGGTGAGCTTGGACTTAGTACAAATGCAAAACGAGATGCAAAAAAGCGGCGCGACGGAAAACGATCTGTTCAATGAAATTTTCAATCCCGGCTTTAAGGATGAGCTGCAAAAGATGTGGGCAGACGCCTCGTTCGTAAAAATGGACAAATTTTTGGGCAGGGAAAAAATAGGAAACGCCAATACTTTCCATTTCCAAAATTCCTTAGACAAGCAGGCCATTAAAAATACTTTAAATGCGACAGTTACCAAAATAGTCAAAGCGTTCAATGAAAAATCCGGCCAGGCGGCTTCTTCCACTCCGGAAGGACTGCCAACAGCCATCTCGGACAAAGAATTGGAAACCGTAAACAATATTGTCAATGCGCTGGTAGACAAGATTGAAATTAAAGATTTCCAGACTTGGGTGGGGGTAAAGGATATGCGCCTTTATAAGGTGCATTTGGTCAGCAATGCGCCTTCCGTAATATCGGCTATTAGCGTTCCCTTGGAAGCCGCCCAGGCAAGCAGCCGAGACGCCAAGCGGTTGTCTGACATGAGGCAAATGTCCAGCGCCTTGGAGCTTTATTTCAATGACAAGGGCGGTTATCCTGAAAGCAAAGACGGCATTCCCCAAGGCCTAACCCCAAGCTATATTTTCCAAATCCCCGCCGCTCCTTCTCCGGCAGACAACGGCTGCACCGATTACTATAATGCTTACTGGTATGAGCCTGCCGGCAAGAAATCCGTCATAAACGGCAACACGGTTTACGAATCTTATGAAATGACATTTTGCCTGGGAAGCAACATTGGCGGATACGCCAATGGCATAGCCAAAATAACCCCGCAAGGGATACAGGGCAACATTAGCTGCCCGTCCACCCCGGAAAACTGCGGCAACATTGTCCCGGTTGCCGAAGAACCCGAATTAACCCCGGAACAGCAAATTACCGAATATATTTCCAAAATGCCATTCAGTGCGGAATTCAACATTGACGCGACCTACTCAAATTACGGACAAAAATCCGGCTTACAGCCTCCTGCCAATACTACGGATTTGATGGAATTAATGCAAAGCGGGTCTGTTCTTGGCGCATTCACTAACGCGCTAACCAAGCAATATTAACAAACATCATTATGACTGGAATAAAAAATAAGCAAGCGGGTTTTATGGAAATAGCCGCAGTGGGATTTTCCATTTTGGGAATGCTCGCTTCGGTAGTTTTGCTAAGCTTGAATTCCGCAAGGGCCAAATCGCGCGACACCAAACGTTTGGCGGACGTCCGGCAAATTGCCAGCGCCCTGGAACTTTACCGCAACGATTACAAATCATATCCGGCCGCGCTTAAAACTTTGGAACCTGTTTATATAGGCATTGTTCCGCAAGCCCCGGCTCCGGCTGACGGAACGTGCAGCGAGCAAGAAAACCAATACCAGTACGCGGTAAAGGCCCAAGCGGGATTTGAGCTGAGCTTTTGTTTGGGGGAACAAGCCGGAGGCTATGCGGCGGGAAAGCACGTTTTGACGCAGGAAGGCATTAAATAAAATAGATGAAGATAGGGATTTTTGATTCCGGATTGGGCGGGTTGGTAATAACTAAAGCCGTCATTAATCGCTTACCGCAATACGACTACGTTTATCTCGGTGACACCAAGCGCGTGCCTTACGGCAACCGGTCACCGGAAACCGTTTATGAATTTGCCAAAGCAGCGGTAAATTTTTTATTCCAGCAGGATTGCCTGCTGGTTATTTTGGCGTGCAATACCGCTTCCGCCCTGGCTTTGCGGAAAATCCAGCAGGAATTTATGCCGAAAAATTACCCAGGCCGGCGGATCCTTGGGGTAATTATCCCGACGGTTGAAGCTTTAGGCGAACAGTCCCGGAAAGTCGGCATATTAGGCACGGCCGGCACAGTAAAAGCAAAAATTTATAACAGTGAGATTAACAAGATATACCCGAATACCAAAGTTATTTCCCAGGCAGCGCCTTTGCTGGTGCCGCTCATAGAAAATAACGGGTTAAAGTGGGCGGGTGGCATATTGGAATCTTATCTTGAGCCGCTTAAAAAAGCGGGCGTGGACAACATTATTTTGGGCTGCACGCATTATCCAATCTTAAAGACCAAAATTAAAAAGTTAGCCGGGAAGAAAATTAAAATAAATTCCCAGGATGAAATTGTCCCCGAAAAACTGGCTGACTACTTGCGCCGGCACGCGGAAATTGCCGAAAAGTTGTCCAGGCGCAAAAGAAGATTGTTTTTAGTTACGGACAAAAACACTAATTTCAATGAGGTGGCAGGGCAATTATTTGGCAAAAAAATTAAGTTCAAATTGGTAAATTACAAAGTTTAACTTATGGGAACGCCACAACACGTGTTGTGGCGTTCAGGAGGCGTATGTTGGGCGACGACGCACATCTGGGATAAGCGGTCTTTAAATTGCCGGATAATAATCACCATCAACCAAACTTAAGGAAGATTGTCCCAGATGTGCGTCATCTCACAAATCTGGCTTTAGTAGGCTAATCCCGGAATGGCGTCTTTGCTTACGTTTTTTGGATATTTTCTCTTTTCAAACCAGCCCAAAAATGCTAAGATAACTTGGGAATAAGCCGGCTTAGCTCATCTGGTAGAGCAGCGGTATCGTAAACCGCAGGTGGTCGGTTCAAGTCCGACAGCCGGCTCCATATAATTTTTCTGCAATTTTATTGCCGTTGACTGATATTATAGGAAATGAAATTGCAGAAAAATTATAAAAAGGCAAATAAAAGCACAAATCAATTAATGTCAAGACCCCTTAAAAAACGCCGCCCTTGCCAAATTTGGAATTTTCTGTTAAACTCTACGCGTTAGGCTGAAAAAACGGTAAAATTTACCTTTAAATACGGAGGACCATGGAACCGGATTCTCAAAAATTACCGTCGCCGGCTGATGAAAAGGATCAAAAGAAGTCCAGGATGAACGCAGCCAGGCTTATGGCGCTGGAAGCGGCCACAGAATTTGCGTTTCTAATTGCCGTGCCTTTAATAGGCTTTCTTTATCTGGGGAAATGGCTTGGAGCGCGTTACCACACCAAACTTTTTATAGTCCTAGGTTTTTTACTGGCCTTAGCCGTAAGTTCCATTAGCATTGGCAAAAGAATCCAGGATATCCGGAAAAAGCTTAAATAATCCTGGTCCGCAGGCCATCAAATGACGTTAAATGGCAGACATTAATCGTTAATCTTTAATTAATACATGCTAGCAGTTCCACCTTTAGCCGCAGAACAAATTTTACATATTGGTCCGCTGCCCGTAACCAATTCTTACGTAAATTCCACAATTGCCTTGGTCGGCTTTGTGGTCTTTGCTTTATTTATAAGAGCAGGCGTAAAAAAATACGGCGGCCGGGCGCCCAAGGGCATTGTGAATTTTTTTGAAAGCATTTTGGAATTTATTTTGGGATATATTGACAATGTCACCCACGACCGGAAAAAATCCCTGAAATTTCTACCCATTGTCGGCAGTCTGTTTTTGTTTATATTAATTTCCAACTGGATGGGACTGTTGCCCGGCGTAGGCTCTATTGGCATCCAAAAAGGGAGCGAATTTATTCCTTTGCTCCGTCCGGCCAATACCGACCTGAATATGACTTTGTCCATGGCAGTCCTGGCCGTAGTAGCTTCCCATATATTAGGCGTTGCCACAATCGGCTTTTTCAAATACGCCAACCGTTTCATTAAGATTGGGGATTTATATCATGCTTTCAAAAGCCTGAAACCGGTAAATATTTTAACCGCGATTATAGAATTTTTTGTCGGCTTAATTGAAATTATTTCCGAAATCGCCAAAATGGTTTCCCTGTCGCTCCGGTTGTTGGGCAACATTTTTGCCGGCGAAGTCTTAATGACCGTCCTGGCGGGGCTGGTGCCGTATCTGGTCCCTTTGCCGTTCATGGCTTTGGAACTATTGGTCGGGTTTATCCAGGCAGTGGTATTTGCCATGCTTGCCTTGGTATACCTTTCCATGGCTACCGTTGAAACCCACGGCCATGCCGAAGCCGGCAAAGGCGAGGCCGAAGCCGAAGCGGAAGAAAACCAGGTGCCGGCGGTATAGTGGATTGCAGATTAGGGATTGTGACTAATTCATAATTCCTAATTCATAATTCATAATTCATTAGTAGGGGACTTTAAACAAGATAAGCAGAAAAATATAGTCCACCGAACGTGAAAAGGAGTTAAAAACATGTCAGCGGAAGTCGCAATTTTGTTTGCCAAGGCGTTCGCCATTGCCATTGGCGGCATATTCCCGGCCATGGCTATTGGCCGCATTGGCAGCAAGGCAGTGGAATCCATTGGCCGCAACCCCGAAAGCACGGACAAATTGTTTGTGCCGATGTTGTTGGGTATGGCCTTTGCCGAAGCCATTGCCATTTACGCTTTGGTGGTTACGTTCATCCTGTAATTGAATGATTTTACGATTTATTGATTTGGCATTCTATCGCGCTTAATCAATAAATCAATTAATCATTTAATCGCATAATTTACCATGATTATCAATTTGCCACATTTAGCCCAATTAGTCATTCCCGTTGCCCATGCTGCGGAAGAAGCTTCTTCCGGCGGCGTTATGGAAACCTTGGGCATTAACTGGAAATTATTCCTTGCCCAAATTGTCAATTTCGGGATAATTTTGCTGGTCCTCTGGAAATGGGTATTTATCCCGGTCGCTAAAAAATTGCAGGAAAGGACCGACAAAATTGAAAAATCGCTGAACGATGCGGAACGCATAGAAAAGGAGAAAAAGGAATTCGAGGCCTGGAAAAACGAGCAAATGGCCAATGCCCGCAAGGAAGCCGGCTCCATTATTACCGCGGCGCAGGCCGATGCCGGCAAGGCCAAAGAGCAGATACTGCGGGAAGCCAAAACCGAACAGCAAAAAATTGTTGACCAGGCCAAGCAGCAAATTGAAGAAGAAAAAACCCATGCCCTTTCCCAGGCCAAAACGGAGATTGCCAACATGGTGACCGTTGCCGCGGAAAAAATCTTAAGAGGCAAGCTAAACGAGAAAAATGACCAGGAATTGATCAAAGAGTCGCTGGCGCAGACAAAGTAAAGGGTTTATATATTTAGAGGCCGTAATATTTGGAAATATGAAATTTACAAGCCAACAATACGCGCAAGCCTTATACGACGCCGTTTCGGAAACAAACCCGAAAGACCACGGTTTGGTAATGGACAATTTTGCGAAAATTCTGGCGCAGAACGGCGATCTGGGCAAATTTCCGGAAATTGAGGCGGCCTACAAAAAAATTGACCGGGAAGCCAAAGGCATTAAGGAAGCGGAAGTTACGGTAGCCAGGGAAATGGAACTGAACCAACAAATTATCAAGGAGCTCAATAATGCGGTACAGGCCTCGGGCCTGTCTTCCCAATTGGAGGTTAAGAAAAAAGTTGACGAGTCCATAATCGGGGGCGTAATTGTCAGGGTAAACGATACCTTAATTGACGCCAGCGTAAAGAATCAGTTGGAAAATTTAAATAAATCATTAAAAAATTAATTTGCCCCATCCCAATATACGGATAAATCCGGATCTGCAGATAACCGTGCATACTCGGATCCGCATATATCCGTTGATCCGGATTAAATCTGTAAATTTGGATCGGAGAAAAATTTTATGGCCAATTCAAATATTGTAGAACAGCTTAAAAATAAAATCGCCCAATTCCAGCCTGACGTTAAGGTGGAAAAAGTCGGCACGGTGTTGGAAGTGGGAGACGGCGTGGCGCGCGTAAGCGGGCTTAGGGAAGCCGCCAGCATGGAAATGCTGGATTTTGGCAATAACGTTTATGGCGTGGCGCTGAACCTGGAGGAAAATGTCATTGGCAGCATTATTCTGGGTGACTGGCAAAAAGTAAAAGTGGGCGACGTGGTCAGGCTGACCGGGCGCGTATTATCCGTGCCTGTCGGCGAAGCTTTGGTTGGAAGGACTGTAAATGCTTTGGGACAGGCCATCGACGGCAAGGGCGAGATTAAGATGGAAAAATTTTATCCCGTGGAAAAAATTGCGCCCGGCGTTATTACCCGCCAGGGCGTAAACCAACCGGTGCAGACCGGGATTAAGGCCATTGACGCGCTTATCCCCATTGGCCGCGGCCAGCGCGAACTTATAATCGGCGATCGCCAAACCGGCAAAACCGCCATTGCCATTGACGCCATTATAAACCAAAAAGGCCAGAATATGGTTTGCATTTACGTGGCTATTGGGCAAAAAGAAGGCAAGGTCGCCAAAATCGTATCGGAATTGGAAAAACACGGGGCTATGGAATATACCATTGTAGTCAGCGCTTCGGCTTCCGAGCCTGCCGCGCTTTCTTACATTGCGCCTTATGCCGGCTGCGCCATGGGCGAATATTTTATGGACCAGGGCAAGGACGCGCTTATAGTTTATGACGACCTTTCCAAGCAAGCGGTCGCTTACCGCGAAATTTCATTGCTGCTCAGGAGGCCTCCGGGACGCGAGGCTTATCCCGGGGATGTGTTTTATCTTCACTCCCGTTTGCTGGAACGCGCGTCTAAATTGAATAAAGACTTCGGCGGCGGGTCTCTGACCGCCCTGCCGATTATTGAAACCCAGGCCGGCGACGTTTCCGCTTATATTCCGACCAATGTAATTTCCATTACCGATGGGCAGATATTTTTGGAATCCGACTTATTCTATAAAGGCATTCGTCCGGCTTTAAACGTCGGCATTTCCGTATCCCGCGTAGGGTCTTCCGCCCAGACCAAGGCCATGAAAAAAGTGGCTGGCAAACTAAAATTGCAATTGGCGCAGTTCCGAGAATTGGAAGCTTTTGCCCAATTCGGTTCTGACCTGGACGAAAATACGAAAAAAACCTTGGATTTGGGCCGCCGCTTGACCGAAATTCTAAAGCAGCCCCAATACCAGCCATATGCCCTGGAAAAAGAAGTGACCATAATTTACGCGGTCAACAACGGCTATTTTAACGAAATCCCGGTGGAAAAAATGGCGGAAACCGAAAGCAAGTTCCACCAGTATATGTCCGTAAACGCCAAAGACGTCCTGGATGAAATCCGCACAACCAAAGAATTGTCCGAATCCACGGAAGGTAAATTAAAATCGGTGATAGAGCAGTTTGTGCATAACATAAAATAATGCCTGAATATCCAAAAAATCCTGAAAGAAAGGAACCATTCTTTTGCGAAAACATGAAAGAAGGTTTTAACAAACTTTTTGAAATAGCCAATCAAAAAAGAACGGAACTAAAACGCCGTATAAATATAGTTTTAGATGGTCTGCCGAATTCGGGAAAATCGTATTTAGGAAAAATATTTTCAGATAATCATTTCGATCAGAAAAGCGGAATAGAAAAATCGGTTCATTTGGTCGGCATGCAAAAATATGTTTGGCCGACATTCCAAGAGCGTTTGAAACATGCAGATTTTATAACCATAGAAGAGATTGGGCCAAGGGATGGAATTGATTATCAATTAAAAAGAATAACAGGAAACGATTCGGACATTTTTGTGTACTTATACAACCCAAGAAGAAAAAAAGGAATTGACGGTACATATATGAAAGATGCGGATATTGTTATACAAAACGTCGAAGCGAATTTAAAAGTTAAATAATATAATTTTGTCAATTAATCTATGCCTGGAATTAAGGAACTAAAAACCAGAATACGCTCCATTCAAGGCACTCGCAAGGTGACCCGCGCGATGCAGATGGTTAGTGCCGCTAAAATGCGCAAGGCCCAGGACGCGACTTTAAGGAGCCGCACCTATTCCACGCTGGCCTGGGAGCTAATTTTGAATTTGTCCGCGACAAAAGACATTAGAACGGCCTTTTTTAAAACCCATCCGAAAGCGGGGAGGCTTGGAATAATATTACTAACTTCCAACCGCGGCATGGTCGGCAGCTTAAACGTGAATTTGATAAACAAGATGAACAAGGCGGCCCAAGATTTCATTTTCGGCAAAAAGGGAGAAGAGATTGGACAGGCAGATGTTATCACATACGGCCGCAAGGGCCGGGAAGCGGTTGTCCGCAGCCACAAGGAAGTCTTGGCGGACTATGAAAAATTTGACCGCACTATTTCCGTGCAGGAAATTTACCCTTTGGCAAAAATGGCCGGCGACTTGTATAAGACCGGCAAATACCAAAAAATCCTGGTAGTTTACAACCATTTTGTCTCTACTTTGGTCCAAAAGCCCACTGTAAAGCAAATTTTGCCCTTTGCCCAGGACTTTGTTAAGCATCCGCAAGATTGGCGGGGACAGGAAGAATTAAGGGAAACCAGGGAAAAGGGCGTTTCCGTAAACGGCAGCGGGTTTAATTATATATTTGAACCGGACCCCAAAGCGGTTTTAAGGCATTTATTGCCAAGGATTATTGAAAGCCAAATTTACCAGGCTATCTTAGAAGCCGAAGCCTCGGAACAGTCCGCTCGCATGATAATGATGAAAAATGCCACGGACGCGGCAGGGGACTTGATAGACGATTTGACTTTGACTTTCAACAAGATGAGGCAAAATAAGATCACAACCGAACTTGCCGAGATTACGGCAGGCAAAATAGCATTAGAGTAAATATGGACGATATACCCGATAAAATACCTGGTTTTACTTCCGAAAATTTTGAATTAATACCCAAGCTAGAAGCGCTAAAGGAGAGATTTGAGGAGTTAAAGCAAAGAAATGCCAAGCGAGATCCGAATGCTAGAGTTGAGCGATGGTATGACGTTGATGAAAAATATATAACAGAAATGATAGAAGGAGAACTATCTTTCATTTTAACCGGTAGGGGAATAGAATGTGATTATACCAAATTAGAAGCCGAAGTGAATGATTACGAAAAATTTCTAAATAATAGCCCCTATGGGGACTGGGGAAAGTAGTTGGTATATAATTTTTCAATCATTAAATTTTTCAATCTTTAATTTAATTACTATGAACAAAGGAACCATAGAACAAATTATCGGGCCGGTGGTGGACGTTAAGTTTGAAAAAGACTTGCCGGGAATTTACAATGCGCTGGAGGTTAACATCAGCTCCGACGCTTCGGCCGGAGCGAGCGTCAACAAGTTAACGCTAGAAGTCCAGCAGCAGTTGCCGGGAAACGTGGTGCGCACGGTTGCCATGTCCTCTACTGACGGCTTAAAAAGGGGAGTGGAAGTAACGGATACCGGAAAGCCGATTTCCGTGCCCGTAGGCGACAACACCAAAGGGCGCATTTTTAACGTATTGGGACAGGCAGTGGACGGGCAAGGGTTCCAGGCGGTAAATAACCAAAAATATTACCCTATTCACCGCCCTGCCCCGCAGTTTGTGGAGCAGTCCACTAAAGTGGAAATTTTAGAAACCGGCATCAAGGTTATTGATTTAATTTGCCCCATTCTTAAAGGCGGAAAAGTCGGACTATTCGGCGGCGCCGGAGTGGGGAAGACCGTGATTATCCAAGAGCTGATCAATAACATTGCCAAGGCGCATGGCGGCGTGTCCGTATTTACCGGCGTAGGCGAAAGAACCCGCGAAGGCAACGACTTATACCACGAAATGAAAGACGCCAAAGTATTGGACAAATTGGCCATGGTATTCGGGCAAATGAACGAACCGCCCGGAGCGCGCGCCCGCGTTGGTTTGACGGGTTTGGCCATGGCCGAATATTTCCGCGACGAAGAGCACCAGGATGTATTGCTTTTCATAGACAACATTTTCCGCTTTACCCAGGCAGGTTCGGAAGTGTCGGCATTGTTAGGGCGCATTCCGAGCGCCGTGGGTTACCAGCCGACTTTGGCCAGTGAAATGGGCGAATTGCAGGAAAGGATTACATCTACCAAACAAGGGTCAATTACTTCCGTCCAGGCTGTTTACGTGCCGGCCGACGACTTGACCGACCCGGCTCCGGCAACCACTTTCGGGCATTTGGATTCCACCGTGGTCTTAAACCGCGCTTTGACCGAATTGGGAATATATCCTGCCGTGGATCCTTTGGACTCCACCTCAACCATTTTAGACCCCAACATTGTCGGCCAGGAACATTATGACGTGGCGCGTGGCGTGCAAAAAACATTGCAACGCTACAAAGACCTGCAGGACATTATTGCCATCTTGGGCATGGAAGAGCTGCCCGAAGAAGACAAAGTCATTGTCAGCCGGGCCAGAAAAATCCAGCGTTTCCTTTCCCAGCCCTTTACCGTAGGGGAAGTGTTTACCGGACGCAAGGGGGAATATGTTGCCTTGAAGGATACGGTCAAGAGTTTTAAGATGATTTTGGAAGGAAAATACGACAGCGTTCCCGAACAGGAATTTTATATGAAGGGGTCAATTGAACAAATAAAAGCCTAAACTATACCATTAACCATGGATCTGGAACATAATGGCTAAAATTCATTTTCAACTTGTTACCCCGGAGCGCACCCTCCTGAACCAGGAGTTGGATAGTTTGTCTTGTCCCAGCAAATTGGGCCAATTGACTATTTTGCCTAATCATATCCCGTTGGTGGCGAATTTGGTACCGGGAGAATTGATTGCCCGATCGGAAGGAAAGGAAAATTACGTTTACGTTACCGGCGGTTTTATAGAAATCAGGCCCCACAACCAGGTTATAGTGCTGGCCGACGCTGCCGAACACCATTATGAAATAGACGAACAGCAGGCGCAAGAGGCCCTGCGGAGAGCCAAGAAAGCCATGGCGGAAACGAAAAGATCCGCGGAAGAATACGCTGCCGTGGCGGCAAGTTTGGAAAAAAGCCTGGTCCGCCTGCATGTTGCCCGCAAGCGCGCCCATACCCGCACCGCTCCCATAACCGGCGAAGGCGTTCTGAAAGAATAAAAAATGAAATTTTGTTTTCGACCAAAAAACAAACTGGAAATTTTTGGAATAAAAATTTTCAGTTTGCTTGTGGAAAACTTTCCGCAAACTTATTTTGTCGGGGGCATGGTAAGGGATTTGCTGCTAAAGAAAAAAATTACGGACATAGATATTGCCACCCAGGCCGAACCTGACAGCGTGATTGGCATCCTAAAGGAAAATAATGTCTCATTCCAAAGCCTTAACCAAAATTTTGGTGCAGTAACCGCCCAAAAAGGCAATTTTAAAATTGAAATTACGACCTTTCGCAAGGATCTAAAATCTCTGAATAGATATCCGCGAGTAAAATTTGTTAAGGATATAAAGTTAGACAGCAACAGAAGAGATTTTACTGTAAATGCCTTATATTTAAGCCCAAATAGCAATAAAATTCTGGACTTTCATAACGGCCTTGCCGATTTAAAAAGCAGAAAAATCAAATTTATCGGGAATCCCGTAACAAGGATCACGGAAGACCCGTTAAGGATAATCCGTGCTTTAAGGTTCGCCTTGGTCTTAAACTTTAATTTGGAAAAACGGACAAGGACGGCAATAAAAAACAATTGGGACCGGTTAAGATTAATTACCGAATCTAGGACAAAAAAAGAAATTGACAAAATAAAGGACGTGAGGAAAAAAAATTTTTTGCGCAGAATGCTTGACAGCAATGTTTTTCTTGACAAAATAATTTAATTGCGCTATTATAAAAATGTAATTGCAGTTTATTGAAACGAAATTGCGAAAACACAATATTTAGGAGAAGGCCGGAATGTCGGAAAACCAAACTACGCTACTCAACTTGGAAATTTATTTCCAAGATAAAATAAGAGTAGAAAATTAAGAAGCGGGACCAAAACAGTTTCGCTTCAGGGAGACTAGCTAAAATGGCTACCAAGAAAAAGGCTGCAAAGAAGAAGAAAGTGGCGAAAAAGAAGAAGCGCCTCTAGTTCTTCTCTTCCCGGCTTGCCGGGATAACAAAACCGCCCCAAAATCAGGGCGGTTTTGTGTTTAGGCTTGCACATAACGAATGTTTACTGTATAATACATGAGGTCTAATTCTATTATAGAATTAAGACCCGATATCGCGGGATAGAGCAATTGGCAGCTCGCAAGGCTCATAACCTTGAGGTTCCCGGTTCGAGTCCGGGTCCCGCAACCACGGGCCGATCACCCTTTAATAGTATTTGGGGTATCGTCCTATTTCACAAATTCCAGTTATGGTTGGCCCGTGGTTGCGCAAGCGACAGTATATAAACCTAAAATCGTGACAGATTTTTCCCTCTGTCAGAGGGTTTTTATTTAATCAGCCATGATATTTTGGCGGCGTAGCTCAGCTGGTTAGAGCGTGGGACTCATAAGCCCAAGGTCGGTGGTTCGATCCCACCCGCCGCTACCAAATATAAAAAAGAAAATCACATTTATTGTAATATTATTTTAGCTAAATAATTTTTTGGGAGCGTAGCTCAATTGGTTAGAGCACTCGCCTGTCACGCGAGAGGTTACGGGTTCGAGCCCCGCCGTTCCCGCCACACTTCGCTAAAGCTTCGTGTGGCTTTCAGCCGCATCACTTGCAGGCTTTAGCGAAGTGTGTAACCCGAAATTTTAGTGAAGGGTTACTATGTATTACGTTTATTTACTAAAATTAAAATCGCCAGCATTAATGCTGGCGATTTTTTAATATTTATACTTTTTGCTATTTATTCTTTTTTCACATTTATCTTTTTCGGTTGCGTTTGGGGCTTTTTGTTAAAGACGACTTTCATTACGCCGTTTTTGCTGTAAGCCTCCGGCTCCTTTGACTCGTCAATTTCGCCCGGAACAGCTACCCGGTAAGAAAAAGACGAGGAAGCTTTGCGGTAATACTTCTTGTTGGCGTCTTTTTCCTCGGCCTCCTGATTGCCGCGAATCCACAATACGCCTTTGTCAAAGGTAATTTCCACTTTGTCCGGGTCCAGTCCCGGCACGGCGGCTTCCACATAAACATGGTCGTCGTCTTCGGAAACTGTGAGGCCGGAAGAAGGAAGGAACGAAGTCCAGTCTTCCTCGTCCAGGAAATTTGACCACCTGGACGGGCCAAAAAACGAGCGGGGGATAATATCAAATGCCATTTGGCACCTCCGTTAATTTATAACAAACAATAATCGCTTTATTCGTTATAAATACTTAATTGTTATTATAAATTATACCACAAAACAGCAATTTTGTCTAGTAATAAAAATGTGCTAAAATTAATTGGTAAAAGGCTGTTTAACCGCTAAAGTTATTTACAAATAATCAGAAACAAAAATATGCAAAATGTTATTCTGTATTCCATTATTGTTGTATTACTTGGCGGTTTTGGCATATTGCTGTATTTTTTACTTTCTATAAAAAAACAGAGTGAAAAACCGGCAGACGACGCCAGCTTGAAAGTAATGATGGAATGGATGAAAGAAATTAAGCAAGGCACGGAAAAGACTAGGGAAGGCATGCAGCAAAGCATTAACGAAACCAACAAGGCCATTAACGAGCGACTGGATAACGCCGCGCGCGTAATTGGCGCCCTACAAGGCAAGCTGGGGGAAATGACGCAAATCGGGCCGGACATCCGCCGGCTTAGCGAAGTTCTGGCTAGCCCCAAAGCCCGCGGGAATTTTGGGGAAGAAATGCTGGAAAGCCTTTTGGCCGAAACCTTACCTAAGTCGGTTTATGGCATCCAATATAAATTTAAAAATGGCGAAACCGTTGACGCATACGTATCCATAGACGGTAAAATTCTTCCCATAGACAGTAAATTCAGCATGGAAAATTTCCGCCTTTACAAGGAAGCCAAGGACGACGATACCGCGGAAACTTTAAAAAAAGCATTTTTCAAGGACGTAAAAAAGCGCATAGACGAAATCCACAAAAAATACATTTTGCCGCAGGAAAATACTTTTGATTTTGCCTTAATGTATGTGCCAAGCGAGGGCGTTTACAGCGAAATAGTGGAGTCGTTGGATTTGATGGGGTATTGCCGCAAGCAGAATGTTATTCCCGTCAGCCCCAACACTTTATTTGCCTATATGCGGATAATGATAATTTCCCTGCGCGGCCAGCAAATTAACGAAGCTGCCCAGGAAATTATGAAAATGATCTCCGGCATAAAGCAGGAAAGCGACAAGTTCGGCCGGAATTTGGAAATTTTGGGAAAACATATAGTAAACGCCGGCAATGCCTATACCACCGTTGGCACGGATTTTGCCAAGCTGAAAACCAGCATTACCAATGCGGCCACGCTACAGCTTAAAGAAGCCGCAGAACCGGAAAAAGCAGCATTAGAAACGCAAAAATTACTGGAATAAAACTACGCAAGGAGGCGCTGCCAAATGCAAAAACTACAAAAAACTACGTCAGGAACACCTCAAGTAGAATATTTGTACCCGGAATTATCATATAAGCTAAATGGTATACTAATTGTTGATTTTACTATTGAAGAACTGATCGCACTTGAACTAAAAACAACAGCTTATTTGATCAACGAACATTATGATCAAGTTAAGCGTTATTTGCATGAGACGGGGCTGAAACTTGGGATATTAGTTAATTTTCGTAATAAGAAAATTTATCCAAAAAGAATTTTAAATATTAACAACCTCATAAGGACTATTTAAGTGTAGTTTTATGTAGGTCTTTATTGTAGATTTATGCCTATTCGCAATCCCGACCAGCGGGTCGGAGTGTTCGTGGACGTGCAGAATTTGTATTATTCCGCGCGCAATATTTATAATGCCAGGGTTAAATTCAACGAAGTGTTGAATGCGGCCGTGGCAGGCAGAAAATTAATCAGGGCAATTGCATACGTAGTCAGGGCGGACATGCCCGAAGAACACACTTTCTTTGAAGCCTTGGAAAAGGCCGGATTTGAGGTGCGCATGAAAGAACTGCAAACCTTTGCCGGCGGCCACCAGAAAGGCGACTGGGACGTGGGAATTACCATGGATATTATTAAATTAATGAACAAATTGGATGTTGTGGTGCTTTGCAGCGGCGACGGCGATTATGTTCCATTGCTGGAATACCTGCAAATGTCCGGCCAATTTACCGAAACTCTGGCTTTCGGCAAATCCTGCAGCGGCAAAGTAAAAGAGCTGACCGATTATTTTATAGACCTGGACGAAAATCCGCGCAAATATTTAATGCCCATTAGGAACGGCAGAAAGTAAACTATATGAAGGATAACGAATTCCCATACAAAGATGATTCCCTAGAGGAAGTCGTTACCGAAAATGGAACAGGTGACGAATTTGGCCAGCCTGCAGATTTCGGGTCAATAGACCGCGATATCAAATTGTATTTGGAAGACACGAAATTCAGGAAAACGAAAGATACAGAAATAGAAAAAGAACAATCCAGGGAGGAAAGGTTGGCTGAAAACAAATTCCAGAGCAACCTGGCAAGCCTAAAGCGCCAAAAACCGTATACCATAGACCAATTAGAGTTTATCTTCAACATTCGCTGGTATAAATTGTCACGCAAGCTGCGGGCGAATACTCCAATGGAAATAAATGGAAATAATGTGATTTTTCTTGAGAAGGATCCCGCGTTGGAAAAGCCGAAAAAACAATTCTTGTCAGATTCGGAAATTAAATTAACTGCCGATAAATTAAAAACAGTTTTGCTAAATGATACCGGTAATGGAAAATTGCACTCAAAGCAAGAAATTTTGGGAATTTTAAAAAAATATTTTCCTGCTTTCACTGAAGCCGGCAGGCTCAAGGTTTTTCGCGAACTTAATCATTACGGCTTTAAACCGGTGGTCAGCAAAAATTCGGAAGGGAATTTTTCCACGTTTTATAGATTATGAAAATTGTATTAGACACCAACGTTCTCATTAACGGCTTTAAAGACGAATATTCTTATGAAAAAAGGATAATTGACGCCGTAATCGCCGGGGAATTGGAAGCTTATGCCAACCGGCAGACTTTGCGTGAAAACAAGCTGATCGTTTCGCAATTGATCAATAACGACGAGTACCGCAACCAGCTTAATGACTTATTCGCACAGATAAATTGGGTGGTAAACCGCAGGCAGATCCGTATTGTCCGCGACCCGGAAGACAACAAAATTCTGGAAAGCGCGGTGGAAGCCAAGGCGGATTACTTAGTGACTTCGGATAACGATCTATTAGCGCTAAATGAGTATCAAAATGTTCAAATAATTAACCCCGCCCAATTTTGGATAAAATACAAAGACGAAGGCGGGGATTTATGGAAACAGTGGACGAACTTTATTAGAGGACAAAGATAATATATTCAAGGTTTTAGTAAAAATATGCGCAAAGAAATTTTAAATTCGGACAGCAGGCTAATTTCGGAAACATTAAAAAATACTGAGAAGGCCACTATTGACGACGAACTGCTTAGGATCGAGTATGCTGAAAAAGAACATGGACTGGATGCGAAGTCTAAAAATGTGACTTCTGAGGCATACGAACAATCACGGCGAAGAGAAATTAATTCCTCGATAAACGAAAAAAATAATAAATCTATAATGCAGGATACCGAATATAATAATTATATTATTTCGGTAATGCCGGAAAATATTAGAAATAACAAACAACTAAGAGAGGAGATACTGCAAACATCACAGCAGCCGATACTTTTGAAAATTTGGGCTTACCGCAATCCTGTTTTAGAAAAAAACAAACAGATAAGGATTTTATTCAAAATATTGCCAAATCATTAGACAATTTAGAAAAAATAAGCCACTTTCCGTTTCGAGGCAATCAAGTGGCAAATGCTGATGATCTTGACGGAGCCAGTATAATAATGGCAGGAATAATTTTTCAGCTTGAAAGATTGGCTGGCGATTCTTTCGGACAACTCTATAAAACAAGGGAACGTACAGACTTAGGACCACTTTCTTATTATTATTTTAGAAATACCTTTTTACTTCGTAAAGTCTGCGAACTGGCCCGTCTCTTGCAGGACCGAAGAATAAAAAATAATGTCTAATCTACTAGAAAATTTAAATAAAGAACAAACCGAAGCCGTTACACACACAAAAGGGCCTTTACTGATTGTGGCCGGGGCGGGGACGGGCAAGACTACGGTGATTACCAGGAAGATTGCCTATTTAATAGAACAAGGGCTGGCCAAACCGGATGAGATACTGGCTTTGACGTTTACGGAAAAGGCGGCCGGGGAAATGCGGGAGCGCGCGGACATTCTTTTGCCCCTGGGGTATTACGATATGTGGATTTCCACATTCCACAGCTTTTGCCAGAGAATCCTTGACCAGCACGGCCTGGACATTGGCCTGCCAGGGGATTTTAAAATTTTAACCGAAACGCAGCAGTGGATTTTAATCCATAATAATTTGGATAAATTTAATCTTGATTACTACCGCCCCCTGGGCAACCCGAAAAAATTTATTTCCGCGCTGCTGAAGCATTTTTCCAAATGCAAGGACGAACTGATTACGCCGGCCGAATACTTGGAATATGCGCAAAGCTTGAGGCTGCGGACGGATATGCCGGAAAAGACTAAGCGCATAGCGCTAAGCGCTAAGAAAAAAAACAAGGTAAACAGGGATCAACAAACCGCAGTCCTTATCCCCAGCCCCTTAACTCTTAACCCTGACATTGACGAGACCGAAATTGCCAGGCTTGAGGAAGTCGCCAATGCCTACCA
This sequence comes from Patescibacteria group bacterium, assembly GCA_023484515.1. GTDB lineage: Bacteria > Patescibacteriota > Doudnabacteria > UBA920 > UBA920 > JAMDAY01. The sequence goes on from JAMDAY010000017.1 coordinate 31,689, forward strand.
CGTCTATCAAAAATTGCTTTTAGACAATAATTCTCTGGACTTTGCGGACTTGATAAATTATACTTTGGAGTTGTTTAAAAAACGGCCGAAAATTTTATCCCATTACCAAAATAAGTTTAAATATATCCTGGTAGATGAGTTCCAGGACACAAATTATGCGCAATATCAATTGGTAAAACTACTAACAATGGTATCTGCTCAATCGATGTCATCGCGAGTGCAGCCGAAGCGATCTTTATCCGGAGAAAAGATTGCTTTGTCGGATGCGCTCCTCGCAATGACACCCCCTTCCCATTTCAACCTCACCGTGGTCGGCGACGACGACCAGTCAATTTACAAATTTCGCGGCGCTTCGGTTTCTAACATTTTAAAATTCCAGGAAGACTTCCCCGATTTAAAGCAAACTACCCTGGTGGAAAACTACCGCAGCAGCCAGGAAATTTTGGATTTGGCTTATAATTTCATCCAGCTCAATAATCCCGACAGGCTGGAAGTTAAATTAAAAATTGACAAGCGGTTAAAATCGCGAAACAGTCCGGAAAAACCTAATTTTTCATCTTTTTTAGATAATCACCATTCGGAGAGCGCGGTTCAGGTCTTGGAAGGCAAAGATTTAAGCGATGAATTAAACGGCGTGGCAAAAAAGATTTTGGAACTTAAATCCCAAAACCCCAAACAATCTTGGAACGATTTTGCAATACTTATTAGGAGCAATTCCGCATCTGACGAACTATTGCCCATCCTGTCGTCTTATGGCATTCCGCACACCTTTGTCTCCAGTACCGGCCTGTATAAAAAACCTTTAATAGCCAATCTGATCGCTTACATGAAGCTGCTGGGCAATTTTCACGATTCCCTCAGCTTATACCGGGTTTTAACTTTTGCAGATTTCGGGATTAAGCCAAAAGACTTGTCCACCCTAATGGAGCTTTCCGTAAAAAAAACTTTGTCCCTCTACGAAGTGTTGCAGCAAGCCCAGGCCCTGCCTGAAGCGGATGCGGAAACGAAGAGTAAGATTACGGAATTCCTGGAAATCTTGCATTGCCACGCCCGCGAAAGCCAGGCCAAGGCCGCCACGGAAGTATTTGTAGACATTATTGACGGCTTAAAATTAAGAAGTAAGCTGGAAGCGTCAAGTTTGGAAAATGCGGAAAACCGCGAATTGTTGGAGCAGTTTTACAAAAAAATGGAAAGTTTTGTGCAGGAAAATGCCGACAAGAGCCTGCATTACTTTTTGCATCTGCTGGACCTGGAACTGGAGGCCGGGGACGAAGGGCAGATAAAGTTTGACCCGAATTTGGGGCCGGAAAACCTTAAGGTTTTAACCGTACACGCGGCCAAGGGCCTGGAATTTGCCTATGTCTTTATTGTTAACCTGGTAGACCAAAGGTTCCCGACCCGCGCGCGCAAAGACCAGATAGAAATCCCTTCCGCGCTGGTCAAAGACATTTTGCCGGAAGGCGATTTCCATTTGCAGGAGGAACGTCGCCTTTTTTACGTTTCCCTGACCAGGGCCAAACAAAAACTTTTCCTAACCTGGGCCAAGGATTACGGCGGCAAAACGCTAAAAAAACCTTCGCAGTTCCTGCTGGAAACGCATCTGGTGCCGGGCGAAAAAGTAAGCGCCGCCACCGGCAAGGTAATTTTTACAAAAGTTGAACAGCGCCCCGCAGTATACCGCGACCTGCCCAAAAATTTTTCGTTTTCCGCCATTAAATCCTTTAAAAATTGCCCTTTGGAATATAAATATAAATATTTTTTGAAATTTCCGGCCAAGGGCAACCATTATTTAAGTTTTGGCCAGACTATCCACGCCACATTTGAACTGTTCTTGAAAGATTTTCAAAACCGTTTAAACTCCAAACAGCGGGATCTGTTCGGCGGAGATAGCGGCAGAATAGAAACCGGCTCGTTTGAATTGCTGGAGGAGCTTTACCGAAAAAATTGGGTGGATGAATGGTATTTAAACAAGGAGGACAAGGAAAAATACCGTAAAAGGGGTTTGGATATGCTCAAAATTTTTTATGCCGATACTAAAATAAATCCTCCCGCGCCAAAATATATTGAGCAAAGATTCAGTTTAAAATTAGGCGACTACTCTTTTAACGGAAAAATTGACCGGGCAGACCTGCTGCCTAGCGGCGGTTTGAAAATTTTGGATTACAAAACTTCGGAAAAAGTTCCTAAAAAGGCCGCCAAAGACGACTTGGACCAACTGTACATTTACCAGTGGGCGGCGCAGGAATTTTTAAACGAAAAAGTTTCAGAACTGTCCTACTGGTACTTAAACGAAAACAAAATAGTCCCGGAAGAAATTGCTCCCGAAGAGAAAATTGCAAAACTAAAAAATAGCCTTTTTGAAACCATTGAATTAATTAATTACACCATTGAGCACGATCTTTTCAGGCAAGAACATGCCAAGCTCCGCGACCACAAGTGCCAATACGAAGGGCTGGAATAATTTTTACCGGCACTTTTAGTTCCCGCAAGACAAATACGTTAGCCGATCAAGGTTAACGGCTCAACGCGTTGAGCCGTTGAAATAACCTGTTTATGCGGGTTTTGGCGAATAGAATTTATTGTGATATAATCTAAATGACAAATAACCCCAAGCAACAAGTAGTTTTTATTATTTTCAGCTCAATCTTAGCCGTTTTTTCGCTTGGGTCAATAATTACCTTTACCGACCCTTTTGGCAGTTCATGGATAACATTCCTGTTTTTTTATCTGAGCTTGTTTATTGCGGTATTGGGGACATTTACAATAATCGGGTTGGGGCTGCGGCAGTGGCTGTGGCCTAAAACATACGTTATAAATTTAAGCAATAGTTTCAGGCAGGGATTTTTAGCGGCAATTTTAGTAGTTGTTTCTTTCCTGCTCTTAGCCAATAATTTATTGTATTGGTGGGTGGAAGCCAGCCTGATCCTGTTCTTATTGTTTGTAGAAGCTTTTTTAAACCTGCAGATATAGCTGGCGTTAAAAATTAAAATATATGCTCGATAACAATATAAATTCAGACAATAACGATGCTGGCCAGCAGGAGCAGCCGGTATTCTTTAACGTAATGCCCAAAGTTGCCAGTTCCGACCGGATTAAGGAACCGGTTTTGCAAACCGAACAAGCAAGTCCGGCAGCCGCCGAAAAACCCAAAAGCGGCGGCTTTCCGGAAATTTGGAAAAAATATAAAATTTATATTATTTCCGGGCTGGCTTTGCTAATTTTGGGCCCGGCCGCTTATTTTGGTTCAGGCATGCTCACAAGGCAGCCGCAACAAGATGATGATAATCTGTTGCTAAAAACCGTTCCTTTAAAATCTTTGCAGAATGACGCAAGCAGCCCGACCGGCACTCCTGCAACGGAAGAAAAACATATTACCCAGCAATGGAAAGACAAATATTTTCCGGGATGCCAGGACGAAAACTTATGCGGCGAACAAGCGGATCCCGACCGCGACGGCTTGGACAACCTTGCGGAATTTAACCTGCAAACCGATCCCAACAATGCCGATTCCGACCAGGACGGCCTGGCGGACGGCGACGAAGCCATGGTATTTGGCAGCGACCCTTTGGAAAAATATTCCGCGGGCGACACAAAATATTCCGACGCCGATTTTATTAAGGGCGGCTACAGCATAACCCATCCGGACAGGTTGCTTACTCCCGAAGAATTAAATGCGCTGTCGCAAAAAATGAACCAGGTAAAATTGCACCAGCCCACGGTTTCAACCTTGGGACAGTCCCTGTCTGACTTATACCGCTTTGGCGATCCGGCAGCGGCAAACAGCGCCAGCAGCACTCCGGGCACTACCGCCTCCACAACCGCACCCAGCAAGTTAAACGTAGACTTGTCCCCGGAAGCCAAGCAGGACCGCGACACCCAGCGCTCCCTGGCTATAAAAAGCCTTGGCATCGCCTTGGTAAAATATTTTGAAGATAACAAAATTTTTCCCTCAACTTCCAACTTTAAACTTATGGCTGACGCAGTCAAGCCTTATTTAAAGACTGCCGTCAATACTGACGATCCCTTAAACCAGGACCAATACGTATATTCTTACGAAACAGCCGAAAACACTAATGATTTTACCTTGTCGTATTACAGCGAATCCGTCGGGCAAATTATAAAAAAACATTACAGTGACGCGCAAAAAGACAAAAATACGGAAGACGCCGCCATATACGACAACCAGAGAAAGACCGACCTGGAAATGCTCCGCACCGCGCTTTTGCTGTATTCCAACAATAACATTGCCGGAAACCAAGATTATGTTTTTCCCATCACCGACAAGTATAAGACTTCCTTAGTTCCCAGTTTTATCAGCCAAATTCCCAAAGACCCCAAAACCGGCCAGGATTACGAATACCAGGTTTCCGGCACCTTTAATACCTTTACCCTTAAAACGCCCTTAGACAACCCCGCCGCCGGCACAACGGGATATTTGTGCAACCAGGAAGAATGCAGGAATTATTGACCAAAAATCGCTTTAAAAATTTTAGATTTGATTTTAGTCCAGTAATTTAATTTTGAAGATCTATGAATTTTCTCAGACGATTATTTTCCAAAAAAATAACCTATCCGAATATTGTCGCGGCCAAGGTCGTAGATATCCAAAAACACCCCAACGCCGACCGCCTAAGGGTGGTTAGAGTTAATGTGGGCGATAAAATTATTGAACCAGTAGTTTGCGGCGCGTTTAATTTTGAAATTGGCGATACGGTAGCGCTGGCTTTGCCGGGGGCCGAAATCAAGCAGGACATACATTCCGAAGATCACCAGCCATTTAAATTACAAAAAGCAAAAATTCGCGGCATTGAGAGCCAAGGCATGGTCTGCGCGGCGTTTGAACTCGGGTTGTCAAAAGAGCCGGAGCAGGGGATTATGGTGTTAAAGTCGGACGTTAAACCAGGAAGCCAGTTTGAACCAACAATGATAAAATAGGCAATAATTTAATATAAATCACAATAATATCTTATGAGCCAAATTATTAAAATTTCTACTGACGAAGAAAACCGCCTAAAAAAAGAATTGGAAAAACGCACGGACTTTGAAGCGCAGCGTATCAAGCGCTATTTAAATATGCCGGATTTGTCCCGCACCCCGGGCAGCCCGCTTTACGATATGGTTCAACGGATTCTCGCGATCCCGGATTTTAATAATTTTGATATTGTGCAAACGCCGGAAATTGTCCCGGCGGATTTAAGCTTTGACTTATTTGATTTCCCCGCCGACCATCCGGCTCGCAGCAAGTCCGACACGTATTATGTAGACGACAA
>JAMDAY010000001.1 GCA_023484515.1 Patescibacteria group bacterium
AGAGCGATGGCACGGTTTACGGCTGGGCCAAGGATCCGGACAGCGAAAACCAGGCTATAGTTGTGCATTTGTACTTTGACGGCCAGCCAGGTTCCAATGTTAGCCCGATTGGCGTTACGGCAGGGGATTATAGGAGCGATATTGGCAACCATGCCTTTAACTTTTCCATTCCTGACAGCTACAAAGACGGAAAGGTTCATACGGTTTACGCTTACGGCATAGACTTAAATGATGCTACCGGCAATTCCAATGTAATGCTTTCGGGTTCTCCCAAGACCTTTACTTTGAGCGCTGCCCCCGCTGTTGTATCCTGCCCTTCTCCCGCTGCCAACGCTTTTACCGGTTGTTATTATTATGATCAGAATTTGTCTACTGCCGTTTTAACCAGGACCGATAGCACAGTTAGTTTTAATTGGAGCGCAGGCGGCCCCGGTTTTCCTGTTCCGTCAGACCATTTTTCTGCCAGATGGCAAGGTAATTTTTTCTTTGAGAATGCCAGTTATGAATTTAAGGTTACTGCCGATGATGGCATTAGGGTGTATGTCGATAATAATCTGATTCTTGATAAATGGATTGATCAATCAGCCTCTACTTACAAGATTGCCAAAGTTTTAACTGCGGGCAGCCATTTGATCAAAGTAGAGTACTATGAAAATGCGGGAGACGCAGTTGCCGCCGTATCTTGGGCTAAACAAGCTGCTCCTGATACCTCAGTCCCCACTGTATCCATTTCCTCTCCTGCTGACAATGCTATGGTTTCCGGCATTATTACCGTTTTAGCTGCCGCCTTTGACAATGTCGCCATTTCTTCCGTCCAGTTTAAGGCAGATAATATTAACTTAGGCCTGGAAGACATGGCTTCTCCCTATATCACCTTCTTGGACACCGCTGCCTTAGCTAACGGCCCCCATACTCTTACGGCCACCGCCAAGGATAGTTCCGGGAATACGGCTAGTGCCACAATTAATATTATCGTAAACAACCCGGTTCCCGACACCTATCGTGTCAATTCCGGCGGCTTGGCCTATATTGACAAGTCCGGCAAACAATGGAGCGCTGATGCCAAATATACGGGCGGAAATACCTACCAGGTAACTTCCGCCATGGCCAGTACCGAAGACGATTCTCTATACCAGAATGAGCGGTTTGGCAACTTTTCCTATGTTTTCCCCGTATCCAACGGTTCCTACCGGGTGACCTTGAAGTTTACCGAACTCTACTGGAATTATGCCAATGCCAGGAAGTTCAATGTCTCCATCAATAACACCCAAGTCCTCTCTAATTTTGACATCTTTGCGCAGGCCGGAGGCAAAAATATCGCTTTGGATAAATCTTTTACCGTTAACGTCACCAATGGCCAGGTTGTCATTCAATTTACTACCTTAGTTGACAATGCGGCAGTTGTGGCGGTGGAGGTGGTAAAATCTTCATCTGATATTGATGCTGTACCTCCTTCTGTACCCGCCGGCCTCTCCGCCGCCGCCGTTTCTTCCAGCCAGATTAATCTTTCTTGGAACGCCAGCACGGACAACGCTGGTGTTGCAGGTTATCTCGTATATCGCAACGGTTTTCAAATTGCCACCACAACCGATACTTCATATTCCAATACCGGCTTAGCCCCTTCGGCCGTTTATTCTTTTACGGTTGCCGCTTATGATGCATCGGGTAATGTCTCAGCCCAACCCTCTTCTGTCTCTGCGGTTACTCAGGCAGCCGTTATTGCACCTAGTTTGTTGGTAATTCAAAACGGGGATTTTGAAAACGGAACCACCGGTTGGAATTATTACAACAACGGTTCCGGTTCGTTTAACACGACAGCCGGTTATCAAGGACAGTCAGCCAGCCTGGCAATTGCCAGCGCCGGGAACAATAACCAGCTTTATCAGGCAGGTATGACTTTGAAACCAAACACTTCTTACCGCCTGACATTTATGGCTAAGTCTTCCATAGGGGATGATATGTCTGCATCGTTGTTTCAGCATGTTTTCCCATACGTAAATTACGGACTTAGCGGTAAATCTTTCGACTTGACGAATGCTTGGCAAAATTTTTCCGTAGATTTTACTACTGCCAATTTCAGTAATACAGTATCCGACGCCCGGATTAGCTTTATCCTGAACGGTTATGCCCAAGATAGGGAAGTTTACCAGATTGATAACGTGACTTTAGTTCCGGTTGCCGTTGATGCCGTACCGCCCACGGTTAATTTTACATCTCCGCCAAATAATGCCACGATTTCAGGAACCGCTACTTTGTCCGTCTCTGCTTTGGATAATGTTGCGGTTGCCGGGGTTCAGTTTAAAATGGATGAGTCCGACTATGGCAGCGAAGATACCTCTGCTCCTTATGCTACATCCTTGGATACTACGGCATTGGCCAACGGTGTGCACATCATTACAGCTACGGCTCGGGATGCTTCCAATAACCAAGCTTCCGCTACGGTTAATATTCTGGTAAGCAATACCGTTTCAGCAAATAGCTTAATACGCCTTAATGCCGGAAGTGCTGCTTATACTGACCCCTCCGGCTACAAGTGGGAAGGGGATAAAAATTATTCTGGTGGCTATAACTATTACAATAACCTCCCCATAGCCAATACGGAAAGCGATCCTTTGTATCAGTCCCAGAGGTATGGCAATTTCTCTTATGCGCTAGACGTGCCTAATGGCTCTTACAATGTTACTTTAAAGTTTGCTGAAATCTACTGGAATTATGCCAATGCCAGGAAGTTCAATGTCTCCATCAATAACACCCAAGTCCTTTCCAACTTTGACATCTTTGCTGCTTCAGGAGGCAAGAATATTGCCATAGACAAGACTTTTCCGGTTACGGTCATGGACGGAAAAGTTAATATCCAGTTTATCACTGTCTTGGATAATGCACTGGTCAGCGCTGTGGAGATTACGCCGCTGTAAGATAAGCTATAATTGAACGTTTAAAACCATCCTCGGGATTATCCTGGGGATGTTTTGATTGCGGCCTGACGCACCCGCGCTTCCACTATTTTTCTCTGGCCTTATTTATAAGCAATTCCCCGACATCCCGGAAATTTTTACGTTGACGCATATCCTTGGTCGTAAAAATTGTCCGGGATCTAAAAATTAGCACAGGCTGGATTCCGGATCAATTTGATATCTTAAAAATTGTCCGGAATGACACAGGAGGCATGGGAAGCGCAGGCGGGCCAGGTCGCGGCTCACATTGACGCTAAGCTGTTGACTTGCTATCCTAAAAAAGCAGACGGAATAATATGGATAAAATTATTGTTACAATCATTGGCCTGCTGGCTATGGGATTTGTCTATTGGTTTTTTTTAATGAAAAAGGAAAAGGCGGTGCAAGCCGAAAAATCTATAGATATAATTGTCAAAGGCGGTTACTTGCCGGAAATAATATCCGTTCCCCAAGGCCAGCCCACTGTTATTAATTTTAAAAGGATTGATCAAAATAGCTGTTTGGAAGAAGTGGTAATGCCGGAATTCAAGATTAGGAAATATTTGCCCGTAAACCAAACCGTACCCGTTAACATTAATCCGTCCAAGACCGGGGAATTCCCGTTTTCCTGCGGCATGGGAATGTATCACGGGAAAATAATCGTCAAATAATTAGCTGCCAGGAATTGCGGAAAACTGCAGAACTTTTCCGCAGGTTCTCTTGCCGGCAGGCAGGCGCAGTTTCGGATAGCGGATAAATTTATGTCCAACCAAACCAAACAATTCCATGTAAAAGGCATGCATTGCGCTTCGTGCGTAGCGGTTTTGGAACAGTCGTTAAAGAAAGTGTCGGGAGTTTCCGTAGCCAGTGTCAACCTTGCGGCGGAAGAAGCCACAGTAAAATATGATTCTGACCGGGTTTCGGAAAAAGACTTATCCGAGGCTGTTACGCAAGTCGGCTACCGGGCCGATTTTTTGGCCGCGTCCAAGTCCGGCGACATTTTGGAAGAAGAAAAACAAAAGGAATTGTGGAATTTGCGCAACCTAGTCCTAGCCAGCCTTGTTTTGGGCGGCTTTATTTTATGGGGAAGCTTTCCGGTTTTGGCCGCAACCGCCCCCGCGTTTTTACGGAATTTTTGGACGCAATTTGCCTTGGCTGCCGTTGTGCAAATTTGGCCTGGCCTGGGGTTTTACCGCGCGGCCGCAAATTCGCTCCGCCACCGCACCGCCAATATGGACACCTTGGTGGCGCTTGGCACGACCGTGGCTTTCGGCTATTCCGCTTTTGTGACTATTTTTCCTTCGCTGATTAAAAATGCGGGGATGCAGCCAATGCCGTATTTTGACGTTTCCGCTTTGGTCATTGGCTTAATTTTGTTAGGAAGATATTTTGAGGCCAGGGCCAAGTCCGGCACCGGCGAGGCCATAAAAAAATTAATCGGCTTGCAGGCCAGGACGGCCCGCCTAATTAAGGACGGCAGGGAAATTGACGTGCCCGCGGGCGAGGTAAAGGCGGGCGATATTTTGCGCGTGCGGCCCGGGGAAAAAATTCCGGTTGACGGCGTGGTTACGCAGGGGTATTCGGCGGTGGATGAATCCGCCGTGACCGGCGAAAGCCTGCCTGCGGACAAGGTGCCGGGAGACAAAGTTACGGGCGCAACCTTAAACAAAACCGGCAGTTTTCTCATGCAGGCCGAAAAAGTCGGGCAGGACACCATGCTTTCGCAAATTATCAAATTGGTGCAGGAGGCGCAAGGGTCCAAGGCGCCCATCCAAAGGATGGCCGACTCCATTTCTTCCTATTTCGTGCCGGTTGTCATAATGCTGGCCATACTGACTTTTATTATCTGGTATAATTTCGGGCCGCAGCCCCATTTGCTGCATGCGCTGCTGAACGCCGTGGCGGTTTTAATAATTGCCTGCCCTTGCGCAATGGGTTTGGCCACGCCCACGGCAATAATGGTCGGCGCCGGCAAAGGGGCGCAGGCCGGCATTTTAATCAAGGATGCGGCAAGCCTGGAAATTGCGCACAAGGTTAACGTAGTCATATTCGACAAGACCGGCACGCTTACGCTCGGCCGGCCGGAAGTGACGGATATTATTCCCATAGATGACGGCAAGGAGCGCGACCTGCTTATGATAGCCGCGTCCCTGGAGCGCGGCAGCGAGCATTCGCTGGCCGAGACCGTGGTCAAAATGGCGGAAAAGGAAAACCTGGTTTTAGGGGGCGTGGAAAATTTCCGCGCTTTGCCCGGTTTGGGCGTGGAAGGGTCTTTGGACGGCAAGCGCGTGACTTTGGGCAACCGCAAGCTGATGCAGCGGGAAAAAATAAATATTGCGCCCATAGAAGAAAAAATCCGAGATTTGGAAAACCACGGCAAAACCGTAATGATTTTAGGGCTAAACGGCAAAGCGGCCGGGCTTTTGGCCGTGGCGGATACGGTTAAGGACAGCGCAAGAACCGCGGTTAAAAAATTGCAGCAAATGGGAATAGAAGCCGTAATGGTTTCCGGGGACAACCAGCGCACGGCCGAGGCCGTGGCCAATGTCCTGGGGATTACCCGCGTGCTGGGCGAAGTGCTGCCGGACCAAAAAGAGCAGCAGGTCAGGCAAATCCAGGGCCAAGGCAGAGTGGCGGCCATGGTCGGGGACGGCATTAACGACGCGCCCGCCCTGGCGGCCGCCGACCTCGGCATAGCAATGGGCAGCGGCACGGACATAGCCATGGAGTCCGCGGATATTACCCTGGTCAGCAAGGACCTTTCCAGCGTTGCCGCGGCCATAAACCTGTCCCGCCAGACCATGCGCATCATAAAACAAAACTTGTTTTGGTCTTTTGGTTACAATGCCTTGCTTATTCCCGTGGCTATGGGCCTGCTTTATCCGCCGTTCCATATTTTGCTAAACCCGGTATTCGCTTCCGCGGCCATGGCTTTTAGTTCCGTATCGGTAGTGTTAAATTCTTTGCGGTTAAAACGAATATGATTTTAATTTTTATTTTTACCACCCAAATATTGCTTTTTCTGCTCCACTTTTTTCTTTACAAGAGCATGGTGAGGTTTTTAGGGGTGGTAAATCCGGCATATTTGGGTGCGTTAAGGATTATTTTGGGATTGTTGTCGGTCAGCTTTATGGCCGCTTCCCTGGCCGCGTTCCGTTATTTTAACGCGGCCACGCGCGCCGGTTATGCCCTGGCTGCCGGCTGGCTGGGAATGGTTTATTCTTTGCTTCTCGCGTCCGCGCTGCTGTGGCTGGTTTTTGCCGTCACTAAAATATTTAATCTACCGGTTAATTTCCGCCTATTCGGCAGTGTTTTATACGGCGCGGCAATTGTAATTAGCGTTTACGGATTTTTTAACGCCGCCCACCCCCGCATCAAGACTATTGAAATTACCTTGCCCAACCTGCCGCCTTCCTGGCAGGGTAAAACAGCGGTGTGGGTAAGCGATATGCATTACGGCCAAATTTGGAATGCGGGGACCGCGCAAAAAACCGCAAATGCCGTAAAAAACCTTAAGCCGGACATTGTGTTTTTGGGCGGCGATTTTTTTGACGGGACAGCCGCCAATTACAATCAATTAACAGAGGTTTATAACAATTTGGGCGCGCCTTGGGGTACGTATTTTGTTCCCGGCAACCACGAGGAGTTCGGCGGCGACATAGACAACAACGTCTATGCCCGGGCCATTAAATTAACGGACATAAAAATTTTGCATAACGAAATGGTTAATATAGAGGGTATGCAAATAATCGGGTCGGACTTTACTTTGGTGCGCAAGGACGCGCAATTGCAAGAGATGCTTAATAATGCCGGCCTAAATAAAAGCCAGGCAAGCATTTTGCTGCGGCACGAGCCTTCGCTGGTAGGGACTGCGGCAAAAAACAATATTGGCCTGCAGCTTTCCGGGCATACGCACGGCGGGGGACAGGTTTGGCCGCTGGAGATTTTTACGCACATGATTTACGGGGCGTATGACACGGGTTTGCATCAATTGGAACAGACAACCATTTACACTTCTACGGGCGCCGGATCCTGGGGCCCTCCCGTCCGCATAGGCAACCGCCCGGAGATTGTGCAAATAAAATTCCATTAAAATAAGGTTTTTTTACAATTTTATCCAAATTACAACACATTTTTATAAAAATCCCAAAAATATGTGGAAAAAGTCTTGCAAAATATTTTTTTAGTGCTATATTAAAAAAGATCGGGAAGGGTGTAAAAAACCAGGAGGCCGACAAAGCCTCTTTAAATTTGTGCGATAGCCTGACAGAGCTACGGGATATAAAGTTTCTTATGTCCTGTTTTTCATTTCTTGCGGTTCCAATTTTGGAAAGGCAAATACAAGAGCCCAAACATTGAGCAAAAGCTTTTTGTTTGGGCTTTTATATTTGCCCTGGGTTATCTTTGACCGCTTAAAGTAAAAGAATAACCCGGGGCGAGCTTTAAAGGTCGACGCCTTAGGCTTTGCGTTTGGCAAAGCCGGCGGTTTTATGCCAACCTTCCGTTTCATTTTATCTTTTTTCTTGATAATTTTCAAGCGCAAGGCTGGTGGGTTCATAAGGAGGAGCAGCTAGTTTAGGCCCCCGGTTTGGGGCCAAGAATCAAAAAAGATCTTAGCTCCATATTGGGGGCGTTCCCCCAAAGTAAAAGGGGTAAACATAATTAACAATTAATAAAAAATATTATGAAAAAAATAATCATAAGCCTGTCCATAGTCGGCGCCATTGCCGCAGTCGTAGTCTACGGCACCACGGCTTTCTTCAGCGATGAAGAAGTGTCGCAAAACAACACCTTCACCGCCGGCGCGATAGATTTAAAGGTGGACAGCGAATGTTCGTATAACGGTTCTACTTCCACGCAATGCGGCACTTGGACAATGAAAGACTTAGAGCCTACTGCGGACCAGTTTTTTAAGTTTACGGACGTTAAGCCTGGCGATTTTGGAGAAAATACCATTGGTCTGCAGGTCACCAATAACGACGCCTGGGTTTGCGCCGCTATTTCCGGCGTGACGGATTCGGAAAATGGGCGGACAGAGCCTGAGGCCTTAGTTGACACGACCGACGACACTGGCGAACTGTCCAGTAAATTAGAAATGACCATTTGGAGGGATACTGATGGTGACAATGTACAAGACTCGGAAGAAACAGTTTTGTATACTGGAAATCCCAAAGACCAAGTGTTAGCGCTTTATGACTCATCTACCCACACCGGCGCGTTAACCGGCGGTTCAACTGGGTATTTGGGTATTAAATGGGATCTTCCTGCAAATACCGGCAACGAAGTCCAAACTGACAGCATGACCGCGGACATTAGCTTTAACGTAGTGCAATCAAGAAACAATGACGATTTCCGCTGTGTTGCTCAAACACCGCAATATACGCTTGTGACGGGTGCTAGCCTAGTACGATCTTGGGATGCCGAAGCTAGACACGGAAAACTCGGTGCTGCTGATTGGGAATTAGGAATTGGTTTAAATACCCAAGGAGCAGACCAGCATAACAATCTAACAGGAACCGATCTATATAATTGGCCGCAGGATGTAGCTATGCCATTTACCTTGACATATGACAAAAGCACCGGTGTAGCTTCTATGACGATAAGAGATGTGGAAGAAACATATAATGTAGGAACCTCCGTGCCTGCAAATTCTAAATTGGCAATCTATCTCGGAGCTTCATCGGGAGTATCAGATAGCACCACTCTTCAAAATTTAGTTCTTAACAGTACACCGATTAGCGGTAGTGTAGTTGCTACTGCTGGCGGTACTGCCAGTAACAATATAAGTGGTTTTGATTTCTCCCAAAGTTTTACTCTTACCGGTGAAGCGGTATTTAACTATACCGGTACGACCGGGTCAAGGCCTGGGTTTTCTCTAACCATAGGGCAATAAAATTAATTCTATGAAAAAAATATTAATTAGCCTTAGCGTTATTGGGGTTGTGGCGGCGGCTGCGGTTATAGGGACGCAGGCTTTGTTTACCGACCAGGAAACTTCTTCGGGCAACGTGTTTACCGCAGGGTCTATAGACCTGAAAGTAGACCATTTGGTGCAGACTTATAATGGCGTGAATTGCAATACTTGCAGTGTGACGGTTGTGAGCGACGCAACCAACGAAGTAGTGGCAAAATCGGAAAACGGGACTGATCCGGTAACATTGCCGCATCCTGCCGTGTTGGTTAACCCGATTAATCCTGCCTGGACGGCAAATGTGCCTGGCGCAAGCTGGATTTGGGCGCAGAACCCTACGCCAGAAGCAGAATACGGCATAGACACAATCTATACCTTTGAAAAAACCTTTAACTGGATGGGTCCGGTGACTGGAGCGACTTTGGTGCTAAGCATCGGCGCAGACAACAGTTACGAGGTGTATTTGAACGGAAGCCATGTTACCGGTGACAATACGGAGCAGAATTATAATACCGCTGGTCAAGACGTTGTTAGCGGCACGCCTATTTCCGACCATATCGTCCAAGGAGTAAATACTTTGCGTTTTGTGGTTAAAAATTGGGCCAGACCTGCCGGTCAAACCTGGCTTAATCCGGGCGGCTTAATTTATAAATTAACCATAGACGGTAATTGCGGAGATAGCGAATTCAAAAACCACTGCACCTTGTTCGGCGAGAAAAATTTGGGGCCGGATGACCATTTCTGGATAATAGACGACGTTAAGCCGGGGGATTATGGCACAAACCTTATTAGCCTGCATGTAACTAGCAACGACGCTTATGCCTGCTTGTATACCGGCAATACCGCGGATAACGAAAACGACCTGGTTAATGCCGAAACCAAAGCAAACGATGACACCCCAAATGAAGGCGAACTTTCCAAGTATCTTAATGTGATAGTCTGGCCGGATAATGGCGACGGTATCCATCAGGTTTCCGAAACTCCCATATACAACGGGCCGTTAAATGAGGAGATGACTTCGCGATTGGCAATTGTTGGCGGTGGGACTGAGTACTTGGGCCTGGCATGGTGTGCTGGAGATCAGGATATAGACAGCGAGACAGGGACAATCTCTTGCGACGGTTCCGGCAGCCAGAATGACGCGCAGACCGACTCGTTTGTAGCGGACCTGACCGCTTATGCGGTGCAGCAGAGGAATAATGGGAATTTCTCTTGCAGTGACCTTCGGCAGGTTAATGGTACGGTTGTAACCGGCGAAGGATTAAACGATTAAAGTTCCTTTTCCCGCCCGGCAGGCTGAAATATTTACTTAATTATTTACTTTAATATTTAAGTAAATATTTACTTAAATCAGCCAAAGCCGGGCGGGAGGGGGAGGCTTTAATCTCTCTTGTTGATTTTTAAAGCAGCTTTGTCATGAAAACCATTGGCAAAATAATTGAATATCTGCTTTATTTGGCAATTGCGGCTATTGCGGCTTTGGTGCTGGCCAGCGCTTTGCCCGTGCCGGGCGGGGTGAAGATTTTCGTGGTGCAGTCGGGCAGCATGGAGCCGGCCATTAAAACCGGCAGCGTGGTTATAGATATGCCGCAAGCCGCGTATAAAATTGGCGACGTTATTACCTTCGGGCCATACAGCAAAGCCAAGCCCCCCGTAACCCACCGCGTTGCCGACTTCCGCCTGCAGTCCGGCCAGCCAATTTACATTACCAAGGGCGATGCCAACAACGCCGCGGATGCGCGGGAGGTTTTGCCGCGCGACGTAATCGGCAAAGTCAGGCTGGCCGTGCCTTACGCCGGCTATGCCGTGGCAGCCGCGAAAAAGCCTTTGGGTTTCGCCCTGCTTATTATAGTCCCGGCAGCCATTATTATTTTCAGCGAACTGAACAAGATTTGGACGGAAGTAAAAAGAATGCGCGCGAAAAAGAAAGAATCCCCGCAGCCGGCAAAAGAGCCGCCGCAGCCGGCAGGCGAAAACCCCGGCTATTGATCTCCGCAAAATCAGTTGAACAAATTTGGGCTTACTGAAAACAAAAATTATTCAAGATAATATGCGGGCCTCAATAGCCTAAGCAAAGCCGCGGAGCTTCTCCCCTCATAAGGGGAGATGTCGCGCCTGGCGCGACAGAGAGGTTGCAGCTATGGTTAAAAGAATTATTTTTGAACCTTACTTAACCAATTCCCGCCAGCAAAGAAAGAGCCAAAATCCCTGGGAATCCAAATTATGGCAGCATTTACGGGCAAATAGATTTTATAATTTACATTTTAAGAGACAAGTTCAAATCGGATGCTATATTTTTGATTTTTCCTGCAGGAATAAAATGTTGTTAATTGAACTTGACGGTAGCCAGCATGGCGGGGAAATAATTTTAAGAAAAGACCGTGATAAGCAAAAATTTGCGGAAAAGCAAGGATATAAAGTTTTAAGGTTCTGGAATAATGACGTTGACAAAAATACCCGAGGCGTTCTGGAAACTATTAAGGAAGCCTGTGGTATTAACACAACCTCTCCCTAACCCTCCCCTCAAAAGGGGAGGGGAGCTCCGCAGCCAGCCTTGGAACAGTGGCGGCAGCCTTCTCCCCCTATGAGGGGAGATGTCGCGCCTGGCGCGACAGAGAGGTTGCAGCTTAAGGAGAGAAAAGCGTTTAATTTTTATTTTCAATGCCAAAAAAATCCCAAAAAATTAATATGCGCCAAACGCGGTGTTATGGGAAGAGTGAATCAGTTGTATCCACTGCGGACCAGAACATTAGCCGGCCAAACAGCGGCCAAACCCGCCCCATTTGCGCGCGTTTGAGTTTGTCGGAATTATTGCGAGAGGGTCGCCATGATTTGGGATTGGCGCGGCAACAAATACCGTTAAACCTCATTTTAAAAAAATTTGCCGCTGTGTCACTGGCCTGCGGCTTAATTGGCTCCTTTTTGCCCGCGGCTTTCCAGCCGACTGTTGCTTTTTACGACGACATAGAAACGTCTTCCGGCAACGCCATTGTCGCCGGCAGCCTGGATTTTTCTTTGGATTCGCCGGGCTTTGCGTTGTCGGAAATCTCCTTGGAGGCTGCGGCAACGTCAACTGTCTCCATTTTGGACCATAGCAGCCTGCCTTTCCAATACAATGTCAGAAGCGAAGTAACCGGCGGCGACAGCGACTTTTGCAACGCGCTTATTTTGTCCGCCAGCTTAAACAACGCGCCGCAAGGCCAGGAACCTCTCTCGTCTTACGTTTCCCCGGACAACATCTTTTCCACCACCACTCCCACCTGGCAAATCCAGGCCGGTTTTGCCGCCGGAACGCCGGACTTTTTGCAGGACAAGCAATGCGGCTTTAAAATAATCTATACCGGCTGGCAGGATAATCTTGCTACCAGCACCGAAGGCTTTAGCGACATAGAAGAAACATCTTTTAACTTAATCTACCGCACGCCTTTAAAGGTTAAGATTAACAAAGTTTACGCCAATCCCGATGTTGCCCACGGGATTAATACGGATAACGAATGGATAGAGCTTTATAATACAGACTCCGCGCCCGTAAATATTTCCAATTGGACCATAAGCGACAACAGTTCTACCGACACTCTGGCTTCCACCAGCCCGCTAATTATTCCGGCAGGCGGCTATGCCATTATAACCGACAAACCAAGTACCTGGGATTATTGGGAAATTCCCGGCAACGTGTTAAAGATTGCGCTTAACAGCCCTATTGGGAATGGATTGAACGATGGCGGCGATCTCCTGATATTGAAAGACAGCGACGGCAAGATTATGGATTGGATGAATTGGGGCGCCGGGACAACCAAGTATGGCGTAACTTTCTGGAACCCGGGCGTAACCGCTCCGGCAAAGGGTGATTTTCTCGCCCGAGTACCAAGCGGCACAGACACAGATTCGCCAGCTGACTGGCAGGGCTTAAAAGCGCCTTTTGCAACTTTGGACTATCCGGTTGGCGGGGAAGTGTGGTATGCCGGGCATACCGAAACTTTGCGCTGGACCGCGCATAATCCCAACGGCAGCGACGACGAGTTAAAAATAGATTTATATTATTCCCGCGACAGCGGCGCGACTTGGGCAATCATTGTTACCGGCACGCCCAATACCGGAAGCTATGACTGGCGCATCCCACTGTTTTTGGAAGACGGCAGCTACTACGTGCCTTCGCATATCTCCCGCATAAAAGTGGTGGCCACGGGCCCGGAAAACTTTATGGTGCAGTCCGAAGACAGCAGCGAAGATTTCTGCCCGCCCATAGACTATAATATGTTGACCCCGCAGGAGCAGGAACTGGTGGATTGGCTGCTGCAAACGGGCACAATCCCGGCGAGTGAAGTTATTTACGGCGGCATGCCCCAGGGATTTTCCGGCAGCAGTCTTGTTGATGCTGATCCGGCGAATGAAAATGTATTGAAGGAAGAACAATCTACGCTGGAAAATATTGGTAATAATGAATTGCCGGCAACGGATATATTGGAAACGTCTAATGCGACGGAGCAGGCAGGCGAACCGCAGCCAGCGGAAGATCTTGGCGAGGGCGAAGATGAATTATTGGCGCCAGACGGAAATGTTCAGCCAGCCGCAGATTTTCAAACTGGCCCTGCCAAAGATATAACTATGGAATCCCCAGAATCCCAAGAGCAGCCGGAACAGGCTACGGCAAAATCCGAAGCCATCCCGATTCCAGACCAGCCTGGCGCTGAAGACCAAAATATTCCTAACGGGCCGTCCGGCAATCCTGACGCTGTTTTGCCAAATCCCGAACAAGATCCGGCGCCGGAAATTCCTGTTTTAGAGCCGCAAACGGCCGCCCCAGAACCGGAAGCCGGCGCACCGAAAGAAAGTTCTCCTGCGGAAACCGTAACCCCTCCGGCTCCTTTGCCGGAAAGCCTGCCCCCGGAACCCGCTCCCGCAGCCGATCCCGTTGCCGCGGCAGAGGGGGAATAATAGGATTTGCCCTATTTTTTAACAATCTAAAATCTTTATTTCTTCAAGATTGTGGCTATAAAAAAAATCTTGCAAAAAATATTTTGGTTTTCCCCGGCAATGTTGACACTGGCTTTATGGCCGTCTTTGGTAATGGCAATCTCCCCCGGCTTGACTGTGGAATTTCAAAATTCCCCTTTACCGTTATTTTCCCAAACCAACTTTATGCCCGGGGAAAGCGCAGTGGCCTGGTTTAAGGTGGTCAACAATACTGCGCAAGGCCAGGACATTGCCGTGGAGGCAGTGGATTATCCGGGTTACGCCTTTGGCCAGCCCCGGCCGCACGACATAGCGGCCAACGACTTGTCCCGCGCCTTGTTCGTGGTTATTAGCGAACAAAACGGCGCGGATTTATACGGCGGCGCTGCCGGACAAAAAACCTTGTACGACTTTTACCAGGCCGGAGAAGTTGTTATTGCCAATCTGGACGGAGGCAGCAGCCAAACCTACGAAATAGAAATAAGCTTTCCCCTGGAAAAAAATAACGGCTGGCAAGAAAAAACCACTAGTTTTAAATTGGCAGCCGGCTTTGCAGGCACAGAGGATCAAATAGATTCCGGCGGCGGCACGGTATCTACCTTTAGCGGCGGCGGGATAATCCAGGCGTGCTCAATTACCGAATCTGCCATTCAAGTTAGCAATGTAGGTACGGGCAGCGCCACAGTTTCCTGGACCACTTCCCAGGCAACCGATGGCAGCGTTATATATGCCGCAGCCAGCGAGAATTATAATTTTGACTTATCATTGCCTCCAAAATACGGATATGCCTATTCCATTTCGGAAAATTTGCAAACCGCAAGCCATTCGCTTGTTTTAAGCGGTTTGCTGCCCGGCACGGCCTATTATTTTCGGGTTTCTTCCTGCGCCGGCCAGGCGTTAAGTTTGGAGCATGAATTCGCGACGGGCGCCGTGGCAGGGGACAGTGCGGCCAATATTTTGGAAAAAGATTATTTGCCCCCACTTGAAACAAATAGTTCCAGCCGGCCTCCCAAAACATCCGGCGGCCAGGGGGAAGTTTTAGGCGAAAGTACCGCCACACCGGCAAATTTAACCGCGCTTTTGGGCGAGAGTGCCGGAATTTGCAAGCCTGCAAATTGGCGGCAATTGGGATACGCAGCGTTGGCGGTATTATTAGTTTTAGGGTTCTTAATATTCAGGCGTAAAAATTCGTTTTACCAAACGCTGTTTGCGGCGGGGTTATTTCTGGCCGCAATTATTTGGTGGTGGTTCCAGCCGTGCGCGAGCCGCAGCTGGCACATTCCCGCAATATCTTTCTTGATAATTCTGCTGGTTTGGCCGTTTTTTATTGCGACTAAGGAAATCCCCAAAACCGGCAACCAATAAAGTTCCCTTGTTTAAAATTGCCTGGGATTTTTTCGCATTGGCAGAAATTCCCGGCTATGGCTAAGGAAAAATATGCTATAATTATTGCAGTTTAAAACTATGTCCGTAAAGACTAAAAAAGCCGCTTTCTCTTTTTTAATTATTGCCAACCTGGCCATAATTATCTTTTTTTGGGGATGTTACTCAGGTCCGTGGTTTAGTATGGGCCGGGGAGACCCTTATATAGCCTTAGGCCGGTTGGCGGGGCTGCTGGCGGTATTTCTTGTCTTGCTGCAACTGTTGTTTATGAGCCGCGTGCGCTTTATGGAATCGGCTTTCGGTTTGGACAAGCTTTCCCTGCTGCATCATTATAACGGAGAAATTTTTACGATTTTTGTGATTGCTCATCCCGTATTTTTAACCGTTGGTTACGCCTTAAACGACAGGCTTACATTTTTTAGCCAGCTTTGGGATCTTGTCTTGCATTACGAAGACGTTTCCAGTGCGGCCATAGGGTTGGTTTTGCTCGTTTTTATTGCCGCATATTCAGTCATTTTTGTTTTCCGCCATTGGAATTATGAATGGTGGTATCGCACGCATTTACTGGCCTACCTTGCCGTATTATTGGCTTTTGGCCATCAGACCGGCCTGGGCGGGGATTTTGTCGGGCATCCGTTTTTTTCCGGATATTGGATATTACTCTACGCCGCGGTTTTTGCCGGTTTGTTGCTTTATAGGTTTATGCGCCCTGTTTGGTATTTTTACAAGTATGGTTTTTATGTCAAAGAGGTCAAGCCGGAAAGCGAAAATGTGACTTCCGTTTATATAGGCGGCAAGAATTTGGACAAGTTTAAGGTTTTAGCCGGGCAGTTTATGATCTTCAGGTTTTTGGGCAAGGGGTGGTGGCAGCAGGCGCATCCTTTTTCCCTGTCTATGTATCCCGGCCAAGACTTGCTGCGGATATCCGTCAAAAATGTCGGGGATTATACTTCCCATATTAAAAATTTAAAGCCCGGGACCAAAGTGTTGATAGACGGGCCTTATGGGATTTTTACGCGCAAGGTTTTGTCGGGGGAGAAAATTTTGTTTATTGCAGGCGGCATTGGCATTACGCCCATCCGTTCCTTAATTGAGCAGTTCGGCAAGGAAGGCAAAAATATGGTTTTGTTGTATGCCAACCGGACCGAGCAAGACATTACTTTTAAACGAGAGCTGCGTGATTTGACCCAACAATACCGGCTGGCAGTTAACCATATACTAAGCCGCCAGCAGGACTGGGCAGGGGAGAAAGGAAGGATTGACGAAGAAAAGATAAAAAAACTGGCGCCGGATTTTTTGCAGCGGGAAGTTTATTTGTGCGGACCGTTGCCAATGACCAAAGATGTAGTAAAAATATTAATTGATCTTGGCATGAACCGTTCAAAGATTCATTTTGAAAATTTTTCTCTGCAATAAAATTACAATTAATCATCAAAAATATGAATGGATACACCATAAACGTGGAAGAAGCCTCTATAAAGAATAATTATTTCCGCAAAGTGCTTTATACGGCCAAAAACAGCCAGTTGGTGCTAATGAGTCTTAAGCCGGGGGAAGACATTGGCGAAGAAGTGCACGGCTTGGACCAATTTTTGCGCGTGGAGGCCGGGTCAGGAAAGGCAGTGTTAAACGGTCAAGAAACCGAAATAGGGGACGGTTGGGCAGTGGTGGTGCCGGCCGGCACGCGCCACAACATAATTAACACTTCCGAAACCGAACCCATGAAATTATATACGCTGTATTCCCCGCCCAACCATCGCGACGGCGTAGTGCACGAAACCAAAGAGCAGGCTGAAAAAGACGAAGAAGAGCACTTCGACGGCAATACGACCGAATAGGCATTATTGGACAAAACGAACGCCTCAACACGTGTTGAGGCGTTCGTTTTGGGGCGGCTATTATCGGGGACTGGGCAATGAATTTTTTTTGAGGGAATACCTATTTTGACGTTTAGGTTAAATTGTGAGAAAATTAAAGTGTAATAATATTTGGAATGATGAATTTAAAAGATAAAAATTTTGCATTTATTGACAGTCAGAACCTGAACCTAGCCATTAAGACGCAAGGTTGGAATTTGGATTTTAAAAGATTCAGAATTTATCTAAAGGAAAAGTACGGCGTATCTGAAGCTTATTTGTTTATAGGATTTATGGCTGGCAACCAGCAACTTTATACAAATTTGCAGCAAGCCGGATATATTGTAATTTTTAAACCAACTTTGGAAATCAAAAAAGGAAATGAGGTTGTTGTGAAAGGTAACGTGGATGCGGAATTAGTTTTGCATGCCATGATTCAATATAACAATTACGATAAAGCGGTTATTGTTACTGGGGACGGGGATTTTTATTGTTTGGTGGATTATTTAAACAAACAGAATAAATTGTTGAGATTGCTGGTCCCGAATGCCCAAAAGTATTCAAAGCTATTGAAATCTTTTGCTCCTAACAAGTTGGATTTTATGAATAATTTACGGAATAAACTGGAATATAAAAAACCGGCTTAAATGCCGGAAAATTATAAAGGGAGCCAATTACATAAGGACGAAACCTTATAAACCTGCTCCCATCGTGATGAATATATTATAGGACGGTTTGTAGGGTGTGTCAATACGTTTACTTTATACAAAAAACAAGGCTTTAGGCCTTGCTTTTTTGGTCTGGAAATTTGACTGTAGTATAGGCGGGGGGTTGCGGGTTGCCTATTACCCCTATGGTTGAGCCAGAGACGGCGGTTACGGTAACAGACCATCCCATTCTATAAGACCCTTCGTCGGGGAGGTCATCAACTGTCTTTGTATGAATTTTGTTATTCAAATTTAAATCGGAAAAAGCTACTTCAAAAGGGTATGGTCGTATTGGCGGGTAGATAAATATTTTTGGTTAAAGATTTTTTGTAAATGGTAAGGAAGCTGGTGTTCCTATTAAAACCATAATAAATAAAAGATTCGCCAGTTCAGGGAATGCCAATAATATTACTTTAAATTTTAAGCGTCGTGTAATTTTTGCCACAAATTGAACTTTGGGGCGGCTATCGGGAGTCGGACCCGAGTTCTCGCTGCCACAGAGCGATGTAATAACCGTTATACCATAGCCGCCATATTTGCTAACAATCCAACTTCGCTAAAGCTACGTCGGACAAAAGAAAAACTCTTGCACAGATTTCGTGAAGAGCTTGGGATAATGTTAGCTGTGCCTAACATTTGTCTGTTGCCTGTCCGCCGAAGTTTTAACGTAGGCGGATGCCAAGTAAAGATAATATATCATTTTAAGGGGTTTTGGTCAAATTCATAGCAAGGCAAAATTAAAATAGCTCCATCAAAGGGTTGGTTAGTAGGCAATTATAGATACTTCTTCATTAAAAAGTAAATGAGTAATCCAATTAATATTATGGCGAACACTATTCCTCTTGCCAGAAAAAAGTTTCGTATTTTCATAAGAGAATGGACATCTTTATGCCATAATTATAGCATAAAATTATCGGTTAGGTGATTGAGGGGTCAAATATATTTTGATTTATTTTTTATATTCCAAAATATCTCCAGGCTGGCACTGAAGCGCTTTGCAAATCGCCTCCAAGGTGGAGAGGCGGATGGCTCTTGCTTTGCCGTTTTTTAAGATGGAAATGTTGGCCATAGTAATGCCGACCTTTTCGGCGAGCTCCGTAACGCTCATTTTCCGCTTGGCCAACAAAACGTCGATGTTGATTACAATAGCCATATTATACGGTTAAATCATTTTCCTTCTTTATCTCTAAGGCATCCCCAAGAAGCCTTTGCAGCACAGCGGCAAAAACCGCTACAACAAAAGACGCAAAAATAATCACCAGACCTATTGCCACCACTCCTGGCGCATCGTCATCTTGCGCTACGGAAAAGATATACGGCATACCGGCAGCGTAAAGTGCGCTGATAACAAAGGCGCAGTATTTTATAATTTTTAGTACATCAATAGACAAGTGGGAAAAAGCCTTGTTTTGGTCAATCAGATTCAGGAGTTTGTAAGCCTGGTATAGCCCAAAGTAAAAGGGTATTGCCGGTATATACATACCAAGCAAAATATAGCGATACCGGCCAGCGTTCTCTGCCATAATCCCGGCAGGTAATGCAAAGACGCACAAAGCGAGCACTGCCAGTCCGATAGTGAAGACTGCGAACTTTAAGAATAAGGTTGAGCTTTTTTTCATAGCTAAAGTTTAAGGCGGTTAATTCGTTTTAAATTTTATATTTACGGTATTTTGTAAAGTTCGTTCAAACACGGCCGCTACTGCGGCGATTATAGCAGAGCCAAAAATCATAAAAAGTCCCAAAGCGGCTCCGCCCGCAATATCGTCTTTGCCCCGTATAGCTATAAACAGGTAACCTTCTGCCCCTAGAATTAAAACGACCAGGGTTAGTGCGCAGTATTTTATGGTCCGTAGAGCTTTTATGGCAGTTGGTGAGTATGTCTTATTTTGCCTAACATATTCCAATACCTTGAATGTTTGGTAGAGTGCTATAAAAAACGCTAATGAAGATACATACGCATACGCCAAAAAAGGGTCTTTGAAGTAAATTTCAAAAAACGTGGAGTGCGCATTTCTACCTTCAAGGTGCGGTTCCCAAAGCATTGCGGTTAGAACGACGATACCCAAGGCCACAATCACTATCTGGAGAAAAATTGTTAGATTTAGTTTCATAAGTGATTTTATAGATTGTTTATATATTTATCTTAAATGAGTATTTATCGTTTGTCAATATATGTTTATCGTTATTCGTATATATTACAATAAAAACTGCCTTTTAAGCAGTTTGCAACAGTTGGAGGTACTTATTACACTCCAATGATTTGATTTTCTTCCAGAGTTGTACCGAAACTTGGGGTAAGTGATTGGTTGAGAGGAGTCGGATCCGAGTTCTCGCTGCCACAGAGCGATGTAATAACCGTTATATCATAGCCGCCATATTTTGTTATCCGACTTCGCCGAGAGGCTATATCGGGCTAAAGAAAAACTCCCGCACAGAAATGTTTAGGAGCTTACCGTTTTGCCTGCTGTGCCAGACAAACCAATTTATTCAAATTGTATTGGTATTATAGCGGATTTAACCCTTCCCGTCAATGCTCTTT
Organism: Patescibacteria group bacterium; assembly: GCA_023484515.1. Lineage (GTDB taxonomy): Bacteria > Patescibacteriota > Doudnabacteria > UBA920 > UBA920 > JAMDAY01. Next base: position 20,283 of record JAMDAY010000001.1, read on the forward strand.
TTTGCTATTTAGACAAATATTTTTCCTTTTCGTAGTAGCGGAGACGGCAAGAAACGTATTTCTCTTATAGTACTAAGTTCCATCGCTCATTAGCCGTCAATCCGTGTTTGCACCTCAAAGAAGCGTCTTTTATTCGCTTATTCGTAACTTTCCTGCCTAGAGTCCGGGTGGGGGAATGGAAGACTTGACAATTATGTTAGAATAATATAACATTAGAATAGTTAGAAATAATTAACTAAAGATATAAAAATATGACGTATAAGAGATTTAGAACGATAAAAATAATCACGGGTTTTATCGTGGGTGTTATTACAGCTCAGGCGATAATATTTGATAACTATTTTCTGGCTGTTGTAGCGGTTTTTTCCGCTTTGGCGGTTATAGGTTCTATGAAGAAGAAGGTTGTTGAAGTGATAAATGACGAACGAGATTATGCAATAGCAGGAAATGCCGCAAGGCTTAGCTTGAGCCTGTTTTCCTTGGTTGGTGCGCTTCTGGCGTTCGCATTCATGTCTTTAAGAAATGTGAATTCAGATTTTATGCTCATTGGGTCAACGTTAGCTTATTCTGTTTGCGCATTGTTAATATTTCATAGAGCCACTTCGGCAATTTATGGAAAACAGAATTAAAGAATTTAGGTTAAAGCATAATTTAACGCAGGAAGAACTGGCAAAAAAAGCCGGCGTAAGGCGTGAGACTATTGTGTTTCTTGAACAGGGGAAATACAATCCTTCCTTAAAATTAGCCAGCGATGTGGCTAAAATCCTGAAAACATCTGTTGATAAGTTGTTCCTTTTAGGATAGGGCGTTAAGAAACGTGAATAAAAATGTGAATGCAACATGTCTACGGGCGACGTGGATTTTCCGTTTCTTTGCCTTCGCATTTAGGTGCCGATCCCAAAAAACGTCTGTTAAGAGATGTGGTATTTGTGCATGGTCGTGGATTGGTGCTGATAATGGTGTTTAATTTGATTTCTATGTTTCCTAATTCAATCCGCCTCTCTCAGACCATAAAAGGTTTTTGAAAAAGTTGTCAACCAAAAATTAAAACAAAAAAACTGCCCTAAAGAGCAGTTTATTCCAGCAGTTCACACCGGAAAAGCTCAATATTTGCAAGGATTTTTAACTTAGGAAATCTGGCGGTCAAGTGGAGTCGGACCCATATGATTATTTTCACGACAAGATTTCCGGTTTAAGTTTGTCGGCTTCAGACAAAAAGAAACCGTGCCAATCTTTTTCAGGTAAAGGAGAGACCAACCGGGGCAGGTCAGCCGCTTGCGTAGCTTTGTTAAATTGGGAACCAAGCTTGAGCAGGTCAATATGCGTGTCAAATTTTAAACGGGCCTTGGCTATAAGATCGGGAATGTTATAGTTGTATGTTTTGCAAAGTTGGAACAAGTCCATATAGTCCCTGGCCGCAGTGCGCTGGTAAATCGTGAAAAGCTTGTTGACCGCAATGTCCAGGGAACTGTCAATTTGCACTCCGTACTCGGTTTTGCCTTTATCCATCCTGGTAAAGGGAAAGTATGTAAATTCTGTTTTTAAGGTGGAATTGTCCTTAAGAGTGAGAAAAAGCAGGTTACGGTTAAAACTGGTTTGAAATTCCGTTTTTTTGATATTCAACAAATCGCCGTTTTTTTTAAGAAAAGTTTGGATGGCGAGAATATCAACCTCGTTTTCGGAAAAAAAATCCAAGTCTTCGGAATAACGGTAGGGGATATAAAAACCGGCCAACGCCGTGCCGCCGGTCAGGTAAAAAGAACCGGCAAGACGGTGTTCCTGGCCCAGGATTCCCAAAAATTTTATCTGGTGACCGGTCAAGATGCTATTGGCCATAAATCAGGCGTCCCAAATACTTTTTTTTGTCAGGGTCAATGTTAAGGCGGTCCCAATATTTTTTTAATTTTTTTTCTTCTAGTTTTTCTCCATCCAAACCAAAATTGACCATTTGTTCCAATTCCCAAATGGCCAGTTTTTCAGGATCTGTTTTTAGCCGATTAATATCGGTTGACCAGTTTTTCATATATGTATTATAGCATTTTTAAGCGTAAAATTCAACGGCTCAACGCGTTGAGCCGTTAAAAACAAGGGTTTTTTTGATACGCTAATCGCTTAAAAGTTGATTATGCAATACCGCTTCCAATAATTTCTGGTGGCCATAAAATAAAGGTTCGGGTAGTTTATCTATACTAAACCATTCCCAACCTTCGCACTTATTAGGTTCTGTATTTTTAGGTTCACCGAAAACATTTTTGGCCAAAAACACTAAATGAATCCAATGTTCGTCTCCTGGGCGCGGGTCGTTGGTGATATTGACGAACTCTAATTCGTCGGCTGAAAGTCCTGTTTCCTCCAACAACTCCCGTTTGGCTCCGGCAATCATAGATTCTCCTGGTTCCAAATGCCCGCCAGGCAATCCCCATTGTCCGTTACCAACTTTCACCAGCCGTTTTCCAAAAAGAATTTTATCGCCGTTCCTAACTACGACAACTACACCTATTCCGATAGAATTTTTATCCATTATTTTGCTTTATTTCTTTTGCTAAGTTTTTTAGCTCTTCCACGTCGGCCTGCGGGCCTAACTGGGTGGAAATATAGCCTTCATAACGGTCAAAATACACCCTGTCTTTTGCCCACATTTCCTTAAACTTTTCATCCAAACCGTATAGGGGATAGAGCTTGATATGGGTGTGGTTAATTCCCAACCCTTCCATAACCATTGCAACCCTTTGGACGTTTAAGCCTTTTTCCAATATGCCAGCAACCTTTTTGGCGGCCAACAAAAATTCCTGATACTCTTTGTCTGGTATATCAAAAGCATAGGAATCAAAATGTTGTTTGGTTAAGACCAAGGCCATTCCCTTGGTATTGGGGTTTACGTCCAAAATCGCCAAGAACTTCTCGTCTTCCCAAAACTTGGCCGAATCAATTTCCCCGTTTACGATTTTGCAAAAGATGCAGTTTTCCATAGATTTATAAGTTGCCCTTAATCCACTTATCAAAAATATCCTTAATCTCCTTTAGATGTTCGGGAGCTTTGAATGTGTGAGGCGCTCCTTTGATAATGTGCAGTTCTTTTTTACCCGGCAATTTTTCAAATAGGGTTTGCTGGTGATTTGGCGGCGTGCTGGTGTCCTTGTCTCCAACTATCATCAATACAGGCATAGTTAGCCTATCCACATTATCCAGCAGGTTATACTTTAGGATATCTTCCATATTAGCCCAGTTCACTCGTTTCATCACCCCAGGCTTGGAAGAACTTTCGGATTCCTTATACCCAACCTTTTTCCATTCTTCAATTACTTGTGGCCCATAAGCTTCCCAAGCCAACTTTCCTGATACTGAAGTTGAAATGGGAGCGAGGCCTTTTGTCTGTTCGGGATATTTTTCTGCATAGAGGCTAATGCAAATACCTCCTAAGCTGTGTCCTGCAAGCCAAAACGGTTCCTGATACCAGCTTTGGGTTTTGGCCCAATTAATAACATCTTCTAAATCCTGGTAATAGCTGGTTACGGAAGCGTCTTCCATTTTACCTTCGCTCTCGCCAATGGTGTTTCTGGTATCAAACCTGACTACGGTAAGCCCGTTGTTCTTAAAGGCGTCAGCAAAAGTTTGAATATGCGCCTGTTCCTTGAAACCGCCTTGCCCGTGCATAACAAAAGCTAAACCTTTTTGATTGGCGGTTTCTTCTATTATTACCGATATTTTTTTGTTATTGCGGTTTTGAATGAAAGTTTTCATATAACAATTCCTAAGTTATTAAAATCAGTTAACAATTTTTTGTTATCTACAAATAAAATATCGTTTAACCCCAACACCCTTGCCGCTATGACATTGCGTTCGTTGTCGTCCACAAACACTGCTTCGGCAGGCGAGCAGTTGGCTTTTTGCAGGGCTAATTGGTAAAATTTCGAGTCAGGTTTTTTTATTTTTTCTACGCAGGATAATACCACAAAGTCAAAATGCTCGTAAATTTTTAACGCTTCGTCAACCATCTTTCTTGGCGGCGTTAAATTGGAAAGTGCTCCGACCGTGTAGTTTTTCCTTAATTTGGAAATTATGTCTACCATTTCCGTGTTTACTTTCCTGATTTTCAGGGCTTCCTCCAGCCATATGGTTTTTAGGTCAGCTTCGGTATTTACTCCTTTGTTCCTAAAAGTTTCAAATATCTTTTCAAGGCTAATGTGGCCCATAAGCAGATTATTCCAATTTTCCTTAAAAAACCCAGAGATGAATTCGGGAGGCAAACCTACCCTCTCGGCGAAGTTTGCATAAATTTGGTGATAGTTGTCAAAAGTAACCACCCCGCTTATATCAAAAATTATGGATTTTATCATAGTTCTATATTTACTGAAATTGGTAAATGGTCAGAGGCTTTAGAACTTTCAACTTTGAATGAATTTGTCATTAATTCTTTTTGCTGATATTGATTTGTAATAATGTAAAAATTTTTCAAGTGTCCAAACGCAGGTTTTGCCTTCTATGGTCGTGGCGTGCCAAACCAGGGGAGTGTGTTTTGGATAATCTTCCCCTTCGGGTAAAATTTGGGACAGTTCGCTGTCAAATTCACCCAAATAAATTGCGGTATGCAAATGTAATATCCATTCGTCTTCTGTAGGAAAAGTATCTTTATCTTTGTTTAACAGTTGTTCTTTCTTGCCCCTAAGATTTTGAGCGTATATTACAGCGCCTCTGTTCAGCTTACCGAAGTCAATAGGCTCTTCCTTGAATATAAACTTCCCGGTATTTTTGTAACCCTCGGGCAACAGTATTTGCTCAGGTTTTAGGAAAAGCGAATGGACGTAATAAAAATAGAGCTGTAACGCCGTGCGGCAATTCCCTTTGGTAAAGTTACTATCCAGTAGTTCTGGGCTTTGTAATGGCCCACTGCCTTTCTCGTATTCGTAATTAAAATTTTTAAGCCTTTTTGGAATCATGAACTGCTTTAATTATACCAAAAAATCGCCGGCTTGCCACGTCGGTCACGACCGATACGTGGCTTGTCCGTCCGTAGTCCGCCAGAGGCGGACGAAGGAGGATTAGGCGATTTGGAGTAATTGCGTATATTTGTTGCACTCAAGTAACTTGATTTGCTTCCAGAGCTTAAGGTTTTCTTTAGGTAAGTGATTGGTTAAATGGAATTGAACCCGCACTTTCTTAAGCACGAAAATTAGGAGATGGAAATGCGCAATTTGGCATCCAAAGCATCAGCCAGACGATAGAGGAATTGCAGGGATGGGCTAAAGTCGCCACGTTCTAAACGAGAGATGACGGGCTGCTTGGTTTTGGCTTTTTTAGCCAGTTCTTTTTGGGTCAAGCCTTCTTTTAACCGTTTGGCGATAATCATTTCCACCACGGCAAACTCCGGGCCTAAGTCTTTGTAGGCTTTCTTGATTTCCTTGTCCTTTAAGAGCTGTTTTTTGAAGTTTTTATAGTTATTCATAATATACTCCATAGATTATATTAATATTATACTCTATAGGTTATATCTGTCAAGACGTTAAATTTTGGCATTTGTTACGGGCTTTAGCTAGTTCGCTTGGCGGTGTCTTTTGGGTTTTCTTAATAAAGCCAGATAGCAGATAAATTGTACCTTTTTGAAAGCAATAAAATATCCTGACTTCCTGCTGGCCTCTTACCCGCAATTCAAAAAGGTCGTTTGCTACTTTCTTGCTATGCGGCATACTAAGATTAAAGGTAAACTTTTCCAGCAAATCCAAAGTCCTTAAAGTTTTGGCAATAGTTGACTTTTCCAGGGAAGAAATAAATTCTTCCACTTCAGGGTCAATATGGATTTGCATAATTTTGGTGTGATTTTTTGGTGACTAATTTCAAGCAACCAGATTATAAGGACAGAGTTTTTGTTAAAGCTGGGGAGGTGGATTCAAAACAGCCGTCCTTTGATGGGCTAATTTTATTGACAGTATAGGTTAAATTATTCTGCTGGTTATTTATTTTTACAATAGAATACGTAAAACCTGGTTCGCCGACCAGCTTGGTGATTTTTCCGCTCTCAATATCTTTTAGGATAATTCCTTCGCCAACGCTTTCGCCCATAGTTCCGCAAATTCCCGTATTGGGATTAAAGTCAGTGTAAACTACTTTGTCATAAGAATCTAAAAATATGGCGTCTCCGTATGCCAAGTTTTCCATATTGCCGCCATTCGGGCTAATAGAAAAATACCAGTAACGGGTGTATCCTCCAGACCCGCAAGCCGTGGGGTTGCCCAATTCCAAAACAATCTTGTCGACGTTTTTAGACCAGGCAAGGGGGAAGGGAACAAGGGGGCATCCTCCTGCATGGGCTTCTTTGGCCAATAGATTTTGATACCACGATACCGGTTCAGGATAGGAGTATACTTTTTTAACTACGCCCGTTGTTAGATTTTTTACAAAGACATTATATTTCCAATCTCGGCAAGTATCACTTTCGGCAATATTGTAGCTGTTAGCCGCCTTAATGCAGTCGCTGATTTCAGAATAAACTATTTTACTTTTATCCTGGGACGCTATAGAGGTAGTTATAATGTATCCTTTGGTCGGGCTTAGCTTGAAATTATAATCTTTCTGCCGGAGTTCTTTTGGCAAATTGGCAAAAATATTATCAACATCAAAGCTGGAGATAATCTCATCGTAAATGTTTTCAAATTCGGGATTTTTAATAGGCATAGAGCCTATTACATAAATGCCGTTGGTAAAACCTGTATATTGTATACAGCGCGTATCAGGCTCATTTTTATATATGGCTTTGGCAATTTTTGTTTCTCCTACACGCAAGGTGCTGTTGCTAATCCATTTTGAGTTTTCGCCGCAACCAGAGCCGGGAAAATTTAGAAGGACTGTAAAGAAAGCTTTGTCATCTTTAGTCAGAGTTGTTTTTAAAGCGTATTCCGGTTCTCCATTTTCTCCAGGCAGTGTGCCGCCTTCGCCTCCCTTCAATTTAAAATCAGAAGGAAAATCAAAGCTGAATTTTTTTGTTGTATTTGCGTATGTTTTCCAACCGGTCTTTTGGCTGTCAGAGATTATATAATCTTGTTTAACGGCTTCTGTGTTGGTTGACTGCTGTGCATTCGGATTTCCAAGATTCGGCCTGCTCTGGAGAGGAATATTGGCTTGAGATTGAGTACCTTGTTCATTTTCTGGCTGTTGGATTTTATTGCACCCCGCCGCTACTAATAGAATGATTGAAAAAGCAAGTATAAAATTTTTCATAAAAAATGCCCTAGTGTTCCTTTGTTTAATTATACCAAAAAATCGCCAGCTTGCCACGTCGGTCACAATCGATACGCGGCTTGTCCGTCCGTAGTCCGCCAGAGGCGGACAAAGGAGGATTAGGCGATTTGGAATAATTGGATATATTTATGACAACCCGGCCAAATTAACTTGTTTCCAATTTTAAATTTAACTTGTCTGCCACCTGCTTAAACCACAAATCGTGGCGGTCAAGCCTGGCCCTCATCATCGCCATTTCCGTATTCCAACTTTTAACATCCTTGGCTATGGAATCCAGGGCTGTGGTGTGGTTGTTTAAGGTTTCCGTATGGCTGGCCAGGGTTTCTTCCATTGCAGCCAATTTTGTGTTAATAGGTTCCAGCTTGTTGTCAAGCAATAACTCAATGTTTTGTAGGGTGAGTTCCGGCATATTTTCAGGTTTAATTAAATAATTCAACCATCTTTATTGTATTACTTATGACGAATTAGTCAAATGTTGGTGATAGAGATGACTTAAACATTACGTGGAGTATATAATTCAGGTATTAGCCGTATTCTAGTAACTAGATTTTATTCCAGAGTTGGATATTTTCTTTAAGGAAGCGATTGCTTAGTTGGAATCACTCGCCCTTATTTGAGGAGCAGATTAAACAGCAGGCCGGTGAAGATTATGCCGGTGCTAACGATAGCGGCAAAGAGCAGGATGAGTTTGGTTTTCATCACTTTTTTCAGAATCATAAATTCAGGTAGCGATAAAGCCGTTACGGACATCATAAAAGCTAAAGTCGTTCCCATAGCCACACCTTTTTCAGTTAAGGCAGAAACTAATGGGATAACGCCAGCGGCGTTAGAATATAGCGGGATGCCAATTAAAACGGCCAGCGGCACGCCATACCATTTGCTACTGCCAGCAAATCTCGCCAAAAAGTCAGTCGGCACGTAACCGTGTATCCAGGCTCCCACGCCAACGCCGATTATGATATACGGCCAAATTTTTTTCAGAATATCCAAGGTGTAGTCCTTGGCGTAAGCGAATCGTTCTATCCAAGACATTTGTGGTAAAACCGTATTCGTATTCAAAGAATTTTGGAAGACAAAGGCTTCCACTAAACTCTCGGGGTTTAATTTGCCAATGACAATGCCAGATAAGATGGCAATAACAAGTCCGCTGACAATATAAATTAAGGCAATTTTCCAGCCGAATAATCCCAAAAGCAGGACTAAAGCCACTTCGTTTATCATTGGCGAGGCGACCAAAAAGGAAAAAGTCGTGCCCAGCGGCACGCCTGCCTGCACAAAGCCCAGGAAGAGGGGAATGGCCGAGCAGGAACAAAAAGGAGTGAATATTCCCAAAACCGAGGCGATGACATTGCCCGTGTATTTGCTTTTGCCTGAAAGTAGCTTGCGGGTTTTCTCCGGCGGCAGGAACGAGCGGATAATCGACACCACGAAAATAATGACCGTTAAAAGGATAAAAATTTTTAGCGTATCATAAACAAAAAAGTTGACCGCATCGGCTAAAAGGGTTTGTGGGGCAATACGGAAAACAGAATAGGTCAGCCAGTCGACAAGCAGTTGGAGGGGGTAAAAAATACTCATTTTAGGAAATTTGTTTCTTTATAACCGTTTTAATTTTTTCCACATCAGGCGTAAAACCGACTAAGGCGGGCTTGCCGTTTATAGCCAAAACAGGACTGGACATTAGGCCCATGTTCAAAATCTGTTGGATATCCTTTACGTATTCCACTTCATCAGCAATATTCAATTCAGCGGCGGCTTGTTTGGTTATTTCAAACAGTTTTTCGCAGGTCGGGCAACCTGAACCCAAAACTTGGATTTTCATAATTTTATGATCGGTTAATTGTTCAAAATAGCTTCATTAGATTGGAAACAATCTTTTTCCCTTTGGCAGTCAGACCGTATTCAATAAATTTTCCGTCTTTTTTGCTGTTTACCAAATCGCCTCCCATTAAGTCCGCTAAATGGTGGGAAATTAAGGTCTGGGACAATTTGGTATGGGCTGCAATGTCGCAAACGCAGTGAGGAGACTGTTTTAAGAGCAATAAGATGTTGAGCCGGGAAGGCACGGAAACCAGTTTTAATAACCGCGCTACCGGCATTACCCGGCTGTCGGGAAAATCTTTATTGACTGCGCATTCTTTGCAGGTGCAGCGTTGACGTATGAACATATATTCATATATTAGCCCAGGTAAAAAAATATGTCAAATTAAAACCGCCTACTAAGCCAGGCGGTTTAAGAAACTTTTCGCATTAATTCATATAAACAGCAAAGCTACAAGCGGGGTAATTACGTGAATCACGATATCAGCTGAAAAATGGGCAATAATGGCAGATTCCAGGCCTTTTTTCCAAAACAACCAGCCGAAAATTATGCCGGGAACGCCGTTAAGGAAGATTGCCCTAAGAATTACCACAGGAGTTATGGCGGTAATGTCTGCCGTAATCGGCAAATGGCCCAGGCCAAAAAGAATCGCGGCCAAAATTATTGACAGCCAAATGCCAATATTGGTTGGACGGCCTTCGCGCGTCTTTTTAAATTTCATAAAAATCCAGGCGAATAAACTGACCAAAAACAGCCGGCACAGAATTTCTTCCGCTATCCCGCCGTAAAACGACGCTAAAAATCCTTTCCAAGCAGCCGCTGCCGCCTCGGCTCTTAAAAATTCAACTGACAAATTTCCAAAAGGCACACTTAATAGTATTATTAATAATCCCCCCAATATACCCAAACCAACAGAAAGGCCAAGAATGGATTTTAAGTACCCGCCCTGCTTTTCCCCCTTTAACCAGCCTTCCAAGACCGGCAGGTTAAAACCAACACGCTTGGATAGAATCAGGCCAAAAAATATTGCGATAGAAAAGAATACAATAGCCTGGACAAACGCCGCAACAAGCAGGGCCGGGCTGAACAATTCTGACATAGCCGGGATAATCGCGAATTCATATGGCAGCACCAAAAACGATGCCACAACGCAAGCGGCAAGCAAAATAAAAAATAATTTCCAATTGATTATGTTTTTCATTATTTTGTTTATTAATTTCAAAATCGACATTTAAGCCGTAAGGATTTAAAATAAGGTATTGGCCGTGGGCTTGGCTCCGGTAAGAGGAGGAGCGGGCAGGCTTTCCATTAATTCTTGGGGGTAGGGGTTAAGCATATTTATCAGCAGCAAAGGATTAGTCTCCTCGTCCAGCCACAACCTTTCTTTAAGCGGCGGTAAAACGGCTGGCATGCGGTCGTGGATTTTTTTAACCAGCAAGTTCGGGGCAATGGTGATAATTGTAAAAGCCGGCTGTCCGGTTGTTTTATCGGTTTGCCAAATTCCGGCAAAGGCAAAAATATTTTTGGACTTAAGCCGGAACAAATAGGGAACTTTTTTGCTGGCAATTTGCGCCCATTCGTAAAATCCGTCTGCCGGAATGAGGCATCTCCGCTTATGAAATGATTCCATAAAAACCGATTTGGTTTCCAAGCTTTCTTTGCGTGTGTTAATAATGGCGCCCCCGGTTTTTTTCCAGGCAGGCTTAACGCCCCAAAGCGCCAACTTAACCTCGTCCGGCTCGCTGTTTAAAATAACCGGCAGCATTTGCCCCGGCCTGGCATTGGGCTTCGGGCCTAAATCCGGCCCGTTATAACCGGCGTTAAACGGGCTCCCTAACTCTTTAAAAGGGTGCAGTATGGAAAATGCGCCGCACATAATGGAAAAATAGAAAAATGACAAAAATAATAAAATTGACAAAACTGTCAAAAGAACTTATCAGTTGCGGCCAAGAATTGCGCCAAAGGCGCTATCATTGGCGTCTGCTTGTAAAGTTGGACAATTTTTCCATTAGAAAGGCAAAATAATTTTAACTTATTTTACAGGGCTCAATAGACGGTGCGTTTAAGTCTATTTGCACGAAGCAGCCTCGCCCAAGCAGATTTTTGCTCCCTTAGTCTGCAAATCAGCGTATCCTCCGGCGTTGCGTACATTGGTAAAGCTGTTTGCCTGTAATATCTGCAAAGCCTGTCCGGCGCGCACTCCTGTGCGGCAATACAGGGCAATGGAAGCGTCTTTGGGCAGGTTAGGCAGCTCTCCTTGCTGCATTTTGGCCAGGTCAAAGTGCAGGGCATTATCCAAATGCCCGGCTTGCCATTCCTGGTCCGTGCGCACGTCTATAAACACTTCCTGCTGCGTGGCGACTCCCTGCACAGCGCCATTGTCCGCAGTCTGCGGCCTGCTTTGCCAGAACATAAAACCCGCAGTCACGACTACAAGAACCGTTAAAACAATATATATTCGTTTGCTCATATGTGTAAAATAAAATCTTGATAAAGCAAATTAAGCCTTAATTATATCTTTTTGCTTCTTCCCTCTCTTCTTTCTGTCTAATCTGTTCTTCCAGCTTGGAAAATTTTAGCAGGGAAAAAACCAGCATGCCGCCGATTACTATGGCGGAATTATTTAAAAGCAGCCACAACGCAATAATTATTATGGACAAGACCAGCATGGTATAGGAAGAACTGGACTGGCTGTGTTCAAACAGCTCTTTGACCGTCCGGTATTTGTCGTTTTTGGAAATGTTTAAAATGTCACCCTTGTTCTTGTTTTTAGGTATGTGTTTTTTATTTAGTTGATAATATTATAGCAAAATAGCGTGTTTTAAGAAAGCTGGAACACGTAAATAAATTAAAAATCGCCCGTTTGTCCGTTCATTATTAGAACGAATTCGGGCGATTTTTAATTTTTACAACCTAGTCTTCAATCCCGCCTGTAGAAAGCGTATTCAAATCTTGTTGCTGCACTTGAAGGACATTATTCAGTTTCCAGCCGTGGCGGTTGAATACGGTCATGGAAGTGATGCCGTAAAGTTGCCCGTCTTTAACCACATAGACCGTATTGCTAGGCCCTTTTAGCAAGGTACCGTCCGGAAAGGTGGCTGGTGACCCCAAAGTTAAGGAGATGAACTGTTCCGGCGTAATTTGCCGGATATCGGAAAACTTCTTTTTATGGGCGTAGAAAATATTTTGCGAAGTAAATGGCTGAAGCACGCCTCCCGATACCAAGTAAACCGTAGGGTTGCCGGGGATTTTTACCACAGAACCGTCAGGTAAGCCAGACAGGCTTGGCGGCGTAGTCGTGCCGGCAGGCATGGTCGGAGGTATTATTATGGTTGAATCGTCGTCACTGCCCTGGCCGATAGGCCGGCCAATGCCATAGTAGGCGCCGTCCAGACTGCTGATATTCCTAATGTTTTCAAATTTTTTGCCTTTAGCATGGAAGATGGCGGCCGAAGTAAACGGCCGAAGAACGCAATTAACCACCATATAAACGGTGGGACTGTCCCCAATTTTTACTAAAATTCCGTTATGCAAGTCGCAAGTGGTTGCCACCGGCGGCGTGGTGGTGTTAGCCTGGTTGGAAAATGTTATGTTATTGCTGGTAGTTGAAGCCAGGCCGGAAGCGTTTGCTAGAAGCTGGATGGTTCCCGTAGCGGAAAAAGACAAAGCTGAAAAATTCGCATTTCCGTTGTTATCTATAGCTATGGCATTGTTCAAATAACCGGCCGTGGTTGTAGGGCTTACCGGAATAACGGAAAGGGAAACGGTGCGGCCGCTGTCGGAAACGGCTACGTTTCCAAATTGATCCTTTACGCTTAAGGCAGCGCTAAAGGCGCTATTGGTATTTGCCGTAGCAGGCGGTTGAATGGAAAAAAATAGCTTATTGGCGGCACCAGCTACCTGGGCCAAGGTGCCAAAGCTGGAAGTGGCATTAAATCCGGCTATTTCACCCGAGCTTAGTAAGATGTTGCCAGCCGGGGCAAGCGGAGTGCCGGATTTGACTTTAACCCGCAAAGGGATCGTGGAGCCGATTGTTATACTTCCCGCCGCAGTTGAAGTGGCCGTGACGGTTACGCTAAAATGCGTGCTGTCCGGAAAAGATACTGCACCGGAACCGCTTAAATTTGTGCCAGCAAAAGCTACGTCTGCCGCAGAAGCGGTATCAAACGCAAAGCCCGAAGGTAAGACCCATACTAGGGTACTGGCAGGAATATCTCCGGGGGCATTTTCGGAAATGGTAAGCGCCGGCAGGGAAACGGGTGTTCCGTTTACGCTGTCGGAGCTGATATTGGCCGTTATAGGAACGGCTACATTTGCGGCTAAAGCCGGGCTTTGCAGGCTGAGAGACAGGCCCAAAACCACAGCAAAAACCGCAATAATTCTTTTATGGTTCATATTGGTTTCCTTAATTTTTAGTTATGTATATATTATATCCTAAAAAACCAGTATTACAAAGTGATTTTTAGGGAATTGTCAAGAAATGCTTTATGTTAAGGCATTAAACGGCAAAGCGCCGGTTTTTACTTGACGAAAAATAATTTTGGGTATATATTCATTACAGATTATAGATAAAAGTTTTTAGATTATGGCCAGGCCTCGGCTTTGTTTTTGTCCGGAGATAAAATTTAATCCGCAGATAACCTATTTCAAGCCGCAGGGAATTCCTGTGGCGGTTTTGAAGATAATGGATTTGAGCGTGGAGGAGCTGGAAGCCATGCGGCTTAAGAATATGGAAGGCTTGGATCAGGAGAAATGCGCAAAAAAGATGCATACGTCCCAAAGCACGTTCCAGCGCATATTGTCATCCGCCTATAAGAAAGTTACCCAGGCGCTGGTGGAAGGGAAGGCGATAGAAATAGTCCACCATGACACAGATTGAAAGATTGAAAATTTTCAGGCTTGCCAATCTTTCAATCTTTAAATCTTTAAATTTTTAAATTTTTTTATGTCCCCAACAATCCTGGAAATAAAAAATCTGACCGTGGAGCTGGACAAGGAAAAAATCATAGACAATTTTTCTTTTTCCGTCCAGCAGGGCGACATTGTAGCCATCTTAGGGCCCAATGGCGCGGGCAAAACCGTGCTGCTTCGCACCCTGCTCGGCTTAATGCCTTTTAGCGGCCAGGTTTCCTGGCTCAAGCCCTTGCGCAAGGGCTATGTGCCGCAGCGTTTGCCTTTGGTTAAGGGTATTCCCATTACCGTAGCCGAATTTTTCAAGTTGAAAGGTATTAAAAATTACCAGGAAAGCGAGGAAAGCGTATTACGGTCAGTCGGACTGGAGAAGGGGATATTAAAGCGCCCCATGAACCTGCTGACTCCCGGGCAGTACCAGCGCACGCTCATGGCCTGGCAGCTAATGTCTAATCCGGAAGTGGTGTTTTTCGACGAGCCCATGGAAGGCATAGACGTATCCGGGCAGCAGTCAATTTACCGTTTGCTGGAAAAAATCCATTTGGAAAAAAATTTAACAATCTTTCTGGTTTCCCATGACTTGAGCGTGGTTTACCAGTTCGCCAGCAAAGTCATCTGCCTAAGCCGCAACTTGGTTTGCGCGGGCATGCCCAAAGAAGCCTTAACCGCCGAAATGCTGGGCCAGCTTTACGGCGGAGAAACTAAATTTTATCAACATCACCATGACTAGCCATTTTTTGTACAGTTTGGTTACGGGCATATTTGTCGGCGGCATTGCCGGTTACTTGGGCACGCTAATGCTTTTGAAAAAAATGACCGTAGCCGTAGACCCGTTGTCGCATTTTGTGCTGCCGGGAGTCGGCCTGGCAGTGCTTATGTCTTTTGATCCTTCCTTGGGCGCTTTTGCTTCCATCCTGCTAGGCGTGGTTGCGGTTTGGATTCTGGAAACCAAAACCAAACTGCCGACGGAAACGCTTATTGCCGTGCTGTTTACCGCGGGCGTGGCCATTGCCTTATTGATCGCACCCTCGGGAAGTTTGGAGGAAATTTTTACCGGCGACATTTTGCTCATTGGCCCCTGGTCCGCAGGAATTGCGGCGGCCGCTTCCTTGCTGATCTTTTTCGTTTTGCAAAAAATTTATTCCAAAATCATTTTAATGGAAATTTCCGAAGACCTGGCTAAAATGGAAGGCGTGAATACTAAAAAGTACCTTTTAGTGTATTTAATCGCTTTGGCTTTGGTGGTGGCTTTGGAAGTCAAGCTGGTCGGGGGGCTAATGACTGCGGCCTTAGTCGCCGTGCCGGCCGTCACAGCCAGGCTGTTAAGCCGCAATTTAAGGCAATACGCCGTTTTGGGCATAGTGTTTGGCATTGTTTTTTCCGTTGCCGGAATTTTACTATCCCAGGCCATAAGCCAACCGGCCGGCATTTTGATTACCTTGACTGCGGTTACGGTTTTTATGGTTGTGTTTTTGTTGAAATCCCTGGCTTTAAGAAAATCTTAAAATAGTTATGGGGGTTAGTGTCCAGGATTTATGGAAATTAAACAAATATCAACGATATCAACGGGCACCATTGCGCTGCGCAATGGTGCCCGTTGATTGGATTGTTTGAATTGTATGACTGCTTGGTGTCATTGGTTATCGGGAGTGCCGCTTGCCTGGGTTTGCGTTTGTGCTTGGAATGCGGCTTTTAGCTGGATGCGCGCCTGTTCCATGGCTGCCTTAAAGTCATCCGCGGCTTTTTTCACGGCCTGGTTTCTGGTTTGGGTTAAGGTTCTGACTTTTCCCCCGCGGTTGTCCAAGTTTTGTTTGGTTTTTTGCAATTCGGCCTGAGCCGCTCTTAAAGCGTTGTTTAATGCGGTTTTAGCCGTAACCGTATCCTGGCCGGCTTGGCAATCGCTTTGGGCTTTATTCAAAGCGGTTTGGACAGCGGTTTTGTATTTGCTGGCAGCGTTTTGCAGCAAGGTTTCCCGGTTTGCCGCTTCGGCATCCAGGCCTTTGCGGAAAGCTTCCATGGCCGCATCAACCGCGGCTTTTCTGGCTGCGGCCGCTGTCCGTACTTGCTGCTGGAATTGGACAATGGCTTGCTTTTGCGCTTCGGTTTGGGCGCGTTCCAGTAATTGCTGCATTACCGCTTTCGTGGTGGAAGCAGCCTGCTCGCGCGCCTGTTCCATATTTTGGTCGCGTTCCTCACGGCGGTTGTGCAACGCATCTTTGGTATTCTGCCTTGCCTGGGTAACCTGCTGGTATTTTTCCGTCAAGCGGTTTTGGGTTGCGGCGCCGGCATTGGCAAGCCTGGTGCAAAAAGTGTTTTGGATAGTTTTAGGCGCGGTAGTGCTTGCGCTACCCGTCGCGACGGAAGAGTTGGGCCGCTGAACCGCCATGGCGGACGGGGCAAACGCAAGTCCGGCGCATGCTGCCGCTACGGCCAGCGCCCGTATTTTAGAAATCGTTTTCATTGTATACCTCATTTAGGGAGTTAATTGTATTTGACCCGTTGTTTATGATAGAGGTATCGCCATCCTCTTGTGCCGCAATTGTTTGGTCCGGGTCATAGCCTTGGATTACCGCGTCTACAGCCGCATCCACGGCAGCCCCTGCCGTTGGTGCCTGCTTAATCCGGGTCGCCGCTTCTTCGGCGGCCGGTTGCGCAGCAGGCTGGGTTTGCGATGCCTGGTTTCCCTTGGGCGAAGTGTCTGAAGGCGCGGAAACGGGATATTTTAAATAAGCCGTTACCGCAACCGCAACAACCGCAACCGCCAAAGGAATTAAAACCTTGGTTTTTTTGCTCATTTTTGTTAAGTTAATTTTATTTTACTTCCAATGAGGCTGTCTAAAAAACTCCATTTGGGCTGCAATTGCAAAATTTCGGCCATTTGGGCCAAAAAATTTTTCCGCTTAGCCTACGGCTAAACATCAAAATTTATTTGCCCCAACTGCCTTGAAATTTTGCAATTTCGCCTACAAAGCGAGTTTTCAGACCACCTCAATTACATTATACTCCGGTTTGCAGATTCGCTCACGGCTGTTATCCACAATTATTATCCGCAAACTATTCTACTTGCCGCAACTGCCATGTTTCCAGCCGGTTTTGACTATCCGGCAACTTGACAAATTTGCGGGTGTAAGGTATCATTCAAACAAACGTTTGAATAATAAGTATGAGGAATTTCCGGACAAAAATCGTAACTAAGGAACTGGCCCAAAAAGCCAGCATGCTGAGTTTGGCGGGAGAAGAGGCCAGGATCCGCATCTTGTGCGTATTGCTGGAACGCCCCGGTTCCTGCGTGTCGTTTATTTCCGAGCAGTTAAACATGTCAGTGGCTGCAGTATCCCACCATTTGCAGCTCATGCACAAAGGCGGCTTGCTGCAGGCGCAAAGGCAGGGCAAACAGGTATGTTACCGGCTAAGGAAAGGAAAATTGATCAGCCATTTAAGGAAGTTTATTTGCCACGAACCAGGGTAAGGTTAAGTGTCCTTGAAGGGTCTCTTCAAGGAAGATACAACATCAATTTAAATACCTCCGGAATTCCGGAGACAAGGAGAATATATGAATCTCGCATATTTCCGCAAAAGCAACCTGCCGGCAGAAGAGGCGGTTGCCGCGTTAAAAACCAAAGCCCAGGAAGCGGGTTTTAAGGTTTTGGGTGAAATGGATTTGCCCGAAGGGGCGGGTAAAACCATACTTATCTGCAACCAGGCATGGCTTAAGCAATTATTGGACATTGACCATAATCTGGTAGGATTTTTGCCTTGCGCCGTTTCCGTAATTAAAAAGGGTAACGACGTATTGGTCGGCAGCGGACAGACCGCAATCTTAAAAGCCTTGGCCCAGCAGCCGCAATTGGCGCAATTGGCGGCCGATGCGGATAAAACCGTCAAGGAGATTATCCACCATGCTGCCGGCGTGGAAGCCCTAAAACCGGTTAGCGTTAAATTGTATTCCACCATGTCATGCCCTTACTGCAAAATGGAAAAGTCGTGGCTGGAAGGCAAAAATATCAAGCACGAAGTGGTTTATGTGGATTTAAACCAGAAAGAGGCCGAAGCAATGGTGCAAAAAACCGGGCAAATGGGCGTGCCGGTAACGGAAATCCAGTATGAAGACGGCGAACCGGAATTTATAATCGGTTTTGACAAGCCGCGCTTGGAACAGATCTTAACGTAAAATATACAACAGATATAGCATAGAAATACGGTTGTATTACAACCGTATTTTTATATATTTCTATTGTATTTCATGCTTTATTTTGCCTTTTCCGGCCTATTGATCTTTGCAAGATAAGTTGAGCGAATTATGCCTGATTGATTGGAAAAATTGTTCAACTTAATATGCTGTGCTCTATAGGGACCGGAGGGTTTTTTGATTTCCATTTTTTTGCGAACCAGCGGGCGGTAATCTGGTATTGCAGCCAGCCGGTAATCCATACTACGCAGACAGTCATGAACAATGACCAAAAAGTCGGACGGCGCAAATCAAAAAAGTTGGAAAGGGCGGGGTTAAGCAAAACAGTGGCTAAAAATATAATGCCAACGCCGGCCAAAGCAAACAATACTTTTTCCTGTTTTTTTGAAGTTTTTATTCCGTGCGCCAGCGGCGCCAGCACAAAGAACCAGTAGCCCAAGGCAATAAGGGCCAGCACTACCAGAATGTTGGAGCCGGCGGTTTTAAGGTAATCCGGCCCCAGCCAAAACACGGCCGCCGAAGCCAAAGCGGTTAAGAGCCCCATGGCCAGGGAGAAAGGAAGGATTTTCCGGAAAAAACCTTTTTCAGGGCTGAATCCGTCTTTGGGCGCGGGAAAAATTGCCCAGTAGAACATGGGCAGCCAAATGACAAAATAATTTATAATGGTAGTGTTGCGCGGCGAAAGGGGATAGGTGTAGCCCATTATTGCCAAGGCCAGGAACACGCATAAGGCCACTGCCACTTTATTTAAAAAGATACTGGCTACCAGTTCAATGTTGGTTATAATGGTTTCGGCCAAATCCACGCCGTCTGGCAAGGCGGCAAAACTGTTGTTCATTAGCACTATCTGCGCGATTTGCCTGGTAGCGCCGGCGCCGTCAAACATGGCTACTCCCAAATCCGCGTTTTTAATGGCTAGGGCGTCATTGGCGCCGTCGCCGACCATGGCCGTGAAGCCTTTAGTTTTTAGGATGGAAATAATTTGTTCCTTTTGGCCGGGTTTGATGCGGGCGAACAAATGGTAAGCGGGCACGCGCTCTTCAAACGCTTCGTTGTCCCATTTTTCCATTTCCGCGCCGGTAACCACCATGTCCGAATGTTTTATGCCGGACTGCCGGGCAATGGCCTGCACGGTTTGCGGGTTGTCGCCCGACAGTACGTAAAGGCGCACGCCGCGGCTTTGGAAAAAGCCAATTATCTCTTTGGTGCCGGGGCGCAAAGGGTTGCCCAGCACGAAAAGCGCGAGCGGGTGCAGAACTGGTTGGCTTAACGGAGAAGCGCCGGCCTGGTCAGCCTGCCCCAGCAAAACCAGGCGTTTGGCTTGCGGCGCAAAATTTGCAAGTTGGCTTTCCAGCCATTTTTTTTCGTCTCCTTCCGACAAAAAAGGAACCAGCATATCCGGCGCGCCTACCGCCACGGTTAAATTTTTATCATTAATTTTCAAGGAAGCAATGCCATACTTGCGGGAAGAAGAAAAGGGAAGGTAGTCAAAAACCGAACCGGCAAAGGATGCCCGGACAGAGGAGGTTAAGGCCTTAATGGTGTTGGAATCGTCGCGGTTGGCCTGTACGTATCCGCAGAGGGATTGCTCCACCAGAGCGCGGTCGACGTTACCATACATAACCACTTGTTCCAGAACCGGCTTATTTTCCGTAAGCGTCCCGGTCTTGTCTACGCATAAATTTTTTATGCGGCCAAGCTTTTCCGTGGCGTTAATTTCCTGGAGCAAGACCTGTTTTTTCAGGAGCCGTACCGCGCCGTAAGCGAAAAAGACGGTGGTGGCCAATATTAGCCCTTGGGGAACCAGCGTGCCGGTTAAGGCCGCGATATCTTTGACAATGTATACCATAAGTTCATGACCGGTTAAGCCGTGGATTACCACATACAGCACAATGGCCAGCAGCAGGTAGGTCATATACTTGATAAAAGCATTCAAAGTCTGCTGAATGGGGCTTAAGTTTAGCGTATACTGTTTTATTTTTTCCGTCATTTTGGACACAAAACTGTCCTGCGGCTTTACGGTCACGCGTAAAATTCCCGAGCCGGCCGTAACAAAGCTGCCGGCTAAAACATTGTCGCTTTGTTTTTTATGGATATTGTCCGATTCGCCCGTAAGCAGCGCTTCGTTGACTTCCAAGCC
Source organism: Patescibacteria group bacterium (assembly GCA_023484515.1). GTDB lineage: Bacteria > Patescibacteriota > Doudnabacteria > UBA920 > UBA920 > JAMDAY01. The sequence continues at coordinate 40,578 of JAMDAY010000001.1, forward strand.
GAAACTTTCCTCCAGTTCACCGTCGGCCGGAATTTGGTCGCCGAGGGAAATTTTTATCAGATCGCCGGCAGACAAATCCTCCAACAGAGCCGTTTCTTCTTGGCTGCGGGAATTGAGGCGGGTAATTTTGGGGGTCATCAATATCTGCAATTGTTCCAGGGCTATTTTGGCGCGCAAGTCCTGGATAATGCCAATAACCACGTTTAAAATTAAGACAATGGCTAAAAACAGCGCTTCGTGCGCTTCTTTGAACGCCAAAAGCAGCAAGGTCACTATCAGGAAGATCACATTCACCAAAGTGACCGCATTCTGGTAAGCGACCGGTTTTATGTGTTTGGCCGTTGCTTTGTAAGCGGCGCGGATATTCATGGTTTTAGTATAACATAATTTTTTGGATGGGCATTATCAATAGATGTAAATAATCAAATATATAAACACAAAAGCCGGCTTAAACGCAAGCCGGCTTTGGTGTTATTGGCTTTGCTGGGAGGGAGGCTGGCTTTGGCCGGGAAAACCTTGCCCTGCCGGCCGGACTTGGATATTGCTGGCCGTAACCGACCCGTCGGAATTAGTGGCGCCGGTGACGATAACATTGTCGTCGGTGTTTAATTGCGAGGCGTCCACGTCTACCGGTTTGTTTATTTGCGTGCTGCCGGTGTATAAAACAATCCTGGTGCTGCCGTCCTGCGCTTTAACGGTTATGCTTTTGTCGTCTTTGGCAATAATTTGCCCGCCGGTAAAATTGCCGAAATTCCTGCTTCCGTTGCCGCTCCTATTGGCAAATTGCTGCCTCTGTGCCGCTGACAGGCTGCCAAAGCCCTGCCCGACTGCCGGAGCTTTGCTTTTTTGGTATTGCATGCCGCCAAAAAATCCGCCGCCGCCGAATACGACGGCAATAATTGCCACGATAATTATGTTTTTTTTGCCCATTGTTTTCCTTTCCTTTAATTTTTATTCAAATCTTAAAGCCTCAATCGGGTTTAGCCTGGAGGCGCGGCGGGCCGGATAATAGCCAAAAAGCAATCCGATGCCTGCGGAAACGCCAAAAGCCAGCATGACGGAATAAGCGGAAATGGCGGTTTGCGTGCCGGTAAAATGGGTCATCAGCAAAGACAGCAGCCAGCCGAATAAAATGCCTATGCCGCCGCCCAGGAATGTCAACAATACCGCTTCGGTTAGGAATTGCAAACTGATATCGTGCCGGGTGGCGCCTATGGATTTTCGCAAGCCAATCTCCCGCGTGCGCTCCGTAACCGTGGTCAGCATCATGTTCATAATTCCAATGCCGCCGACCAGCAGGGAGATGCCGGCAATGGATGCCAGCAGCATGGTGAATGTGTTGGTCACGCTGGATGCGGCGGAAACAATGTCCGCCTGGTTCTGTACGGTAAAATCCGCGGAAGCGGGATTGCCAATGTTATGCCTTTGCAATAAGATGTTGGTGACTTGCTGCTGCACGGCATCCATTGCGCCGGGGTTTTGGGCGGAAACGCTTATGGCGCTGACATAAAGTTTGCCGTCGGCATTCGGGCCGGCCAAATAATGCTGGGCCACGGAAATGGGAATGAAAATCATGTCGTCCTGGTTAGCGAATCCGCTCCCGCCTTTGGATTGCGTTACGCCGACCACTTTAAATTGCTGTCCGGAAATCCTAATGGTCTGTCCCACTGCCGGCGTGCTGGTGCCGAATAAATCTTCCCAAACCGTGGGCCCGATCACGGCCACTTTGGACATATTGGCTACCTGCTGGTCAGTGATAAAAGAACCGGAATCCATGTTTAAGTTATGCACGGCAGGGTAATTGCTGTCCGTACCGATTACTTGGGTATTGGTGTTAGTTCCCTTGGCCGTAACCTGGTAGCGCCGCGACAGTTCCCCGTCCAAGGCGCTAATTTGGGTTAAACCGCTTCGCAAGGCATCAACGTCTTCCTGGGTCAGGGTTTGGCTGCTGCCCAGGCCGCTGCTGACAAAAGTGCCAACTCCGCGCTGGGCGCCCGGCGACACGCTGATTAAATTGGAACCTATGGAAGCAATGTTGGCCTGGATGGCGTCTTTGGCTCCTTGGCCGATTGCGACCATGGCAATAACCGAACCGATGCCGATGATAATACCCAGCATGGTCAAGGCTGTCCGGGCTTTGTTGACCGTTAAGGCGCTATATGATTCTTGAAATAAGTCCGAGGTTTTCATAAGAGTGCGGCGTAAATCTGCAAATTTTGCGCTAATAATGCAAATCGCAAATTAGCATGAGATTCGCATGCAGGCATTATTTATTCCGGCCTTGGATTTGCCATCCTTTGCCGTTGGTTAATTTCGTCGCTGATAATTTTTCCGTCCCGAATGTGGATGATCCGTTTGGCATGCAGGGCCACGTCATGCTCGTGGGTGATTAAAACAATAGTGCGGCCCTGGGCGTTTAAAGATTGGAAGGTGGAAAGGACAATTTCGCCGGTCTGGGTATCCAGGTTGCCGGTCGGTTCGTCGGCTAACAGCAAAGCCGGGTCATTTACCAGCGCGCGGGCAATAGCCACCCGCTGCATTTGTCCCCCGGAAAGCTGGTTGGACAAATGGTAATACCGCGATTCGTCCAAGCCGGTCTCCCGCAAAGCTTTTTCCGCCAGTTGTTCCCGCTGGTTTTTGGTTATTTCCGCGTATACTAAAGGCAAGGCGACATTGCGCACTACCGTGGCGCGGGTCAGGAGGTTGAATGCCTGGAACACGAAGCCGATTTTTTTCCTGCGGATACCAGCCAGCTCGTCGTCGGATAGCTTGCCGACATCATGCCCGTCTAAAAAATATTTCCCTTGGGTGGGGGTATCCAGCGCCCCCAGAATATGCATCATGGTGGATTTGCCCGAACCCGAAGGCCCCATTATGGCCACGAATTCCCCGTCAGCAATGGAAAAAGTTACGTCTTTTAAGACTTTGGTTTCCACATCGCCGGCGAAGTAGGACTTAAAAATATGTTCGCATTGGATCATACTATTTTCCGCCTTGGATAAATGTCCTGTTCCCGCCGCTAAACCCTCCGCCCCCGGTCATTCCCGGAATCCGCAAGCCGGAGGAAGGCTGGCTTGACGCGGCCGTGGAAGCCCCGGAGCTGACGGTCTGGGTAACTACTTCTTGGCCTTCGTTTAGGCCATTTTGTATTTCCGTTTCCGTATCATTGGACAGGCCGGTTTGAACCGTTATGTTTTGCGGCTTGCCGTCACTGCCCAAGACCTGCACGTAACTTCCGGAACCGCCGCTCTTTACCGCGGAATTGGGTACGGCCAGGACATCGGCCGCCATATTGGTAATTATGGAAGCTGAAACGCTCATTCCCGGTTTGACGCGCTCGTCCTGGGTATCCAGGCTGATTTTAACGTTATAATTTACCACGCCTTGAGTAACGGTTCCGATGGCATCAATCTCCGCGACCTTGCCGGTCAGGGTCAAGCCTTCAATGGCGTCAAAAGTTACCGTGGCTTTTTGTCCTATTTTGACTTTCGCCACATCCACTTCGTTCAGGGTAATTTCGGCGATTTGCTGGGGGGTGATTATCGTGGCTATGGCGGCGCCGCTGTTTGCCTGGTCGCCCATGCTTGCGTCTAAAGTCGCAATAACCCCGTCAAACGGCGCAGTGATGATGGTATTGTTATAAGCTGCCTGGGCGTCAGCCAGGTCTGACTGCGCCGCGGCTATTTGGGCTTTGGCGGAATCCAGGCTGGCCTGGGTGGGAGCGGCGGTTTTTTGGCGGATCTGGATTTGTGTTTGCAGGAGGGAGTCGTTTGCCGAATCAATGCTTTGCTGGGCTTTGTCCAGGGCGTCTGTTTGGCTTTGCAGGGCATTGTTGTAAGCCAGCAGATTGCTGGCATAGTTGGAAGACCGCTGGTTGGGGACGTCCACAGTCCAAGTTGTGGTTTGGCTGAGGGTGCCGGTTGAGCCGAAAGTAATATATAGGCCGTTACCTATGGGCTGGGGCAGGCCTTTTTGAATTGCCCTGTTTTCTCCGCCTAGGCCGTTGACCTGGTAATGCATGCCGTCTCCCGCTTGGTATAGGCTGATAATGTACTGGCCTTCCTGCTGCCCCAGGTAGCTTCCGCTTAGGGCGACTGAAGTTGAAGTTAAGGTGTCGCTTGGAGTAAGTTGCAAATCGGCATTGAGCAAAGTGGTGTGTGCTTTGTCTACCGCCTGTTGCTGGTCAATGACGGTTTGGTCATAATTTTTTTTGGCCTGGTCAACCGCCTTTTGAGCAGATTTCAAAGACAGGTTATTTAAGGCCTGGTCGTCGGTGGTTGGGCCGTCCAGTAACTCCTGGTAAGCGGCCTGGGCTTGTTCCAGTGAAGCCTTGGCTTTGGCCACTTGCACGCTGGCAGTCTGCTGGTCTAAAGTGGCCAAGACATTTCCGGTCTTGACGCTTTGTCCTTGTTTGACCGGAACCGATTTTATTGTTCCCGAAGTTTGGGCTTTAATATCCACCTGGTTTGATGCCGCTACCTGGCCGGTTCCGGTAATGGAGGAAATGATAGTGGTTTTTTGTGCGGCCTGGGTTACGTATTTTATCGTTTGCGCCTCGCTGTGGGATTTTTTTTGCCAATAGTAGCCTCCGCCGGCCAGAATAAGAATTAGGACCGCCGTCGGCAATTTATGGTTTTTGATATATGCGATTATGCTTTTCATAAAGTTTGGTTAATTGGGATTTGCAGGTGCGTATGACGGGTCCATAACGCGGATTAAGCTGGCGTTAATTTCTCCTTGGCTGTCCGGCGAGCCTATGGCTACGATATTTTCGTTAATTTTTAAATCGTTCAGGCTAATATTTTGCCTTCCTTGCCTGAATGTGGTTTGGGAACTTGCCAAGATATTTTTTTCCGTGCCGTCGTTGTTTTTTACGGTTATTATATTCCCTTCAATTTTTATAATTTGCCCGGTTGAGCCGTGCGCATTAAGATAGTCGCGGTCCAGGGGAATGCCCGGAGGCACTGGCGGTCCCGGACGGCGGGCCGCAAAATTTTTATAATAGTTTTCACCCCAACTATAGGAATATCTTGCCTTTTCCAAACCTACGGCCACACCCGCTGCGAAAACCGCGGCAAGCAGGACTATGGCTGAAAAAAATTTTAAGCCTTTTTTGAAAGTATTTGACTTTATTGCTCCTTTTAAATCCATTATTTTTCCAATTGTTTAATTTCCCAGCCGCAACTTAAAAGCTTGGCCAAGCTGAATAGCAAGGAGAGCAAGACAATGCCGGTAAAAGCCGCGCTAATAGACGGCAGGGATTCAACCAAAGACAGGAAGTAGTCCGAAAAATTGGCGCTGACCACCCGAAAATCGGTATATGCCAATTGCAGCATTTGGAAAAATCCCGTACGGTTAATTTGCATTGACAAATCTTTAAGCAGGAAAAGCAGGGCGGGCAGGGAAACGGTAAAAGCAACAACGTAAAAAGCCAACCGCTTTTTTAATATTTGCAGCCTTTGTTCAGTATGGATTTGGCTAATTATGCGGCCGAATAATTCCGGCGGGGGAGTTAAATCCTGCATACACAATAATACGAATGAAATGGCTGTTTTGGTTCACCGGGGCAAGGGTGAAAAAAGGTTTAAGTTGTTTGGCAATGCTTATCCGGGGAATGCGCAATCGTATATCGGTCGGTGATTAATTGCCCTATAACAGGCAAACGGGAACGCATACCGGCCAAATGGACATTGCCAATAGCCGGACAAGATTTATGAAGGCCGTTGTCTTATTTTCCCTAAAGATTTAAATACCGGCCTTGCGGCCGGCTGTTAAATGATCCTTAAATAAAATTTGTTATTCTTCCGCCATCATTTTTTTTAGATGAATGATTGCGCGGCGGTGCCTGGTTTTTACTGTATCCAAAGATTCCTTAAGAAGTTCGGCTATTTCGCGGAAATTAAAATCCTGCTGGTAGTAAAGAGCTAGGACTTTGCGGTATTTTTCCGGCAATTGTTCTACGGCCAAACGGAGCATTTGCAAATCGTCTATTTTAGCCATTACCTGGTCCGGTAAAAGTTCGCGCGAGGTCAGGGGGCGGGCAAATTCTGCGCCAAGGCTTTCTTCGGGAAGCCCGGAGAGGGGAATTATTCCCTTTTTTTTTCAAGTAATCCAAAGCCGAATTTTTCGTAATCGTATAAGCCCAAGCCTTAAATTTTCCGTTGGTGCGGAATTTTTTTAAATTTTTCCATATTTTGACCATTGCTTCCTGCGTTACGTCCTGGGCCCCTTCTGCCGTATGCGTATATTTAAAGGCGAAATTGTACAGCGGGCTTAAGTGCCTTTGGAATAAAAATTCCAGAGATTGCTCGTCGCCTTCCAAATATGCCGTAATAAGTTGTTCGTCGCTTAGGTTTTCCATAATGGAATTTTATCATAAATAATTGCTGTTGTTAATGATGACGGTTTTTCGGCAATGCTATTAATATTGTCAGAAAATCTGTTGAAAAAACCGTTCCGGGATTAACCCCGGAACGGTTTTGTATGTCTAATTCTATTATGAGTATTAATGATTTTCGATTTTCCCGGCCGGGAAAATCGCTAGCCGCCATTTATCTTATTTGCGGACGGTGGTAGGAGGAAGCCAAGCTGGCGCTCCAAGATGCCAGGACGATGACAATTATGCCCAAGATGACGTTATTCCACATTGCCCTCGCTGACGTGTCAAAACCCAGGGCAAAAGGCGAGAAGAACAGCCAAATGCCAAACACGACGTTGATAATTCTGGACCACGCTATCCTGGTTCCCACAAGCCCGGAAATGGCAAAAATTGCCACCAGCGCCCCGACGATTATGTTATTTTCCACCGCCGAAGAAATTGAAGAAAATCCCAAAATGAAAGGGGAAAGAATTAGCCATATGCCGATAATTAAATTCATAACGCTTCCGGCCCGGACATCGGCGCGCTCATAGCGGTCTAAATGATCCATTTGGTCAGCCATATATTTCCACCTCCTCCCAATGGTAACGGGAAATTAATTCTATTGATCTTTGCAAGATAAGCTGGATAAATTACGTCTGATTGGTGAGGAAAATCGTCCAACTCATTATGCTATACTCAATAATTAGGTAAATTTATATATTTAAAGACGGCTCGTTTCGGGGATTATTTCAATAGCCTCACGGAGCTCCGGTTGCAGCCCCGCCAGCTCCCGCCCCGCCCAATAAATTGACAATGACATTAATTATGACGTAAGACAGTATAATAATGATAATTCCTATAATGGCGTTCGTCACGGCCTTCTTGCCTTTTTCCGCAGCTTCTTCGTTGCCGCCGGACATAATGTACATGAAGCCCCCGATAATCAAAAACAAAACGGCCAAACCAAAAGCAATGCCCAGCAGCCAACTGATTACTGTTAGGATAAAGGCGTTTATGCTATTGCCTCCCCCCAGTTCGCACGGCAAGCCGGGAGGGCAGGGGAAGCGCAAAAATTGGGCACGGGCAAGCAGGGGAAGCAGGTAAGCCGCAGCAGGCAGCATATAGGCTGATATTGTTTTTATGGAATTGCGCATGTTGTTGTAGACGGAAGGGACTGTTGTTATTTTCATAAAATCGGAGCAGGTGCGGGGCCAGAAAAATACCCTCCTTGCGGAGGGTATTAAATACTATTAACTGCCTTTTGGCCTGCCGCCGCCGTGCGACGCTTTTCCGCCCATACGTGCCACGCGCCTGCGCGTTTCCGGATCTGCCGAAGCCAAGCCGCGCTTGCCTTTTTCGTTATAAACGTTCACCATAAAATGCTTCACCTCCCCTGTGGATTAATTTATTTATGCCGCATAGGTTGATCCAATTTGCAATTGTTGCCAGCCTTTGCGACAGCCAATCTCGCCTATTATAGGACGTCTTTGGCAAAATTATTTATTTCCTTTGCCAAAAATAAAGGTTAAGAAATATAATCGTATTTTGGAAAGCGAAAATTGTCTGGCAAGATCTTAATTATGCTGGCTTTAAACGGCAACTGCCTTATCCGGCTTCGGCAAAAGGCGGTCTGGAATTTTTAAATTAACCTTTATTATTGATGTTTTTGGATAAAAGTGGTATAATTATGTCACGGCAAATGTTTTGGATCCCGGCAATTTTTTTGCAACAAGTAGGCGAGCGGGTATGGATTTAATCTACCTTTTGGATTTAAAAAAACCGAAATCAGCGTGAAATTTTTCGGTTATTTTTTTACTCCAATCCGGCAATTTGTAATGTAATTTGATACTTGTAATTTGGAACTTTTTAGTTATGCCTTACATCAGCGAACTGCTAAATAACCAGATTAACGACAGTTCAGACGCAAGCGCAGGCAAGTTAGTGGATATTTTAATTAAACCCGAAAACGGGACATTCAGTCCCCTGGAGTTTTTAGTCATCAAAACGGCAAAAGGGGAAATTAAATACGTGCCTTATGAAGCCGTGGCTAATTTTACGAGCAGCCGCATTTCTTTAAAGAACTTGTTTAATAGCGTGGCCAAGGACCAGCTGCCTCCCGAGCAGTTTATTTATTTAAAGCGCGACGTCTTAGACCAGCAGATAGTGGACGTGGCCGGAACCCGCATAGTCAGGGTGGACGACCTTAGGATTGGCAACTTTGAAAACCGCATGTGCGTATTGGCCATAGACTCCAGTTTTCCCGGACTGTTGCGGCGCCTGGGGTTGTCCGGCGACATTTGGGGAAAATTTTTCAAGGTACAGCTTATTGACTGGCGCCAGGCCCAGCTATTGGGCGACAAGGGGGCTTTGCGGCTAAATACCGCAGCCGGACAATTGGGCAAGCTGCATCCGGCTGACCTGGCTAACATTGTGGAAGAGATGGATATAAAACACGGCAGCACCTTGTTGGCGTCTCTGGATGCCAAGAGGGCGGCCAAGGTGCTGGAAGAAGTGGACACCAACTGGCAAAATATTTTGGTAAAGCATTTGGGGCCGGAAAAAGCCAGCAAGATTTTGGCGCATATGTCAGTGGACGAAGTCGTAGACCTGGTTAAGACTTTTTCTTCCCAGGAAGAAGCCAGGGCTTTCCTTTCCCAAGTTGGCGGCGGCCGCGCCCGGCACATTGAACGTTTAACCTCTTATCCCGACAACACTGCGGGAGGCTTGATGACTACGGAGTTCGTGGCCGTGCGGCCGGAATGGACGGTGGCACAGGTTAGGGAGGAAATTAAAAAGCTGTCGCCAAGCTTAAGGTCCATAGGTTTCGTTTACGTAACGGCCGATGACGGTAAGTTTTTAGGGCTGGCTTCCATGCGCCGGCTCCTGGTAGCTGACGCCGCGGCTGACATGAAAAGTTTGGCTAAATCGTTCGGACCGAATTTGACGCTGCGCCCGCGGGACAAGATGAGGAAAATCATTAAGCTAATGACCAAGTATAATTTATACAGTTCAGTGGTTTTAGATGAACAAAAAAGGCTTTTAGGCGTGGTAACCATTGATGACGTCATGCGGCAGTTGTTCCCCAGCGCGTAATATTAATCGCAGTTATGCATATGGAGCGGATAAACTGGCAAGCAAATAAGCTAATTAGTTTGCTATTGATCTCCGCAAAATCAGTTGAACAAATTTGGGCTTACTGATAACAAAAATTATTCAAGATAATATGCGGGCCTTAATAGTCCTTGGCGTGCCTTAATGGTTTTTATCAGAGACAATCTTTCTTTAGTTTAGGCTGGTGATAATTTTAATTGGATAATTTAAAAATCATTTATTTCAGATGGGGACCATTCACCGTAATCAACCGCTTATCTATACCAATCATTCCCATAAATAACAAGATTCCCAACACCTATTTGTATATTTGTTAAGATTTGTATATTTGCGGCTACTACACATGACCAAGTTTTGGAAAAATTACAAAACCCGCTTCCTGATTTTTTTTGCCGTTGTCGGTCCTGGCCTAATTACCGCGGTAGCGGACAATGATGCCGGCGGGGTAGCCACGTATACGGTGGCGGCGTCGCTTTACGGCATGGCTTCCCAGTATTTTGTAATTATCACTACGCTGTTGCTAGCCGTTACCCAGGAAATTGGAGCGCGCATTGCCATTGTCACCGGCAAAGGTTTGGGAGATTTAATCCGCGAACAATACGGCGCCAGGATGGCTGTGGCCATTTTTCTAATATATTTTGTAGTCAATCAGGGCGTGGTACTTCAGAACGTTTCCGGGCTTAAAGCGGCCATCCAATTGTTCGGCTTGCCATGGCAAGCCACTTTGGTACTGGCTTGCCTGATATTGGTGACTTTGGTGGTTGCGCTAAGCTACCGCAGCCTGCAGCGTATTTTTCTATTTACCATCCTGTTTTACGCCACCTACGTTTTTTCCGCGGTTTTGGCGCATCCGAACTGGGGCGATGCCTTGCGCGAAAGCTTGGTTTTTCCCCGACATGTCCAAATAAGCAATCCCGGTTACTGGTTTGCCTTAATAGCGGTATTAGGCACTACGGTCACTGCCTGGGGGCAATTTTTCGTCAACAGTTACGTGGCGGACAAAGGTTTGCGCCTACAGCAGCTTAAGGAAGAACGCGCCGAAGTCTATATGGGAGCATTCCTAACCAACTTTTTTTCCTGGATGATAGCCGTAGCCGTCACTTACACGCTGTTTGTCCACCATATCACGGTCACTAACGGCCTGACCGCGGCTATGGCCATAAGGCCTTTGGCCGGCGCTTTGTCATATACCCTGTTTGCTGTGGGGCTTTTGGCCGCCTCTTTCCTGGGCCTGACCATAGTGCCGCTGGCCACGGCATACGTGTTCACGGAATTTTTCGGCTACGAGCGCACCTTAAATGCCAATTTTACCAAAGGCCGCACTTTTTACGTATTTTTTATTTTACAGATTGCCTTTGGCTTAGTGGTTACGCTTTTTCCCAAAGTCAACCTGTTCGGGATAACGCTTTACGCCGATTACCTAAACGGGGCCATGCTCCCCGTAATTTTTTATTTCTTAATTAGATTTTCCGAAAATAAAGCTATTATGGGGGAGAAACACGTCTCCCGCGGCTTTTCCAAATATTTCCTCCGCGCTTCCGCCCTCGCCGTCACCCTGGCCGTAATTATTTCATTCGTGGGGAAAGTAGTCCGTTAACAATATTTTATGCTTAACGAGATAGAAAATATTTTAAAAAATATTCCTCCCGCTGACCGTGGATTGAACCGTGAGGTGGAAGGAAATTTCAGCCAGCTTTTCGATGGCCATAAGGACAGTCTGGTTAGTTCGGCCATTTCAGCGGAAAAACGGGCATTGCATTGGGATGACGAAAACAGGAATCCGAAAATGCATGTAGGGTGCAGTATTTTAACTTTAGGCAAAAAAGCAGACTTGTCCAAACCCGATATTTACACGGGAGCGAATTCTAAACCGGAGCCCGGAGATATGGTTGCTTACCCCAACAGAAAATGTGCGGAAATGAATGCCTTGGAAAATGCATTCGGGGAGGAATACGAAGGAAAAATAAAGCCCGAACCTTTTGAAGAAATGGAAAAAGAAGACGTGGGTGTTGTGGCTGCCATTGTTACGGTTTCTCCTTCAGAAAATACCGGCGAAACTGACACCATTAACCATAAAATAGTCTATTCATGCAAACAGTGCGTGTCCAGCTATAAAGTGTTAATGGAAAAAGGCATTTTGACTCCGAAAACCATAGTATATAATGCGCGAACAAAAGATGGAACAGTGGTGGCGGGAGAACCTGTGGAGTTGGGTATTTTGCTGGAAAAAAACAGCAAGGACGAAGAAGCAAAAAATGCAAAAACAATTGAAGATTTGTTTCAAACAATAAGTAAAATTAAAGCCTCTTTTTACAGGCAGTAGCCAATATTTACAAGGATATAGGGGAACAGGTAAAAAAAGTGCAAAGTAGGCATGGTTCAAATGGTTCGAAAATAGAGAGTTTAATATCCGAAAAGTTAAAAGATTTGCAGAGGGAAAAGGTGGAAGGGGCTTGGGAGGGATTTGAACCCTACTTAAAAACTATTAGTAATGCTGTTAAGTCGGCGGTAGAAGAAGGGGTGTCCAAACGGAAAGTGATTGACAGTTTGGGACTAAACGACATTGGCTTAGAACAAGGAACAGTCGGGTTAAGTAAGGCGGAGTTGGATTTGATTATTGAGGAATTAGGGAAATCTTGGATAAGAGAATCCGCTAAATCTTGAACCTTCTATAAACAATCATGATTGTTTATAGAAGGTTCAAGACCGGCAGTAAAAACAGTGCGGGATAACGTCGCCTCTAATTTAAATTCATGTGTTTTAGCTATCAGTTTTTAATCTTCGCCTCGCTTAAATTGAGAAGCGTCTGCTGTCGAAAACTTTTTTTAAATAGGTTATTGTAGCAATTTTATAACATATGTTATAAAATTGCTACAAATTTTTAATCTATAAATGTGAATTTTTTGGTAAGGATATTTAATTATAATTTAAAAAATTTTTTAAGCTTTTTTTCGTCGTCTGTATCCAACCTGTTTATTTCCATTACAGTAACAAAGCGTCCGATATGAAAATGATTCGCCGTAAATTCTATTTGTTCTGCCGGGTTATAGGAGTATATCCATAAAGTTTTCTGGAGAGGATAAAATCCCATCTGCTTGATTTTCCGCCTAAAGTAATCTGCATAAAGGCGATACTCTTTGGTGGGAATGTCGGCAGCCACCAGCCACCATCTGCCGTTCCATTTTTTCTGCATAGGAATCTTTAACGATTGAAAACTGATTTTTTCCAAATTTTTCCTTCCTTTTCCGGTTAATAAGATTTTAAGACTGGTTTGTTCCGGCTTAATGGTTATCTGCCCGGTTTTTTTCAGGTAGTAAAAAACTTGGGTTATTTTTTTCTGCTTTTCCTTATGATTCCAGCGCTGTTTGTTGTTTGTAAACTTTCCCAATTTGTCCAAAGCGGTAAGAAGATTGGGGGCCGCAACGGCAATCGTTGCCACGCTTAAAGTACCAATAATCGCCAGTGCGATTTGACCCGCCGACTTCAAATGTTCAATATCTTTATTGGTCAAGTTTATTTTAACCAGCCTATTGTCTGGGGTGGCGTTTTTGATGTCTTTGGCCAGTTTTTCGTATCGCATAATTCCATTTTATAGCAAAGTAAATTTGTGTCAAATTTGTAACAATTGTGTTAAAAATGACGTTTAATTTTGAAAATTGTATATATAGGCTTATTTCCACACCGCAATCGCCACTTTTTGGTTTTGGTCCACGGTTTGCTTGGACTGGTCCCAGTCGGCCGCAGCGCTTTTTATGGTATTAAAAGAATATAAATAACTTTGTCCACGTTTGGTGCCGGGGTCGTTAGTAATAAAATAACCGCCGTTAAAGCCTCTTATTACCAGCATGTGATGTATGGGTCCTGGTTGTTTGTAATAAGGGTTGCCAAGTTTTTGTCCGTTTTCGGAAATTATTACCAGATGATTTTGTGCCAGTTCGTTTTTTAAATCCGTTTCCGAAAAATTATTAAGCAGTTTGGCCTTTAGGCCGTAAACCCGTTCTATCATTTTGGCGGTTTCCGTCGCCGTGGTATCCAAATAATGTCCATAATTATCCTTTTCCCATTTGGTCAAATCGGCAATTTGGCTTTCTACAAACTGCGGATCAAGCTGCGGTTTTTTATTGCCAGAGAAATACTCTTCCGCCATTATGGCGGAGGCTTCTTCACACGACTCGTTATGCAGTTCGTCCCAGTTTCCGGTCGGCGCCTGGACGGTAAAAGGCACTTGTAAATTTAAATAAACCGGAGCAGAAGTATTGCTATTGGCCTGGCTAGAGGTTTGATTGTCATTTTCCGCCGACTCAGACGGCAAAAGATTGTTGTCTCGCGGTTGGCGGGCAAAGCTTGGAATATCGGCAGTGTCATCCACGCGGTAGTGCCGGTATATCCAATACACTCCCGATTCCGCAATTAGCGCAAAAGCCAGTAAATAAATTGCCAGTCTTTTAAAGTTCATAAAATTGCCGGGAAGATCATATTCGGCCTGGCCAAAGGAGTCCTTTGAAAACATGAGGGCCGCCCTCTGGGATAGCCGGGCTTAAGATTATTATGCAACAAACTATCATCGCCAATCTTAAGGTAGGTGATCCCAGAGGGCGGCCCTCATGTTTTCCTGTTTAAATAATATCTTCCCGTTTGATTAATATATAATGTCCGGAAGCAAGGTTCCCGGGCAATTTAAATTTATTGACGCGGAGCCGCTTTAAGTTCTTAATGCTTAAGCCGACTGCATCAAACATCCTCCTAATTTGGCGCTTTTTTCCCTCGCGGATGGTAATATGAATATTGCCGTTTTTTGTTTTGACAGTGGCGGGAGCGGTCAGTCCCGTGGCAATAACCACGCCCTCGCGCAATTTTTCCAGTTGCGTTTCGGCGGGAATTTCCCGAACCGCCACTTCGTATTCTTTTTCGTGTTCAAATTTGGGGTGCGCCAAGGTTTGGGTTAAATCGCCGTCGTTAGTCATCAATAACAGCCCTTCTGTTTCAAAATCCAGCCTGCCAATGTTCCAAACTTTGTTCCTTAATTCTTCGGGCAGCAGGCTGAAAACTGTTTTGCGGCCGCGCGGGTCTTTTTTGCTGACCACGTAACCCTTGGGTTTGTTTAAGGCAATGTAGATTTTTTGCGGGATCGGCTTTACCACTTTCCCGTAAACTTTAACCGTGTCTTTTTCCGGATCTACCTTGTCTCCCAGTTTGGCCTTTTTGCCATTAATAAAAACCTGGCCCGATTTAATGAATTCTTCGGCTTTGCGCCTGCTGGCATAACCGGCAGAACTTAAGAATTTCTGGACGCGTTCCATATAGTTGAGATAGCTTGAATTATTGTTTGATAACGGTTATATAAGTCCCGCTGACCCAGCCTGTTTGGCCGTTGGGCAAGGCAATCTGATACCAGTCGTATTTGGAGTCAGTATACGCATATTGCTCGCCGGGATGGGCCTGGGCAACAACTTTGCCTGAAGTTGCGGGTTCGCTCCGGACATTCAAATAACCGGTAGAAGTATTATTTATTTTCAACTGCGGCCCGGCTGGTACAGCCGGAGGAGTGGCGGTTGCCGTAGAGCCGGAAGGATTCAAAATTCCGGAAGGGGTTCCGGAAGCTGCCGGATTTCCGTCACTGCTAATTGGAGTATTGTCCGGCGGATCAGCGGCAAGGCCGTTATCTGCGGGATTGTAATTATCACCAAACCCGCTTGCCCCTTCAAGGGCAGCGGTTGTCCCTTGTGCGTTTTCTTTTGGCCAATACTTCAAATACGCTTGGTAGCCGCCGTAACCCAGTCCCCCTAAAATAATAATCCAAATAAAAAAGTTCCTTATGGGATGGGGTTTCCGGCGCGCCCTTTTTGCCACGGAAGGCAGAATTAGGCGCGAGTCTTGCGGCTCCTCGTATCCGGAATTTTTATTGGAAGACTTTACCGTCAGGGTTTCCTTGGTACTCATAGGCGCGTTAATGCCTTCCACAGTCGGTTTTACCCGGCGTTGCGGCTTAGGGGGGGGCTGGATTTTTTCGGTGTCTTGATTGGTGTTGGGGTTGTTGTTTGGTTCCATAATCTGCGGAGTTAATAGTAATAATGACTTATTTTATTAATGGCAGTTGGCAATAATGATTGATGTCTATACTGGCGGTAGTTTGTGAGTTATGAAGGCAGGTTTTGAGGGGCATCTTCTGGGATAAACAGACTTATAGATTATTAGTCCACTAACATCATCTTACAATCTTTATATAGATAGTCCCACAGGATGCCCCTCTAATCCTTTAATCGCTACTGGTTCAATTGGTCAATGTCGTTTTGATATTTTTCCGCCTGGGCAACAACACTGTCGCCGTAAAACCGGTATTTAACGTTAGTTGATCCGGAAAAATACCTCATGGCAGCGGCCCATTCGCCGTCCACTGTGCCGGCGCCGTCAGCCTTAAGTTTAATGGCCGAGGCGACAAAAGCGTCGCGGATGTCCCACGGGTTGGCCATTTTGCCGGTAATAGCGGAAACTTGGTCTTTGTAGCCCATCCAGGTGGAAGGTATAAACTGGGCCGGGCCCATGGCCCCGCCCCAGCCTACCTGGTTGCCCTTGCTGTCATGCATGGGGCAGGACACGGGCGTGGTATTCGGGTCCAGGCCCAAGTCGGAAGTAATTTGTAAAAACGGCCTTATGTCGCGGTCGGGTTTCATAATTACCGTAAAGCTCTTTTCCGGCGGGTCGCCCGCGCGGTTGCAGGTGCCGACATTTTTCCCCAGGTTGGATTCCTGCGTTAAAATGGCGAGGAGAAAAGCCGCGCGCACCCCGGTCTGCTGGGAAGCCCATTGCGCAATTTCCACTGCCTGGCCAAAAGTAATCTGCGAAGACACCCCCATTAGCTGGTATAAGCGGTTGCGTATTTCCGCCGCCCTCTTTTGCGTATCGCTCAAGGTAATTTGGTAATCGCTTTCTTTTCCTTTGGTTTGTTGTAATAAGGTATTCTGTTCGCTGACTGAATCCGCCAATTGCTGCTGTTGGAGGTTTTGGATTGAGAGCAGGTTCCTGCTTTCGTCCTGCTGTTCGGACAAGTCTTCTTTTTGCGCGGCCAATTGGTTTTTGGTTTGCAATGCCTGGCTTAGGAGTGACCGCAAGTTGCCGGAAATTTTAGCGTAATTCTGTATTTGGTCCAAAGCACCGGATAAATTACCTTCGGCCACTACCGCGTATAAAAAAGGGTAACTGTCTTGTTCATGTATGGACCGGATTAGTTCCGCCATTTGGCTTTGCAGCAGCAGGGCCTTGGCCGTATTTTGGTCAATTCCCGTTTGCGTGTCCGTTATTTGGGAGTCCAAGTCCGCAATCTGCAAATTTATGGCCCGAATCTGCAGGTTAATGGTAGTCTGTTGTTTTTTTAACTGGTTAATTTTATTTTGCAGGGTATTTTTTTCCCCCTGGATATTTTTAAGTTCCCGCTGGAATTGCGCTATTTGGCTTTCAATTTCCGAGAGCTGCTGCTGGAGCTGCGCCTTTTCGTCTTGTGCAATGTTTTGCGCCGGCGCGGTTTGGGCTTTTACTGCGGAAACGGCCATTCCCGCGGCAATAATAGACAGGATAAAAATTTTTATTGTCCGTTTTTTTCCCATGTTTGAATTATAGCAAAAAATTGGGAATAAATCTTGGCAATTAAAAAACAGGGATTCCAGCCCTGTAGATGCGTAAAAAAAATAAAATAATCTTCCTGAAGTATTCTGGTGCGCCCGGCAGGAGTCGAACCTGCGACCTAGAGATTAGAAGTCTCTCGCTCTATCCAACTGAGCTACGGGCGCGTAATTTTGTGCCGCGGGCAGGCCATTAACCAACCGTAAAGCCCGTATAGTTGGTCCTAGAAAAGATCATGGCTGCGCCATGAATCGGAGCGAGCGGAGCGAGCGACTGGTTCATGGTGATCCCGGCAGGAGTCGAACCTGCGACCTCAAGCTCCGCAAGCTTGCGCTCTATCCAACTGAGCTACGGGACCACATTTGATAACCTACGGTTAAGGCATTGCGGATTTGTTGCCTTAACAATTTTATGCTTTAAGGAACAGCACGAAAATAATTATCTGATTATTTTTAATACAATACCATAAAACGTTTTATTTTTCAAGTTTAACTTGACATAATTTTAAAAAAGTATTACATCATAATTAGAAGCGTAAAGGACAACAGCAAATAGCCGTCTTATTAGCTGCGCCAGATACTTTTACCAACCAAGCGGATTTTATCCGCAAAACGAGAGGGGGTGGTAAATATGCAAACATTTTATATGTACCTGTGCGACGGGTGCGGTTTTAGCCGTGAAAAACCGGGTATTTGCCCGTTTTGCGAAACGCCTTTAACCGAGTATGCCAAGGAGTCGCAGGCCGAATACCAGGTGGATATGGAAGAAGCCATGCGCGCCATGAGCCCATATAAATGGTACCTTTAAGAACTAATCAAGTTAATTTCATGAAAGGCAATATATGAAAGCCCGCGTAACAAAAGACGCGGGCTTTTAAATTCATTTTTTATTATGGAATTTTTTATGGATGTCGCGCAGGCCCTGGTCGGTAATGTGAGTGTATATTTGCGTAGTGGTAATGCTGGCGTGGCCCAGCATGGACTGGACCGAGCGGATATCCGCGCCGTTGCGCAATAGGTCGGTCGCGAAAGAGTGGCGCAGGGTGTGCGGAGTGACTTTTTTGACAATGCCGGCCAGCCGGCAGTATTTTTTTATGACGCGCTCTATGCTGCGCGCGGTCAAGCCTGCCGCTAAGTTATTGTTACGGTTGTCGTTATTGTTTTTTCCGTATCCCTGGCTGGCAATTTGTTTTTCTATGGTGTTGCCTACGGCCGAATGGCTGACAAACAAAGCTTTGCTGTTGTCCTTGCGCTTGGTCAAATATTTTTTTATGGATTCCGCGGCCTCGCCGGACAAAAACACCAGGCGCAGCTTGCTGCCTTTGCCGCGCACCGTAAATTCGCCGCGCTCAATGTTTAAATTGTCGCGGCGCAGGCTGGCCAGTTCGGACACGCGCAAGCCGGTGGAGAACAAGGTCTGCAAAATAGCGTAATCGCGCAGTCGGAGCTGTTCGTTCGGTTCCTTGCGCGTGGCTTCAAACAGCCGGTTTAGTTCGCCGGCTTCCAAAAACTCCACTTGCCGCGCCGGATTTTTGGGTAATTCAATCTTTTCGGGAGCCAAAGTTTCCACGTCCTGCTTGGTCAGGTATTTTAAAAACGCGCGCAAGGCGATTAAGTGGTAACTTTGCGTAATCAGCTTAAGCGTCTTGCCGTTTTCGTCCACCAGCCGGTTTAAGTATAGGCGGTATTTTTTTATTAAATCCAAATTGATGTTTTTGGGCTCTTTAACTCCGCTGTTTTTGGCGAACACGGCAAACCGCCGCAAATAGTGGTCGTAGTTTTTTATGGTGCGCAAACTTTGGTTTTTGCCAATCTCGCAATATTCCAAAAAGTCCGTCACATATTTCAAAAGGGGAGAGGTGGGGGTTGTGTTTTTGGTTTCGGGCATAAAAAGACAGTTAGCGTTTAGCTTTTAGGGAGATGGTGGGATTTTTTTGAAGTCATATTGAAGATTTTTCGGCTCATAAAATGTTGCGGCGGTAAATTAAGCTAACAGGAGTCATCCTTTCGGGACTATCAATCTTAACATCGGCTGATGATAATCTTAGACTAATAATCTAAAGCCTGTTTATCCCGGAAGGACAACCCTTGTTATTCTCGTTACAACATTGTGCGACACAGGTATTATAGCGCAATATTTTACAACCGGCTATTCGGGAATCAGGCCAGTCCTGCTCCTGTAATTATTAAAAATGTTTTCATGAATATATTCATGAACTAATTATGTAATTGAGGAGAGGGGGAGGCTATATCAATTTTATTCTGTATAGCCGCCTTCTTGCTGTCATGGCTTTGGCGAAGGCGACATTCACTTCAGTATGCGAAAAACCCAGAAAAATGGGCTTATTTGCTTGTTTGGGGCAAGTAGGGTATAATATAGGCATAATTAATCCACGGATAAGTGTAAAAGCAATTGAAATATTGAAAGATTGAAAAATTGAAAATATTAAATAATTTTTTAATCTTGTAATTTTTAATCTTTCAATTAACAAACTGCTACTTATTTCGTGCAGACCCCGATGGGGCGGCTGAAAATTTGTCCCGCATCATCAGGCAAGAAAGGCAGTATGTTAACCCCAAAAGAAAAAAACGCGATTATTAAAAAGTACCAGGTGCACAAGGATGACACCGGCAGCCCCGAAGTGCAAGTGGCAATTTTGACCAAAGAGATTGAACAGGTCAGCGAACATTTAAAAGTGCACCGCAAAGACAACCATTCCCGCCGCGGCTTGCTAAAAATGGTCGGCAACCGCCGCCGCTTGCTGCGTTATTTAAAGAACGAAGACGCCAAGCGCTACGAGAAAATTACGGAAAAGCTGAAGTTAAAGGCATAACAGGTTATATTAATTATGGACATACAAAAATTTGAGCAAGACTGGACCAAGCTGGGCATAGAAATTTGCCAGGCAATATATACAAATCCCAAAACACAGGAGCTAAAAAATTCCCTGGTTAAGAACGGCTTCCTGACTTTGGAAGAAAAAAGCGAGTTCATTAACATTTGTGACAAGACAAAATACGAAATCATTTACCAAAAATACGGCAAGGAAGACAGCCAGGGCTACAAAGACTTCAGTAAGCAATGGCAGCAATGGTTCCAGCAAAAGGGCGTAGAAAGCCAAAAAGACCGCGGCCAGCGCAGCAGCGTAGACCATATCTTATTTGGCAGCACGCCCGATCCCGTGCCTTTTCTGCTGCATTTTGAGGAAGAAATATTGGGAAGTTTGAGTACTGAAAGTTAACATTTTTTCCTTGAAGGGCGCCTTCCGGGAATAACAAATTTTTAATTATTAGCCGTCAGATATCATCTACCAAATTAAAGACAGATGATCCCGGAAGGCACCCTTCAAGGATGTAATAAATTTAATTCTCAAAAGGCGGGCAGATTCAGCGAAGACTTCTTATCATCAATTATTTGGATGATTCAGGTCTCGTCCATTTGCCCGGCTTTTGGGACAAAAAGGATTTTAGTATGGAAGCACAAAAGATATCTTGCAAGGTCGGCGGCAGCGACCTTGGTTTTGAGGCGGGCAAACTGGCCCGCCAGGCCGACGGCGCCGTGGTTGCCCGCCTGGGCGACACAGTGGTTTTGGCCACCGCCGTCATGAGCGACCGGGCCCGCGAAGGCATTAGTTTTTTTCCGCTGTTGGTGGACTACGAAGAAAGGCTGTACGCGGCCGGAAAAATTAAAGGCTCCCGGTGGGTAAAGCGCGAAGGCCGCGCCACCGACGACGCCATCTTAAAAGGGCGTGTCATTGACCGCACGCTGCGCCCGCTATTTCCCTATGGCATGCGCAACGACGTGCAGGTTATTGCCACGGTCTTGTCCGTGGACGGTATAAACGAGCCGGACATGCTGGCGGTAAACGCCGCGGCCATGGCGCTGGCTATTTCCAAAATCCCGTTCGGCGGGCCGGTTGCGGCCGTGCGCGTGGGCAAGGTCAACGGCGAATACGTAGTTAACCCGACTTACGAACAGCAGGACAACTCCGTTATGGATTTGGTAGTTTGCGGCACGGCCGACCACATTATGATGGTGGAAATGGGAGCCCAATTAGTCACGGAAGAGGAAATTGTGGAAGGAATCAAGTTTGCGCAGCCTTTTTTGGGGCAGTTGTGCGAAGCGCAGGGCAAATTCAGGGAACAGGTTGGCAAGGAAAAAGCAGAACCCATTATTGTGCTGCCCCATCAAACAGTTATAGACAAGGTTAAGGAATTATTGAGCGATGATAAAATTGAAGCGGCGGTTTACGTTAAAAGCAAGGAAGAGCGGGAAGCGAATATTAAAAGATTGACCGAAGAAACGGTAGAAGCGGTAAAAAGCGCTTTGGGCGAGATTGAAGGAGTAAGCGTGGAAAAAGACGCGGCCGAAGCAATAGACAAAGTCCTTAAAAAATACCAGCAAAAGCAAATTTTGGAACATGAGCGCCGCGTGGACGGCCGCAAGCTTACCGAAACCAGGCCCATTACCTGCGAAGTCGGGGTCTTGCCGCGCACGCACGGCAGCGCCTTGTTTACCCGCGGCGAAACGCAGGCTTTAACCACGGTTACTTTGGGGTCTAAAGGCGACGAACAGACCTTGGACGGCATGGAAGATCCTGTAGAAGGCCGCGCCAAGCGTTACATTCACCATTACAATATGCCCGGATATTCCGTGGGCGAGGTTGCGCCTATCCGCGGCCCCGGCCGGCGCGAAATTGGGCATGGCGCTTTGGCCGAGCGCGCCGTGGAAGTCGTATTGCCCCCCCAGGAAGAATTCCCTTACACCATGAGGCTGGTCAGCGAAATTATGTCTTCCAACGGATCAACTTCTATGGCCAGCACTTGCGGATCTACGCTCGCATTAATGGATGCCGGCGTACCCGTTAAGGAAGTCATTGGCGGCTGCGCCATGGGTTTGGTGCTGGACGAGGAAGACCCTTCCAAGTTCAAGGTGCTTACGGACATTGCGGGCATAGAGGACTTTAACGGCCACATGGACTTTAAGGTTACGGGCAGCGAAACCGGAGTTACGGCTCTGCAACTGGATATTAAAGTAAAAGGCTTGACCGCGGAAATTTTGGCCAAGGCTTTGGAGCAGGCCAAGCCCGCGCGCACCCACATTTTAAGCAAAATGAAAGAAGCGCTGGCCGCGCCCCGCCCCGAACTTTCCCCTTACGCGCCGCGCATAACTTCGTTTACAATTAAGCCCGACAAGATCCGCGAAGTCATTGGCAGCGGCGGCAAGACCATTAACGAAATTATTGCCAATTGCCCGGGCGTAAAAATTGACATTGAGGATTCCGGACTGGTCATGGTTACGTCTACCGACGCCGAATCCGCGAAAAAAGCGACCGAGTGGATCCAGAATATTGTCAAAGAAGTTCAAGCCGGCGAAATTTACGAAGGCAAAGTCACCCGCCTCATGGATTTTGGCGCGTTTGTGGAAGTGCTGCCCGGCAAGGAAGGGCTGGTGCATATTTCGCAACTGGCCAACTACCGCGTCGGCCGCGTGGAAGACGTGGTAAAAGTCGGGGACACGCTAAAAGTGCAGGTTACGGAAATAGACGACCAGGGCAGGATTAATTTGACGCACAAGCCGTTTGCGGCAGCGCCGTCGGCCGAGCAAATGGCATCCGCTGATCGCGGCTACGACGACTACCGTCCCCGCAAGCCGTTCAACCACAACGGAAATCACCATAACGGCCACGGCAACGGCCGCCCGCCCAGACGGAATTTTGACAGGTAAATTAAAAGCCAGCTTAATAGCTGGCTTTTTTGTCCGTCATTTGTTATACTTTGGGTGTCAGTAAATTCGCGTTTATGATAACACAAGATGACATTAAGTTGATAATTGAGGCGGAGAAAGAGGTTTTTCCAACCAGAGAAGATTTCTCCGATTTGCGTAAAGATTTTCATGACTTACAAACCTCGGTGGATAAATACGCCAAGAAAGCCGACACTTATTATCAGGAAATGGCGGTAATGCGCCATCGGCTGGAGAGGCTGGAAGAGTGGGTAAAAGAGGCGGCAGGAAAAATCGGGTTGGAGTTTAAGGTTTAGAATAATTTTATTAATTATGAGTGATTTTGAACAAAATCAAACCAAACCCCGCCCTTATCTTTATTCCTTTGAAGATTAGTTTTGTAGTTTATATTAAACAGCGCCTCGCCAACGGGGCGCTGTTTTGGTATAGTTAATATAGATTTAAAGATTTAAAAATTGAAGTTTTGCATAATTTTTTTATTTTTAATTTTTTATGCCTTACTTTGATATCCTGAAAAAAGACGAATCATCGCGCGCCCGCAGCGGCGTTATCCATACCGCGCATGGCGACGTAAGGACGCCGGCGTTTTTGCCTATTGGCACAAAAGGAACGGTAAAGACCGTTACGAGCGAAGAGCTGAAATTTTGGGGTGCGGATATAATTTTGGCCAACACCTATCACTTATGGCAAAGGCCGGGCGACGCGCTTATCTACAAGGCCGGCGGCCTGCACAAATTCATGAATTGGAAAGGGCCAATTTTTACGGACAGCGGCGGGTTCCAGGTTTTTTCTTTGGCCAAAATGAGGAAAGTGATGGAGGCGGGCGTGCTGTTCCAGTTTGATTTGGACGGCAGGCAGGAAATCCTTTCGCCGGAGAAATCCGTGGACATCCAGGCTAATTTGGGCAGCGACATCGCTTTAATTTTAGACGACTTCCCGGGTTTTCCGTTTGAATACGAAAGGTCAAAACAATCCATTGAACTGACCAAACGGTGGGCAGAGCGGGCAATTAAGGAATATCAAAAAATAATAATTGACGGCGATCCTGTCAATCCCGGGCAAAAATTGTGGGGAATTGTCCAGGGGGCGTCGTTTCCCGATCTTCGCGAACAGTCGGCGCGCGATATGGTGAATTTCGGCTTTGAAGGGTTTGCCATTGGCGGCGTGGCAGTGGGGGAGCCGCATGAGGAAATGATGAAAGCCGTGGAAGCGGCTGTTCCGCATTTGCCCGAGCAATCGCCAAAACATCTTTTGGGCGTGGGCACGCCTTATGATATTGTACAAGCCGTAGCCCGCGGTTGTGATACTTTCGATTGCGTGATCCCGACAAGGGAGGCGAGGCATGGGAGGTTATATGTGGCGGCGAAGAATGTTGAAAACAACCCCTCTGGCCTAAAGGCCGTCTCCCCTCAAGAGGGGAGAAAACTGCAGACTGCAGTTTCCCTCTCCTCGAGTGCAGCCGAGGAGGAGAGGGTTAGGGAGAGGTTGCAGCCAACAGTCGAAGGCTACCAGACCATAGACATCCGCCTGGAAAAATACCGCGAGGATTTTACTCCCGTGGACAACACCTGCGACTGCTACTTGTGCCTAAACCATACGCGGTCGTATCTGCGACACTTGTTCGCTTCGGGCGAGCCTTTGGCCATTCGCCTGGCCACCATGCACAATTTAAGGTTTTACCTGAACCTGATGCAAAAAATCCGCGACGCCATCCAATATGAATACTTTGAGGAAATGGCAAAAAATTACCGCGACTACACCTAAATTTTAACGGCTCAACGGCCAATGTCCGTTGAGCCGTTGGTAACTATTTATAAAACTGAGCCGGATTAAGGTTTTGCCCATATTTGCTGATGTAGTGCAGGCCCGTGGCCTGCTGATAAGGCGAAAATTTGACAATCCTCTCGACCTTGTGAATAGTTGCAGCCGTTTGAATTTTGCCCAAAATAAGGCGTTTTGCTATAATAAATAAAATTGAAACGTGCCACAAGGAGTCCCCTTGTGCTGCACAAGGGGACTCCTTGTTTATGTCGAATGAAAAAGATTTAATGGAAAAAATTGTCAGCCTTTGCAAGCGCCGCGGGTTTGTGTTTCCCGGCAGCGAAATTTATGGTGGGTTTGCCAATTCCTGGAATTACGGCCCGGTGGGAGTGGAGCTAAAAAATAACATTAAGCAGCTTTGGTGGAAACGGTTCGTGCAGCAGCGCAGCGACATGGTGGGGATTGACGCGGCTTTAATCATGAAGCCGGCAGTCTGGGAAGCCAGCGGACACTTAAAGAATTTTTCCGATCCTTTGGTAGAATGCAAAAACTGCCATACCCGTTTCCGCGCAGATAAAATTGACATTACCAAGCCTTGCGAAATTTGCGGCAAGGCAGCCGGTTTTACGGAAGCCAAGATGTTTAATCTAATGTTTAAAACCTTCATTGGTCCCGCAGAAGAGCAGGCGAACATTGCGTATTTTCGCCCCGAAACCGCGCAAGCCATGTTCGTAGATTTCAAAAATGTGCTTGATACGTCGCGCAAAACTATCCCGTTCGGCATCGGCCAGATTGGCAAGGCGTTCCGTAACGAAATTACGCCGGGTAATTTTATTTTTAGGACTCGCGAATTTGAACAGATGGAAATTGAATATTTTATCCCCGTGCCTAAGTCAGACGAAGAATGGAATAAATATTTTGAAATGTGGCGCGGCAATATGCTTTCCTGGATAAAAGACGACCTTGGCATTTTGCCGGAGCATATCCATGAGCTGGAAGTGCCCAAGGAAGAATTAGCGCATTACAGCAAGCGCACCATAGATTTTGAATACCATTTTCCGTTTGGCGTGGACGAGCTTTATGGTTTGGCTTACCGCACGGATTTTGACTTGAAAAACCATTCGGAAAAATCCGGCCAGGACTTGCGCTACACCGACCCGCAAACCGGCGAAAAATATTTGCCGCACGTAATTGAGCCAACCTGGGGGGTGGACCGGAGCGTCTTGGCCGTCCTGTGCGAGAGCTATCGCGAAGAGGCGGATCGCGTGTATTTGTCGCTGCCGCCAAAATTGGCGCCGTACAAGGCGGCGGTGTTTCCGTTGCTAAAAAATAAACCCGAACTCGTAAAAAAAGCCAAGGAAATTCACTTAGCCCTTAGCACTAGCAACTTAGCACTTGGTCCCATTGCCTGGGACGACCGGGGCAACGTAGGCAAGCGCTACTACAGCCAGGACGAAATAGGTACGCCGTTTTGCGTGACCGTGGACTTCCAATCTTTGGAAGACAATACAGTTACAGTCCGCAACCGCGACACCAAAGAACAGCCGAGGGTGGGGGCTGGGGAGTTAAGGGACTATATTTCTAAACAAATTTATTAAGAATTTATGAGAGAAGGCGGAATTGGAAATGTGATTAATATGGGCACATGGAAGAAGCGGAAAGCAAAAAGGACCGCTAAGTCTGAAGTTGGACGGACAATGGGCCAGTATGAACAGGATCCTGCCGAAGGTTTTATTAGAGTTGGCCTGGTTCACCCCGCAGGGTTTCCCATTTCAGCGGAGGAAAGTGTAAAAAAAGATGCGGAGGTGGTGCTGGAGGAGTTTCCTTTGATCGTCGGGGATTACAAAAAAAATGAGTTGGAAAAATTTGGCTTTGCCAATTTTTTAGGCAGGCTGGAGAAAGGTAAATATTTTTTGACCAGTTTAGAAGAATTACAGAAGTCGGGTTTGGGAATTTTGCCTGACTCTCCCGACGGGGCAGCGGTTTCGGGATATTTAAGGGAACGGTGGGAAGTTATGGCGAAAGACAAAATTCACCCAGGTGGCGCTTCAAAAAAATCAAAAGCAATTCACGTCTAGATTTTATGGAAAAATCACGCTTGCGAGATTTGCAATATGTTCTTAGACATCCGTTGCTTGTTAAGAAAAAAGAAAACCTGTTGTATTTGACAGGTCGTTCTTTTTTGGCGGGGTATTTGCTAGTAAAACCGATGAACACGGATCGAAGCAAACGGATTAACACGGATAAACATCGAGTAGTATTTTTTGGAGATGGCTTGGAAAAAGCGGAAAGAATAAAGCAAGATCGTTTAAAAAATATCCCGCTATACTTAAGTAAAGCGGCAACGCTGCAATTGGAAGACGAATTCACGTTTGCGGAATATAATTATATAAAGGCTAAGTGCAAAGAGCTAAGCGCTAAGGTAAAAATTTGGCACGTAAAAAGCCCGGTGGATTTCCAGCGCGCAATAAAGGACGAAACTGAAATCAGGTTAATCAGGAAATCCATGCAGATTGTGGAAAAAGTTTTTAGTTTGGTCCGAAAGGAGATAAAAAAACAAGGGATGGCGGAAAAAAGATTGGCCGATTTCATAAAATCAGCCGGCTTAAAACTGGGAGCGGAAGACGTTTCCTTCCCGCCCATTGTCGCCTCCGGCGCCAACGCCGCAATCCCGCACCATGTGCCGTCCGGCAAGAAATTAAAAGCAGGGGAGCCGGTAATCCTGGACTTCGGCTTTAAGTATAAAAACTATTGCAGCGATTTCACGCGCACCGTATTTTTAAAAAAAATCTCCGCCAAACTGGAAACCGTTTACATTCAGGTGGAAAAGGCGTATTGGGGAGCGATTGATTATATTAATCACCAGCCTGTGTCATTGCGAGGAGCTCCGAGTGCAGCCGAGGAGCGACGCGGCAATCTACCTTTAGTTAAAGTTAAGGTTGCTTCCGACTACGCCAAAGCTACGTCGGACAGGTCGTCGCCAGACAAAGCCCTGCCTCCTCGCAATGACACAGGTATTACTGGCGAGCAAGTTTACCACAAAGCCGTTGAAATTTTATTCCAGAAACATCTGGAAAAATACTTCATCCATAGCCTTGGCCACGGCACCGGCCTGGAGATCCACGAACTGCCGAATTTGTCGCCCAATTCCCGCGACATATTACAGGAAAATATGGTTTTTAGCATAGAGCCGGGGGTTTATTTGCCCCGCGCCGGTGGCATCAGGATTGAAGATTTGGTATATTTTAAAAACGGGGGAGCTAATAAGTTTATAAATGTGCCTACAAAATTAAAAGACAATATCTTATGAGGAATGAGAATTATCCAAAAAGGGATACAACACACACTCCAGCCCCTAAGGAAGCAGCCAGAATTCCGGACATAACCTTAACAGACTTTGAAAAATTGACGCAGGATTTAAACAGATATTTTCAAAATATAAAAGGTGCGGATGGGAATAGAGACAGGGCATTGGAAAATTTAATAGCGACCATGGACACGGCTTTACGGCTTGCTCAAGAGGCCAAATCCGGAAACGGGTTGCCGGTTCAGGTGCAGCAATCCTTGAATAAATTATCAGCAAGGGCGAAGGAGCATTTGCCCGCGGCAAATTAATATGAAATATACCAAAAAAGTCTTATCTAACGGCCTGACAATTTTAGAAGTTCCCAGCACTGACGCGGGAAGCGTGGTGGTGGATTTTTTTGTTAAGACCGGCAGCCGGTGTGAAACGCCGCGCGAAAACGGCATCTCGCATTTTTTGGAGCACTTCCTGTTTAAGGGGACCAAAAAATTCCCTTCGGCTTTCGCCATCAGCGAACTGGTAGACGCCATTGGCGGGGAAATGAACGCCAATACCGGCAAGGAGCATACCCAGTTTTACATCAAATCCGCCAGCCAGCATTTGCCTTTAATTTTTGAAATCCTTACCGACATGATCCAAAATCCGCTGCTGGACAGCGACGAAATGGAACGTGAAAAAGGCGTGATTGTGGAAGAGATAAATATGTACAAGGACACGCCCATGGCGGAAATAGAAAATGTGTTGGAGCGGACTATGTGGCCGCACGACGCCCTGGGCAAGGACATTGCCGGCACCAAGGAAACAGTGACGAAATTTACGCCGGACATGTTCCGCAAGTATATTAAACGGCACTATCAGGCGCCGAATATGATCTTAGGGATATCGGGAAAGTATAATTTGTCGCAATTTGAAAGTTTGGTCAACAAATATTGGGTAAAATACCCCAAGCACGGATATCATGGCTGGGACAAGATTAAGGACCGCCAAGCAGACGCCAGGGTGAAAATAGAACATAAGGTAACGGAGCAGGCGCACGTTGCCCTTGGCTTTAAGAGTTTTGCTTACGGCGACCCGCGCAACGCCGCCGTGTCCGTTTTGGCTTCGGTGCTGGGCGGGGGCATGAGCAGCCGGCTGTTTACCGAAATCCGCGAAAAACGGGGATTGGCTTATTATGCGCGCGCCATGCCCGGCAGCTACCAGGACACCGGTTCGTTTACCATCAGCAGCGGCGTAAAAGTGGACAAGATTATGGAAGCCTTGCAGGTCATAATGGGCGAATTGGAGAAAATTAAGGATGCGCCGGTGGACGAGCGGGAACTGCAAAAAGCCAAGGAGTATATAAAAGGCAAATCTACCATTGCCCTGGAAGACAATCAGGTCAGGCTGGATTGGTTTTTGGAACGCGCGGCTTTCCATAAGAAAATAGAAACGCCGGTGGAAACGTTCGCCAAACTGCAAAAAGTCACGGCCAAACAGGTCAAAGAAGTTGCCAACGAATTGTTCCAGGGCAAGAATTTAACCCTGGCCGTCATTGGCCCTTATAAAGACGAAACCAAATTTAGGAAAATTTTAAGCGTGGAATAGCAACTCTTTTTTTCGCGGGCGCGTAAAAATGAGTTGTAGGCCCGATTGGCCAAAAGAATATATGGCAAATTTTGTTGAACAAACAAGCGAATTAATCCGTTGCTTTGACGACCAAGGAAACGAGGTTCAACCCCGTCCGCGCGCAGAGATTCACCAAAAACCTTTTAATACTTGGCATGCCACAACGGCCATTTACGTAATCAACAAAGAAGGAGAGTTGCTTTGCTCTAAACGATCAAATAATCATTCTTATCGCCCTGGCCAGTGGCAAGGATGTTTTGGCGGGCATGTACAAGCAGGGGAAAGTTACGAGCAAAATGCCGCCAAGGAATTGTCGGAAGAGGCGGGAATAAAGGCTGGTGCTGATAATTTGCATTTCCTTATGCAAGCAGATTATCCGCATTCTATGCATTGTGCGAGGTTATTCGCGTATTTGTTCGACGGAGATTTAAAAGATATCCATTGCGACGACGGAGAAATATCCGAAGTAAAGTGGAGGGATATGGGGCAATTCTGGCGGGAAGAAAATCGATTGGGCAATATCGGAACATCCGCCTGTCCCCCTGAAGTGCAGGAAAAAATTAAAGTTTGGTTAAAAAATTTATCGGCTATAGTAAGCATTCAAAAGATTAGCCGGTAAAGGTAGCGCTGGCCTTGCAAAAAAACGCACTGCTAAAATTAAGCAGCTTGGCTTAAGTCCGTCCTATATGATATACTAACGTTAATCAAGATTGTTTAATCTTAATTAACATTAATCAATATGGTACATACCATTCCAATTACCAAAGCCAGGATAAAATTGGGCGAGATTGCCAAGCGCGCGCATTTAAAGGGTGAATATTTTATCTTGGAGAAAGACGGGATTCCCGTTGCCGGCATTATGTCGGCGGACGAACTGGAAGATTACTTGGAATCGCAGGACCCCAAGGTTAATCAGATTATTAAGGAAGGTTATAAAGAATACCTGGCAGGCAAGACCCGCCATGCCAGGAATTTGCTGGACGAGTTAAGGTCCGACGTAAATAAATACAAAAAAAGCAAAAAAAATAACAATGTTCAACGCAAAAACTCATAGGCATTTTGACAGGCTTATGAAGTCGCTTGCCAAGCGGTATTTTGAATTACCGGAAGTGTTCGGGAAAGCTATTGATATTTTGGAATCCGATCCTTATAACTTAAGTCAGGTTTACGATATAAAAAAGTTGTCAAACATAACCGACGGTTTGGGAGAGTATCGCTTAAGAATAGGCCGGTGGAGATTTCGCTATGATATCCGCGGCAGCGAAGTGATTTTTTATTTTTGCGGTTTAAGGAATGAAAACACTTATGGTTAAATTATCCATAGGCTGCCATGTGTCTGTGGTCGGAGGGGTTTGGAATGCGCCGAAGAACGCGCGCGATTTGGGCTGCGAAACTTTCCAAATTTTTACGCGGCCGCCCCAGGGCGGGTCCGGGGCAATTTTAACAAGTGATGACATTGAAAAGTTTCGGTCGGAGATGGATCGTTATAATTTTAATTCGTTTGTCGTCCATAGCCCTTATTATGTAAATTTTGGGTCAAGCGAAAACCGCGTTTATTACGGCTCCATTAACACAGTCACCCAGGAACTGGCGCGCGCCAACCTTTTGGGAGCCCAATACGTCATGACCCATGTGGGCAGTTTTAAGAATGCCCGCGAGGAAGACGTGTTAAAGTATGCCGCAGAAGGGCTGGTTAAGGTTTTGGAAAAATACGAAGGCAAGACGCGGTTGTTGCTGGAAAACGCGGCCGGCAGCGGCAACATTGTGGGAGACAGGTTTGAGGAATTGGCCATGTTAATGGAACCCCTGGCCAAATTTAAAACCTTTGGCGGCATCTGCCTGGACACCCAGCATGCTTTTGCTTCCGGGTACGATTTGCGGAACACCTCAACCGCGGTTGAGGTGTTCAGGCAATTTAACAAGGAAATAGGCCTGAAATGGCTGAAAATGGCCCACATTAACGACTCTTTAACGGACCTGGGCAGCCGCAGGGACCGTCACGAACATATTGGAAAAGGGAAAATAGGCAGGGAAGGGTTTGGGGCTATAATGGAATATCTGGCTTCCCATATTCCTGCCTTGCCCGCAGGCAGGCAATATCCAGATTCCAGTATTATGCCCTTGATTTTGGAAACCAAGCATGATACAGTAAAAGCAGATGTTAAAATTTTGAAACAAATTAGGGATAAAATCTCATAGAAAGGAAATATATGCCAAATCCGGAATATGGCATGCCCGCGGAAGCCCTAGAAGGAAAAAAAATCAACAGTGAAAAGTTAAAAGGAGCGGTGTTAAAAGCCGGAGGGTTGGCTGCGGCTGTGACCTTTCTGGGAGCGTCAAGGGAAGCTGTCTTGGCGCTTATGGGTTCTGAAATAGTAAATAATAGCGAAAAATAAAATGGACGAAAGAGAAAAAATTCAAAAATTAATAAACCTTATAGAAAAAACCGACCTGGACCAGACCATTAAAGACATTTTAATCCGCGACTTAAAGTCCGAAGGAATTACCGAATTCATTAAAGAACAGATTAAAGCTTACTGCTTGGAAGAAATAAAGCAGATTGACGAAGCCGTAGAAGAGGCGAAAAAAATTTTGGAAGAGCAAAACCAACAAAATCCACCCGAGGTTTAGGAGGTGGATTTTTGATAAATATGAAATACAACGAACTGGAGGCATCAACCAAAATAATCCTGAAAGTCATATTCGCGTTTTTGATATTGGTGTTTTTATGGCTGATCCGCGACATTATTATCCTGGTTTTGCTGTCATTAATAATCGCTTCGGCCATGGAGCCGCTGGTTGACTATTTGCACCACAAAAAAGTTCCGCGGTTCATAAGCGTGCTGCTGGTTTACATTGTGGCCATTGGCACGACAGTGCTGATAATTTATTTAATGATCCCGCCGGTGGTAAGCCAGTTCCAGATTTTAAAAAATAACCTGCCCCAATAC
Organism: Patescibacteria group bacterium; assembly: GCA_023484515.1. Taxonomy (GTDB): domain Bacteria; phylum Patescibacteriota; class Doudnabacteria; order UBA920; family UBA920; genus JAMDAY01. The sequence continues at coordinate 73,033 of JAMDAY010000001.1, forward strand.
GGGCAGGCTCTGCAAAACCAGTTCGGCGCGCTGAATGTGCAAAAATTTTTCCAGGAAATGGTTTCCGGGTTTTCCGGCGGCAATGTGGTAAAAAGCACGTTTGGCGTATTTAACGGCGTGCTGGACGCCATTGCGGTATTGGTAATTTCCTTTTACCTGGTGGCGGAACAAAAGGGCATGAAAACTTTTATAGCCTCTTTTACCCCGCCGGGCAGCCGCGAATTTACCTTGAACCTGATCCAAAAAATCCAGAAAAAAATGGGGTTGTGGGTGCTAGGGCAAATTATTATCAGCTTTGGGATTTTTCTGTTCACATATATCGGCTTAATGCTCCTGCATGTCCAATACGCTTTGGTGCTGGCTTTGGTCGCCGGGCTGTTTGAGATTGTTCCCTACATTGGCCCGTTTTTGTCCGCCATTCCGGCCATGTTTATTGGCTTTATCCAAAGCCCGGCCTTGGCCGTTTGGGTGGGGGTGCTGTATCTTTTGGTGCACGAGGTGGAAGGGTATGTGCTGGTGCCGAAAATTATGGAAAAAACCGTGGGTCAGCAGCCGCTGCTGACGCTTTTGGCTTTATTAATAGGTTACCAATTGGCCGGCATAATCGGCTTGATAATTTCCGTCCCCTTTGCCACGGCCCTTACCGTCATAGTCGGCGAATTTTGGCCGAACAACCAGCGGCTGTAAAATGCAGATGCGCCCGTAGGCAATGGTCATATGGAAGACAATTTTTTTATAGTCGATAACCAAGTTCCCTCATAACTTCTTTAGACAGCGCTGCTCTCCGTGGTGCCATCAAAACATCGCTATCAAGTTGCCTTGGAAGCAGTTGCCTCAAATTTGCGAAAATTGTATAATAAAATGGCTAGAAATAGCCTTTTCTTTTTATGAATACGGAATACGAAAAAATTAGCAATGAGTCAACGCCTCAAAATTTTAACCTTTTAAAGGCGAAAAAAGAAAGAAACGATGTTGAAAAGTATAATGCGGAATTTTTATTTAGACAAAGAGTTATTAACGAAAAAGTAATTGATTGGAGCGGTAGCGTCCACCCGGGAACAGCAGTACTTGATGCCTGCGCCGGGCCAGAAGGAAGTTTTTTAGCTGTTAGCAGGAGAGATGGAAAGTGGTTTGGAAATGAAGTTTCTTTAAAGACAGCAAGTTACTTAAAAAACACCGGAGGTGATGTGGTTATAGGTTCGGCCGACAGGTTTGCTTTTAAAGAAGGAGCGATAGACTTAGTATTATTTATTTTTGCTTTGAATAATATTGGCAATACTCGCGAAGCGCTTTCTGAAGCATATAGGGTATTGGGACCGGAAGGCCGGGCTTTAATATCTGATCCGGGAGAGACCCGTTGGGCAACAGATTTGTACATGTATTTTGCATTAAAAAACGGGTCTCTCCCCCCGGACTTAGCCGCAATTCTTAAAAAGTCCACACGTTTCGGGCAGCATATTGGAGCTTATTACCAAAAATATCCGGAACGCGAGGAGGAAGAAAAACATAGGATAGAATTGTATTTAAAAGGATTGTATAACTTATCTTTTCAAGAAATTCCGTCTATAATTAAGCAAATTTATACTGATGCCAAGGAGAAGGCAAAAGATATAAGAGCATCGGCCTTGAGCGGATATTTCCATGAAGAATTGGAATCTAAATATTGGCTGTTAATAGTTGAAGCCGCACTTAGTAACGGATTTAAAATTGAAAAATTAGGGATATTCTCAGCTTATCAGACGCTTAAAACTCCGGAAGATAAAGAATGGCAAGTGGGTGGGGTTCATGGAATTCCAATTCCGTCCAACAATAACGAAATCCCAAAGTTAATCTTAGATATTAGAAACAACAACCATGAACTTTCGCGTGATATAATTCATCCGGGGAAAAGCATGGTAAAAAACGTAGTTTCACCGGTTTTGCTAATAAAAAAATAATCCCGTATTTACAGTATCATGGAAAATAACATAGGAAAGTTTTACATCACCACCACCTTGCCTTATGTGAACGCCGAGCCGCACATTGGGTTTGCTTTGGAATTGGTGCAGGCGGATGCGATTGCGCGTTACCGCAAGCTTTTGGGCCAAGAGGTGTTTTTCAATACCGGAACGGATGAGCACGGAATAAAAATTTACAACAAGGCGGCGGAGCAGGGGAAAGACCCCCAAAGCTATGCCGACGAGTATGCGGCCAAGTTCCGGCAACTTATACCGGCGCTGGGGGTATTGCCGGACATCCATTTCATCCGCACGACCGACCCGCGCCATCTGGCCGCGGCGCAGGAATTTTGGAAACTGTGCGACAAGAACGGGTATATTGAAAAGAAACTTTACAGGGTTAAGTATTGCGTGGGCTGCGAGCTGGAAAAAACCGAAAGCGAGCTGGACGAAAACGGGCGCTGCCCGCTCCATCCGAACCTTGAATTGGAAATCCGGGAAGAGGAGAATTATTTTTTTAAGTTTTCCGCGTTTGAAAAACCGCTTTTAAATTTTTACGAAAATCATCCTGATTTTGTAGCGCCTGACTTCCGGTTTAACGAAATTAAGCAGTTCGTTAAGGACGGTTTGCAGGATTTTTCCATTTCGCGCCTGAAAGCCAAAATGCCTTGGGGTGTGGAAGTGCCCGGAGACAGCGAGCATGTGATGTACGTGTGGTTTGACGCGCTGATAAATTATATTTCCACCTTGGGGTGGCCAGAAGAGGCCGATAAATCGGCGCACTACAACCAAGGTAGTGTGCCCATTTATGGGCTGTTCAATCAGTTTTGGCCCGGCGTGCAAATTGCGGGCAAAGACAATTTGCGCCAGCAGTCAGCCATGTGGCAGGCTATGCTAATGGCCGCGGGGCTGCCTAATTCCAAGCAGGTGATTATCCACGGTTTTATTAACAGCGGCGGCCAGAAAATGTCCAAGTCTTTGGGCAATGTGGCCAATCCGTATGAGATTTTGGACCGATTGCAATCAAAAGGACTTGCCAAAGAGCAGGCCATAGACGCCTTGCGCTATTATTTATTGCGCGAAATTCCTACCTTTGAAGACGGCGACTACACCTGGGAACATTTGGTGGAAACTTATAATGCGGGCCTGGCGAACGGGCTGGGGAATTTAACCAGCAGGATTTTGAAAATGGCGGTGAACGCGGCTTGTAGTGTGCCCATTTATGGGCAATCCGCGATGGCCGATAAATCGGCGCACTACGTCGAGCATTACGAACTCCAAAAAGCCGCGGATGTCATATGGAAAAAAATTAAAGCTTGCGACGAATATATCCAAAAGACCGAACCGTTTAAAGTAATAAAGACAGACAAAGAAAAAGCCGTAAAAGACATCCAATATTTGCTTTCCGAATTGCATCAGATCGCCTTAAATTTACAGCCTTTCCTTCCCCAAACCAGCGAAAAGATTCTGGCCGTTCTAAAAGATCTCAAATTGGAAAATATTCCTAAATTATTCCCGAGGATAGAATAGATGCCGGCAGAAGACGAACAAAAATATAATATGTCAGCCCATAGGGAAGAGCAGGAAGCTTTGGCAAAAGAAGAGGCCCGTATTTTTATTGAAAAGGCAATTACCGACCTCGGGCCGACCGGGGCCTATGATTCCGAACCCAATTTGCTGAGGAGATTATTGGAAGATTTGAATAATAATCGGAAGACTGTTCAAGAGGCCCGTACTGAAGCCGCAGCAATAAAAGCAAGGAGAAGCCATTATCATTAAGCTGAAAATAGCCATCCGGTAGGAAATGGATTGGAGACATAAAAAAGCAAGGGCGCCTGGAGCAGAACATTCCAGAGCGCCCTAAGGTCAGGCGGAGGCTGCCAGGGCAGCCGGTTTGGGGCGGAGAAAGTAACCAGGAATAATAATTTCTGCCTCACAGTAGGGGCAGAAAATCTTCCTTGACTTTCCGTCGCTTGAGATAAAGGTTGAAAACGGTTCACTGCATCCCCCATGAGGGCAACGGAATTCCGCTTCCTCCATAAGATTTGAGGGAATTTTAACAGGTACTGCCAAAACAGATTCCATAGAGTGGATATTATATAAAATAATCAATTAAGTCAATAATTGATAAATGTTTAATCAGCCAAATAAGTAAAATACTATCGTGCTAAGAGTATCAAGTATTCCTTTGTATCCTACATCCTACATCTTATATCCTGTATCCCATATCTTATATCTTAAATCTTACATCTTAAATGTTAATAGACACCCACGCGCACGTAAATTTTAAAAGCTTTAAGGACGACGCCAAGGAAACTTTGCGGCGGGCTTTGGACAATGATACTTGGGTTATAAACGTCGGGTCGCAAATAGACACCTCTAAGCAGGCCGTGGAATTGGCGAACCAGTTTGACAAAGGAGTGTATGCGATTGTCGGCCTCCATCCCGAACACACGCATTCGCAATACGTGGACGAGGAAGAAACGCATTTTCAGAGCCGCGAGGAAAATTTTGATTACAATTTATACCGCGAACTGGCAAGCAACCCCAAAGTGGTCGGCATAGGGGAGTGCGGGCTGGACTATTACCGCTTGCCTCATGAACAAGTTCATGAAAATTTTCATGAATTAATTCATGAACAAATCAAAGAAAAACAAAAGTCCGCGTTCCGGCAGCAGGTAAAATTGGCAATGGAATTAAATAAAGTTTTGGTAATCCACAGCCGTCCGGCAAAGGGCGACGAGTCGCTGTACGACGATTTGCTGGGGATATTGGATGAAGAAAACAACCTCTCCCTAACCCTCCCCTTAGAAGGGGAGGGGAGCTCCGCAAAAATTCTTGGGATAGGTGCGGAGCCTTCTCCTCTTTTGAGGGGAGATGCCCAGAGGGCAGAGAGGTTGCGTTTTGAAGTTCACAGTTATACCGGCTCCTCCGAGTATCTGCAAAAGTTTTTAGACCGCGGCGCGTACGTGTCCTTTAACGGTATTATCACGTTTGACAAAACCGGCAATATGGAAAAGTTGGTAAAAATGGCTCCGCTTGATAGAATACTACTGGAAACTGACTGCCCTTACTTAACCCCCGCCCCGAATCGCGGCAAAAGAAACGAGCCACTGTTTGTGAAATTTACGGCAGAGAAAACGGCGGAGATTAAAAATTTATCAGTTAAGGAAATTGCAGAAATTACCACTAAAAACGCCAGGCAGTTGTTTAAAATTTGAGGTAATATATTTTTAAGCGCTAAGGTCGGGATTTTATACTGTCGGGCATTAATATTAAACCATCATTATAGTGCGGTCACAGCCACTTTTTGGCCATCTCTTAATACCCTATTAGGGCATTGTCCATAAAAGGATCGGGGAAGAGGGTTAGCGGCTGGTCCCAAGGCAAAAGATACGTACAAATGCGGTATAATAAAACAAGATTCCTGCTTGCGCAGGAATGACACAGGAAACCTATGAACAAATACGACTCGGGGAAAATTGAAAAAAAGTGGCAAAAGTATTGGCAGCAGAAGAAAATTTTTCAGGCCAAGGATTTTTCCAAATCCGCCGGCCAACAGACTAAGAAGTACGTGCTGGTGGAATTTCCGTATCCTTCCGGCGAAGGTTTGCATATGGGGCATTTGCGGCCTTATGTGGCGGGGGATGTTTATAGCCGGTTTAAGAGGATGCAGGGGCATAATGTAATGTATCCCATCGGCTGGGACGCGTTCGGCTTGCCCGCGGAAAATTTTGCCATAAAACACGGCGTTCATCCCAGCGTATCAACAGCTAAAAACATCAAGAATGCCAAGCGCCAGATCCAGAGCTGGGGCTTGAGCTTTGACTGGTCACGGGAAATTAATACTACGGACCCGAACTATTACAAATGGACACAGTGGATTTTTTTGCAGTTTTTTAAAGCCGGCTTGGCTTACGAGGCCACGGGTATGATCAACTGGTGCCCCAAGGACAAGACCGGTCTGGCCAACGAGGAAGTCATAGACGGCAAGTGCGAGCGCTGCGGATCAATAGTGGAGAAAAAAGAATTGCGCCAATGGTATTTGAAAATTACGGCTTACGCGGAAAAACTTCTGGAAGGCTTAAAAACCCTGGACTGGCCCGATCGGGTAAAAGTCCAGCAGGAAAATTGGATAGGAAAGAGCATAGGCGCGGAAATAGATTTTGCGATATCCCAACCGCGAGTCAGGCGATTTGTGATCCTGCATGGCCGCGCCAGCACATCTAAAGACAATTTTTATCCTTGGCTGAAGAAAGAATTGGAAGCTAGCGGTTTTGAAATACAGGCTCTTGACATGCCGGGGAAAGGAGAGCCGGATGACCTGGAGCAAGCGAAGTTTGTGATGAAAAATTGTATGTTAGATGAGAATACGGTTGTTATTGGGCATTCGTTCGGCGGTGTGGTCGCTTTGCGCTTACTAGAACAGGGGATGAAATTGAATAAAGTTATCTTAGTGGCAACGCCTTTTAGCGGGAAATTTTTAGATGGTAAGCAGCGTGTTTCCGTGTCAAAAGCAGTACAAAAAGGTTTTGATTTCGGGAAAATAAAGAATAGCTGCCAAAATTTCACCTTACTATATGGTACAAACGATCCCGTGGTACCCTTATCTGACGGTGAGGAATTTTCTCGCCTTTTAAATGTCAACTTGACTAAGATCCAAAGCAGCGGGCCACATTTTCAGTCCAAAGAGGAACCGGAGGTATTTAAGGCATGCTTGCCGTCACTCAAGGTCTTCACCACCCGTCCTGACACCATTTTCGGCGCGACGTATATGGTGGTAGCTCCGGAACATCCCATAATCAGGAATCTGGAATCAGGAATTAGGAATTATGAAGAAGTGCAAAAATACGTTGAAAAAGCCAAGAAGGAGTCGGAAATTCAAAGGACGTCGCTGGAAAAGGAAAAGACCGGGGTGGAATTAAAAGGCATTAAGGCGGTTAATCCGGCCACGGGCGAGGAAATTCCGGTTTGGGTTGCCGACTATGTTTTGTGGGGCTACGGCACCGGCGCGATAATGGCCGTGCCCGCGCATGACGGGCGGGATTTTGAGTTTGCGAAGAAATTTGGATTACCGATTAAATCGGTCATTGAATACAACCCCTCCCCTCATAAGGGGAGGGAAATTCCCGGCAACACTGCGGAGCCTTCTCCCCTTATGAGGGGAGATGTCGCGAGTGCATCCGAAGCGACAGAGAGGTTGCAGTCAGCCGCGATTGATTACGGCATACTTATAAACTCCGGCAAGTTTACCGGCATGAAGTCCGAAGAAGCCATCCCAAAAATGGCCGCGGAATTTGGCAAATTGACTGTGCAATACAAGCTCCGCGACTGGGTGTTTAGCAGACAAAGGTATTGGGGCGAGCCTATTCCCATAATCCACTGCGAAAAGTGCGGGATTGTCCCGGTGCCGGAAAAAGATTTGCCGGTCAAATTGCCGCCTGTTAAAAAATACGAACCCACCGGCACCGGGGAGTCGCCCTTGGCCGCCATATCAAACTGGGTAAACGTAAAATGCCCCGAGTGCAAGGAACCGGCCAAGCGCGAAACCAATACCATGCCGCAATGGGCAGGGTCTTCCTGGTATTGGCTGCGTTACACTGATCCGGGCGATAAAAAAATATTTGCTGACAAAAAGAAACAAAAATACTGGACGCCGGTGGACGTGTATTTCGGCGGCATGGAACACACGACTTTGCATTTGTTATATTCCCGGTTTTGGAATTTGTTTTTATACGACCAGGGCCTGGTTACGGCCAAGGAACCGTTTGCGCAAAGGAAGCCGCACGGAATTGTTTTGGCCGCGGACGGCGAAAAAATGTCCAAGAGCCGCGGCAACGTGGTGAATCCCGACGATATAGTAAAATCCCAGGGCGCGGACACGCTGAGGATGTACGAAATGTTTCTGGGACCGCACGAATTGTCGGTTTCCTGGAACGACCAGGGAGTTGTAGGCATACGGAGATTTTTAGACCGGGTGTGGGTTTGGACGAATGAACAATTTAAAAATAAAAAAATAGAAAGATTGAAAGATTCGGAGAAGGTGGAGAGGGTTTTGCATAAGCTGATTAAGAAGGTTACGGAAGATTTGGAAGAGCAGCGGTTTAACACGGCCATTGCCAGCTTTATGGAATTCCATAACGAAATTAAGCAGGAGCCGGTAAGCTTAAAAACAATCAAGACATTTTTAACTTTGCTTTACCCGTTCGCGCCGCACATAGCCGAAGAATTAAACCAGATGCTTGGAGGCAAAAAATCGTTACAGCTTGAAGCCTGGCCAAAGTACGATCCCGCCAAAGTGGTTGAGCAAACTGCGGAAGTGGTGGTCCAGGTTAACGGCAGGGTTCGCGGCAAGGTAAGCGTGCCTGCGGGGAGCGGGGAAGACGCGGTTAAGGCGGAGGCCTTAAAACAGGATGCGGTAGCCAAACAAATTGCCGGCATCGGCATAAAGCGGGTAATTTACGTAAAGGATAAGTTAATTAATTTGGTTATATAAACCGCTGAAAAAGCGCTGATATTTACGCTGAGCAAACGCTAATAAGCAATGAAGACGCCCTTCCGGGAAAAACAGGCTTAAGATTATTAGATACTGACCATTATCAAATCAAACTTATTGATCTCCGCAAAATCAGTTGAACAAATTTCGGCTTACTGATAACAAAAATTATTCAAGATAATATGCGGGCTTCAATAGTAGGCTGGTCCCGGAAGGGCGTCTTCATTTAGACCCGCATATACGGCAATTTCGCAATATTCGCATATTGTTTCGCGTAATTCGCATTATGTTGATAATTGATTACCAAAAGAAATATCATATCCAAACAATCAAGTCCTGCGTAAAAGCGCTAAAGCAGGGAAAAACAATTGCTTATCCCACGGACACTTCGTATGGCTTGGCGGCGGACGCGACAAATTTAAAAGCCATAAAGATACTGTATAAAATTAAAGAGCGCGGGTTTAAACAGCCGATTCATGTAGTGGTGCCGTCAGTAGCGTATGCAAAAAAGATCACGGCGTGGAATTCGGTAGCCGTAAAATTAGCCCGTAAGTTTTGGCCTGGTCCGCTGACGTTAGTGTTAGGGCTAAGGGCTAAGCGTAAAGGGCTAAGGGTTTTGTCGGCCGGAACCGGTTTTATTGGCCTGCGCTGTCCGAAAAACAACATCGCTTTGGACTTGGCAAAATATTTTAAGCGCTCCATTACCGCTACTAGCGCCAACCCTTCCGCCCATATTTCCGGAGGTTTTGACAGTTTTTCAGCCAGTGATGTAATTAAGCAATTTGAAAATAAAAAATGTCAGCCTGATATTATAATCAACGCCGGCCGGCTGCCCAAACACAAGCCTTCCACGCTAGTCAAAATTGACGGAAATCAAATTACAATATTGCGCCAAGGCCCGGTTAGCGAGAAACAAATTAGAATAGCGCTAAAGGCTAAGCGCTAAAGGCTAAAAGGAAAGCGATGCAAACAAAAACTTACAAAGATCTGATAGTTTGGCAAAAAGGGATGGAATTGGTTAAGGAAGTATATTGTTTGGCTAAATTAATGCCAAAAATGGAAACATATATCCTAATTTCGCAAATGCTTAGGGCAGCAATTTCTATTGTCTCAAATATCGCAGAAGGCTATAAGCGTAACCATAGGAATGAGTTTAGGCAGTTTTTGGGATTGGCAAATGGTTCCGCAGGAGAATTAGAGACGCAAATTTTAATTGCAAAAGAAGAATATAAACAAATAGATTTTAGCAGGGCTGAAAGTTTAGTCATCGAAGTTCAAAAAATCCTCCACTCCATGATATTAAAGATGCAGTCTTAGCCTTTAGCCTTAAACGCTTAGCTCTATGTTACTCAACTTCCACATTCCCCATTACTTCACCAGGCAAGTGCGCGAAGAAATAGGGGAGCTGTATGCCGCTTCCGCCATTTCCAATTTGGCCCTTTCAGTGGTAATGCTGTTTGAGCCGATTTTTTTGTACAGCGTGCTGCATTTTAGCGTGCCCAAAGTGCTGGCGTTTATGGCGGTGGTTTACCTTGTTTATATTTTTGCCATTCCCATGGGCGGCTGGTTTGCCAGCGTTTACGGCTACCGCCATTCCATTGCCATTTCCATTCCTTTTCAGGTGCTGTATTGGCTGCTGTTGGTATATTCTTCCAGTTATCCGCATTTGGCGTTCGTGGCCGCGGCCATGTTCGGCCTGCAAAAAACTTTTTACTGGCCGGGGTTCCATTCGGTTATTGCGCGTTACGCCGAAGCCGAACAGATGGGCCGGGAGTTCGGCGTGGTTTATTCCATTATCAATATGGTTAATACGCTGGGGCCGCTGCTGGGCGGGTTGCTGGCGCAGCGCTATGGCCTTTACGCCTCGTTCGTGCTGGCCTCGGTCGCTTACTGCTGCAGCGCCATCCCTTTATTTTCCACAAAAGAAATTTTTACGCCCAAAGTTTACCATTTCCGCGATACCTGGCAGCTTTACAAGGACTATCCGAAAAAATTTATGGGCTATTTGGGATTTGGCGAAGAACTGCTGCTTTTAACCGTTTGGCCGATTTTTATTTACATTGTAGTTAAGGATTATAGTGGAACCGGCTTGCTGGCTACTTCGGCCAGCATTGTCGCGGCCGGCCTGTCCTTAGTGCTTGGCAAGGTCGCGGACGTATACACCAAGCGGGTGTTAATTAAAATTGGGGCGTTTTTCAGCTCGCTAGTTTGGCTGGCCAGGCTGGTAATAACCAATGTCTGGAACACCTTTGCCATAGATACGCTGTCGCGGGCCAGCAAAGAAGTTTCTTTTATCCCCATTTCCGCCGTAACCTATCTTCGCGCCGAAGCCACGCATGTCATACCTTACGCCGTGTTTTTCGAGCAAAGCCTGGCCGTGGGAAAATTGTCAGCCTGCCTTTTGGGCATTCTCCTTTTTAGCCTGACCGGCAGTTTTATGGTATTATTCATATTAGCAGCGGGGTATAGCTTGCTGTATATGTATATTTGATAAGGTTTTAGGTGTTAGCTTTTAGGTTTTAGAGTATGCAAGAAATAGATCAAAAGAAAATGGTTTTGGATTTTATCAAAAGCCAAAAGTTGGCAACTTTGGCAACGGTTGGCGCAGACGGAAACCCCGAAGCGGCAACGGTGGCAATTTCGGAAACAAATGATCTAAGTTTAGTTTTTGGTTGCTATGCCACTGCCAGAAAGTATCAAAACTTGATTAGCAATCAAAATGTTGCCGTGGTATTTAGCCAGGATAAAATATCAGTGCAATATGAAGGCAAAGTAAAAGAGGTGGTGGGAGAAGAGACAAAAAGATTACAGGATATACATATTGCCAAACATGCCGACTCGGCCAAGCATTCAAGTCATCCGGCGGAAAAGTATTTTATTGTTACCCCCGTTTGGATCCGTTACATGAACCATTCAACCAAGCCGGATTTGGAGTTTGAAATAAAGTTTTAATTTTAATGTTATGCAAAAATTTAAACTGCAAATTAAATACCAGGAATTTGAATCTGTGATTGCAGTAATCTTTTTAATTTTCAATTATTAAATCTTTCAATTTGTTTATGAACTATCAAAACATAAAAGAACAAGACCGGCAGATTTACGAAATCATCAAGCGCGAAGAACAGCGGCAGAAAGAGGGGATAGAACTAATTGCCAGCGAAAATTATGTGTCTAAGGCGGTGTTGGAAGCCATGGGTTCGGTTTTGACCAATAAATATAGCGAAGGTTACCCGGGAAAAAGATATTACGGCGGCAACGAGATTATTGACCAGGCAGAGGGGTTAGCTATTGAGCGGGCCAAGGAACTATTTGGCGCGGAACACGTTAATGTCCAGCCTCTTTCGGGATCTCCGGCCAACTTGGCGGTGTATATGGCCTTGTTAAACCCCGGCGACAAGGTTTTGGGTTTTTCCCTGGACCAGGGCGGCCACTTGTCGCACGGCCATCCTTTAAACTTTAGCGGCAAGCTTTATACCATTATCCCTTACTTTGCCAAAAAAGACACGGAAATTATTGACATGGACGAGGTGGAAGAAATAGCGCTCCGGGAAAAGCCGAAAATGATTTTAGCCGGCTTTAGCGCTTATTCGCGTTCCATGGATTGGAAGCGGTTTAAGGAGATTGCGGACAAAATTGGAGCATTCACTTTTGCCGATATCGCGCATGTTGCGGGTTTGATCGCGGGCAAACAACTGGAATCGCCGGTTCCGTATTTTGACGTGGTCTCCACTACCACGCACAAGACCCTGCGCGGCCCGCGCGGGGCAATGATAATGTGCAAGGAAAAGTTTGCCAAGGACATAGACAAGGCCGTGTTCCCGGGCGTGCAGGGCGGGCCGCATGACCATATTAACGCGGCCAAAGCCGTAGCTTACGGGGAAGCCTTAAGGCCGGAATTCCGGGAATACGCGGCGCAGATCATTAAAAACGCCAAAGCCTTATCATCAGCATTACAAAATAAGGGCTACCGCATTGTTTCCGGAGGCACGGACAACCACTTGATGCTGGTAGACATGTTCGGCAGCAAGCAAATCACGGGCAAGGAAGCGGAAAAGGCTTTGGAAAAAGTGGGTATTTCCATTAACAAGAATATGATTCCTTACGATCCGCGCAAGCCCATGGATCCCTCCGGTGTCCGCTTAGGCACCCCGGCCGTTACCACCAGGGGAATGAAGGAAGCGGATATGGAAACCGTGGCCGAGCTGATGGATGCTGCGCTCATAAACCGCGCCGACGAATCCAAGCTCGCCGAAATCAAGCAGCAAGTAAAGGAGTTTTCCTTAAAATTCCCAGTACCGGGAATCGAGTAAAATTAATGGATACTATAATAACGCGCGCCCGCGCGTTATTATAGTAAAAGCAATATGCTGACTGATATTATTATTTTACCTCCGAAAAGGTTGAGGAATTTGGTGGGGCGGAGATTAAGGCAAGCCACCAAAGCCTTAAACTATTATTATTTGGTTGATAATCGAAAGTTGGTACCCCATCTTAGTTTGTTGCATTTAAGGATAAGTAAAAATAGGCTGGCGCTGTTGGAAAAGGTAATTTCCAATATTGCGTCAAAACATCGGATCTTTCACATTAGATCCATAAAAGTCGGGCTTTACTCTCACAATGCGACGGTGCTGAATTTGTTTTTTTCTAAAGCTTCAGCACTGAAGAAATTGAATACCGAGATTGTTCAGAAATGCAGTAAGCTTAGGACAGGTAATTTATTTTGGTGGAAAGACTTGCATAAGTTCAGTAAGCAAGATAGGAAATACATATATAAATACGGAACTACCTGGAGCGTGGAGAAAAATTTTAAACCGCATTTCACGCTGGGCAGAATGGCGTCGGAAAAATCCACCCAAACTGCCTTAGACAGGATCAAGGATTTGGAAGTAGATTTTGTGGCCGATACAGTAGCCTTGGCTGCGATAAATAATAACGGGCAGGTGACTAAGGTTTTAAAAACTTTCAAATTAAAAAGTTGAACATTTCTCCAATGCTCCATTGCATTAGAGAAATGTCAGTTTAGGAAAAAATCTTAATTCTTATATCTTATATGACTTTGGTTCAAGCAGTCGTGCTGGGGGTGGTGCAGGGATTGGGAGAATTTTTGCCGATTTCGTCTTCGGCGCATTTAATTCTGGCGCCGTGGTTTTTCCATTGGAAAGACCCCGGCCTCGGCTTTGACGTGGCTTTGCATTTGGGCACGCTTTTGGCCGTGCTGGCCTATTTTAGGCAGGACGTCTGGCATTTAATAAAAGGCTTTTGGCATTCGCTGTGGCCTTCCACGCGCGATTTGCAGGAAAATATTTACCAAAAATTGGCATGGTTTATAGTTATCGCCTCCGTTCCCGGCGCTATAATAGGCAAATTGCTGGAAGCCAAGGCGGAAGCCGCGTTTCGCGCGCCGTTGTTGATCGCAGGGACCATGGCAGGATTCGGCGTATTATTATGGCTGGCGGATGTGCTGGGGCAAAAGGCTAAAAACCTTGACCGTATTACCTGGAAGGATTCCGCGCTCATCGGCTTGTCGCAGGCCTTGGCCGTAATCCCGGGCGTATCCCGCAGCGGCAGCACTATTGCCGCGGGCCTGGGCTTAAAAATGAAGCGGGCTGACGCCGCGCGCTTTTCCTTTTTAATGTCCATGCCTATCATTTTGGGTGCGGGGCTGGTTAACATTAGCCACTTCCGCGACGGCGCAACCACGCTGGAATTGGCCGTAGGTTTTGTTACCGCCGCCGTATTCGGCTTTTTGTCCATTAAATTTTTGCTTCGGTATTTAAGCAACCACGGCTTCGGCCTGTTCGTCTGGTATCGCCTGGCACTAGCGGTGATTATTACCGCGGTGTATTTTATGAGATAAATACATTTATTGCGGTAATGTAGCGCAGGCCCTCGGCCTGCCACAACCAGGAAGCGGGTCAAGGGGGCTGCACTACATAAACATAAATAATGCAAAACATCAGCGATGCAAAATTTGTTTCCTGGCAAAAGCGTTTGGCCACCGACAAATGGTTCGGGTGGTTTTGGAAATGGTGGGGATTATATGCCATAATAATTTACGGTGCAGCCGGATTTTATCTTTTAGTGCGCGATTTGCAAAACTGGAAAATTGTGGCCATTGCCACCATTGCCGGATTGTTTTGCGAATTCGTGGTTAACAAACTAATCCATTTGGTCCGCAGAAAACCCCATCCTTACCAGCGTTTAAAATTAAATACGCCCGGTTGGTGGTTAATGTCTTTAAAAGATAGCGTGCATGACGCTTTCCCTTCCGAACACGCGTCCACCACGGCAGCCATAAGTATAACCATTTTTCTGTTTTTCCCGGCCTGGGGCTGGCTGCTTTTGGCTCTGCCGGTTGTTATTGCCATGGGCCGCATTGTGCTGGCTTACCACGACATTGCCGACGTTGTTTGGGGATACCCCATAGGCCTGCTTTCCGGGTATGTCGTTTATATTTTATTGTATCCGCGCCTCTTTACCGGATAAGGAAATTTTGTTAAAATAAAGCAGTAGTTTGTAAGCCCAGGTGCTGGAATTGGCATACAGGATGGTCTCAAAAACCATTGAGGATTTCCCTCGTGAGGGTTCGAGTCCCTCCCTGGGCACCATAATGAAGAGTAAAAAGATAAAAGGTAATAGAAATTTACAAGCTTATATTGTAGGTTTGGCTTTAGGCGACGGTAATCTTTCAAACCCTAATGGCAGATCGGTCCGGTTAAGGATATCTTGCGACCTAAAGTACCCCAAGCTGCTTCGCCATATAATAATTTCGCTGCAAAAATTTTTGCCGGACAATAAAATATCCGTAATCCGAAGAAAAGAAAGGTGTGTTGATATAAGTTGTTATTCCAATTTATGGCCGGAAATTTTAGGATGGGAAGCCGGAGAAGGGTCAAAGCATTTACAAGAAGCGGATATTCCTTCCTGGATTATGTCCAGGAAAAGTTATGCCATAGCTTGTTTAAAAGGTTTAATAGAAACCGACGGTTCAATTTATAAAGACAGGGGTTATGACATGGTCATGTTCGTGTCAATAATTCCTAAATTGGCGAAAAGCGTTTTTAAGTGCATTAAGTTATTGGGTTTTCAGCCGCATATTTATTATTTTCAGCCAAAAGGCAAATATAATAGCAGTAAGATATTCCATATTAGAATTTCAAAAAATACGGAAGATTTTCTTAAATTAGTAAAGCCAATAAAGTCTTAAGATTATGTCTGATGTAGATTTTCAGCAGCCCAATATTAGCATCCAATCTCCCGACGGGGCGGCTGCGGGGCCTGCGCCGGTTTTTAATGCCCAAGACCAATCCGGCAGCGTTAAAGAACCGAATGCGGCAAACACTCCCGTTACGCCGCCGGCTGACCGGGTTTCTTACGCGGATGCGCAGATCCAGGAAATAGAAGTGGCGAAAATTTCCCCCAACCCCTACCAGCCCAGGAAAGTTTTTGAACCGCAGGCCTTGCGCGAACTGGCAGATTCCATTAAAGAGCACGGGGTTATCCAGCCCTTGGTAGTGACCAAAACCGAAACTGGTTACGAATTGGTAGTGGGGGAGCGCCGTTTTCGCGCTTCGCAACTGGCCGGGCTGGCCAAGGTTCCGGCCATTGTCAAGGAGTCCATGGTGGACCAGACTAAGCTGGAAGTGGCGCTTATAGAAAACATCCAGCGCAAGGAGTTAAACCCCATAGAAGAAGCCCAGGCTTACGAACGCTTGATGAAAACGTTCAATATGACGCAGGAACAGGTGGCCAAAAAAGTCGGCCGGTCGCGGCCGGCCGTGGCCAATACCGTGCGCCTGCTTAACTTGCCTGCGGAAATCCAGCGCGGGGTTATAGAAGGGAAAATTACCGAAGGCCACGCCCGCGCCATGCTGGGGCTGAACGACCCGGAAAAAATGCTGTTAATGTATAAACTGGCCGTGGAGCAGGGAATGAACGTGCGCCAGGTGGAAGCCAAGGTACGCGAATTAACCATAAAGCGGCAAATGGATGCCGCGGCGCCCGACCCGAAGCTTATGGCCATAGAAACGGAATTGCGCGGCAAGCTGGGCACGCAAGTCAAAATCCAGCGCCAGGGCAAGGGCGGCCGCATTACCATAGAATTTTTCAGCGACGAAGAGCTGTCGGAAATTGTGCAGCGCATGGACACGGAGCGCAACAGCGGGGGCGGGGGTTATTTGACTGTATAAAATGGATTAGGGTTTGCAGGCATAATTCCTGATTCCTAATTCATAATTCGGAAATCTTTTGTGGATAAACCGCCTTGGTGAAATTATAAGAATAAAAAATATTTCAAAAACAGCCTTATTTATGGCTGTTTTTTAATGCGTAAGACAATATCACACCATGTATTTTTGACAAATGGCAGTTCTTTGGTATAATATTGGTAATTAGAGATTGTATTAATTATGATTTCTTGCCACTCCCAAATTACCGTTGTAACCCGCGTCCCGTTTAAGGGCGTGCTTTTGGTTGGACATTAGGGGCAGCAAGGTAAAAGTTTGGAACATATAGATTACCTGCTCCCCAATGGAGCAGATTTTTTTTGGGGATGTTACTGCCAGTGTGCCGCTGGCCAGAAGACAGTCTTCTGGCGCTTAAACAGTAAACGCACTGCCCGCAAAACTCGGCTCATGGGGATTTAGCCAAGTTTTGCGAGCAGCGTAAAAACTGTTCAAAAAGTTAGGTGGCCCCGAGTAAAATCGGGATAGGAAATCGCTCATGATCCCTGGGGAGGATGTAAGATGAGTTTTCAGATTTCTCAAACCATAGTGCCACCTTTAGACACTGGCAGGAATAACCATTGTTCCCATGGGAACTTTGGCAGGCTTGCCAGAATACAGCCAGCAAGCGCTGGCTAACCGCACCATCCCCCCGGGTGGGGTACAAAACCCTGCGAAAGCAGGGTGTAACGGAGGAAAGACGTATGGGTCAGCAGTGTGTTGCGGAACCGAAGAACGAGCAGGAACAAACAGAAGATGGTCAGGGTGTGAGCCAGCTGTTGCCGTGGGTTGGCTTGGATGGTGATCCTTATTCGGCGGATCTGACACCTTCCGAGCTGTACGCCGGTTAATCGAACCCCATTGGCCTTTTGGAGATCTAGTTCTACAAGGACTTAGATTCTAAGGTAGCCCTGCTGCCTTATTCTGCTCCTTCTGGCCTCGCAACGGGGAGTGGACTCGCTCGCAATCTATTCCAGCAATTTTGTGCGGATATTACCAGTATCCAAGCTTATGAATAAGATTTGCTTGCGAGTCCCTCCCACTCGCTAAATGTAATTTAAAACGGAGTAATCTTTCAGTTGCAAATTTTAGCCTTAATATATTTTTATTGGGCTAAGCTTTGCGGCCGAAATGACAAGAGGAAAGTAGGCCGTGCTTGTGCCGCCTTCGGGTGGCGCAGGAAATTTGCCCCGGAGAAATTCGGGGGCGGAGGAGACATGAAGGAAGGGAAATGTATCACGTGCGGAAAAACCCTTAGTGGGTTAGAAAGGTACTTCGAACACTGTTCGGAGCATCTCATGCCGAAGACATTAGTCTTTCCGGCGAAAAAATCAACCCCTCCCATTGAGCGGAAGTCTGCTCGTGATTTCGACCAGTGTCGGGATTAGCATTTTTCTTCGCGGCGAGTTACCGCTTGCCGCATCGGTTGCCGAGGAGTCTCGTTATTTTGCAAAAGTCTTACCGGACCTAGCAATTATAACAAAGAGAGATTCCTCGGCTCTCTCAAAAATTTTATGTCAAAAATTATCCAATTATCATTCACGCGGTTATTATCCCCGTCGTCGGGGTAGTCTTTGAAATTGGCAAAAGGGGCAGGAGTTAAAAAGTTTTAAGCATATTTTTCCACCAGCTGCCCCAAAAGGGCAGTTTTTATTTACCAATGTTAAAGGAGAGTAAAAACGAAGTGGGTGTAGCAAGTGCTGTCAGTCAAAATGCGAAAGCGCAGACAGCAGGACAGAAACAAAAAACTGGGAAGCAGCTTGGCTGCGGATTCCCAGGCGAGCCTATGCTGACTATGCTGGCAATAGCCTTTCATAGTCCGGATCAAGCAAAGGAAATTGTCAGACGCTATAACAATTGGCGTCCGTCGCGGTAGGGTATACCCATTTTTTTCCCGGGGGCCCGCTGGATATTTTGATCTTACCGGATCAGTATCAAAGCAGTGGGTTCCCAGGGCCTTACTTAAATTATTTTAGAGTTTACACATTTTTAAACAAAGAGACCCTTTGCGCAGCGCAAAGGGTCTCTTTGTTTAGAAGGTAATAAAAATACCACATACCCATTAAATTAAACCATTTTGGTCGGGCTGCTGGGAATCGAACCCAGACTACATCCACCCCATGGACGCGTACTACCACTATACTACAGCCCGTTGGAAATTGCCCATGTATTATAGCGAAAAACGAAAAAGCGCGCTAGAGGTTGCAGAATGACGGTTATTCAAGGTTTCCCGGATAGCCATAATCAATAACCAAGAAATTAATGTATTATCATACCCTGTAATAATCGCCTTGTCTTTACGTCTTTAAATTTATATTACCGTAAACTGGGGGATTTTCTTGCCGACACAAAAGTTATCCACAAAATAGAACTGGACACGTTAAAAAAAATGGGTTACTATACCATCCCCAAGGAAACAGGTATTATTTTTGTAAAATTACGCAAAATTATAAATAAAGCCACTTAACGGCTGGACAGGAGGCGGCATGACCGAAGAAATCCAACAACAGTTCCTCTCGGCCTATGACAATTACCACGAAGCCATATATCGCCATTGTTTTTTCAGGGTGTACAGCAAAACGCGCGCCGAAGAATTGGTGCAGGAAACTTTCATGAGAGTTTGGCAATATTTGATGCAGGACAAAAAAGTGGAAAATATCAGGGCATTCTTATACCGCGTGGCCAATAACTTGATTATAGACGAATCGCGGAAAAAGAAAGAAGAAAGCTTGGAAGTGTTAATGGACAAGTCTCCGGCTTACGAACCTTCGCACGAAGGGCATAAGAGCATGGAGAAAAAAGTGCTTTACGGCGAAATTATTGACAACATGGAAGACCTGCCGCCGGACTATAAAGACATTTTGGTGCTAAGGTATGTGGACGACCTTGACCCCAAGGAGATTGCCGAAATTTTAGACACCAATGCCAATAACGTTTCGGTCAAGATAAACCGCGCCGTCAAGGCGTTAAAGATAAAGTTCCAAAATTGATAAATTTGTACAAAACTGCCCAAGGCTGATTGCTTTGGGCAATTTTGTAATTTGGAAAAAAACGTAATTGCAGATATAATTCAAGCATGAAAAGGCAAATTATTTTAGCTTCAACTTCCCCGCGCCGCCGGGAGCTGCTTAAACATCTGGGAATAAAGTTTCAGGTTGCGGACAGCGGATACGAGGAAGTCCACCATAAACATTTCAAGCCGCAGGACTTGGTTAAATTTTTAGCCGAAGGCAAGGCACGGTCAACCGCCCGGCGGTATCCTAAAGCCGTTATTATAGCCGCAGATACCAGTGTTTATTTTAAAGGAAAAGCTTATGGCAAGCCAAAAAACCTGGCCCAGGCCAGGTCTATGCTCAAGGGTTTTAGCGGTAAGACGCACCAGGTTTATACGGGTTTATGCGTGCTGGACGCAAAAACCGGCAAAACAACCGTCCGTGCGGTTAAAACTTTGGTTACGTTCCGAAAGCTTAATTCCAAGGGCCTAAAAACTTATTTAATGACCGGCGAGCCAATGGGCAAGGCCGGGGCTTACGCTATCCAAGGACTGGGCGCAGGTTTAATAGAAAAAGTCAGCGGCGATTACAATAACGTGGTCGGGCTGCCTTTAACATTGCTGGAAAAGATGCTGGGCGAAGTTTAAAAATAATAAGTATATATTTAAATATGAATTTAAATATATACTTTTTGCGTCGCTGGTTCGGCGCCATTGGGTCCGGCATATTAAGTTGGACAATCTTTCCCATCAGCCAGGCAGATTCCGTCCAACCTATCTTGCAAAGATAACAAAGCTAAATAGTTTACCGTCAAAAAAGCTCCGCTGTTGGGGAAGGCGGAGCTTTAAATTAAGGTAACTTACGAAACCGGGCGCGGCGAAACCAAATCTATAATCCATTCTATGATAAAGGCGACAATCGCGTAAATTATCATGGCAATAATAGTGGACCATTCCAAAACCGAGCCGCTGGTTACGCTGTTGCTGCTTACGGCAGGGAAAATACCCTGGAAAGGCGCGACCAACGGAGCTGAAACATTGTATATAAACTTTACAAAGGCATTATAAGGGTCGGCTGCCAAAAGGTGGAGGACAAGCCTTAGGATTAAAATTACCTCCAAAATGAACAGCAAGATGCTGACAACCTGATGCCCGGCATTGGGGTAGTAATAACGTTTTTCTATAACCCCGTCGTGAGTCCTGTAACCTCTCGCGGGGCGCCGCGGCGTTTCTCTCCTTGGCCTTTCGGGATAGATGTCGGTAACCATAAAAGCTTTTAAATTAAATAAAAACCGCAGGGCATGGGGATGGGGGAACCCCATACCCTTAAGGCTTTTTATGTGACGGCAATTTGGGTAATTAATTACTATTAGAAAAATCTGCTATAATAACTGCAGATATATAACCGTAGTTCCTGGGTTTTATGATCTTAAAAGGGCAAAAAGTTACTTTGCGGCCTATCCGGCTCTCCGACGCCGGCCGGTTTGTTAAATGGTTGAATAATCCGGAAATTCACAAATTTTTACAAACACGCAGGCATTTGACCTTGGGTTTTGAAAGAAAATGGATTAAAGATTCTTTAAAAAAAGGGAGTTCAAGGATTGGCTTGGCCATTGAAACCAAGGACGGCGTGCATATTGGGAGCGTCAGTTTGGAAAGCATAAATAACGACCACCGCCGCGCTACTTTCGGCATTTTTATAGGTGAAAAGAAATATTGGAACCAAGGATTAGGCAGCGAGGCTGCCAGGCTGGTAATTGATTACGGTTTTAAAAAATTGAAGCTGTACCGCATTGAGCTGGGCGTTCTTGAATACAATCCCCGCGCAAAAAGAGTATACAAAAGGCTTGGGTTCAGGAAAGAAGGGGTTAAGCGCGACCATATTTTTTTCCAAGGAAAGTATTACGACGAAATTCATATGGGCCTACTGCGGCACGAATGGAAAAATTGAAAAATTATGGCTACTTTGACAGTTCTTGCATGCTATATAGCATGCAAGAACTGTCGGAAATACAAAATTTGAGAAAATTAACAACCGGTAAAATACTCTCATGCCACAGAGCATTGAAGTATTTTACTTTAAGGAAAAACATGAAGACGGCTTTGATTTCGGTGTTCAATAAGGAAGGAATTGCGGAATTCGCAAAGCAGCTTAAAGACTTAGGTTTTAACATTTTGGCGAGCGGGGGTACGGCTAAGGAATTATCATCAGCAGGAATAGAAGTAACGGACGCGGCGTCGCTGGTTGGCGGCGGGGCAATTTTGGGGCACCGGGTAGTCACACTGTCGCGCGAAATCCATGCCGGGCTTTTGGCGCGGGATATTAAGGAAGACCGTGAGGAGTTGGAACGGCTAAAGATTCCGTGGATAGATTTGGTTTGCGTGGATTTGTATCCGCTGGAATTGGAAATTGAAAATTGGAAATTGGAAATTGGAGGTTACGACCATAGCGATAAAGCCAAAGATGCGGTCATTGAAAAAACCGACATTGGCGGGCCGACCATGATCCGCAGCGCGGCCAAGGGCCGTCGGATAGTGGTTTGTGATCCGAGCGACCGGATGCCGGTAATTGAATGGCTTAAAAACGGCGAGCCGGACCGCGAGAATTTCATTAGCAGGCTGGTTGCCAAGTCCGAAGCCGTGGTAGCGGATTACTGCCTGTATTCCGCGCGATTCCATGGAGAGGGGGAATGGGAAGGTGTGGTCGGGAAGAAAATTTATACCTGCAAATACGGGGAGAACGGCTATCAGACACCGGCGGGGCTGTATCAAGCCTCGGGCAGCGACGAATTGGCTTTGCCGAAATTTACGGTCGTAGCCGGCACCACGCCGAGCTATAACAACTGGTGCGACGTGGACAGGCTGCTGCAAACCATAACGCATATTGCGGCGGGGTTTGACGCAAATAAAGGCAACCTCTCTGTCGCTGAAGCGACATCTCCCCTCAAAAGGGGAGAAGGCTCCGTACCTGCTCCAATGGTCGCGGTTGGCGGCAAACATGGCAACCCTTGCGGCGCTGCGGTCGGGGATAATCCGTCCGAAGTCTTAAAGAAAATGCTGGAAGGGGATTTGCGCGCCATTTTTGGCGGCCTGGTCATGACTAATTTTCCCATTGACGAATTGCTGGCGGAAATTCTGCTGTCGCACAAAATGGAAACGGGCAGGAGGCTGCTTGACGGCATTATTGCCCCTTCTTTTACCGAAGGAGCCATAGAAACCCTAAAAAGAAAAGGCGACAAGTGCCGGTTTATTGTAAATCCGGCTTTGGAAAAGCTTAACAAGAATAGCTTGGACAGCCATACCCGCATCCGTTACGTGCGCGGCGGGTTTTTGGCGCAGCCGAATTATTTGTTTACCCTGAATTTTTCCGCGCCGGAAATGGCTAAAAGCGGAAAAATTACGGATAAACAAGAAATGGATATGCTTCTGGCTTGGGCGGTCGGCTCGACGTCGAACAGCAATACTGTCACCATCGTAAAAGACCAGATGCTCATTGGTAACGGCGTAGGGCAGCAGGATAGGGTCGGCGGCTGCGAACTCGCCATTAAGCGCGCTAAGGATGCGGGGCATAGCGTGCAAGGCGCTGCCGCTTACAGCGACAGCTTCTTTCCGTTCACGGACGGCCCGGAAGTCCTGGCTAAAGCGGGAATTAAATCTATCCTGGCCACCTCCGGCTCGGTCCGCGACAAAGACGTCAAGGAATTCTGCCAAAAGTCCGGCGTGGCTTTATACCTGGTTCCCGACTCCCAGGCCAGGGGATTCTTTGGGCACTAAAGGAGGATATGTGGGTTCTGAATAAAAAAATAGCAAAGACTGTTTTTTTCTGGGTGGAACCATGGATTGTTTTTGTGGTAGCGCTAGTTTTGCAACAAATTTTTGGAATCAATCCGTTAATTATTTAATTTATTGTGTTTTGTCGCCATGATTTTTTAGGTTTATATTGGTAATTTCCATTTAGGTATAAAAAATCGGCATTAACGGCAAAACTAAACGGGAAATAATAATAAACCATCCATAATTACCATATTATAATTTTTATGCTAAACTTAAAATATCATTAAAATCCTAGAAACTTTATGGCCCATTATGTTTGTACTGGTGGGTGCAATTCAGTTTCTGACCAGCCAGGTACTTGCCCGACGCAGGAATGCATGAAGTACCATTTGCCCCTGACCATATGCCATTGCTATGACAGCAGCCATCGTGAGGCTTATGAACACCCAAATTACACTGGGGCGGAAGAGCTGACTCACGCGGAGTGAGAAAAACGCATCTGTTTAATTAAATTTAGGATATATGAAAAAAAGCTACAAAATATTTGCGGCGGCGTTGTTGCTTGCATTTTTAATTTTAATAATTTACGTTACCAATAGAAAATCGGCAAACTTGGCAGTGCAGAACAGTCCGGATTCCGTCCCAAAAGTTTTATCCGAACAATCTCCGGAAGGCCAGACGGATTCGGCCGCGACCTTAAACGGCAGCCTGGTTTCCTCCGGCGAAGCGCAAAAAAGGCCCATAGCCGTAATGGTGGAAAACCATCCCGACGCCAGGCCGCAATCCGGCCTGGCCGAAGCGGACATGGTTTACGAAACTTTGGCCGAAGGCGGCATAACCCGGTTTATGGCAGTCTACCAGACCGAATCGGCATCCAATATCGGCCCGGTCAGGTCTGCCCGCACTTATTTTGCGGAGATTGCCGACGAATTCGGCGCAATCTATGCTCATGTGGGAGGCAACAGCGACGCTTTGGCCAACATTAAGTCCGGCGTTTATAAAAATATCGCCGACGCCGACCAGTTTTTTAACGATGATTTTTTCCGTCGAATCAGCGCCAGGCCCATGCCCCACAATGTTTATACGTCAACTTCCGAGTTGCGGGAGCTGGCCAGCGCCCATGGCTTTGCAGATGCCGCCAATTATCAATCTTGGCTTTTTAAAGATGATGCGCCATCGGCTAATCCGGCGGAAAAAATTAACATAGACTTTTCCCTGCCCAGTTTTGCGGTGCAATGGCGGTATAATCCGGCAGGCAACAATTACGCCAGGACAATGGCCGGCCAGTTGCACAAAGATAAAGATACGGGCAAGCAGATTACGGCAAAGAATATTATCGTGCAATATGTGGAAACTTTTCCGGTAAAATCGGACACGCCTTTGGCTATTGGCATGACTTTAACGGGCAGCGGCAAGTCGGTGGTTTTTGAAGACGGGAAAGCAATAGAAGGTGCATGGAAGAAAGACAATAGCGGCCGCACGCGTTATTATAGCCAAGACGGGGCGGAAATCCGGTTCAACCGCGGCCAGACCTGGGTGGAGTTGGTGCCCAGTGACAGGAGCGTAAGCTGGAAATAGATAAACCGATCCGGATCTGCGGATACTTGCGGATGCCCGGGTCCGCAGTTATCCGTAAATCCGGATGACATCCGCATATCCGGACCGGCAACAGATTATGGAATCATTCAAGCAAAAAGTTTACCGGGTGGTCAGGCAAATTCCCAAAGGCAAGCTGCTCACCTACGGGCAGGTGGCTTTTTTAGCCGGCAGTCCCAATGCCTGCCGCGCCGTGGGCAACATCCTCAGCAAAAATTTTGACCCAAGCATTCCCTGCCACCGCGTGGTGCGCGCCGACGGCAAGCTCGGCGGTTACAACCGCGGCAGGCGGAAAAAGTGCGAAATTTTGCGGAGCGAAGGCGCAATATAACAATTTGAAAGAAAAACCGTCTTTTATGGCGGCGGTTTTTTTTAAACGATGCTTATGAAAGCTTTAAATATCTTTGAAGTCGCAAAAAATAACAAGGCTTTCCGCCGCATATTAATGAGCGGCAACAACAGCCAGTTTGGCGTAATGAGCTTAAAGCCGGACGAGGAAATAGAGCAGGGAATTTTTAACGTGGATAAAATTTTTATAGTGGCCAGGGGGCAGGGTAGGGTTAAAATTGGCAAAGAAGAAGCAAGTTTGGAGGAAGGCAGCGTGGTTTTAATAAAATCGGGGAAAAAACACAACTTGTATAACGAGGCCAAAGAAGGGGATTTGAAGTTGATTGTTATTTATGCCCCTGCGGTATACCCCGATGAGCCTACCCATTCAAAAAGGGATCGTGCAATTGTAGATCCCTTTTCCACGCATGGGGGAGTGTAGTTCTTTGCGGGAAAATGGCGAATTACCAGATTTATGCATTCAAAATAAAACCCCGGCCTGGCGGCCGGGGCAGTTTGCTGTCTGCAAAAAAATTACTTCGTTTTTGACTTGCTTTTAATGCAGCGGGTGCAGGCCTTGACCCTTTTGCCGTTAAACACGGAATATTGCAAGTTCGGCTTAAGCCTTACAATGGAGGCTCGCATGCTGTGGGATCGTTTAATGGTGCGGGAATAAGTCTTGCCGCAAATGGCGCATTGTCGGGGCATAGGATAAATATATGATTTAAGATTTATGACTTAAGATTTAAAAATCCAAACCTTTGTTGATTTTATCATAGTTTGATATAATAGGCAAGAGGCCGGAAAATTTTGAATTTTCAATTTTTAATCTTTTAATATTTGCATGACTTTAATAATCACCTTTGTCATCTTGATTTTTTCCGCCATTGTGCACGAGGTTAGCCATGGGCTGGCGGCGGAAAAATTGGGCGACGACACGGCCAGGCAAATGGGCCGCATTACCTTAAATCCTATCCCGCATATAGACCTATACGGGACCATTTTATTGCCGGCTTTTATGTGGTTTGCCACCGGCGGCCGTTTCTTTTTTGGCGCGGCCAAGCCCGTGCCGGTGGATTTTACCAGGCTGCGTCATCCTAAAAGGGACATGGCCTTAGTCAGTTTGGCCGGCCCATTTGCCAATTTTGCGCTGGCCGTGCTTATGGTTATTCCCATTAAGCTGCATTTGACCAACAATATTTCTTATCCTATTTTGCTTATTGGCATTTTTATAAATATCATTTTGGGCACGTTTAATTTAATACCCATTCCGCCGCTGGACGGCAGCAAAGTCCTGGTTGCTTTGGCGCCGGAAAGCTGGATGTATAAAATTTTAAGCCTGGAAAGGTACGGGTTTTTACTGGTGATTGTGTTTGTCGTGCTCGGCTTGTTCAGCTATATTTTGTGGCCGGTGGTGCTGGGGTTTTTCCAGTTGTTCCATTTAAGTTTGGGCGACTTGATTTCCGCGCTGGCCTAGCCGGCCCGTTCCGCCGCGGCCAACTATAGTGAATTAAGTAAATTTTTAGCCGCCCCTTGGGTAGTTGCCACATTTATGGGGCCCTGTGAGCCTGATAAATCAGGCAACTACAATGCATTTAACTATAGCATTTTAAGCATTTCTCCCATGCTACATAGCATGGGAGAAATGTAAAAGTTTTATGGACTATTATTACAGCCCGTTCAGGAAGGGTTATAACAAAGAAGCTAATAAGGAGTGCCCGTTTTGCAATTTGGAAATTGTCCAAACGCAGGGCATTAAATCCAGAGCGGGCAAACTGGTGGAAAACGAGCATTATTTTTGGACCGTAAGTTGGTTTCCGCGCATGGAAGGGCAAACCATGGTAGTGCCCAAGCGGCATTTGTTGAAATTGGAAGACGAAACCGAACAAGAAGTTTTAGCCAGGCATGAATTGGTTTGCAAGGCTGCGGAAGCGCTAAAAAAGATATATCCGGGGGCGGGCATAGAAATTTTTCTGCAAACCGGCGAGGGTTCCGCTTCCACGGTTAGTCATCTGCACTGGCATGTGGTTCCTGCTTTGCCCGGCAGCCAAATTAAGGGTATAGAAAAATTGGGGCGGTTTACAGCCAAGGAAGAAGGAGAAGAAAGGTTAGTTTTGTTTCCCATTCCCATTAAACTGGCGCGGGAAGGCCTGCAAAAAGCCTTGGCAGAGGCGCTGTAGCGGCTGTCTTATGGGTTTGAAATATCAGACCCAAGAGAGGGCCCTACATTCTAGCTTGAAGTGCAACCGCCCTTAGGGCTTAAGGCCCTTAACAAAGACCTCGTAAGGGGTAAGGTAGTTTAAGCGTTTTCTGGGACGGTGATTAAGTTCTCTGACTGCCCGATCAACG
>JAMDAY010000002.1 GCA_023484515.1 Patescibacteria group bacterium
CACCGTAGAATCCATACCAAATTAAAAATGCCGCCAGCGGTTTACGCCCAAGCGGCGCGACTATTAACAACTAATCAGGTATCCGTTAAACTGTAGACAGCGTTTACAAAGAATGGGATACATCCCACTTTTACCGCTCCAAGTAACGGCGGTTCTGCTATTTTGTACTACACGGCTTCGTCCACTCCAGGAAATACTACTGCCACATCCAGTACCACTTCAATCACAGTTACCGGTTTAACTAATGGCCAAGCTTATACTTTCAAAGTTACAGCTACCAATGCTGCCGGAACTTCCACTCCATCATCGGCGTCTAATAGCGTAACGCCTGCTTTAATTACCTATACGATTGGTGGTACGATATCCGGCTTAACTGGAACTTTGGTCTTACAGAATAACGGAGGCGATAACTTAAGCACCACGACCAACGGCTCGTTCGTGTTTGCCACGGCCATTACCAATGGTTCGGCTTACAACGCAAGCGTATTAACCCAGCCCTCTGGCCAGACCTGCACCATAACTAATGGTTCCGGCAACGTATCCGGCGCTAATGTAACCAACATTTCCGTTTCCTGCGCCAATAACTCTACCTATACCATAGGCGGTACGATTTCCGGTCTTTCAGGAACTGTTGTCCTGCAAAATAACAGCGGTGATAATCTTTCGGTTTCTGCCAATGGGGCGTTTACGTTTGCCACGGCAACAGGCACAGGAGCAAGCTATGCGGTTACGGTTTTGACACAACCATCAGGACAGACTTGTACGGTTTCTAGCGGCAGCGGTACTGTAGCTTCTGCTAATATCACCAGTGTTTCCGTCTCTTGTGCCAATAATTCCTCTCCTGGCGGTGGTGGAGGCGGGGGCGGCGGCAGCAGTTTATCTTATCCGATAATCAGCCAAGTTAGAGCAACTAGCGTAACTAACAATTCTGCCTTGATTTCCTGGATAACTGATTTATCAGCAGACAGCAAAGTTGAATTTGGTACGTCAACGGCTTATGGTTTGTCAGTTAGCGATACAGTAGCCACTACCACTCACAAATTGACTTTGACCAATCTTATCCCTTTCGCCACTTACCATTTTAGGGCCATAAGCAAGGCGTATTCTTATGCCAGCACCGCTTCTTCTGATTACACTTTTGTTGCCGGTGTTTCTGCGCCTGTCCAAATTCCGCCCCAGGCCAGCCAGTTGCCAACTTCCACCCCAGCAAACATTAAGTTAAAACTGATTAATGACGGAGGCACGTTCTACCTAATCCAAAACAATGTCAGATACGGCGTTACTTCGCCTGGTATCTTGTACAGCTATGGTTTTGAGTTTAAAGACGCCAAAATAGCTAATGCGGCTGATTTAGCTCTGCCTTCCGGTTCTTTATTGCTCCCTAACACCGGAAGTTTGGTTAAATCCAATGAGGATAAAACGGTTTACCTTATTGTTGATGGACAGCGCAGAGCATTTGTATCAGCTAGGATTTTCCTTGGACTTGGCTTTAAGTTTGGAAGTGTTCTATTAGTTACCAATCCCGAACTACAAGCCTTGCCCAAAGGATCAGATATTACCAATAGCACCGCCGCGCATACCAGTGGTATAAACATCAGCTACAAAGGAACTGTGTATTATATTAGTCATAACACCAGGCATCCTTATCCCTCAATGGCAGTTTACAACTCCTGGAATATAGATAATGACTTTTCCCAAGTCATTCCAGCCAATAATGCGGATTTAAAAGTGCCTATTGGCAGTCCGGTTGAAATGCGGGTTATTGAATAATTAATCATGAAATTATTCCTGATAATATTCATGAACTAAAATTATGTCCACACAAAAACTGGAAAATCATAATATCCGCAAACTTACCAAAGTTGCCAATGGCAAGAGTTTTTCTATAACCTTGCCGATAGAATACGTACGTAAGCTCAAATGGAAAGAAAAACAAAAATTGAAAGTTGAACTTGAGGCCAGGCATTTGATTATCAAGGATTGGAGAAGCTGAATATTTTCCTTCAAAAATCCGTTTGCCGCTGGCGGACGGATTTTTGCTATCTTTTGATTTTCCCCTGATTTTCCCCGAAGCCCGCCGCCGCTTTCTGCAATTTGGAGCCGCCGCCCTGTTTGGAAAAAGGGGGAAGTTTCCCGCCGAAGGCGGAAAACTTAAAACCAAAGCCGCCGCCATTTTTTTTGAAATCCAGGGCCGCCGCCAAAAACATCTGCAAAGCACAGTCCCGCCGCAGGCGGGACTGTGGTCATCCCCAAACGCCGCCGCCGCAATCAGGGAAACATCAGGCCGCCGCCCCGCTCATCAAGAGCGGGAACAAACGGAAAAATTTTCTTTTAGCATCTCCGTCGGTGAAAATTTTTCCGTTTGTTAGCCCCGAGTGCAGCCGAGGGGCGCGGCGGTTGGGGTGGCATCGGTGGCGCAGTTCAGTAGTTTTTGCTAAAATAAGTTCGGACTTCGTTGTATAGCCATACCAAAACCAGACTTTCAGGAATTTTTGATATTTTTTGATGGGCGGCGCGAAGCGCCGCCCAATGCATTTGCGGCAATGTTTTTGCAGATTGCGGCGCTGACGCGCCGCTTTCTGATTTCCCGCCCGCCCACAGCCGCCCGCCTTCCTGCAATTGTTTTTGGGACAGAGCGAGGTTCGCCTCCGGCTCACGATACAGATGCAGATTGCCGCCGACTGCGTCGGCGGATATTTGGTTGTATTTTGTTACTTTTGGGCTTCGCCCAAAAGTCTAAAGTTAAAAAGGAATGGGGCAAAAAAAATTTTTGCCTTTTGTTTTTCCTTTCCGTTTTTGACTTGTTAAAAATTGTGATATAATAGTTGTGCACCAACTAAATTACGGAAGTCTTTTTTAATGGCCGTCCCAGAACTATTTAGGATTTCCTAAGTTGGTGCACTGGGGCGGTCATTTCAATTTTTAACTATTTTAAACAAAAACGGAAAGGAAAAACTTTATGGAACAAAAATTCTTTTTGTACGCACGCAAGTCTACCGATGTGGAAGACAAGCAGGTTTTGAGCATAGAAGCCCAAATCACTGAATTGCGCGCCTTAGCCAAACAGGAAGGCTTAATTATTGCCGAAGAACTAGTGGAAAAGCAGTCAGCCAAAATTCCAGGACGGCCGATATTTAACCAAATGCTGGAGCGCATAGAAAAAGTTACTGTTGAAGGCGGCCAAGCGTATGGAATTTTGGCCTGGCATCCGGACAGGCTGGCGCGCAATTCTGTGGACGGAGGACGTATAATTTTCCTGTTAGACAGCGGCAAGCTGGCAGGTTTGAAGTTTCCTACCTTTTGGTTTGAAAACACGCCACAAGGCAAATTCATGCTTAATATTGCTTTCGGCCAGAGCAAATACTACATTGATTCCTTGAGTGAAAACGTAAAAAGAGGAATGCGCCAAAAAGTCAGAAACGGTATTTACCCCGGCCTTGCGCCGGTTGGCTACTTAAACGACTTTAAAACTAAAAATGTTGTCATAGACAAAAACAAAGTGGAAATCGTACGCAAGGCTTTTGAGCTGTACGCTCAAAACAACAGCCGCCTGGAAGATATTGCCAACTTTTTGGCGCAAGCCGGAATAACCACCAGAAACGGCAAAACCATGAAGCGGGACAGGGTTTCGTACATTCTTTCCAACCCTTTTTACATCGGCTTTTTCCGTTTTCGCAAGGAACTTTACGAAGGCAGGCACGAGCCAGCCGTTTCAAAGAAAATTTTTGACCAGGTGCAGGAAATTTTAAGGCAAAGAGGCAGGCCGCACCACAAAGTAAAGAACGAGCCGCAGGCTTATTGCGGCCTGTTAAAGTGCGGCACTTGCGGCATGGGCATAACCGCGGAAGTAAAAGTTAAAAAGCAGCAAAACGGTAACGTCCATACCTATGTTTATTACCGCTGCACGCGTAAGAACAAACTTATCCACTGTAGCGAGCCGTTTATTCGGCAGGAAGCTTTAGACCTTAAAATTTCCTGTCTATTGCAAAAATTTTCTTTGAAACCGGATTGGGCGGAGCAATTGATGCAAATGTTAAGCAAAGAAAAGCTACAAGCCGCCCAATCCACTGCCGCTTTTGTTCAAGAAACCAGAATTAGCATTGATGCAATTCAACACAAACTCCAAAGACTTTTGGACAGCTATTTGGAGCAGGACATTGAACGGGAAACATACCTAAAAAAGAAGTCCCAACTTATGCTGGGAAAAAAGTCTTTGGAGGAGCAGTCCCTACGGCTTGAACAAAAGCGGCAGGGCTGGCTCGAACCTATGCAGAAGTGGATAAAACAGGCGGAAAACCTAAGCAACATCAGGCCGGAGGGCAACCTTTTTGAAAAAAAGGTTGCAGCCAAAGAAATCTTTGGCTCGAACCTCGCTCTGTCCCAAAAACAATTGCAGGAAGGCGGGCGGCTGTGGGCGGGCGGGAAATCAGAAAGCGGCGCGTCAGCGCCGCAATCTGCAAAAACATTGCCGCAAATGCATTGGGCGGCGCTTCGCGCCGCCCATCAAAAAATATCAAAAATTCCTGAAAGTCTGGTTTTGGTAGCGCTACCGGGAATCGAACCCGAGTTTGGTGGCTGAGAACCACCCGTCCTAACCACTAGACGATAGCGCCATAGCTAATTTAAAGCCTGAATGATTTAATAATTGAAAGATTAAAGATTAAAAATCACCCAATGCCTTGATATTTTAACAGGTTTTGATAAATTTATCAATGTGTGGCATAATATAACTGAAAACAACTTCTTACTAAATACGAAACATAAGGCTCTTCCTTTTCGTATTTCGTAGAGGGTCATTATAAATTTTAGAAACAAAAATGGCTAATAAGTTAAAAT
This sequence comes from Patescibacteria group bacterium, assembly GCA_023484515.1. Classification (GTDB taxonomy): domain Bacteria; phylum Patescibacteriota; class Doudnabacteria; order UBA920; family UBA920; genus JAMDAY01. Next base: position 4,837 of record JAMDAY010000002.1, read on the forward strand.
TCCCTGAAGGGTTTCTTTGGGGCGCGGCGGCAAGCGCTTATCAGACAGAGGGCGGCAATTCGCATTGCGACTGGTGGGCTTGGGAGCATAGCGCCAGGCGCGAAGACTGCTTGCGCAAAGAGGGGAAAGATCCTTCAGATTACCAAAGCGGCATAGCATGCGATTTTTGGAACCGCTATGACGAAGATTTCGCTTTGGCGCAGCATTTAAGCCACAATGCCATACGCATTGGCATAGAATGGTCGCGAATACAGCCGGAAGAAGGCGTGCTGGACGAAGCAGCCTTGGAACATTACGAAAAAATTTTGCAATCCGCCAAATATCATGGCTTAAAGGTATTTTTAACGCTGCACCATTACACCTTGCCCGTCTGGTTCATGAAAAAAGGCGGCTTTACCAAAAAAGAAAACATTACTTACTTTTTGCATTACGCCAGGAACGCGGCCAAGAGGTTCAGCCAATACGCGGATTTTTGGGTCACCATAAACGAACCTATATTATACGCGGCCCAAAGCTATTGGATGGGCATACATCCGCCGCAGGTGAAAAGTTTCCATACGGCAAAACAAGTTACTGACAATTTAATTCAATCACATAATTTATTAGCCGAATACATCCAGCAGCATTTGCGGCAGCCGGTCAGCATGGCGTTTAATTTGTCAGATTTACAGCCTTCCGGCCTGTTAGGCGGCCTGGCTGCGGGGCTGGCCGATTACGCCACCAACGAATACGTGCTGCGAAGGACTATTGGCCGCTGCGATTACATTGGTGTGAATTATTATTTTCATCATCATATAGGTTTGCTGGGTATTCGCAAGCACAGCCACAGCCAGCATTACAGGACGGATCGTGGCTGGGGTATCCATCCCGAAGGCATTGAGCGGATACTGTTGCGCTTAAGAAAATATAAAAAACCCATTTATATTTTAGAAAACGGCTTGGCCGACAACAAGGATGACAAGAGGGAAAAATTTATCAAAGACCACTTATTCTATGTCCATCAAGCAATAGGAAAAGGGGTGGACGTTAAAGGGTATTTATACTGGTCGCTGACCGACAATTTTGAATGGGAAGAGGGGTTCTGGCCGCGGTTCGGGCTTATAGAAATTGACCGCGAAGATTTACTGCGCCGCAAAGTGCGCTATAGCGCTACCAAATTCGCGGAAATTTGCAGGAACAACTATTTGGAAGTTTAACTACAAGAACTACAGATATAAAACACTACAGAAGACTACAGAATGTCTATCTGTGGACATCTGTAGATTCGCATAATTTGCAGTTTTTGTAGATATGATCACTCTTTTAGCCATAGGGCAATATTTAATACTGGCGGTTACTGACATTTTTGACAAGTTTTTAATAAGCAACCGCCGCGTGCGGGCCGCCAGCTATACTTTTTTTACCGTAGTCAGCGGTTCGGTTATTTTATTGGCCTGGCCCTGGTTGTATTCTTCGCTTCCGGTCAGTGCCATACTTTGGAACATTTTTTCCGGCGCCTGGTTTTCCATGGCCGCCTACGTGTTTTATAAGGCCTTGGAAGGCGGCGAGGTTTCGCGGGTAGTGCCTTTTGTGTATGGCACGGTCCCCATATTTGACTTGCTGCTGGGCTGGGCATTTGGCAGAAGCCTTTTGACAACAGGCGAACTGGCGGCCGCGGCCCTGCTTATCCCCGGCGCCTTGCTTATAAGCTACAAGCCGCGCGAATTTTCCGGCCGCCATATTGGCCTGAAAATTTTAGCCGCATTGCTTATTAGCAGCTATAACTTGCTTTGGCATTTCAGTTCCCAAAGCGGACCCGTGTTTAACGGGTTAATGTGGAATCGCGTAGGCGCGGCTGGAGTCCTTGTGCTTTTGCTGATTATTCCCCTTTACAGGAAAAATATATTCGACTTTAAAACCATAGAAAAAAGAGGGAATACTTCTTTTTTATTTATTTTCAAGCAAATGCTGGGCGGCGGCGCGTTTGTATTGGTCAGCTATCTTTATGCTTTGGGTCCGGTGGCTATAATTGATTCCCTGCAAGGTTTTCGCTATGTTTTTTTGTTTTTAGCCAGCCTGTTTTTAAGCAGGCATTACAGGCATGTTATGGAAGAAGATGCGGATTGGCATGCTGCCAGGTTAAAGCTTGCAGCAATCGCGTTAATTTTTGCCGGAACTTTAATCCTATTTATTAAATGAGAATTTTAAAAAAATTTTTAATTTTTATTGCGGCAGCCATCGTCCTGGTATGGTTAATTACGTTAATTCCGCCTAAGGCGGAAAAAATTGAATACGGGGTCACGTTCAGCTACCCTTATGCGGAAAGTTTGGGTCTTGATTGGCGCCAGGCTTATCTGGCCATCTTAGACGACTTAAAGCCCAAATATGTGCGCTTGTCAGCTTATTGGGACAAGGTGGAAGCGGTCCGGGACCAATATGATTTCCAAAATGATCCGGAAAACCAAAGCGAGATGAATTTCCAGGTTAATGAGGCGGGCAAGCGCGGCATAAAGATTGTGCTGGCCGTGGGGCGCCGCCTGCCGCGCTGGCCGGAATGCCATGACCCTTCATGGATTAATAACATGGACGCAGGCTCGGTAGAAAATGCGCAACTTTCTTATGTGGAAGCGGTAGTGCGGCAATATCAGGACAACCCGAATATAGTTGCTTGGCAGGTGGAAAACGAACCGTTTTTGTCTTCTTTCGGCATTTGCCCGCCGTTGGACCAAAATTTTTACGACCGCGAAATCGCACTGGTTAAAAAATTGGACCCGGTTAAGCCGATCTTAATCACTGACAGTGGAGAGTTAAACTGGTGGATAAAAGCTTCCGCGCGGGGAGATATATTCGGCACCACGTTTTACCGCTATGTTTATTCCGACGTACTCCGCCGCTACTGGACGAATTTTTATTTTTACCCCTGGGTTTACCGCTTTAAAAGCGGTATAATAAGAATGCTGCACCCGGGCAAGCCAATTATGATTTCCGAGCTGGAAGCCGAACCTTGGACTACGGACGGCATTACCAGCACTCCCTTGGACCAGCAATTTCAGACCATGAGTTTGGATCATTTTGGCACCATTACTTCGCTGGCGGCCAAAACCGGCATTTCCCCGCAATTGTTATGGGGAGCGGAATGGTGGTACTGGATGAAGACCGCCCAAAACCATCCGGAATTTTGGGAGAAAGCGAAAAATTTGATCAATAATTAAAAAATAAATTTGCGAGCTGGCCTATTTGGAGCATTTTAAGGCAACAAGGGGCATCTTCGGGGATAAGCAGACTTTAGATTATTAGTCTGTGGTCATCATTTGTCAATCTTAAGAGAGTTGTTCCCCGGAGATGCCCCTTGTTGGGCCGGTAAGTTTTTATAGATGTTAATTTATAGTGTAAACTTTATATGAAACAAATGATTGGTTTGGACATTGGAGGGACAAAAATAGAAGGAGTGGTGTTTGACGGCAGGA
>JAMDAY010000013.1 GCA_023484515.1 Patescibacteria group bacterium
GTAATATGCTGGTAAGCCATGTAATTGTGGGTTTAATGGTAAAGTTTGTTGCTTTAACCATCTTACCTTAATTACTGGCCCTTTTTAATGCCTGCGGAGGCGGTTGCACTTCAGATTAGAATTCGAGGACTACGTCTTGACAAAACTTTTAATGGCAGATATTATGACTGCAATGGACAAACATTCTTCCAATTCTGCTTCTAAGGCCCTTAAGAGCCCGGCTGCCACTAAGGCAACCAAGCGCCTTTTGCGGCTGGAAGCATAACAGGATCCCCTCTCTAAGATTTCCCTAAATGCAACCTCCCGCAAACCGGGAGGATTTTTGTTGCCCATAATATGTTGCAGATCATATAAAACAAGATACTGCTTTTTCTTTCCAGTTTATGGAGATAAGATACAATCCCCGTAGGCTGGAGGGCAAAAGATGTTACATAAAAGCCAGCCCATTGAAGTGCTCGTTGATGGGCAATGTAAGCCGTTGGTTCAAGTTTTTTGCATTAGCGGCTCGTTCGGCACCCTGATAAACTGGCAGACTGTGCAGAAAAATATAAGAAAACAGGAAAGCTTCACGATTTTCGAATATGGTGAAGGCGAACCTCAGGCAGTAAGAGGAACGTTCTATACTATTGACGATTTCCGGGCAGCGGCAAACAGGCCGGGCTGCAGAGTTAAAATCAAAATCACGGGGAGGAAAATTATATAGGAGAATTAAAACAAAAGCGGGGCTTGTCGCTGTGGACAACCGAAGCAGGCGTTGACCTGCCAAAGGTTAGTCCGTCTGCTAGGAGCGACCAGGCCCGCTTTCTTTTTGGTCTTGTTATTAAAGCGAAGGCAAGGGCGTCCTTCCGGGATTAGCCTACTAAAGCCAGATTATTGGGAGATGACGCACATCTGGGACAATCTTCCTTAAGTTTGGTTGATGATGATTATTATCCGGCAATTTAAAGACCGCTTATCCCAGATGTGAGTCATCACTGCCTCTAAAGCCTGTTTGTCCCCTAAAGGGTGCCTTCATTGCCATTTCAACTGCATATTAACCATAAATAATACGTATTTCTTTGTTTGCTCCTATAGTTGTCCTTGTAGGGACAGGTCTAGACCTGTCCCTACGCCTCTGATATCTGTGATCGGCTTGGCAATGGCTTCACCCAGCGCATACTTAGACCTGTCCCTGCGTCCCGGACGTTAGCGGCCTGTGTCGGTCCGCCTGCGGTGATCCGTGCCGTGGCCCTATACCGGAGCGCAGCGGCTGGCGCAGGGCTAATTTACCCTTCCCCTTGACAGCCTGTTTATAGCTGATATAATAACCCTAACATGAACAGAATAATCTCTTCCCAGATAATTAGCATTATTACTCCGGCGCCGCTTGGCACGGGAAGAGTTTTGGTCTAGCTTAAAAACTCTTAACCCCGGGCCTAGCGGCCCGGGGTTTTTGATTTTATGTACCAAATAATTGTGTCATTGCGAGGAATGCAGGGCTTAGTCTGCATGACGAAGCAATCCTTGCCTTGGATTAGATCGCTTCGGTCGTCTGACTCCCTCGCAACGACACCACGCACTTTGTGACCGCAAAAATGGCAGCTTGTCTCCTCCCCCTCCCTCTTGAGAGCAAACCAAAGAGGTGTTGGAACAAATTAATAAATTGCCATTTTCGCGGCCAGAAAGCTAACTGGGCCGTACCAACTCCAAGGAGGTTGTGTATGATACACTTTAACGAAGAAGAAATAAAAGTCAACGTTTCTGAAGTGGCAGAAGGGGTGCAAGTGAACGGATCATTGAAAATCACGGTATGCTCAAAACCGACCGTCCACCACCCTTTCTACTATATGGAATGCGTTGACACACAAGGCCGGCATTTTGCCGGACTTCGACCGCAGAACGATCCCATTGCCATCTTGCGGCGCTGCCGTTCTTCGGACAGCGTTGAGGTACTCGCCAGGGAGCAAAGCGCTTAGGCGCTTTGCTCCCTATTAATTATCATTGAAACGAGGGCCGTCCTCTGGGATTACTTATTTTAAGATCGGTAGACGATAGTCATAAACTAGCAATCTAAAAACTGTTTATCCCAGAGGGCGGCCCCCGTAAATGTTTAAACCCGATGCCAAAAAAATTTGACATCATTTTTATAAGGGTATAATATATTGTTAATGTATATAACCTTGCAAAAACTGGATATTTCCTTAACTTTGGGACTCCTTCTTAGCCTCGGCCTTTTGCTTATGCATGGCCTTTTAGGGGTTAGGAAAGAAGTTTTTGTAAAGATTAAATCCAAGCGATAATCCTTTCATAAACTTTTACCGGCGCCTAAAAGGCGCCGGTTTTTTGTTTGTGGTTGCAAAAATGTTTATTTTTTAGCCGCCTTAAAGCCGCTCCCAATAAATATTTTTGTGAACACAATCTAAAAGGAGAGGACTATGATCCAAAGGGTCGGAATAAAAATGGACGAAATGTACAAGAAAGGCCGTAAGGCTACATTTCAAATCGGCGAAATTGATGTAGAAGACATGATTGCAGAATACGAAAGCATCAACGTCAACGGCATCAAAGGCTGTCGAGTCCAGTTCGGCAAACTCAATATTGCCTTCTTCTTCAACATCAGCAGCGCCGTTGGTGCGGCTGGTGACGACGGAGAAACGCTGGAAGAACTGCAAGACGCCATTCGCTTGTTTGTTTCAAATAACAAACGGCAAACTGAACAAGAAAGATACCTGAACGAAAGGCGACGCGCTATAATCAGTATGGACAACAGCCTCAACCCGCTGCTGCCAATCTCCGCCGAATGCGTTTAGCTATTTTACCCTCTCCCTGCCCGGTCAACCGGCCAAAGCAGGCCAGCACGCGCAGGCCGGCGGCTTACCAGCTCGCCGGCCTTTTTATTTGCCTGATTCGCGTTAAACCGGTAACTTTTACATTTCTCTCATGCTACATAGCATGAGAGAAATGTATAAATGGCCAGGATCCGGAAAACCTAAAAGGGCGGCCCGCCGAAGGCGGGCCGCCCAATTTGATAACTTTGGAAACTTTACAAATTTGGCAAACTTTATGCTTTTACTTTTATCCCCGGACCCATGGTGGAATTTACGGTAATGGAAGCAATAAACTGCCCTTTAACGGCTGCCGGTTTGCTGCGGATTACGGATTCGTAAAAAACTTTAAAGTTCTCCGCCAGCTTTGCGGTTTCAAAATTGCTTTTCCCGATAACCTGGTGGATGTTGCCGGAATCGTCATTTTTAAAGTCCACCTTGCCGCCGGCTATTTCTTTTATTACCTGCCCGACATTGGCCGAAACCGTGCCGGTTTTGGGGTTAGGCATTAAGCCGCGAGGGCCTAAAATCTTCGCAATTTGGGCCAATTTTGGCATTAAGGAGGGTTCTGCCACGGCAATGTCAAAGTCGGTTTTTCCGGTTTCCTTAATCTTCTTAACCAATTCCTCTCCCCCGACCATTTCCGCTCCCGCTTCCCTGGCCTCTTTTTCCTTGGCTTCGGTCACAAAAGCCGCGACTTTCTTGCTCTTGCCGGTCCCATGGGGCAAAGTGGCCATGCCGCGCACAGCCTGGTCGGTTTTTTTGGGGTCTATGTTAATGCGGATATGCGCTTCTATGGATCCGGTAAATTTAGTATTGGCTGTCTTCTTGGCAAGTTCTACGGCCTCTTCCGGGCTATAAAGCTTATTACGGTCAACCAGCTCGTTGTTGGCCTTGACCCTCTTGGCAACTTTCGCCATATGTTTTCTCCTTCGTGGTAGACGATCTAAAAGATCTCCCACAAATAATTATTTAAAAATATAAAATAAAAAAAATAAAAAAATTTATCCTTTGGAATTATTATATTTTTCAATTATTCTATTATTAAATTGCTTATGCCTCTTTTCTCGCCATTCTCCAATGATACCACCATACCGGGGAAGCTACGGCTATCATGGCTATGGCTTGCGCCGCGTCGCGCTGGCGCTGGGCCGCGCTATTTTCCTCGGCCTGCTTGCGCTGCTCAGCCAAGACTGTTTCGTCGCAGCTTATATTCTTGCTTCCGTCCGTATTAATCGCCGTGCACGAAGGATAACCGTAATACTGCTGGTCGGCTTTGGTAAACACCCACGCTTTAAGCGCCAGGTTAATAAGCATAATGGCGCCGACCACGGCGATTATTAAGGATATCACGGAAACCAAATAGAGATATGCTTTCTTTAAAGTCATATCGCTCCTTTCTTTTTGTTTTGCCGCCGCTATCACGGCAATAATGATTATTATGACCAGGCCGATGCCGAATAAAGGCAACAAGCCTAAAAATACAAGGTTTGTCATTTCCTTTCGTTAGCCATAAAATTTTTAATGTCCGTGACCGTGCTCATGAACTGCGCCGGGAAAATAATGGTGGAATTTTTTTCAATGGCAATTTCCGACATTGTCTGCAAATTGCGCAGTTGCAGGGCTATCGGATGCTGCGCAATAATATCCGCGGCTTCCGACAATTTTTGTGAAGCCAAAAGTTCGCCTTCGGCCGCAATAATTTTGGCCCGCTTTTCCCTTTCGGCCTCGGCCTGCCTGGCCATGGCGCGCTGCATGTTTTCCGGCAGCTCTATGTCCTTTATCTCTACCACGGAAACCACCACGCCCCAGGGCTCGGTGTGCGTGTCCAAAACCTTCCGAATTTCCCCGTTTATAATGTCGCGTTCGCTTAGCACCTCGTCCAACTGGAACCTGCCCACAATATTCCTGACGGTCGTCTGGGCAATCTGGTTAATGGCGGACATGACGTTTTCTATGGCCACAATGCTTTTAACGGAATCTATTATCTTGTAATAGGCCACTGCGGAAATGTCTACAGATACGTTGTCCTTGGTAATAATGCGCTGCGGTGGAATGGGCAAGGTAATGGTGCGCAAGTCCACCTTTTTTACCCACTCTATATATGGGATAACCCATACCAATCCCGGGTCTTTCAGTCCCACAATTTTGCCGAACCGGAACACCACGCCTTTTTCGTATTGCTGCACAATGCGCAAGCCAGGCAAGATGATAAAAATGATAACCAGGAGAATGAGCCAAAGTATTGGCATATATTTGTTATTAATAATTTTTATTATACACTTACTGACGATCGCCAATAGGTGGTATATTATTTTGGAATTTCCTTATTCAAGACTCTCCTGCACCGGGGACGTGCGTGCCGCTGAAAACTATACTACTATCCTGCGCGGCCGCGTTTTATCGTAGTAAGCAAAACCGGCTTAATCCACAACCTCAACCCGCATGCTACACGCGGTGCTGTCGATGATTCTCCTTGATGACAGTCATCTGGGGCAGCCCCAGATGACTGTCATCAATTCGGGAAATCCCGCTTAATCAACGACTTCCACACCCATGCTCCGGCAGGTGCCGCGGATAATTTTTTCCGCAGCTTCCAAGCTGTTGGCGTTTAAGTCCGCCATTTTCTTTTCCGCAATTTCGCTAATTTGCTTGGAAGTAATTTTGCCCACTTTGTTAAGCAAGGGGTTGGCTGACCCTTTCTGCAAACCTATTGCTTTCATGATCAAGTTGGAAGCCGGCGGGGTTTTTAGAATAAAGTTGAACGACCGGTCTTCGTAAATGGTCATTTCCACGGGGATGATCATGTCCCCGCCCGCGGTTTTGTCGTTGAATTCCTTGACGAACGCGGCAATATTGACGCCGTGGGGTCCAAGGGCCGTACCAACCGGCGGCGCCGGCGTGGCCTTGCCCGCCGGAAGCTGGAGCTTTAAAACTGTCTTGATTTTCTTTGCCATAATAGTATAAAATTTCTAAATTCTAAAATCTAAATCCTAAACAAATTAGAAGCTCAAAGGTCAAATTTGAATATTTGAAATTTGAAATTGTTTAGAACTTAGAAATTAGGGTTTAGAGCTTAACCGAATTGTTATATAATCAATTATATAATTCTTATTTTATTCTCATTTCAAGGTTGTTGAAGCCAGCTGTGAAGCAGGGAGAAAATTATCTTTTTATTCTGTTAATTGTCTGTTCTATTCCTATTCCTATCATACCAACCACAAACCAAATCGCAAGCAAAGGTATATAAGGCTCGGTACAATCGGAACAGCTTGTGGGTTGTGGCTTCCACCATATTGAATAAATGATTAGACAAATAAACCCGAGTAGCCATATAGCAAACAAAGTTTTTTTGGTTTGATCTTTTGGTTTATCGTTTTCCATATTTTTTTATATTCTGGATCCCAGATATTTTTGCGGCCTGGCGATACATCAGCGCAAAAAAATCCGGAATGGCACAATGGGTGTCATTGCGAGCCATAAGTGCATCCGAATGGCGAAGCAATCTTTCATTAAGCGACAATAAGATTGCTTCGTCGCCCCTCGGATGCACTCGGGGCTCCTCGCAATGACACCTGCGGAGCAGGCCAAGGGCCTGCACTACATCTGCGTCATCTGTTCCCTATCTGCGTATCTGCGGTTATATTTTCTTGACTTGCAAAAAATCCAATTCCACCGGCGTTTCCCTGCCGAAGATGGTGACCATTACTTTTACTTTGCCGTGGCCTTCGTCTATTTCCCCCACCTTGCCTTCATAATCCTTAAACGGCCCGTCCGTAATTTTAACCAGGTCGCCAATGGCAAATTCCACCTTGAATTTCGGTTCTTCCACGCCCATGCGCTTTTGCAGATAATCCCATTCTTCGCGGGCAATGGGCGTCGGCACCGTGCCGGAACCCACGAACCCGGTCACGTTGGGCGTGTTGCGCACCACATACCAGGAGTCGTCCGTAACTATCATGTCCACCAAAACGTATCCGGGGAAGATTTTTTCTTCCACGGTCGTGCGCTTGCCGTCTTTAATCTTAATTTTCTTCTCTTTGGGCACCATGGCGTCAAAAATCTTGTCCTGCATGTTTAAGGACTCTATCCTCTGTTTCAAATTGTAAGCCACGCTGTCTTCGTAGCCGCTGTAAGTATGCAAAACGTACCAATGACGTTCGCCGGTAACTTGTTGTCGTGCCATATGCCGCCGATCTGGCGCGGATTATTACGCTGATTTAACGCTGATATCGCTTTGTCCGCGCTTATCAGCATCGCCACCTGCGTGATTCCGCGATAATTTAATGTAAATAATTAAGGCTAATAAAATTATTAATATTTCCAAATAAAATGTAACTGAATGAGAATATGACCTTAAAAATCCCAACCAAAAACTAAGAACCCCCTCGGATCTTGCCTCCATGCCGCCGGTAATAACGCTATGTGATCCGGGAATAATGGCATATAACTTATTATTAATCGGCCACAGCCACCTTACGCCATATTCTATAGAATCCAACAAGAAATGCGACCAAGAAGCCAGCCAAACCAATAAACCTAAAATTCTATAAAAAGGTTTTTTTGCCAGAAAAAATATCAACAATCCTGCAATCAACCAAAGCAGCGGAGTATGAGTCAGATATATCCGGTGATTGGCCACTGCGGGATTCACGGTCAGGCTGGAACTTTTATAAAAAGAATAAAATGTGTCCAAGTCTGGGGCAAAAGCCAGGAAAATTCCCCACCATACCAGCTTGTTTCTTTGCTTATCGGGCAGGCTTTTCGCTTTTCTGCCTAACAGGGCTTCGGCCGCCAAATAGCCGGCCGCCATGTGTCCCGGGGGCAGCATTAGGCGCCTTTGCGGGTAAGGATAATTTCAAATGCTTTCAGCAAACCATAGTCCGCCGCTCCCAAAATGGCGGCAACTACCAGGCTGAATACTATGACAACCACGGTATACTTAATGGTCTCCTGCCTGGTAGGCCAAACTACTTTGGAAAGTTCGGTTTTGACTTCACCTAAAAATTTAAACATATGATATTTTAATAAAGCTTGCCTTTTTTAAAAGGCCCTTTGGCCTTTATTTGGATTATAATACCAAACCTCTCAACTTTTGTCAAATTCCAAAACTTGGCCAATGCGCACCACCACCTGCTCCAGCTTGGTGTGGGCTTTTACGAAATAATCGGCCACTTTCAGCCCCTGCACCTGCAAAATATCCTTCTGGCTCCAAAGGTTGCTTAAAACAATGACGCGCATGCCGGAAATTGCCGGGTCAGGATAAGCCCTGAGCCTTTCTAATACCTTAAACCCGTCCAGCTTGGGCAGGAGCAAGTCCAGCAAAACCAGGTCGGGACGGTGGTTTAATATCATGGTAATTGCCTCCTCGCCGTCCGCAGCCTGGTAAACTTCCAAAGGAAGCGCGGCCAGTTTCCCTGCCATGGCATTCCTTAAATTTTCGTCGTCTTCCACTAACAAAATTTTTTTCTTTGCCATAATATAATTTGATAATTTTACTTCAGCAACAAATTCCGGTTAATGACGTTTTCCTGGCCGACTTTAATTGAAAAAGTCTTTTGCAGCTCTTTGTCTTCCCTGCTAAGACTCGTAGAAATTTTTAACAAATACTTGCCCGGATCGGCCCTTAGGAAAAACTTTCCGTCAGCCATAATTTCCGCCTTGGCTATGGCCGTATCCGGCAAGAGCGGAAAACTTAACTCAACTAAGCCTTCGGAAGCGGGATTTTTATCGGAGCCTAAAAATACCCTTCCCCACCTGCGCGGTTTCGGTATGACCATAGCCAGAAAAAATATTGCTACGTAAAATCCCAATACCGCGTAAACAAAATTGGAGGGACTAAAAAAAATATGCACTAAGGCCAAAATCAACACAAACCAGAACAGCAAAGAAACCAGGCGACGCCACAAGTGTTCCCAAAAAGGGGAAAATTTTACCACTTGCTCCTTGGCCTTCTGGTTCCAGTCAAAATTAACGGGATCCATGGGAATATTGAACGGCACCACGTCGGAATCTTCAGATATTTCAAAAAATTCCCCATGGTATAAATTTTCGTAAACGCCATCTTTGTTTCCCGAGACTTTTTGGGATGGAAAAGCGTAATTGCTTTTTCTCGGCAAAATTTTAAACTTGCCTGGCCAAACCAAAAAACCGTAACGTCCGGTTATGCCTGTTATGCAGGTTTCCGCCACTTTGCCGGTATGGGCGTTGACCAGCCTGACCACCACCGGGTCCAATGGCTGCTTGGTGACGCTGTCATAAACCGTACCCCAATATGCCTGTCCTTTGCGCAAGCCCGATAAAACCAAAAAACGGTCCAAATAATTATTAACAAAGATAAATAAATTGGAGAGCATATTTTAAAATTAAGCCTGGAATTTTTATATTTTATTTTTTGCCACTTTCAGCACGTTTTCCAAAAGTTTGGCCACGGTCACGGGACCAACCCCGCCCGGCACCGGGGAAAGGAACGCCGCCTTGCCGCGGACCGATTCAAGGTCCACATCCCCCGCAATACCACCGTCAGATTCAGCCGTGCCTGCGTCAATAATAACCACACCTTCCCTGATATTATTGCCATTTATCAGTTTAGGTTTGCCGACTGCGCTAATTATAACGTCGGCTGCCTTTAAAATTTCTTCCGGTTTTTCCGTGGAACGCCTTACTATTTCCGGCTTTAGGCCCCTGGCTTCCAGCAGCGTCTTAACCGGCCTTCCCACCAATTCCCCCTGCCCGACAATTACGATACTTTTGTTTTGCAGGTCCATGTTTACCGAATCCAGCAAAGCCATAACGGCCGCAGCGGTAGGAAAGACCATGTAAGGCCGGCCGCTGTAAAATTTTTCACTGTTAACCCGCCCGATGCAATCCACGTCAATGGACGGATCTATGGCGTTAAGCACCGTTTGTTTTTCCATGGATGCGGGCAAAGGCAGTTGGACAATTAATCCGCACATATTCGGCTCGCTGCCGATTTTTTTAATTTCCTCCGCCAGGCCGGCGGCAGTTATGGAAGCCGGGTAGTCCGCCTGCCGGAATTTAAAGCCCACCCTCTCCGCGGCTTTGGCTTTCATCCTTACATACTGCGCCGAAGCCGGGTCGTCCCCTGCCAAGACATCGCAAAACACTGGCTGAAAAGGCAGTCGGGCCACTTCTGATTTTATTTGGTTTTGGATTTCTTTCGCTAACTTCCTGCCGTCAATAATTTCCATAATGCAAAGTAAACTACAACAACCTTATTATAGCAGATTTTATGTCATGTCAAAATATAAATATGATAGTATCCGCCCGCTTTTTACAGTAGTAGTTTGATAATCCGCAATCTTTCAATTTTCAATTATTAAATCTTTCAATTTTTGTTATACCTGTTTTCCGCCCACCATTTTAAGGCATCCTTGGCCACTGGCAAGGCTACGGCATTCCCTTCCCCGCCGGCTTCCACCAAAACGGTGACCACAATCTGCGGGTCCTCGTAAGGGGCATAAACCGTAAACCAGGCATGGGTTTTGTTCGGGTCGCTGCCGTCAAACTGGGACGTACCGGTTTTGCCGGCAGAAGTAACAGGCAAGGCATCCAACTGCCTGGCAGTGCCGCTGGTTACGGTCTGCCTCATTCCTTCCTGTACAATCTTAATATTGTCTTGTGACGCGATGTTGGAAACTAAAACCTGCGGCTGGTTTTGCCAAACCACGTTACCCTGCTGGTCCAGGGCTTTTTCCGCCACCTGCGGCTTAAAGCCGACTCCATTGTTGGCAATTATTGCCGTCCACTCCGCCACTTGCAGCGGCGTGACCAGCAAGTCACCCTGGCCAATGCCTAAATGGTAAGTGTCACCCAAATACCACTTGCCTTGCAAGGGGTCGTTGTCAAAATAATCCATTTTCCAGGCCGGGTCGGGAACCAGGCCGGGTTTTTCCCCCTGCACGTCAATGCCTGTAAGCTGCCCCAAGCCGAACTTGCGGAAGTATTCCGCCAACTTGTCGGGGCCCAGCCCTTGCATGGATCCGTTTGGGGATCCGCCAGCGACTTCGTAGAAAAAAATGTCGGAGCTCTGCGCAATGGCGCTGCGCACGGTCATTGGCCCCAACCCGCCGGGCTTCCAGCCGTGAAATTGATAGCTGGCCCCGCCGTATTGGTTCGGCACAACCAATACGCCATTATCGTTAATTACGGTGTTGGGCGTAATTACGCCTTCCTGCAAACCGGCGGTCGCGGTCATCATTTTAGAAGTTGATCCCGGAGGATAAGTACCGGAAAAGGCGCGGTTAAACAAAGGAAGATTTTTGTCGGTAAGCAGTTTCTGATAGTCTGCGTTTTTAATGCCATGCGCAAATAAGTTATTGTCAAACCCCGGCAACGAAAGCAATGCCAAAACCTGCCCATTTCTTGGATCCAAGGCTATTGCCGCGGCTTTCCTCCCCGGCATGCCTTTTTCCAGGCTATTATATAATTGCTCCTGCAGGCCCTTGTCTATGTTCAACACCAGAGTATCTCCCGGCAAAGGGCTGTCTTCGCCCAGCACTTTTTGCAAACGCCCGGCCGCATCCACTTCCACCAAATTCTGCCCGTTAATACCGTGGAGGTATTTTTCATAGGAAGATTCAATCCCCGATTTGCCGATAAAATCCACGCTGGCGTAAGCGTTTGCGTCCAACTCCTTTAAGTCGCCCGGGCTAACCAGGCCGGTGTAACCGAGCGTGTGCGAAAAAACCTGCGGGTCCAGATATTCCCTCACGGGAATTTTCTGCATGGAAAAACCCGGAAATTCCGCTGCCCTTGATTCAAACAAAATACTCTGTTCCTGGGGCATATCCTGTTTAATCACTATTGGCTCAATGGAATTTTTATTGGCCCTTTCTAAATCCCCCGAAATTTCCTTCGCATCCAGACCGAAAGTTCCGGCTAAATTTTTTACCATTCCGTCCAAACCTTCCTTTGGCAAATCAAAAGGAACCGCTACCAGGTTAAAGCTGGCGGTATTCTGGGCCAAAGTTTCCCCGTAACGGTCCTTAATTAGGCCGCGCGGCGCCAGTATGGTCTGGCTCCTAATGCGGTTATTTTCCGAAAGCAATCGGTAACCGGAACCGTTGATTATTTGCAGGTTGAACAGTTTGACTGACAGCGCCATAAAAGACAAAAATAGCGCAAGCCCCAGCCAGCGCAATTCCGGAGTCTTGCGCTCCCCGTTAAAGACGTCATCCACGCGGCCCTGGGTATCTGCCGCGGATTCGTCCCAATCCAGGGGTTTTTTGCCGCCGCCTGGCCGGGAAGTTGTATATATTTCAAATGGATCCCTCATAGTTCCAGCCCTTAAAATTTAAATTTGATAATGCCTGGCATTCACTTAATTTTCCTGAATTGAACGGATAAATATGCGATACCCCGCTTTACGGATTCTGCAAATAAATACATCGGGTAAAGCAGCAATAAATTATATACCAGTGAGATTAAGTATCCGCTCCTTAAAACCTTTCCATCCAACAGATACGCAGCCCACCCCAGGCGGAAACACAGCAGGTTGTAAAACCAAATAAAAAAACTTAAGGCGGCAAGGCTTACAGCCAGGGCAGCGCTGTAATATTTCCAATTCATCTCAAATACCAGCAAATGTCGGGACGACAAACGCAAAACCAGGCTAATAAGCAAAAAAGCCAGGGCAAAGCTGCCAAAAAACGTTGTTGATGAAAAATCCAGAAACAAACCGGACAAAAAAGCAATTACTAGAAAATCCGCATTGTCTCTGGTTTCGCTATCGCCTCTGTCCAAAGAAAATAAGACCATAAAAAGCAATAACAAATTCGGCATAACACCTTTTATCTGAAATGAGGAAAAAATTCCCGCGTTTAATCCCAGCAACAGGATTATGGCTAGCAGATAAATTAGGTATTTCATAATCTCTTACGTAAATAAGATATGCGGGTCTTATGGCAACGAAAAATTCCATAAAATTTACTTTACCGCAAACACGAATTCCAAACCGTTAAAATCTATGGGACTAAGCAGAGTGGCTTTTTTAAATAAATCGTTCGAGTTGGAAACCACTTCCCCGACTTCCCCGATTAGAATATTTTTTGGGATCCTGGAATCAATGCCGCCGGTCACTACCTGCCAGCCTTTGTCCGCGCTGTCACTCTGCGACAATTGGTCTAAAATTATGCCCGAACCGAAAGATCCGTTAACCACCCCGCTTGCCCCGGTCTTGCTTAACTTGGCGTCTGTAGTAAAATTAGAGCTGGTTATCAGCAAGGCTGTGCTGTATCCCTTGCCGGCGTAAATAATTTTCCCCACCAAAAAGCCCTGGGAAATTATCGCCTGACCTTCGCTTACCCCCCGGTCGGACCCGCAATTCAACACCAGGGTGTCGCTGGCGCCGAAAGGGTTCTGCGACATAACCGTGCAAGGAACAAGCGACAAGCCGGTGTTCGCCGCAAAGCCCAACTCTTTCCTTAGGGCTTCGTTTTCCCGCTTTTCCTGGTCAAACTGAACCAAGTCCTGCTGCAACTGGAAAACCTGCTGAGTCAGGGCGGCATTTTCTTTCGTAATTTTCCGCAGGTTATACGCCGTAGAAAAAAAATACTTTATTGGCTTGGCCGCTTTTGCAACCGCGTAAGTTACTGGCCGCGGGGAATTAATAAAAACCGTTTTCAAGGGATCCAGCCAGCCCTTGACTTGCATCAAAACCAATAAAGCCGTTATTACCATAAAAGCGGAAAAAACGGCAAAAGTTTTTGTGTAGATAAATCTCATAAATATTCGCAAATATACAAATCCTCATGGAAGCCTTGAGCCTTGATGACGCACATCTGGGATAAGCGGTCTTTAGATTACCGGATAATAATCACCATCAACCAAACTTAAGCAAGATTGTCCCAGATGTGCGTCATCAACTTTCATCAATAACTAACTTATACCGGTCATTCCCATAATAATCGGATCTCAATACCAATTTGTATATTTGTGATTGCTACTTTGGAATTTTTGCGAACTCCGTAGGAACCAGTACGTCCTTTAAGGTTTCCAAATCTTCAACCACAACTCCCGCGCCCCTGGCCACGCAAGTCAGCGGGTCGTCAGCCACCACGATCGGCATGGAAGTCGCCTCGTGCACCAGCCGGTCCAAACCGCGCAGCAGCGCGCCGCCGCCGGCCAGAACGATTCCGTTGCGCATTATGTCCGAAATCAGTTCCGGAGGAATTTCCTCCACCACGCCTTTGATGCTGTTAACAATAATTTTCAAACTGTGCATCAACGCTTCCCGCACTTCGGTGTCGGAAATAACCACTTCCTTAGGCAAGCCGGAAACCAGGTCGCGGCCGCGCATAATAGCCTGCAGCGGCTCTTCCAGAGGATAGGCGCTGCCTATTTGGATTTTCACATCTTCGGCCGTGCGCTCCCCCAGGAGCAGGTTGTAATTTTCACGCGCATACTGGATAATGTTTTCGTTCATTTCGTCCCCGGCAATGCGGATACTTTTGGAAATGACAATGCCGCCCAGGGAAATGACCGCAATTTCCGCGGTTCCGCCGCCTATGTCCACTATCATGCTGCCTTGGGCGTCCTGCACGTTCAGCCGTCCGCCAATGGCCGCGGCCATGGGCTCTTCTATTAAATACGCGGCCGACGCCCCGGCGTTGGTGGCCGCGTCCACCACGGCGCGCTTTTCCACTTCGGTCACGCCGGAAGGGATGCCAATAACCACGCGCGGCCGACGCAAAAACGCATAGGTCTGGGAATGGACCTTGTCAATAAAATAGCGCAGCATGGCCTCAGTCACCTCAAAGTCCGAAATAACGCCGTCCACCAGCGGCCTGGTGGCCACAATATGCGGCGGCGTGCGGCCGACCATGCGGCGGGCCTCCGCGCCAATGGCCAAAATCTGTTTTGTCCTCTGGTTTACCGCCACAACGCTCGGCTCATTGATAACAATACCCTTGCCTTTTACGTAGACGAGGGTATTGGCCGTGCCGAGATCTATGCCGATGTCTTTGGAAAATTTTTTGTAGAAATTATTGAACACGGAAATAATTTAAATTTTGATTTATCCGGGGAAAACTTCTGCCAATTTATCCATTTTTACCAGCTCTGATTTATCAGATGAACGTTTTTTTACCTCTATAGATTCCTGCGCTAAAGTCTTTTCCGAAACGACCGCGCGATACGGGATGCCTATCAAGTCCGCATCCGCAAATTTCTTGCCGGCGCTTACTTCCCGGTCATCGTATAATACCTCAATTTGCCGTTTTAATAAAGCCTGGTATATTTCTTCAACCTGTTTTTCCGCGCCTTTAAGGGCAAGCAAGTGGATTTTAAACGGCGCCACGCTCTCTGGCCAGATTATACCCTTGTCGTCATGGAATTTTTCCACTATTACGCCCATAAGCCGCGAAGTGCCAATGCCATAACAGCCCATAATTACGTCTTTCTTTAACCCTTCCCGGTCCGTATATGCCAAATTAAAAGCCTTGGAATATTTGGTTTTAAGCTGGAAAATGTTGCCGACTTCGCTTGCCGTAGTTTCGCGCCACGACGCTGACCCGCATGCCGTGCACTTTACCCCCTGTTCAAAAATTTCCTTATTTTTGGCTAAGCCGCACTTCCCGCACACGTAAATGGTGTCTTCGCCATTTTCTATCTCCACTTGGTATTCATGGGAAAATTTGGAAAACGTGCCGCCGCTGGCTTCCGTTAAAATTGCGTCCAAACCCATCCGCTTATAAGTTTTTTGGTAGGCCGGAATAGCCGCCTTGTCGTAATAGTTTTGCAGATCTTCTTCCGTAGCATGGAAGCTGTATAAGTCTTTCATGCGGAATTCGCGGCCCCGTAAAAGCCCGGATTTGGCGCGCGGCTCGTCGCGGAATTTGGTCTGAATCTGGTAAACGGCCAAAGGAAGGTCTTTGTAGCTGCTGATAATAGGCAGCGACGCCGGCGTGACAATTTCCTCATGCGTCGGGCCCAGAGCGTATTCGTTGCCATGTTGGGATTTAACTTTAAATAACACATCCAGGCCGGCCCACCGTCCGGTTGCCAGCCAGTTGTCCTTTGGCTGCAAAGCCGGCATCAGCATTTCCTGTCCGCCAATATTGTCCATTTCCTCACGCACGATGTTTTCTATCTTATTCAAAACGCGCCAGCCCAGCGGTAAAAAAGTATACACTCCGGCCATCGCTTTTTGTACAAACCCGCCCTGTTCAAGCAATTTGGCGTTGACTGACACGTCGTCTGACGGCGCGGTTTTGGAGGTTTTCAGAAAGTATTGCGATTGTTTCATATTATCCAGTGCCAATTTTTATGCAAATTAATTAAATATAGAATAAAAATTTGCACTGGATAAATTATACCCTATTTTCAGCAATATACAAAGCCAATATTTAACGGCTCAACGGACAAAGGCCGTTGAGCCGTTAAGCTGAATAACCGGACAAGTGGCAGCGTTTATCCTCCGAACAGCCGCCGAAAAACGTGCGTAACTCCGCCAAAGCCGTTAATGTCCTTTATGGTGACTAAAATCATTAAAAAGATTAAGGCCAAAAACCCTGCCGCATTGACCCATTGCTCCACCGCCTGGTTATTCCGCTTGCGGCGGATTTTTTCTATAAGCAGGAAAAGGATCCTGCCGCCGTCCAAAGCCGGAATGGGCAGAATGTTCAAAATGGCCAGGTTAATGGAAAGCAAACCGGTAAAGTTCAATAAAGGTATAAAACCCAAGGACGCGACTTCGCCAGTCAGTTGGGCAATCTTAACCGGCCCGCCGACTTCGCTAAGCGCCGCCTTGGAAGTGAAGAGGTGGTATACGCCCTGCACAATGACTACGGTCAAATTCGCAGCCCGCTCCACGCCCAGGCCAATAGCCGTATACCAGGGCACGCGCACCGTGCCCACTTCGGTCAGGCCAATGCCTGTAGGCCCTTCACCTTGCCGGGGAGAACTTTGCGATTGCACGTCTAAAGTCTTGGTCTCGCTGAGGCGCTTTACAATAAACTGGAAGTCCTTGCCTTTGTTGGCGTTAATATAGTCCTGCACCTGCTGGATATTTGTAAAGTCATGCCCGTCAATGGACAAAATTATGTCGCCTTCCTGCAGCCCGGCTTTTTGGGCGGGCATGCCGTCCGCAATGTAGCTAATGGCCGTCTGCTGGTTGGTAATGTGCGCGCGGGCCATGGCCGGGTCGCTCGGGTCAATTTCGCTGGTCACGCCGACCGCGAATACAATGGAAAACAAAACGGCCGCCAGAATCCAGTTCATGCTGACGCCAGCGATTAAAGTGAAAAACCTGGACCAGAACGGCTTGTTTATAAAACTGCGCGGGTCTTCTTCGCCTTCGTTGTTTTCGCCCAAAATTTTCACGAATCCGCCGAACGGGATCCAGTTAATGGAATAGACCGTATGCTCCTTGTCCATTGGCTCGCGATGGCCCCAAACCCATTTAATTTTGCCGTCAATTTTCTGGATGCCCGCAATGCGGGGAGGAAACCCGAACCCGAACTCCTCTACTTTCATCCCGCTCCTTTTGGCAACAAAAAAATGCCCGCCTTCATGGACGAGGACCAGGACGCCAAGGATAATGATAAAAATTATAATCGTTAAAAACATAAAAAAAATTAATTATGAGGCGCGAATCACGTCGTTCGCGAACGACGTGATGGATTAGGAATTATGGAACTGCAGTAACTCTAATTCATAATTCCATATTCCTGATTCCTATTTAAACCGTCATCACTTCCTTTTCCTTTTCCCCGGCCATCCGCTTAATTTCTTCGTTATATTTGTCCACCGTTTCCTGCAATTTTTTCTGGCCTCGGGCTAAATCGTCTTTGCTGATTTTCCCGTCGCTTTCGGCTTTTTTCATTTCTTTAATGACGTCTTCGCGCGCGTTTCTTACGCCAATTCTCGCTTTTTCCGCAATTTGCCCAACCAGCTTGACCATTTCCTTGCGCCGTTCCTCGTTTAAGGGCGGCAAAGTTATGCGGATTACCTGCCCGTCATTAGACGGATTAAACCCCAAATTGGCCATTTGGATGGCCTTTTCCACGGCCTGGAGCTGGCCCTTGTCCCAGGGGCTTATGGTTAAAGTGCGGGCATCGCTCACCGTGACGGAAGCAATATGCTCAATGGGCATCTTGGACCCGTAACTTTCCACTTGCACGGTATTAAGCAGCGCGGGGTTGGCCCTGCCCGTGCGCACGCCGGACAATTCGTGCGCGTAATGTTCCAAGGCTTTTTCAAAATCCGGCTTGTGGTTCTGCAAAATTTGGTCTGTCATAAATAATATTTAAAAATAAAATAATAGAAAAATAGAAGGATTAAACGCATATCTTTTTATTTTTATATTATTTTATTTTTAAATTACCCCTTATTGCGCCGCGTAAATGCCGGCATACGCAATTTGCGGCAAAACGGGATCTATTAAAATATAATTCACATACCCCGTTGTGGCAAGGCTTTGGGTTTGCCATGTCCCTCCGCCGTTGGTTGACTTGTATATAGTTGAGCCGATATTGGTGAATACAATGTTGCTGCTGGCGTTGGATACCGCAACGGACACCGCGGCATTGCTGTCCTGCTTGACCGGCAAAGCCATTTTTTGCCAGGTTCGTCCGCCGTCCACAGTCTTATACAATCCGTTGCTGGCCGTAAGATACATCAAATTGGCAGACAGGGAGTCGGCGTAAAACTGGCTAAATGCGGATATGGTTTCGGAAGGCGCCGCGTAATTGGAATAGGAAGGTTTGGACAAATTGGCGGTTAAGTCGTCAAAACTGCCCGGCGTGGAAGAAGACTTAAACAATCCCTTGGTGCTGAGCAGCACGAACAACGAGCCGTTCTGCCATGACATTTCGTTTACCTTGTCGCTAAAGTTTGCCACCAGCCTCCAGGATATGCCGCTGTCGTCGCTTCTGATTATATTGCCGGAACTGGTGCCAATGGTGATTTGATTGGGATTGGCGGGATTAAGTGCCAATGACCGCACCGCATTTTGGCCGGTAGGGTCGTTATAAATTTCCTGCCAGGATCCCCCGCCATCCGAAGTTTTTAGCACTTTGCCCTGGTTTCCGAAATAGCCGGCGGCATAAATGACCTTTTCGTCCGCCGGACTGATTGCAAAGTCGTAAACCGCAATCTTGGAAAGGATGTTGGCCCAACTGGCGGCCGAATCTTGGGATTTATAAAGCCCGCCGTTGTAGCTGCCGGCAAAGACCGTTTCGCGGTTTTGCGGGGAAAAAGCCAGCTTGGAAATGTCCAGGCCGGAAATAGTGGCATTCTTGCCGCCGGCAACGGCGTTGGAAAACTGCCAGTCCGCTCCCCCATTTACGGTTTTTACCACTCCCGCCGGCACGGCCTTTTGAAAAATATTGCAGCCGGCGGACAATAAAAATATTGCTGATATTAATATGATTTTTTTCATTTTGATTTATTTTTATGTTAATCTGCAGATTAGCTGATAATGCGGATACCTGCAAATATCGCCCGAGCGACATATGATGATCATTAAATAGTTAGCATTCGGGCAACTTCTGTAAATATCCGTATATTCGCATTAATCCGTAAATCCGTAGCTATATTTTCATAAACAACCCCTGCAGCAGCATTTTCCGGTTCTTGTTGGTGGCAAGCTGCCGCAAGGCTTCGGCCAGGGCAGATGAAATTTTATATTCTTTAGGATGGCCTTTTAACTGCCCGGCCTGCCAGTAATGCCAATTTTCCAAAACCTGCCTTAAATCGCGTTCTTCCAAATCCGCCAGTTTTCCGATTGTTAACAGTTTTTCCGCCAAGGGCGCAGCTTTCAGGCGCTTTATTTGGCTGATATTTTCCAGTTGCCGTCCGGCAAAGTCCGGATCCTGCGCTAATTTTAGCAGGCGCGCCGGGGAGCCGAAGCTCAATTCTATTTTTTCCCGGTCCGCGCTTAGATTCCGGCTCTTGGCAAAATCTTCCAACTGCCCGCAGGTAAACAGGTTAAAATGCAAAACCTGGCAGCGGGAAATAATGGTCGGCAGCATCCGTTCCCTGGCAATTAAAATTATTACGGTGCTGGCAGAAGGCTCTTCCAAAGTTTTCAGCAAGGCGTTGCTGCTTTGCAAATTCAGGTTCTGGGCATTGTTGATTATGGCGACTTTTCTTTCTCCCAGAAAAGGTTTAAAGCCCAAGCGCGAAATAAACTCCTTGGCCAGGTCCATGGTAATTTCCCCTTCAACGTCCAGCATCTGGAAATCGGCATGGCTTTCCGGTTTTTCCGCGTTTAAAATTTTGGCCGCAAATTCCAGGGCCAAAGTTTTTTTCCCCACCCCGTCCGGGCCTAACATCATATAAGCATGCGGAAGTTTTCCGGATAGCAATTGTTTTTCCAAAATGGATTTGGCCGGCCCGTGGCCGAAGGTTTTCCAGGCTTGTTGCATAACAAATTTTTACAGATTGATTATACCATTTTTAAAGTCTTGTATCAAAAATGCGGCTTTACGGAATATTGGCCGGCCTTTGGCTGGAATAAACTAATTCGGGAGATGGCTGATCCCTTTCGGCAGTGAAGACGGCCTTTAAGGGGTTACCATGCTAAAGTAAGGCTGGTGATTAACATTGGGTGATGACGCACATCTGGGACAATCTTCCTTAAGTTTGGTTGATGATGATTGTTATCCGGCAATCTAAAAACCGCTTATCCCAGATGTGCGTCATCACTGCCTCTATCCCGGAAGGGTGTCTTCATCCTTTATCCGTACTAATCCGTATTCCGTAAAGACAGCAAGGCTGTTATTTTATTTACTGACTTTCACCACGCCCGTCGCTTCCGGGTTTAGCTGGTCATAATACTTCAAGGTGCCCGGTTCAAGAAATTGGAACTGGTATCTGCCGCCGGGAGCAATGGCCTTGCCGGCATCAAAACCCGGATATTGGGACTGGACAAAATTAGGGTCGCTGGCCGGCCAAAAATTTGTATTGCTATTATTTTTAAAAATTACGTAGTCGCCCGCTTTAACATCTATCGGGCTCGGGGAAAATGCCGTGTCCGTATAAACAACTTCCACCACGGCAATGTCCGCGCCCAAGTCGCCTTCGTCGCCGCTGCTGAACACTCCTTGCGCGGGCTGGCCGGCTGCGGGATCCTGCCGGGACGGCTCCGGATTTTCCTGGCCGGAAGCCGCTTGCGGGGTTGCGGAAGCCAAATCCGGCGCGGCTTGTTCCGCATTTCCATTGTTATTACTTTCAATTCGGCTGTTTTCCGTTACCGGCGCCTGCGCCGGCTTTGCCGTTTTAAAATAGTAATAATAAGCGCCTCCGGCTATCAGCAAAATTGCCAAAATTATGTAAAGGTATTTCATATTTTTTTTCTTAATGATAAACTAATTATACCACCAATTTTGCTTATGCGGAAAAAAATATTTGACGAGGCCGTAACCAAGGCAAAAAGACGGGAACTGAAAAAACGGCCGCGCATGAAAATGCACGGGCGGTCTTTGCTGCGCAACGGCGCCCATGCCGGAAAAAAATTGGCGTCGCGATAAATTTATGGTTTCTAAGCAATCCGAAATTCCAAATCTAAAGCCTAAAGTTCTCATAATTGTCGGGCCCACCTCGTCCGGCAAATCCGAATTGGCAGTCAGGCTGACCAAGCGTTTTAACGGAGAAATAATTTCCGCGGACAGCCGGCAGATATATCAAGGCATGGACCTGGGGACCGGCAAAGTCCCGGGAAAGTGGAAGACTAACAATTTTCACGGCCGTGAAAATCGTTCGCTTTATATTTACAAGGGCATTCGCCATCATTTGATAGATTTTGTAAACCCAAAAAGGCAATATTCGGTTTCGTTGTTCCAAAAAAAAACGCAAAAAGCCATTGCGGATATTGCCCGGCGAGGCAGGCTCCCGGTTATCTGCGGCGGCACCGCGCATTGGATTGATGCGGTAGTTTACAAGCAACAAATCCCTGATGTCAAACCGGATTTAAAATTGCGCCGAAGATTGGAAAAGCTTTCAACCGACGGCTTATTCGCGCGAATAAGCCGGCTAGATCCCAATCGGGCAAAAATCATAGATAGGCATAACCGCCGCCGCCTGGTCCGCGCTCTGGAAATAGTACTGACCACGAAAAAACCTGTCCCCAACCTGTCCACTGTCCACTACTGTCCACTGTCCACTTTTAACGCGCTTTGGATAGGAATTACCCAACCGCAAGACGTTTTATACCAACGAATCGAAAAACGGCTCAAGCGGCGCCTTAAGGCGGGAATGATTAAAGAGATCCAAAAACTCCATAAACAAGGCTTGTCCTGGCGGCGTCTGGAAACCTTTGGCCTGGAATACCGCTTCGGCGCCCTTTATTTGCAAAAAAAGATTAGCCACGAAGAAATGCTTAAGCAGATGCTACTGGCCAACAAGCATTATGCCAAGCGCCAGCTAACCTGGTGGAAACGAAATAAAAATATCCATTGGATCACCGCCGAAGCGGAAGCAAGGAAATTGATTGAAAAATTTAAAGATGGCGAATAACGGCCACTTACCCAAACCAAGGCTGCGCTATATATTAACAAAAGGCAATTTATGCGCAGCGCATAAATCGCCTTTTGTTAACTTGAATCTTTTAAGGAATATATATATACTGCTTCCGAGAAGGAGGCGGTATATCATGGCGGTTCTCGAAGATGGTGTTGGTAGCAATTTCGCCGATCTCGAAACGGAAACCGAACACTTCGGTTTCCCTACCGGCCAGGCCATCGCCGATCATGGCCCCAGTCATCCGCCCAAAGACATGGCGGCGCTTCAGGTAGAAATTCCGATCAGGCACCCCGACACCGTCGCGCGTTTTGTGAGGGCGTCAGGATGCGACGACGACTGACCCGCGGACCTGCGGGGACGCAATGAGCAAGCCTAAAATTTATTGGGCAAACTCTTGCGCTCCCCGCAGGCGCTATTTTATTTTACCTATTTTGTCTATTTTTTCTCGTCTGCATTTTCTGACATTTCTTGCATGCTATATAGCATGCAAGAAATGTTCCAAAAGGTAATTAAACATGAGAAAAATGCCGCAAGATTTACAGGCTGCAAAAATTACGGTAAACTTGCATAAAGGATTACGAAACGCAAAACTTCGCGTTCCGCGATTTTTTATTCTACCAAGGAGGCAGCAATGCCAAAATCCGTTGCCCCCGGACAAGTCAGGGCAGTGGTCAAACGGCGGGATTCAGGCCCCAAAGGGCCGTTTGCCTTTTGCAAGGCCGACGGTTTTATGAGGCTTATTACCTTTTCGCTCAACCCGCCCTGCTGGACGGAAAAAACCAAGCCCAAAAGAGGAGATGTAGTGCTAATTTCCGACTTTTCGGAAACACGGCACGGTTGGAGGGCGCACAAAGCCAGCTTTTGTTGTTAGCAATATAGTATTACAGCCAACAGCCTACAAAAATCACAGGAGAAACCCAAAGTGGCCACATATAGCAGAAACAGCGAATACAGATACAGAGGAACCGCCAAGCAGCTTATTTGAGAAAGCGTAAAAATAGTTTTTGACCACCTGCCGGCCGGGGCGGTTGTCAGTTTCCACGATCTATACACTTCGCTCAAGCCCGACATTTCCAGGATAATGAAAAAGGCCAGCGGAAACCCGAAATGGTCTCTTCGCTCCGATTACCTGCTCAGCACCCTGCATCACTCCCCCGGCCCCAAGCATTACTACTTCCTCATCTGCGGGAATGCCGTCAGCCGGATAACTTCCCCTTTGCAAATTACGCACTATCTCAAACCGCCGGCCAAAAGGCGTTTTAGGGGCAAACGGTAACAGCAAAGCGGCGTTCCGAAACCGGAACGCCGCTCATAAATTTATTTACGACAATTTTTGTTTAAGCAACTCGTTTATCACCTGCGGATTGCCCTTGCCTTTCAGTTCTTTCATGGTTTGACCAACTAAAAAGCCAAAAGATTTCTGCTGGCCGGCTTTATAATCTGCCACAGCCTTTTCGTTGGCCGCAATTACCCTGTCTACCGCTTCGCCAATGGCCGCTTCGTCGCTAACCTGGTGCAGGCCCAAATCTTCCACAATATTGCTAGGATCGCCGCCCTTTTCAAACATTTCCTTAAATACCTGTTTGCCCGCGCTGCCGGAAATTTTTCCCTGCTGGATCATTTTAAGCAGCTCGGCAAAGTTTTCGGGAGTTACGCGGCTTTCCGCGGGGTTAAGTTTGCTCTGGTTTAACAACGCGCTAAAGTCGCCAAGGCACCAGTTGGCCGCCTGCTTGATCAATAATTGCCGGTCTGTGGGGGAAGATACCATCTTCCCGTCATCCGGGCGGATAGTATCCGCCCCTACATCCTGTCCTATCCATTCATCAATCTCGCTGACCACGTCCTCAAAATAATAAGTCAGATCTTTCCAATTGGTCAAATTTTCTATAACGGCTTCGTCTAAACCGTATTCTTCGTTAAACCGCTTTCGCTTTTGCGCCGGCAGTTCGGGCAAGCCGGCGCGTAATTTTTCCAAATACTCTTTGGAAAAATGCAAAATGGGCAAATCCGGTTCCGGAAAATAACGGTAGTCGTTGGCTTCTTCCTTGGACCTTTGTTCAACTGTCACGCCTTCGCGCTCGTTCCATCCCATAGTTACCTGCTTGGGCGTGCCGCCTTCTTTTAAGATGTTTGTCTGGCGCTCAATTTCGTAATTTATGGCCGCTTCGGCAAATTTAAAGCTGTTAATATTCTTAACTTCCACTTTATAGTTCGGCAGCGTTGTCTCTCCGGGTTTTCTTACGCTGATGTTCGGCTCCACGCGCATGGTGCCTTTTTCCATGTCCGCTTCGCTGGCGCCCACGTAGCGGATAATGTTGCGCAATTCCTGCAAAAACACGCGCGCCTCTTCCCCGCTTTCTATTTCCGGTTCGGTTACAATCTCCAGCAAAGGATTCCCGGCGCGGTTGTAGTCTACCAAAGAATAAGACAAGCCTTCGGGATGCACGTTTTTTCCCGCATCTTCTTCTAAATGAGCACGGGTTATTCCGATTCTCTTAATCTGCGTTTTGTAGTTAGCCGATTTATCGGCTGTTCCATTTGAGCCCATAAATGGGCTGGCTACGGGTAATTCAATATCCAAATACCCATTTCTTGATATCGGCTGATCGTATTGTGAAATTTGGTAGCCTTTGGGCAAGTCGGGATAAAAATAGTGTTTGCGGTCAAATTTGCTCCATTCGTCAATTTGGCAGTTTAAAGCCAACCCGACCAGCGCGGCCAACCTGATCGCTTCTTTATTTGCCACGGGCAAAGTTCCGGGCTGGGCCGTAACGATTTCGTCTATATTCTTATTCGGCTCCTTCTCGTCCGGATCATTCGGCGCCGGCGAAAACATCTTGCTCTTGGTCGCAAGCTCAACGTGTATTTCAAACCCAATGACGGGTCTATATTCGGTTGAAGATTCAAACTGCTTCATAAAAAGCTCTAAATTCTAAATTCTAAATAATTTCAAAATTCAAATACTTAAGCTTTGGAAACAATGCTGCCAAAAATTTTCATCAACTCCGTACACTCCTGGATTAAGCGATCGCGCTCCTTAAGCTGCCGATCTTCGCAATAAACTAAATTCAACCAGTAAATGGTCTCTTTTGCTTCCTTACGGCAAATTTTTACCCTCATTAGAAAATCTTTCTTACTCAAACACTCACACGCCTCAATATAATTTGCACCTACCGAACCTGATGACCTGATTACCTGCTTGCCATCCTCAATATTCCCGACTGTTCTTGGCAACTCCCTAACAAACAACCTTACATCTTTAGAAAATTTTAACGTCCTTTCCCCAAGATCATATATTTTGTTTTGAACTTGGTCCATTAGTATTTGTTTAGAACTTAGGGTTTAGAGTTTAGAACTTACACCAAAGGGTGTTTTTTATGCCAATCCGTAGCCTGCTGATATGCATACCCCACGTTAAAAATTTTCTGTTCCCCGAACTGCGGCCCGATAATCTGCAAACCCACGGGCAAACCGTCCAAGGAAGGCGCGTCCCCGTCCGAAGGCCGGGCAAAGCCGCAGGGGATGGAAATGGCGCACAAGCCCGCCAGGGAAGCCGGAATATTCAACTGGTCAGCAATGTAACCGTGCAAAGGATTGTCCGCCGCTGATCCCAATTTCGTGGCTACGGACGGCGTGGCGGGCGCCACCAGCACATCTACCTTTTTAAATACTTCGGCAAACTCTTTGATAATTAAACTGCGGACTTTTTGCGCTTTTTTATAATAGGCGTCGTAATATCCGGCAGACAATACATAAGTTCCGGTCATTATTCTCCTTTTAGCCTCATCGCCAAAACCTTCAGCGCGCGACCTGGTATAAACTTCCATTAAATCTTTTGCAGTTCCATGGACGGTGTGGCCGTAACGGATGCCGTCGTATCTTGCCAGGTTAGACGATATTTCGGATGGGCAAATAATGGCATAAACCATTTGCGCGTAACGCGTGGTAGGCAAGCTAACTTCTACGGTTTGCGCCCCCAATTTTTCCAACTCCTTAACAGCTTCCAAAACTTTCGCCTTTACGCCTTCTTCCATCCCTTCTATAAAATATTCTTTGGGGATGCCAATTTTAACCCCGTTTAAATTATTCTTGAAATTTTTAGCATAAGCAGGAACTTCAACCTGGCCGGTGGTGGAATCTTTGGGGTCTTGCCCGGCAATAATTTCCGTAATATGCGCCGCGTCTTCCACGGACAATGATAAAAATCCGATGGAATCCAAGCTTGACGCCATGGCAATTACCCCGTAACGGCTTACGCGTCCGTAAGTCGGCTTGTAGCCGGTTACGCCGCAATGAGCTGCCGGATTGCGGATGCTGCCGCCAGTGTCGGTGCCTAAGGCAAAAGGAGACAAGCCGGCGGAAACGGACGCGCCGCTGCCTGAGGAGGAGCCTCCTGTCAGCCTGGTTTTATCCCAAGGATTCTTGGTGGGCCCGTAAGCCGAAGTTTCGCCAGAAGATCCGTGCGCGAACTGGTCTTGATTAAGCTTGCCTAACAAGACTGACTTTTGATCTTTCAATTTGCCAATAACCGTAGCATCGTAAGGCGGAATATAGTTATCCAAAATTTCGGACGCGGCAGTCGTTGGGATTCCTTTAGTTAAAAACATATCCTTAGCCGCATACGGAATGCCGCACAAAAAGGGATTTTCGCCGGGCGAAGCAATAAAGTCGTCCGCGGCTTTTGCCTGCTGAACGGCTTCTTCTTCGCTGACCGTGATAAACGCGTTCAAGTCGCTCTTTTTTATGCGACCCAAAAAATACTTCGTTAATTCAACGGAGGAAATTTCTTTTTTATCCAGCTTTTCTCTTAATTCGGTAAGAGATAAATAAGCAAAGTCCATCAAATATCAAATTACAAATTTCAAATGTCAAATAAAATCCTAATTTATAAATTTCAAAATTTATACTTTAGCCATTTGGCATTTATTTGAAATTGGAAATTGGAAATTTGACATTAAAGTCAAAGGATGGCTTTGACTTTATAATACCCGTCTTTCATTTCCGGCGCGTTTTTAAAAATTTCTTGATGGTTGTCCGCCGTTTCCACCTTGTCGTCTCGCTGAATGTTTTGCAGGCCGGTCACTTCAAAAACTTCCGGCACGTTGGCCGTGTCCACTTTTTTCAATTCTTCCACGTAATCCAAAATAGTGGAAAGCTGTTTTTGGAACTTTTCCACTTCTTCTTGGGACAACTGGATCCGCGCCAAATTGGCAATTTTTATTACTTCTTCACGGGTAAGCATAGGAGAATTATATACAAAAAAACCAGCCGTGACAAGCGTTAAATAGATTGAAAATTGAAAATTAAAAAATTGAAAAATTATGGAAACCCCCAATTTTTCAATTTTTAATCTTTCAATCTTTTAACTTAGCTTCCCCTGCTGCCCCAAATGGACGAACAGCGAAGAAAGAAATTGCTTTTTGACGCCCATTTGCATTTGCGCGAACAAATTTTTGCTTTCCAGGGCATAGTCTACCAGCGGGTCTTCGGAAGCGTAGGAAAACATGTTTGCCTCTTCTTTTAAAATATCCATCAATTCCAAATGGCCGCTCCAATGGCTGTCTATTATCTCTAAGATTAAATTTTGGCTTGCCTGCCAGACTTCCGGTTCCTGCCTGATTTGCATAACTTTGTTTTCCAAAAATTCCGTCATTTTTTCCTTGACTTCGGCCATATTCCATTTTTTTGATTTTTTTTTGGCGCCCAGCATCTCCTTAAATTCCGTTTCGGGAATATCCAGCAAAAATATTTCGCGGAACTGCCGCGCGGCCAAAGCCGGGTCGTCCAAGCTAAAAATATGGCTGACCGTTTCCGAAAGACAATTTTTCAGGAATTGCAAAAATTCCGCTTCATTCTCCAAAAGCGACTCCCGTAAGTTATAAACCGCCTCGCGCTGGAAGTTTATTACGCTGTCATACTTGTATAGATAAATCCTGCTGTCATAATTTTTGCTTTCCACAAAATCCTGCGCCTTTTTAAAGGCCTCGTCCAACCCTTTGCCGGAAATGTATTCATCTTCGGGAATGTCGTACTGTTCCATTATGTCTATTATTTTCTCGCTGCCGAACAACTGCATTATTTCGTCTTCCATGGAAATTAGGAATTGCGATTCTCCGGCGTCGCCCTGCCGGCCGCTGCGGCCAATAAGCTGGTCGTCTATGCGCCGCGATTCGTGCCGTTCCGTGCCCAGCACGTAAAGCCCGCCTTTTTCCGCAATGCCGGGGCCGAGCAGAATGTCGGTGCCGCGGCCGGCCATGTTGGTTGCCACGGTTATCATGCCTTCCTGTCCGGCTTTGGCGATTTTTTCCGCTTCGGCGCGGTGGTCGGCCGCGGTTAAAAGCTGGAACGGCAAGCCTTCGTTTTCCAAAATGCCCGCTACCAAATGGGCGACTTCCACGTTGCGGGCCCCTATTAGCAAAGGCTGCCCTTTCTTGCTGATAAATTTAATTTTCTTTACCAGGCCTTCAAATTTCCCCTTTTGCGTCTTGAAAAACAGATCATGGTGGTCCTGGCGGATTACCGGCCGGTTAGTGGGAATTTGAATCACATCCAGCTTGTAAACTTGCGCGAACTCGTCGCGGCTGCGCATTACCGTGCCGCTCATGCCGGAAAGCTTTTCGTATTTGGGAAAAAAATTCTGGAACGTGATGGCCGCCGCGGTCCGGTCGGCTTCTTTTACCCTTACCTTTTCCTTGGCTTCAATGGCCTGGTGCACGCCGTCCGTAAACCTCCGGCCCGGCAGGACGCGGCCGGTAAATTCGTCCACTATTTCCACCCCTTCTTGGGTTACAATATAATCTCTATCCTTTTCAAAAAGAGTTTTAGCCCTAAGGCACACATCCAGATAGAAAACATACATGGGATTGTCCTTGGAAAATACGGGGTTGCCTAAAATCTGCTCCACTTTATTTAAGCCCGCATCGGTCATGGCCGCCTGCTTGTTTTTATAATCCACGGTGTAATCTTCGTCTTCTTTAAGCTGGTCCGCCACTTTGGTAAACAAGTCGTAAAAATTCCGCTCTTCTTCCATCGGCTCGGCAATAATCAGCGGCGTACGCGATTCATCTATTAAAATGCTGTCTATTTCATCCACAATGCCGAAATGCAAAGGATGTTTGGCCCTTAATACCTTGTCCTTCCGCGAAAATACCAAATTATCCCGCAGGTAATCAAACCCCACTTCCTGGTTGGTCACATAAGTAATATCGCAGGCGTAAGCTTTTTGCCGGCCTTCGTTTTTCATTTGCGATGTCACAAAGCCGGTAGTTAACCCTAAAAAATTGAACAGCTTACTGTTTAAATTGGCGTCCCGTTCCGCCAAATAATCGTTAGTGGTAATTACATGAACGCCGTTGCCTTCCAAGGCGTTCAAATATACGGGCATGGTTTCCGTTAAAGTTTTGCCTTCCCCGGCCTTCATTTCCGCCACTTTGCCTAAATGGATTACCAGCCCGCCCAAAATCTGCACCGGATAAGGAGACTGGCCGAACACGCGGCGGGCCGCCTCATTAACCACGGCAAAAGCCTGGACCAAAATGGAATTCATGGTCTTGCCTTTGGCCAAATCGTCCTTAAAAGCCATGGTAGCCAGTTTCAGTTCTTGGTCTTTCCAGCCTTTCAACTCTTCCCGTTCCCGCATAACCAATTTGACGCGGTATTCCAAATCATGAATGGCAACATTGTCAATATAGCGGTTGACTGACTCTTTTAATTGTTCTGCGACATTCATAAATCCATAAAGTAATACGCTATCATATGGCAAATTATCAGGTGGACATCTTCTATCCTGCCCATGTGGGGATTTGCTACTTGAATATTTAATTGCGCGACTTGGCCCAGTTTGCCGCCGTCCCGGCCGGTTAAGGCAACGGTTTTGCAGCCGATTTGATTGCCGTATTCTACTGCTTTGATTACATTCTTGGAATTCCCGCTGCCGGAAATTGCGATTACCGCATCGCCTTTTTGGGCAAAGTTCTTAAGCTGCTCCACAAACGCTTCGCGGTAATCCACGTCATTGCTATAAGCCGTCAAAGTCGGCATGTTGTCCGCCAGCGATATGACTTTGAATTTTTTATCTTTTTGAAAGCTTGCGCCTTTTACCAGATCGCAGGCAAGATGGGACGCCGTGGAAGCGCTGCCGCCATTGCCGCAGGTAAAAATTACGTGCCCGCTGTCGCGCGCTTCTTTTAATATTTCTACGGCTTGCTTAATTTTTTTCAAATCAACCTGCCCCAATGCCCGCAGCAAATCCTCTTTATACTCTAAAAGAAATTGCATTTTTTGTTTCAAATTAACTTGTTTTCAGTATTATTTTACCACAAACATTTATTAACGCCAAATAGACCCGCGGGAATTCTAACCTGAAGCGCAACCGCCGCTAACCACACGTCCCCCACAAAGCCTTTCCTTCTTAAAATCACGGCCGTGATTTTAAGAAGGAATTTATTTCAAGCCAAAATGTTTTTTCAAATTTTGATCGTCATTAATTTCCTCAACCTTTAATAGGCGGATATAATCAACCAACCCCACAGTTTTTATATAAGTCACCGCTTCCCGATTTAAGGGGTAAGGACTTACAAAAACGCTGGCCTGCAATTTTGCAAAATTATTTCTTTTTAACAAACCACGTAATAAGTCACGTTTTTCTCTGGCTTTTTCTGGGATATCAAATATGAGCAGTCTCCATTTACCATCCCATTTGTCAATTTTTTTTACTCCTGCCTTCTGAATAAGCAACTCTAATTCACCTTTGGATGTCAATTTAATAAATTTCTCGTCACGTTTCCTTATCATTTTTATAAATCCCTGCCTTTTCAATGACGATACTGTGTTTTGAAATTTTTTTCTGGAACCATATAATTGTTCATAACGCCAGCTGGCCGAATATTCCAAAGGCCAACGAAACAGTCCGGTTGCCTCGCCGACCGCTTTTAAAAATTCGCTTGATAATGTTCCGTACTTTCTTGACATATAAACTAAAAACTTGACCTGCTATTAAGGCCCGCATATTATCTTGAATAATTTTTGTTTTCAGTAAGCCCAAATTTATTCAACTGATTTTGCGGAGATCGATAGTAAAAATTATTTTCCTTCGTAAAATCACGGCCGTGATTTATTTAAGGATATCAAAATTCCATTTTCTAGACAACAAATAATAGGAATGCTGGACAGATTTGCTAAATGTCAACGCAAACAACAGTTTATGCCTTTACGCTTCCCGTCTATCCGCATAAATTTGCTAATCTTATAAAATATTGCCTTGCTATATTTCCAGACCATTTCCAAATATTTCATCCTGCATTTTATTTTACCCTAAAAAATGCTATAATTTAGGCATAACAATTAAAATAGCCTTAAAAAACCGTTGAGTTTTCCTTTAACGGACTTAGCGATCTTAAGGGATAATCAAAATATATGTGGATAGCCATTATTGTAATTGTGGTTTTGGCAATAATTGCCGTAGCTTTATATAACGGCCTGGTTTCTTCCCGCAACCGCGTGGACGAAGCCTGGAGTGACATAGAAGTTCAGTTAAAAAGAAGGTATGACTTAATTCCGAACATTGTGTCAACCGTAAAAGGATACGCGGCGCATGAGTCCGGCGTATTTGACCGCGTTACCCAGGCCCGCGCCGCAGCCATGGGCGCGAGCAATATGCAGGAAAAGCTGAAAGACGAAAATACGCTCTCCGGCGCTTTAAAAAATTTGTTCGCTGTGGCCGAAGCCTACCCGGACTTAAAAGCCAACCAGAATTTTTTGCAGTTGCAGGCGGAACTGACCGACACGGAAGACAAAATCCAGGCCGCGCGCCGCTTTTATAACGGCAACGTGCGCGATTACAACACCAAGATCCAGCAATTCCCGGGCAACATATTCGCCCCCATGGGTGGCTTTACCAAGCGCGAATTCTTTGACATAGACGAAAAAGGCCCGGAAGGCCAGCCTGTGAAAGTGGAATTTTAATCCGCCTTAGCTCCGAGTGTAACCGCTCCCAGGGTGTCGAAATTGAAAAATAGGAGTTCAACTTGAATCTTAATTTCAACAAATATGCCATCAAGAGATTATCCGGCCCCTTCACAAGAGAAAACCACGCCGGAATCAGTGGAAACAAAAAGAGAAAATATTCAAGACCGCCTTTTTCGCATGCTGGATGAGCTAAATGCTGAATTTACTGCCAATGGGCTGGAGAAAGACAAGGAAACATTAACGGAAATCAAAAAAGAAATATCCCGGTTACCGAAAGAGTTCAAGGACAAGCATGGACAACTTAACGAAATAGTTAAGGAATTTGAAAACAGGGAGGCTACTTTTGATGAAGTCTATAACGGCTACCGGCCATCTACTCCGCAAATTCGCAGCCAAATTTTCAATAAATACCGCTATGATAAGGGACAGCAAAAATATTTAACTGATTCCCGCCAAGTGCTTGTTTCTCTACGGACATCTGATCCTAACAACAGCGTTTACATTGGACGTTTAAAAAATCTTGGATCATATGGAAATTCGGAAGTAGGTTTAAAAACCGCCCTCCAAACCCGCGCTATCGAACCGGCTAACCATGGACTAAGTCCCCAAGCGGAAAAAATTTTCTTGGCAAAATTTGGCTTAATTCCAAATACTGGAGATGAAGAGTGGTATAGGGAACTTTTTCGCAAAGGCGAAACTCAGCCAGAAGATAAAGTTTTAGGATGGTATTCAGGAAACCATAAAACAAGCGTGCCT
>JAMDAY010000021.1 GCA_023484515.1 Patescibacteria group bacterium
ACAGTGTAATTTTTATTTTTGATATTTCTATTTTAAATTTGCTTTATGGCCAAATCCCAGACCGTATTTGTCTGCACCAACTGCGGCAATCGTTTGCCGCGCTGGCAGGGGCGCTGTCCGAATTGCGGGCAATGGAATACTTTGGAAGAGCAGCGCGTAATCAGCGCAGGCGGCCGCGGCTCTGCCGCGGCTTTGCAGTCTTCGCCCGTGGCTTTGCAGGAAGTTAAAGCAGGCTTAAGCGAGCGTTTTGCCACCGGAATTTCGGAGTTTGACGAGGTGGTCGGCGGCGGCATTGTGCCTGGAAGCTTAATATTGCTCGGCGGCGATCCCGGGATTGGGAAGTCAACCTTGGCTTTGCAGCTTTCCATGCATATGGACGACGGCGTGCTTTACGTGTCCGGTGAAGAATCGGTGCATCAGATAAAACTGCGCGCGGACCGCATAAACAAAAATCACAAGCTGGACGTGTTGTCGGAAACAGATTTGACCGCAGCATTGGCCACGGTGGAAGCCAGGCATCCCAAACTGGTCATTATAGATTCCGTCCAGACTATGTACAGCGAGGAAGCAAGCGGTGTGGCCGGAGGCGTGGCCCAGGTGACCAATGCCGTGCAAAAAATTATGCGCCTGGCCAAGCAGTATCAAATTTCCTTTATCTTAATAGGCCACGTGACCAAAGAAGGCTATTTGGCCGGCCCCAAGACGCTGGAGCACATGGTGGACACGGTGCTGTATCTGGAAGGCGAGCGGTTTGCCAGCTTCCGCATTTTGCGCTGCGTCAAGAACCGGTTTGGCACTACCAACGAAGTCGGGGTGTTTGAAATGGTACGCGAAGGATTAGCGGAAGTTAAAAATCCTTCCCAACTATTTATCGGCGAAGAGCAGATGTCGGCTTCCGGCAATGTGATTACTTCCATTATGGAAGGCAGCCGCGCTTTATTGCTGGAGATCCAGGCCTTAACTTCTGCCACGAATTTCGGTTACCCCAAGCGCACCACAGCCGGATTTGATGCCAACCGCCTGCAGCTTCTTACCGCGATCTTAGCCAAGCGCGCGGGCCTGAATTTGGGCAATCAGGATATTTACATTAACGTAGTCGGCGGCATAAAAATAACCGAACCGGCCGCAGACCTCGCAGTGGCGCTGTCCATTGTTTCCAGTTTGCGCGATGCCGTATTGGACAAAACCGTGGTGGCGGGGGAACTGGGGTTGTCGGGGGAAGTCAGGTTCGTGCCGAATTTGGAAAAACGGGTCCGCGAAGCGGAGAAATTGGGATTTTCCCGCATTATTTGCCCCAGAGGAAGATCTGTTGCCAAGCACGGGAAAATAGAAGTCATTTCCGTTAAAACTTTGCAGGAAGCCATTAAATACGTTTAACAAGCCTCAAAATAGGCCAAAAAACGGCTCAAATAGCTATTTGAGCCGTTTTTTATAAGGTGTGATGGTATGAAATTGGCAATTTATACATAATAAAGTGGCCACCAATCTTCGTCAATCTGCTTTCCGGGTTCGTCTGCCCGGATTGTAAATTAACTATGGATTGGCGGCCAAAGCTTACCGTCAAGCTGTCTCTGCTTGGCGGCATTTTAACCGCAAGATTGTTCAAACAGGAGTAGACGTTTTTACAGGTGCGGAAGCCTGTAATACCCCGGCCGTGAGGCTAAGGCCGGATTCCTGTTTCAGCAATCAAGCGGCGTCAGGCTTGCGCAGCGAAAGATACGCTTCCAATGTCGGGTTGGGAATCAACCTTCTTTTTACTCGGAGGATTGGCGGCCGGTTGTTTTTGTTCCAGTTCGTGAAGGTTGCGGTGGCAGCGGGAGCATTCTTCCGCTGATACCGGCTGCCTCATATTGCAACATACCACTGTTTTTACATTCGCCATTTTTTCTTTCCTATGTTTGATTTTACCCCTCCTTAGGCGTACATCTCTACCTTTATGCTACCCAAAAAAATCAAAATAATCAAGGGGAAATATAAGGTATTATTTAAATAAACTTACTCAAAATGCACTACCTTGCCTTGAACTTTTTCTTGCAGCAGGGGATGGTTTGCCAGGGAGGGATCGTCTTTGAGCAGGTTTGCGGCTTCTTGGCGGGCTAAAGGGATTAAGGAAATATAAGAAGGATTAAAATATTTAAAGTCCCAGCCGGATTGCTGGGAGCCAATAAGCTGCCCGAAGCCGCGCTGTTTTAAGTCCAGTTCGGCCAGCTCAAAGCCGTCCTGGGTTTTGGTAAACGCTTCCAAACGGGACAAAATGTCCGGGTTTTCCTGTTCCGAAAACAGGAAACAAAAACTTTGGTGCCCGGCGCGTCCTACGCGGCCGCGGAACTGGTGCAGTTGGGCCAGGCCGAAACGTTCGGCTCCTTCTATTACCATTACGCTGGCATTGGGCACGTCCACGCCGACTTCCACGACCGAAGTAGAAACTAGGATTTGGATTTTGTTTGCCAGGAAATCCTCCATAACTTTTTCTTTTTCCGCGCCTTTCAGACGCCCGTGCATCAGTCCAATCTGGAAATTGCGGAAAATTTTTTTCAAATTTTCCACTTCTGTCTTGGCGGCTTTCACCCCCAGCCGGTCGCTTTCTTCAATCAATGGGGTAATGACAAATGCCTGCCTGCCGCCAAGAATCTGCTTGCCTATAAAATCGTAAGCCTTGCCGCGATTGTCTTTGTGCACCAGTTTGGTAATAATAGGCTTGCGTCCAAGCGGTTTGGTTTTAATGGTGGAAATGTCCAGTTCGCCGTAAATTGCAAGCTGCAAGGTGCGGGGAATGGGAGTGGCGGTCAGCGACAAAAGATGGGGGGCTTTGCCGTCTTGTCTGATTAATTCCGACCGCTGCTTAACCCCAAAACGGTGCTGTTCGTCTATAATTACCAGGGCTAAACTTTTAAATTTTACGGTTTTTTGGATTAAGGCGTGCGTGCCAATAAACAGGCCGGGCATGCCTTCGGCTATTTCCGCAGCCAGTTTTTTCTTTTCCGTTTCTTTTTTATCAAGCCTGCTGAAGTTGTTGGTCAGCAGACCGCAGCGGACATTTTGGCCTAGGGGGTTTTCCGCTAAAAATTTTAACGCGGTGTCAAAATGCTGCCTGGCCAGTATTTCCGTAGGCGCCAGCAGCGCCGCCTGCAAGCCCTGCGACATTGTTTGCAAGGCGGCAACAAAAGCCACCAAAGTCTTGCCGCTGCCGACATCGCCTTCCAGCAGGCGGTTCATGGGGCGCGGTTTTTCCAAATCCTGCAAAATGTCCCAAGCCGCTTTTTTTTGCGCCGCAGTCAATTGGAAAGGCAGGGTGCTTACAAACTTTTTTACCAGGTTTTGGTCAAATATAATCTGATGCGCTTGCTTTTGCTCCAGTTCCAGTTTGTATTTTTGCGCCAGCAATTGGTTTAGGAAAATTTCTTCAAAGGCCAAACGTTTTTTTGCTAAATTTGCTTCTTCCGCAGATCCCGGAAAATGCGAAAAGCGGACAGTCTCGGCCAGATCCGGAAGTTTTTGGCTATTCAAAATTTTTAAAGGAAGCGTTTCTTTAACCTGGCCGGCCAAGGGCAATACCGCAGCGACCAAATTCCGGAAAGTTTTAGGGTAAACGGACTGGGAAAGGTGGTAGAGCGGGACCAGGCGGGCGGTATGCACCGGGAAGTCGGATGTTTTTTCATGGATAGGATTTACCAGTTGCAAAATGTTTTTGTAGTATTCCGGGGTTCCAGCCAAAAAGACTTCATCGCCTTTTTGCAAAGTTTTGGCCAGGTAACCTTGGTTAAACCAAACGACTTTTACGGATCCGGTGTCGTCGGAAACAATGGCTTCGGCCATGGACATGTGGCTGCGGAAAGAAAACCGGCTTTCTATGCTTTTAATAATACCCTGGATGGTTATGCTTTCCCCGGGCTTGATTTCGCGGATCTTTATATTTTTGCTGAAGTCCAGGTAGCGGTAAGGGAAATAAAAAAGCAGGTCTTGGGCAGTGTTAATCCCAAGTTTTTTTAAAGCCGCAATCAGCGGCTTGGTAGTTTTCGGGAACGATGCTATTGGGGCTGTAAGATCCATAAGCGTGAATATCCGGTCCGCCGGAAGCGGAAGAAAAATTATGGTGCTCCCAGTAGGAATCGAACCTACATTTCAGCCTTCGGAGGGCTGCGCTCTATCCGTTGAGCTATGAGAGCTAAAAGTAGTAATTGCAAATATACAAATAATTGCAGAAATTGAAAGATTGAAAATTAGGACAACCCAATTTTTTATCTTTTAATTTTCAATTAACGGGTTTTTAATATTTGAGGGCCTTGCTAGAATCTAAGCTTATGGCTAATCCGCTGGATGGGGGTTTCGCGGGTTTCCTCGTGTTCCGGCAAATGCTGGATTAAGAAGTCCCTGACTTCGTCAGGATTTTGTCCTTCCAGCTCAAAGATTACCAGGTTGTTAACATAAGTATTGGTATGGAAATTGACGGTTTTATGGTTTTCGTTATGCACTACCCAGAAATATTTAATCTGCTTGTAAGGGATAAAAACGTTTCCGTACCTGATGCCCTTGCCGCTTAGTTCAATATCTACCGCTTGCGGAGTTTGTTTGGCAAAAAAAATAACGAAAGCCAATATGACGGCCAGGGTAATGGCGGCGAAATAGTCGCTTTGGACTATTACGAAAAAGCCGATTACTAAAATTCCCAAGGCAATAGCCGTAACATACCAGCCCAAGTTTTTTTCATAATGCCGGTACTCCGGCGCCTGCCAGGTTAAGCTTAAAGTTTTTTTAGTCAGGGGAGGCATGGGTTTGGATTTTAATAGTAGGATAGATGTTTAAAAATTTAGAATTGGTTCTAACTTGGACATCTGGCGGAGAGGGAGGGATTCGAACCCTCGGTGCCTTTTGGGCACAACGGTTTTCAAGACCGTCCGATTAAACCGCTCTCGCACCTCTCCGGATTCGGTTTTGCCGCCTGCGCCGGCAATAATTAAAAAGGGCATTTTTCTTAAACCTCCCATATATTATACCATTTTTTGGCATTTTGGAATAGGTGTGGGTATTAATATTTTCGGATCGGATATTGTAAATTACTCCCAAATATAAACTTTTTTCGTAAAGAAATTATTCGGTTAAACCAATTAAATACACGGTCATATAAACACAAATTAGACGTTTTTTAAAGATAGCCTGCCAATAATTTCTTTACGAAAAAAGAATACAAAAACAGCCCGGCTCTAGAACTGGGCTGTTTTCGAATTTGTTTCAGGATAGCTTTGTCATCCTGAACTTAGGAAGGCGTTAAGGTCTTGCTAGGTTCGGGAGGCAAATTTATCCCTTGCCGCTACTTTATTGCCGCTTGCGGGGCGGGATCTTCCAAAATATACGCGCCTACGGCGGTGTTCGGGTCGGTAAGGGTTTCCGGCGTTGAGGTATCGGAATTGGCATTGCCAATGTCTTCCGGACTGGAAGATGAGGCAGTGCTTTCAGGCGTCTTTAAAACGTCTGCGGTGCTGGTGCCTTTGACCTCGCCTTTTCTTCCAATATTTGCCATATCCAGTATTGTTATGCGCAAAGCAATCGTGCGGCCGCCCTGCGTTTGACCGGTGGTTATATTGGCCGTTACTCCCGTTTTTAAGGAAGAAATTTCAATAACATTGTTTTGGGGTCCGGTAATGACAGTGCTGGAAGACAAGGCAAAAGAAGTGCCATTAATCACAATCTCGTTAGCGGATATTTTGCCAATAACTCCGCTGACTTCCGTGGTGCTGGCATTGGCATCCAAGGCGGCGGGGAATTGTTCGTTGCTGGCCACGGAAATATACCGCTTAATTTCCGCTACCTTATTTGCATTTTCCTTCACGGCCGCCAAGGCGCTTTGGGTGTCTGTCCCGGCATTAAGTCCGAGCTTGGCTTCCTTAATTAAGTTTTGCTGTTGGACGTTGATATTTTCCAAAGAAGCGACCAAAGGATGGGTTTTCTCGGATACCGGGTTGGAGTGGGCTGCCGCATTTGCCTGCTCTATGGCTGTCTGGGTCTGGGTAATTAGTTCCGTTAAGGCAGCCTTTTCCTGCTTGGGATTGCTGTAGGGATTTTTTAAGATTTTTTCCGCATCGGAAAAACGCTTTTGGGCCAGTTCCATTTGCAGATTGGCCTTGTCATCCGGGTTGGAAGCCAGCTTGACTTGCAGGGATTCCGCAGTTTTTTTGACGCTGAAGAGCGGATCACCCGGCAGGCTGCGGGACGCGGCATAACCGGTTCCCGCCAGGGCGCAGACTATAATTGCCATGCTATAGCTTAGCCAGGCGTAGCGGGAAAGGCGAAGCCAGGAAAATTGGGCCGCCCTTGCCGGGGCGAGCAGGTATTTGCGCCGCATTGAAGGCTCCGGAATTTCCTTTTTCGGCATGCTTAAAACTTCTGCCGCCAATTCCATTTGCGGTTTTAAGTTTTGCCGTTGCGCGTCCGGAAAAGCCGCCAAAATTTCGTCCAAGGGAACTCCTCGGCGCATTTTTTCCAGGGCCGCGTTTAAATTTTCCGCTTCGTTATTCATTGGTTTGCTGTTTGAGAAGTTCTTGCAGCCTGGCAATGGCGCGGTGCTGTATGACCCTAATGGCCCCTTCGTTCTTGTGCAAGATGGCCGCGATCTCGCTGTTTTCCAAATTTTCCAAAAATTTCATCTTAATTACCAATTGCTGGTCGGGTTTAAGTTCCTTTAGCAATTTGAGAAAGGTCTTTTGCCGGTCTTGCAGTTCAACTTCCGCGACAATGTTAGATTCGTATTCCAGGACATTTTCCATTTCATCCAAGGGTATGTCCTGCTTTTTTCCACGGTAGTAGTCTATAACTGCATTCCTGGCAATCTGGTACAGCCAGCTCTCAAAAGAGCGCGTTTGATTAACAGAAGATATTTTCCCATATGCCTTTACAAACACATCTTCCGCCAAGTCTTCGGCCACTTCTTTATGACTGACGCGAAAATAAATGAACTTATATATTTTTTTAAAATATAAGTTATAAATTTCGGTGAAAGCGGCCTGGTTTCCCAGTTTGGCTTTGTTGATTAAAGCCTCGGAAACTCCCAAATTTTCGCTTAAATTCGCCGAACTACCAGTATAGACGGGATTTATTTCCATTTGTTACAAAATCCTTTTTATTTAAGGGTTTCGGGTGCGGTTGGTTTGTTTAGCTGATTAATTTTAGCACATTGGGGGAAGAAAATCATCTTTAAACAATTTAAAGATTTAAAAATAGAAAAATAAAAAAATTGGCTTGGACGGTCTGTTATTTGCCCGTCAGAAACTTTAGAAAAAAACGCAAGCCGGTTTTTCCGCAATTGCGGGAAGGATATTATTTTTAAGTTGAAGCGAATCGGCTATTTTAGCGCGTAACCCGGCAAAACAATAGATTTGCGAAAAAAAAATTGCTATAATTTTTAGCACCAATTATTAAAACATGCACTTAATTTTGGAAACAAAAGGGAAAAATTTTGCGACTTAAAGGGGATTTTTTTAAGATAGCCTGTTTTAGGCCGGAATTTTCCTTGTGCATAACCAGGTTGTAATTAAAAAAAGATCATTAACAAAATATGCAATGAATAAGGAAAAACCAGAAAAAACCCTTTTTTATAAAATAAAAAAAAGACAAAAAAAACCCAGCTTGCCTTTTTGGCACAAGCTGGGAATAAACCTGACTAAATTAGAGACGAAAGAAATTCCAAATTCTTTCAACAAAAAAAAGACAGGTTTTAATTTCGGATTCAGTATGTTGTCTGTTATGGCTGTGGCCGTAACAGGGTTCGTCGCGAGCGCCTCCTTGAGCGATATTAATGAGATAATTCCCCGGAGTTCTGCCCTGACTGTAAATTCAATAAACGCCATTTGGCCCCAAGACCAAGCCAGCGTAACCGGCCAGCAGAATTTTATGGCCGAAATGGAAGGCTGGAACCTAAATAATTACAAGATGTTTTGGCAGGTAGACGGCGACCGCTTAAATCCCATGGACAACAACTGGCAAGGGGTGCCTCACAAGCAAGCCCAGGTGGATCTTTCGGGCTGGAACTGGAAAGGCAGCGGCCCTTATTTGG
The DNA here is from genome assembly GCA_023484515.1 of Patescibacteria group bacterium. GTDB lineage: Bacteria > Patescibacteriota > Doudnabacteria > UBA920 > UBA920 > JAMDAY01. The sequence goes on from JAMDAY010000021.1 coordinate 8,048, forward strand.
TAAATTTTGTGGCGCAAGACAATAACGGAAATAAAGTAGGGGAAAAGGCGGTTAGTATATATGTTGGCAATTCTTCTATTTCTGCCAATTTGGATGCTAATGCATTGTCAGGCACATCCTCTTCCTGCCCCGCCCCCGCCACCAACGCCTTTACCGGCTGCTATTATAGCGACCAAAACCTGAATAATCTGGCGTTGTCCCGGACAGACAACAGCATCAATTTTGACTGGGGAGGGGGATCGCCTGACAGCAAAGTCCCCAGCGATCATTTTTCCGCCCGCTGGCAAGGCAATTTCAGCTTTAACGGCGGGGATTACACCTTTACCGCCACGGCAGACGACGGCATAAAGGTCTATGTGGACAACAACTTAATCATTAATCAATGGAAAGACCAGCCCGCTTCCACCTATGCCGCCAACCTTAGCCTTGCCCCAGGCAGCCATTTGGTCAAGGTGGAATACTACGAGAATGCGGGCGGAGCCTTAGCCAAGGTTTCCTGGCAGCAGAATAACAATAATCCTCCGTCTGGCAATGGATTACCGGACGGATCTTCCGGCAGCACCACGCCTCCTGCCAACACTTCTTCCTGCCCCTCTCCCGCTAACAACGCCTTTACCGGCTGTTATTACGGCGATCAAAATCTGAACAACTTAGCCTTATCCAGGACGGACAACCAAATCAACTTTGACTGGGGAGGGGGATCGCCTGACTTTAAGGTTCCCCAAGACCAGTTTTCCGCCAGGTGGACCGGCAACTTTACCTTTAATGCCGGAGATTACTCCTTTAATATGACTTCCGATGACGGCTCTAAGCTATATATTGACAATCAACCGGCTATAGACCAGTGGTCAGATCATGCGGCCCAAACCAAAACCATAACCAAAACCTTAACTGCCGGCATCCATAACATCAAAATGGAATACTACGAAGCTTACGGTGGGGCAGTGGCGAAGCTAAACTGGAACCAGGTTGGATCCGGCGGAGGATTAACCGGCAATTCTTCCGGCGGATCGGCAGGTAGCAATCCGCTTGCCGGAGCTAGGTTTTATTTAAATCCGAATTCAAATGCTAAACAGCAGGCCGATATTTGGAGATATTCCAGGCCGCAGGATGCAGCGCTTATGGACAAAATTGCCGGACAACCAAATGCCGCTTGGTTTGGCGGCTGGAATGCGGACGTGCGCGCGGACGTTAATAATTTAATGGACGCCGCCGCCAACCAGGGGACAGTGCCGTTATTGGTGGTTTATAACATACCCAACCGCGATTGCGGAGGTTATTCCGCCGGCGGCATTAATTCGCCGGACGGGTATAGGCAATGGATAAGAAATTTGGCCGCGGGGATAGGGAGCCGCAAGGCGGCAATTATTTTGGAGCCCGATGCCACAGCTTTGACCGGCTGCCTTTCCGGCACAGACCTGCAAACCAGGTATAGTTTATTACAGGATGCGGTCGGGGTGTTTAAGTCCCTGGGGCAGACGGCGGTTTATATAGACGCCGCACATCCCAATTGGATTAGCGCAAACGATATGTCCGGCCGCTTAAGAAATTCCGGCATTGCCCAGGCTGACGGTTTTGCCTTGAACGTATCCAATTTTTATTGGATCCAGGACGACATAAATTACGGCCGGGAAATTTCCAATCAGCTTGGCGGCAAGCATTTTATTATAGATACCAGCCGAAACGGCTTGGGCCCCGCTCCTGATAACCAGTGGTGTAATCCTCCCGGACGCGCTTTGGGAGACAGGCCGACCACTTCAACCGGGAACGTTTTGGTAGACGCCTTAGTATGGGCAAAAGATCCGGGGGGCAGCGACGGTAATTGTAACGGCGGTCCCAATGCCGGAGTCTGGTGGCCGGATTATGCTTTGGGGCTAGCCCAGCGGGCTTCGTGGTAAATGCAGGAGGGATTAACACAGATCAAGGCAGACAGATAAACACGGATCACGGACATCACGGACGTAGGGACAGGTCTAGACCTGTCCCTACAAGGAAAGGCATAAAGCCTCCTTAAGCTTGCAGTTGCCCAATTCATTAAGCTGCTTATTCCGCATATTTTAATGTTACGCCGGAATATTTGGAAATCTTGCCCCCTAAAGCAGACAAGTGCCATAAAGAATGCAGGGGCAAGCTAAAGCTTGCCCGCAGTTCGGGCGCCTGAAGGCAGCCCCTACAAAGGATAATTTATCACAGTGCCGTCTGGTACGTGGCTTGCAATGGGCATGCAAAATGCGGTGTCATTGCTGGCATAAAGCGCGGTGTCATTGCGAGGAAGCCGGGTGCATCCGAGGCTGACGAAGCAAACTATCCCGCGTGTCATCGCGAGTGCATCCGAAGCGATCTGTTCCAGGCAAAGGAAAAGATTGCTTCGGCAAGACAAAGCCCTTGCCTCGCAACGACACCAAGGGGACGCAATGACACGGGACTTGCAATGCCATGGGAAGAAAACCTTAAAAAACCTCCAATAAACCTTAAGCCTGCCTATTGGGGAACACCACAACACGTGTTGTGGTGTTCAAAGGAGGCAGATGTTTTGGGTGATGACGCACATCTGGGATAAGCGGCCTTTAGATTACCGGATAATAATCATCATCAGCCAAACTTAAGGAAGATTGTCCCAGATGTGCGTCATCTCCCATTGTCCGTTATCAACCTGACTTTAGAAGGCTAATCCCCGGAAGAAAGCTTTCACCCGCCTTGATATTAATTCCTGGCCATAATGCCGAAGTTTTGGACTGCTTTGGAATTGTCCAATGAAATGTTGTTGTAGCCAACGCGGTATACGTAAATATTCAGGTCCGGGGAAAATTTTTTCTCTGATAATTTTTCAAAGTGGATGTCAAAATAATTTTTAATCTTGCTTTCATAGCCCTGGTCGTAAGAAAGGACTAAAAAAATTTTCTGATGGCCATTTTTAAGTTGGTCAACTTGCTGCGGCAACTGAGATTCCGCAAAAGCGGGAATCGGGCCGGTGCGGTAGCGGTCCCAAAAAGGCAATGTGGACATAATGGCAGGCCCTTTGTAATAATACTCAATCGGGTAAATGGTAAAAGGCGCGGAAATGGCAATAGCGTCCTGCGGAGCGGCCTGTGCGTCTAAATACTGAGCCACGCTTTTATAATCTTCTTTTACCGGAGTATCCGCATTGGCTATTTGGGCGGCTAAAGTCGTTAACATGGCGGCCACCAGCAGGGCTTTAAAGCTAAGGGAAATTTTTTTCGGATAGATGTCCAAGAACCATCCTAAAAAAATAAACAAAGAAGGAGCCGCTAAAATAAGGTAGCGGGTTAAAAACAGCGGTCTAATGGCAATGCTAATAATGAAAGCCGTAATTACCGGAAAAATTGCGGAAAGGAAAAAGAAAGTGGTTTCCGGCGTAATTTTGGAATTTTTCCTTAGTGCCAAAAACAGGAACAAGATTGACACTGGCCACAGGGAGACAATAATCGTATTTAAATGGTCGTCCTGAAAGCCAAATAAAAACTGGGTCAGCGTGTTGAATAAGTTAATGGTGGTGGGTCTGTACAGCAGGGGAGTGCTGTCGCCGATCATCCCTAAGCGGTATACGTAATAAATCCAGGGAGCAATTGCCGCCAGCAGGATCAAAGCCACGGCCGCGAATTTTTTTAAAGACTTGTCGGGAAATTGCTGCCGGTAAAAAAAATAGAAGATCGCCTCGGACAGGAGCACGAACGCAAAAAAATAGTGGGAGTAAATGCCTGCTAATGCGGACAAGCCATAGCCCCACCATAATTTTTGCAGGCGGTATTGGTCGTCAAAACCGCGTGTTTTACGGAATTTAAAAATTTTAATATAAAAGTATTGATTAAGCACCGTAATAAAAGTCATTAGGCTGTACATCCTAATTTCGTTGCCGTACCAGTTTAAAAACGGGGAAACCGCAACCAGCAGGGCCGCAAACAGGCCGATATTCCGGTTAAGCGCGGTTTTGCCGAGCAGGTAAACCATAGGGATAGCGGCCAGCAGCAGCGCCAAAGAAAAAAACCTGGTTTGCGGGACGCTGTTGCCGAATAAAAATTGCCAAAAGTGCAGTAATAAATTATACAGAGGGACGTGCACGTCCTGCGCCACCACATAAAAAATCCTTATGGGACTATGGCTGCTTTGCCACAGGCTTTGCGCCTCGTCCAGCCTTAAACTTTGCTGCGAAAGAAAAAAATATGAAATCAGCACCGGCAGCAGCATAAAGCTTGCCAGCAGAATCTTGGTTAGGAATTTTTGCCTGGCAAAAGTCCGGGCAACGGGCATTTGTCCTGACGGTTTTTGTTCGGCAAGCGGCAAGGCAGGGTTTTTTATTATAGTATCCATGTTTGGTTGATAGCCAATGCTATAAATAGTCCGTTGATTTATTATTAACCGTTAATTTTAATTCTGGGCAAGGTTGCCTTAAGGCAAGCTCCTTTCCGGCAACGAAGCTTCCGCTGCGGGACTAATTTCCCCCACAGCAGCCTTTTGGGTTTCCTTTTGCGGCTGGGGGCTTACAGCAGCCTGGATAAATGGCAAAAATACGCTAATATTAAATAATGCCCAGGAAATATTGGTTAAAACCGCGGCTGTCAGCCCCTGGCGTAAAATTGCCAGTTCTATCCCCAGAAGCGCCAATAACACATATGCCAAATGAGGCGCGGCCAGATACCAAAAATCTCCTTTTAGCTGTTTTTTTGAGGTGACGGAAAAATTCGCTTTGCGTCCCAATAAAATGGACAAAGTGGCCCAAATTTGGATAGGGAAAGAGCTCATGGAAAAAGCGAGTGCCCGGAAAGTATAAGACTGCCTGCTCGACAGCCTTAACACTAAAATGGTCAGAAAAATATAAGGCAGAAAAACAGCGGCCAGGTTCATGGTAGAAGTATTCAGCGGGGTCAGGCCGGTATAAAAGAATACCAGCGGCATTAAAGCATTGACCAAGACTACCAGTCCGGACAAATAATAGCTGGCCGAAGCCAGGTATTGGACGCGCTGGGCAAGGCTTAAGCCTTTGCGGAATAACGGATTGTATTTAAAAACAACTTCCAGGCTCCCTCTGGACCAGCGGAATTGTTGCTTGTAATAGGAAAGGAAATCTTGGGGAGCCAAGCCTTCTGTTAAAATTTTCGGCACATAAACCGATTTCCAGCCTTGTTCGTGGATAAACAGGGAAGTTAGGAAATCTTCCGCAATATTGTCTTCGCACATCCCGCCAACCGCAAGCAGTGCCGTTTTGCGGATGACCATATTGGTTCCGCAAAGAAAAGTGGAATTCAGGCGGTTTTTACCCTTGCAGATGGGTCCGAAAAAAATCTCCTGCTGCTCCCAGGATCCCGCAGTAATTTCGTTCAAGCCTTTGTTTTTGTAATATTGCGGAGTTTGGACGAATCCTATGGAAGTATCCCCGAAATAACCGACGGTTTTTGACAAAAAGTTTTTGTGCGGCACCTGGTCGGCGTCAAAAATGGCCACCAGGGGACTTGCGGTTATATTGAGGGCGTTATTAATATTGCCGGCCTTGGCTCCGCCCGGTTTTTCCCTGGTGATACACTCAATCCCAAGGCGTTGGGCAAGGCGTTCAATCTGCTGCCAGTTGTCTTTTTTCGCCACTAATCCGTCGTTTAACAAATAGACGCGGAAGTTGGGGTAGCGCTGGGCCATGGCCGCCCGCGCCGTAGTTTCCACCACCTCCACCGGCTCGCCGGCAACCGTAATGTAAATATCCACCCAAGGCTGGAAATTTTTGTCAACTTTGGCCGAATAGGAAGTATCCCAAACAGTGTATAAGTAAGTTATTGCCTGCCATAGGTGAAAAATTTCACCGGCAATCAGCAAGGCAAACAGCCAAGCGTTACCTTGAGGTAGCCAAAAAGACAAAATCAGGAAATACAGTATTGCCGCAGTCAGGGTAGCTGCCAGCAGCATCCTGCTAATGCCGGTTTTTAGGAAATCGGATTTTGTTAATTTGGAAAAAATCTGTTGTTGGGGGAGCGGGTTTAAATCCATAGTGGTTGTTATGTTAATGGAAAGAATTTACCAGCCCTTGGGGAGTAATAATAATTTGTTCGCGAAAACTTGCCGCTTTGTCTACGGTAGCGAATAAATTGGGCAAATAACCGTTATACATGGCTATGCCGAACCAGGCCCAATTGTCGTCGTAATAGCTTAAAGGCTTTTTCCAATACTGGATGTCAGGACTGTAGAGCGCTTCCAGCTTGGAATTATAAACTTCTGACGCGGAAGCCGGCTGGGCTGCCAAAAAATATCCCATTCCTGCGCCATACATAGCCGGAGCTTCAATATTGGAAATAACCTGTCCGTCATGGGAATATACTGCGTCTAAAGCTTTTTGGCCGTTCCATGCTTTTGCCAGAAAATTAAATTTATCCAGTAACTGCTTTGCCCGCGGTTCCTTATACCATTCCCAATCCAAAGCAAGCCGGAAAGGCACCCGCATGGCATCGTAGCCGTAATTGGTGGTTAGGTTGGCGGAGTCAGGCGCCTTTAGCTGCCCGGTTTCTTTGTCCATGACAACCCAGTCGGGAGGCAGTCCCGCGCTGGAAGGTTTGTCTAAAGGGGAGGCGGAGCTTAACTCTAAAACTTTGTAAGAGCTGTCTATTACCCCGTTCCAATTGTGGGAAGGATCCACCTGGTCGAACATCCGATAAGCGTAAGGAGCAAGGTAGGAAGGGTTTATTAACAAATTTTGCGGGTTGTCTTTTTCTATGTCGTCGGCCGCAATATAAGGGACGCCATTGACAGTTACAACTTCCTTGTCCCAGATGTCATTAATAATATTTTTAGCGTCAGCCAGGTAATTGGCGTTATTCCAGCGCGAAGCGGCAAACAGCAAAGCCACGGCCATATCCGTTTCCGCGTCCGTGGCGGAGTTTTGCCCCCCTTGGGAAACTGCCACGGCATAACTGCCGTCAGGCTGCCTGCCGTAAAGCCAGGACGACAAATGGTCGCTCGGCCTTTTTAGGTTTTCCTTGGTCCATTGCCAGGTTTTTTCAAAAGCAGGCTGGTCGTCCTGCCAAACCGCCCGCAGCATGGTATAGCTTTGCCCTTCGGAAGTGGTAATGTTGTCGCGCTGCTTGTCCAGGGTGCGGCCCGTGCCGGAATCCCAGTAGTCGCTTTTATAGCCGTGCCAGAGCGAACTTAACATTAGCGGCGGGGAAAAGACCAGCGGCTGCTGCCTTTTTTGGCTGTTATGGTATGTGATAAAAATAATAATCCCCAAGGCCGTTATGATTAGGGTGATGCCGAGAATTTTGTATTTCATAGGATATTTCCAAGGTGTTGTTACCGCTTTATTGTTTTATTTCAGGGAAGCTGGAGGTTGGATTTTTCTGCTTGCGAGCAAGATTCCCGTTAGTCCGGCCAAGAAAGCAAAGGCGGCTAATATTTCGGTTGTTTTTCGGTTTAAGGTATCGGGAGAATACAGGGAATATTGCGGGCCGCTTACCCATAACGTAATCAGCGGTGCGGCTAAGCCTGAAATGGCGGAATTAATTGCGGGAGGAGGGGGAGAAATTTTTGGCAGCAATTTTGGAAAATTGAAAGCTAAATCGCGTGCGGGAGTTGCCGCTGTATTATGCGCGGCTTCGGTTGTGGGAGGAGGCTCGGGTAATGCGGTAAGGTCGTTTTGAGAGGAGTTTATTCCCAAATTTTGAGGCATTTTCAGAAGATTGTTGCTGTTGGCGTCTGTTTGGCCGCTGGAATCCGCCGGTGCAGCGTTATTGTCCGCATCGGGCTGGCTAATATTGCCAACGGCGCCCGCACGGGACTGGCCTGCTTCTGCAGTGGGGGAATCTGTTAAATTCAGGGCAGGCTCGGATTGTTGCTTAAGGGCAGGGGTGGTGGCATCGGGAGCCAAAGCTTCTCCTGTGGTTAATGGATCAAATGCCGATGGGTTTGGATTGCCCCCCTCTGGGGTTAGGTCGGAATTTCCGTTGGCGGTTAACTCTGCCGCAGAAGCCGCAACTTGCGGAATATCTTGTCCGGCAAGAAGGGCGTTATATTTCAAGGCTTGCGCCTGTCCGGCCGCAAGAAAAACAGAAGCGGAAAAAAAAGCGGCAGCAATTAATTGCCACTTTGGGAAATTGTATTTTTTTTTGCCGAACTTGCTTTTTATAAAGCCAAGTTGTCCGGAAGTATGTTTTAAAAATTTCATAATTTATTTTGCAATATTTACTGAGAAAAGAGTTGCCATAATTGACGCTTTTTAATTGTCTTCCTTACAAAATATAAGCATTAACAAGCCCAAAATAAAAACGGCCCAATAGCGGGCCGTTGGCGTTTAACAAAGGAATTTCAAAAGCGGCTTAATCTTTCTATTTTTCAATTTTCAGTCTTTCAATTTTTAATGCAACCTTAAGCATAACTTTGAAACGCTTAAATGGTTAGGTTAATTTACAACGTTGTAATCGGCCGCGACTGGGTTATGTAAAATTTTCCTTTTTCCATAGCCCATTCAATGTCTTGCGGACAGCCGTAGTGCTGTTCAATGCTTTTGCAGATTTTCGCCAGTTCCACAATTTGCCGGCCAGCCAGTTTTTGTTTGCCGCCCGCGGCTTTGGAAAGTTTTTTGCGGATGTTGCCCTTGGAAGTCTTGACGATGGCAAAACTTTGTTCGGAAACGTTTATGTCCAAAATGGAAAAATTATCTTTATGAATCACATAAGTGTCCGGCGTAACCATGCCGCCGACAATGGCTTCGCCCAGGCCGAAACCCGCCTCTATCACCATCTGGTTATAATCCTTGGTTACCGGATGCGCGGTAAAGCAAATGCCGCTGACTTCGCTTTGCACCATTTTCTGTACCACTACGGCCACGGAAACTTTTTGCATAGTGCGAAGCATGTTATTATTTTCCCCCTTTATGGGGGAGATGCCGATTGCAGCCGACCTGTCCACCGTAGCCTTGGCGAAGGTGGAGGCAGAGAGGGTGTGCTGGCGGGATTTCTTGTTGGCTGATTTATAGAATCCTTTTTCAAATGCGTAAAAAATCGCGCGCGGCGTGAACAGGGAAGACCAGCATTTTTTTATGCTCTCTATAAGATTTTTTTCCATCACGTTCAAATAAGTTTCCAGTTCCCCGGCCCACGAAGCCACGGAAGAATCTTCGGCAGTTGCCGACGAGCGGACAGCGACAAGAAAAGATTTGTAGTGTGCCGACCTGTGCCCCGTAGCTTTAGCGTAGGGGTATTTATCGGCCTTCGCCAGCTTGTTATATTCTTCCGAAATCTCTTTCTGAATATCCTTCGGCACCTTCTCTTCCATAATCAAATCCCGTATTTTCACAGAAGCCTTATCTATAGAATTAATGTCTTTGTGATTGACTTTTTTTATAATCGCTTCTATGTCCGCGTCAATCTCCGTTTCCCTGACAAATCTGTCAAACGCCCCTGCCAATACCACAAACCCCGGCGGCACCGGCAACCATGCCCGGGTCATCTCTCCCAAAGACGCCCCCTTCCCTCCCGCAATCGCAACAGACTTTTTATCAAGCTTTGAAAACGGCCTTATAATTTCCATAAAAAATTGTTACGTAATGTATTACGTAATTAAATATATATTTAAATTCATATTTAAAGGCGATTTATAAAAGCGAAAAGTTCTTTATTTCCTTGTTCCCGCGTTTGTTCGTTCAAACTATTTTGGCTTAATTATTTTAATTATACCATTATTCGCATCCACTTCCACCATGTCGCCGTCCTTAAGGACTTCGGTGGCGATTTTGGTGCCGATTACGGAAGGAATCTTGAATTCTCTGGACACAATGGCGGCATGGGAGGTAATACCGCCCATGTCGGAAATTATTGCCGCAGCTTTTTTTACGGCTGGCATTAAATCGGCAGTAGTTGTATGCGCGACTAAAATTAAGTTTTTTTTCATCTTTTTCAAATCATCCCTGGACAGCACAAGACAAACCTGGCCTGTTACTGTTCCAGACATGGCGCCCTGCCCTTTTAATTCAGCGACCAGAGGTGTTTTAATGGCTGAAATTTTTTGGATTATTTTTTTTACCGAGCCGGCGGTTAAAGGAATTTGTTTGCCGTTGCAGTAGGCGGTTCCAAAATATTCCGGCTCTTTTTTCGGAGGCGGCAAAGCACGATCGCATTTGATGAAAAGTAAAAATTTGTCAAAACTTAAATTTAAAAGCGTCTGAAAATTTATATTTTTCTTTTTTGCAAAACTAGTCGCAAGTTTTTCCAGAATGTCTTTGTAATTTAAGTAAAGCAAATAACGCTTTTTTTTAGCTTGCATAGCTGCGGCTGCCAATTCTAACAGTCTTTTTTTATTTTCTATATCGCCGAAATTTTTATTTAGATGTTCTGTTAACCAAGCATCGTCAAACTCCACGACATTCATTGGCTGCCCGGCCATGGCGATTTTAATAAACAACTTGTGCCATTCGCCTAACAATAAAGCAGTCCGTTGCCAATTTCCCCGTTTAACCTGCCGGTAGAGCTTTACTGTTAATAAATTCCATCGTCTATGCAAACGGTTTTCGTTCCGGTACGTTTTAGAATAAAATGCCGGGCTACTAACCATTCTGTTGAAAAAGTACTTTTTGTTTCTTATAAAGCTTTTCCGCTCAAAGCACGTATAAGCGGCGTTATTGCGATAAAGCAGGACTGAGTTTAGATAATATCCGGTTTGCTTTTTAAATTCAAATGATCTATGAAAAATGAAATCAGACAAGACTAAATAGGGAAAATCGTTATATTTTTCCAACAAGAACCAATCTAATTCATCAATATTGATGTATCTCATTACAAATAGTCAAAAGTAACGCTTGCGATGTCGTTAAAGTCAATGGTTTTGTCAATTTTAACTTCAGGCGGGATGTATTTGGAGGAAAAGTAGTCGTACATATCCGCGGCGCCTATGGAGAGCAGGTCGGCATATTTCATGTTAAAGACCGTTTCCAGATGCTCTTTGGTCAAAGGATTGCCGCAAAAGATGTCATGGGCGTATAAGGCTTTTATGCCATTATTAAGGCGCTTGAAAAAGATAGCCAAGCCTGCCACCAGCCCGGTGACATCCACCATTTTGACCAGGTCAATTTCATTTCTAAAACGGGTCCCTTGCAAGCTTTTTAGCCAGCCTTCCTTAAGCAGCGCCAGGTATACGGTTGAGCCGAAGCCGGTGAGCGGCCGGACTCCGGAATAAAAACATAACACGGAAAAGATCAGGAATAATCCCGGGTAAATCTTCCGTTTCTGCAAAAGGTCAATCAAGGCGTCTTTTTCCAGGGGCACTTTAATATGCTTGTATTTTTCGTGCTGGGGGACTAAAACATCTCCTTGCAAAAACATCCTGATGGAGCGCGGTTCGCCCGGGTACTTGTGCCAGAAAAAGTGAGTCCCTTTGTTTTCGTCTTCCCGCCAGGCCGCCACAATGCCGCGGAAGTTGTCCAGCACTCTTTGCCTGAATTCGGGGTCGAATAATGCGGCCGTAATTATGTTATCGCCTCCTTGTTTAAGTATATCAATCAGGCATTGCGTCACTATTTCTTCCTGGGTCACATATAAAAGTTCGGGCAAGGTTTGCCGCGCGCCTTGTTCAAACAGCAGGGGCCAGGTGTTTTTTACAACCATAGTAATCTGGTCGGCGTAATCTTTGCATTTGGAAAAATCCAGGGAATTGAGAAAATATTCGTGTTTTTGTAAAAAATCTTGTTCCGATTTGTCAAATTCATGCCAGCGGTGGGAAGATTTAAGCCTTTCAACAAAGTCAAAATTCCGCTTGGGAATATAGTAAGTGCAAAATTCCCTTTCGCTGACGCTGAATAGCGGCACCCGCTTGCCGTGCAAAATAAAGCCGCTTCGGCTAAAGTAATTATTCGGCGGCACGTCGCCGCTGGAAATGACCATAATGGCGTTATGCTTTTCTTTTTGGAAAAATTTATTAACGCTGCTTATAACGTTTGCGGAAAGCAAAAACGGATGGCTTAACGGCTGGTGGTGGTCGGCAATGTTAAAAGCCAGGCTGCCTCTCAAATTAACCTGAAGATCGCGCTTGAAGTTTTTACCGAATAGAGTTTCCAGCTTCTGCTCAATTTTTGATATCACCAGTTTCTGCCGTTCCCGGTGTATGGGGTGGACCGGAAAGTCATACAGCTTTTCCGAAAACTCCCGCAGCGTGAGGGGTATCTCAAAAAACGGCCGCATTAGCGGGGAATAGGTCCTGATCTGGGAAATAATAGTGTCTTTTTCCTTTAAGACAGCCGCTTTGTCCATATGTATCCTTTGAGATAATTATAGCAAAAACATTTTATTTATGCACACAATTGACCATAATGGATTTTTTAGGTAAAATACAATAGACAATTTTATACGCGCAAAACACGGAGAGGTCGCATAGTGGCCTAGTGCGCTGGTTTGCTAAACCGGTGAACGGTCTAAAGCCGTTCCGAGGGTTCGAATCCCTCCCTCTCCGCCAGAAAAAACGTTCCTAAGGGAACGTTTTTTCTGTTTCCGGCAAAGTAGGAAAAAATTTATTTTATTCTATAGAATTGGAAAGCAATAAATTAGTCCCTGGCGACGGTGAGGCAGAAGACTTTGGTGGCGCCGTTGCGCTTGAGGACTTTGGCGGCTTCCTGGAGGGTGCTGCCTGTGGTGGCCACGTCGTCCACCAAAATGACATGCCTGCCTTGCACGGAAACAATTTCTTCCCCGTGGCAGCGGTTCTTCCTCGTGTAAATAAACGCTCCTGCTACGTTTTTTATCCTTTGCTCCTTTTTTAAATCTTTCTGGGTTTTGGTCGCCCTGCGGCGAGCCAGCAAATTCGTGCAGTAAGGCAGCTCCAAAGTTTCGTTCAAGGTTTGGCATAAGACTTCGGCCTGGTTAAAGCCGCGCCAACGCTTGCGGCTTCTGGCCAGAGGCACGGGAATTAAAATTGGCCGGAGGTTGTTGCCGTTGGGCAGCAGGAACTGGTGGTATTGGAAAAGGCATTTTTCCGCGATTAGTTTTCCGAAAATCTGGTAGACTTGGGGCAAAAAATAATATTTACCGTGGATAATAATTTTAGCAACCTTGTCATCGTGATAGCTGAAAAACGAAACCAGGGCATCCGCGCCGTAAGGCGTCTGGCAGCCGGCATGGGTTAGTCCGAACGGGCTTGGCTTTTGGCAGGCAATGCAATGCTGCGTATCCTGCGGGGCAAGCTGCGCCTTGCAATAATCACAAACGAAAAAACCCTCCTTGCCGCAAGTAATGCAGTTTATGGGAAAAAGAATGTCCAGGGCAAAATTTTTTATATCATGGAAGAGCGGCTTGATCAAGCTTTTATACATTTGGAATTTTTAAAGCCATCCTTGGCGCTCTAGGATGGCTCTCTGATGTTTTTTATGTTTGATAATAACTATATTATACCACTTGTCTCTTTAAATGTTGAGGCAGATGGACCAAAATTTCATAGGGAATGGTTCCGCATAGCTTGGCAATGTTTTCCGCGGAATTTTTTTCATCGGCCCGGCTGCTGATTACATTAACGGGTGATCCGTTTTTAATTTCCGGGACATTTGTTACGTCAACGGAAGTAATATTCATGCTGACGCGGCCAATAATGGGGCAGAACGAATTGCCAATTTTTACGCATCCCTTACTGGAAAGCCTGCGGTCTATCCCTTCAAAGTATCCTGCGGGAATGGCGGCAACCTTCAATTTATCTTTTGCCGTAAAAGTAATATTGTAACCCACGCTTTCTCCGGGGTTTAAGTTTTTTACGGAAGTGATAATGGTGTTCATTTCCAGGACCGGTCTTAAATTTAACGGCTTAAAAGGGGAAATATTAATGCCGTAAAGGCCAAGGCCCAGCCTGGCGGCATTGGCTTCCAGGTTCCCGAAAGCCAGGCCCGAAGTGGCGGCCAAATGGAAGTATTTTATGCCTGGAAAATTGTTTTGGAATTCTTGTTTGGCTTTTTTCCATAAGGCAATCTGGCCCAGGGTGAAATCTTTTCTTTCGCTGTCCGCGTCGGCCAAGTGTGAGCATAATCCCTCCAGAACGGTATTTTTATTTTGTTTGATCAATTTAACCGCTTGTGGGATTTCGCCGCTTACCAGACCCTGCCGGTGCATGCCCGTATCTATCTTAAGATGAAAAGCTTGGCGGAATTTTAACCCCGCGGAAATTTCTTTTAATTGGTCCAGGCTGGTTATGGTGAAGGCCGTGTTCTTGGCCGGTTTTTGGAAAATATTTTCTGGGGAAGCGTAGCCAATTACCAGCAGGGGATTGCTAATGCCTCCGTGCCTAAGCTGTTTGGCTTCAAACAGGGAATCTATTACGAAAAACGGCGCTTGGGTTTTAGCCAAAATCTGCGCCACCGGAATAAGGCCGTGGCCATAAGCGTTGCTCTTTAACACCGGTGCAATTTGCAGGTTTGGGTAAGCTTGACAGTATTCGCGGTAGTTGTGCAGCAGGTTGTCTTTGTGTATCAATATCTCTATAAGCGGCTGATAAGAGGAAAAAGATTTTTTTAGTTTTTTTAAAGATTGCAGGAGGGACATTTTTATATTGTTAACGGATAAATACGGATTAAACAAACGGATTAACGCGGATCAAGGCAAACAGATAAACACGGATCACGGCTAAACCCTCTGTTCCAGCCGGCCTGAAGATCTTCGGTTCAAGGCGCAGATCGCGGATCACGGACATCACGGACGGTAGGGATAGGTCTAGACCTGTCCCTACAAGGACAGGGGCGGAGCAAACAAAGGAAGTAGTTGCCCCATTCATTAAGCTGTTCATTCCGCATATTTTAATGTTACACCGGAATATCCGAAAACCTTGCCCTCTAAAGCAGGCAACAGACCTATAAAGAATGTAGGGGCAAGCTTTAGCTGCCCGCAAGTTCGGGCGCCCAAAGGGCAGCCCCTGCAAAGGATAATTTGTAATTAAACCCTAAGCCTTGCCCCTGTGGGAACGCCTCAACCCCGGTGGAGGCGTTCAGGAGGCAGTTGTTTTTACTCCCTATTTGGGTGATGACGCACATCTGGGACAATCTTCCTTAAGTTTGGTTGATGATGATTATTATCCGGTAATCTAAAAACCGCTTATCCCAGATGTGCGTCATCACCCAGACTGCCTCACTTATCCTAACAACCTTATTTTAGCAGAAAATCGGGACAAAAGAAAAAACGGCCCAACCCGCCCCCCCGCCAACTGGCGGAGACGGAGCCATTTGAGCCGTTAAATTTTTCAATTTTCAATCTTTAAATTTTAAATTTATTGCTTACGCCATTACCGGCATTTTTTCGCGGCGGTCAATGGTAAAGACTATTTTGTCCTTTTTTACGTCCGCAATAATCTGCATGCCTTCCTTGGCGCTGCCCGAGATTATTTTTTCCGCCAAAGGATCTTCTATTTGGTCTTGCACATTTTTGCGGATAAACCGCGCGCCCTGGGCCGGGTCAAAACTTTTTTCCGCAATAAACTTTATTACCGCCGGCGTGATCCGCAGCAGAACCTGCTGTTCCAGCAGGCGGTGCTGCAACTGGGAAATGTGGAGCTGTGTGATCTTTTTTAACTCCTCAAAACCCAAAGGCTTAAAGACAATAATTTTGTCTATGCGGTTTAAGAACTCGGGACGGAATTCCTGCTTTAAGGTATCCAGCACGCCTTCTTTAATGTTTTCATATTCCTTATCCAGTCTGGCTTTCTGGTCCAGTTCCTCGTCGCTGCGGTCGGCAAAGCCGATTTTGGCGGCCTGGCTGTTTAATTCCTGCATTCCCAAATTGGATGTCATGATAATGATGGTATTGCGGAAATTCACTTTTTTGCCGGCCGCGTCCGTAAGCTGCCCGTCTTCCAAAATTTGCAGCAGGATGTTAAAGACGTCGGGGTTGGCTTTTTCAATTTCGTCAAACAAAACCACGGCATAAGGTTTGCGCCTGACCGCTTCCGTCAGCCGCCCGCCTTCTTCATAACCGACATAACCGGCCGGCGCGCCAATTAGGCGGGCCACGTTGTGCCGTTCCATGAACTCCGACATGTCTACGCGGATTAAGGCGTCTTCGTCCTCAAACACTTCCTCGGCCAGCGCTTTGGCGGTTTCGGTTTTGCCTACGCCGGTGGGCCCCAAAAAGATAAACGAGCCCAAAGGCCGCCGCGGGTCGGTAATGCCGGCGCGCGAGCGCCGGATGGATTTGGCCACTTCTTCCACGGCTTCGTCTTGCCCGATAATGCGCGATTTTAGGATTTTTTCCAAATTGGCCAGTCTGCCGGTTTCGGTCTTGGTCAGCTTGGCCAGCGGGATTTTGGTCATCATGGAAACGGTATGGGCAATATCCTCGGAACCGATGGTGTGCTTGCTTGCCTGGGTTTCGGTCTGCAGGTTCTTGCTTAGCTCGTTTTTTTGCTTAACGAGTTTTTCTTCCTGGGCGCGCAAATGCAGGGCAGTGGTAAAGTCCTGGGCCAGCACGGCCTTGGTCTTTTCCTCTTCCAGGGAGGAAAGGTCTGCTTCTATTTTTTTCGTGGCGCGGAGGAACTTGTTGCTGCTGTTGATGCTGCGCAGGAAAGCCGCGGTTTCGTCTATTAAGTCCACGGCCTTGTCAGGCAGGTAGCGGTCTTGAATGTAACGCGCGGAAAGGTCCACGGCCGACTTAATGGCTTCGTCCGTAATGCTGACGTTGTGGTGCTTTTCGTAATTCGGGCGCAGGCCTTTCAAGATTTCCACGGTTTCTTCCTTGCTCGGCTCGTCCACCAAAATAGGCTGGAACCGCCGTTCCAAAGCCGCATCCGATTCTATGTATTTTTTGTATTCGGCCAGGGTGGTGGCGCCAATGGCCCGCAATTCGCCGCGCGCCAGCGCGGGTTTTAAAATATTGGCCGCGTCCAAGCTGCCGGTGGTGGCGCCCGCGCCGACCATGGTGTGCAATTCGTCTATGAACAGGACCACATTCTTGTTTTCCTTGACTTCCTCTATAATCTGCTTGAGGCGGTTTTCAAATTCCCCGCGGAACATGCTGCCTGCCACTATTAAGGCCAAATCCAAATTTAAGATGCGCTTGTCCAAAAGCGTGTCCGGCACTTCGCGCTTGGCAATAGCCAGGGCCAGGCCTTCCACAATGGCGGTTTTGCCTACGCCGGCTTCGCCGATTAAGATGGGGTTATTCTTGGTGCGCCTGTTAAGGATGCTGACCAGCCTTTCAATTTCCCGTTTGCGCCCAATAACCGGGTCCACCAGGCCTTCTTTGGCTTTTTTGGTAACATCGGTGGTAAAATATTCCAGCAGGCTGCCTTTTTTCGGCTCGCCTTTTTGTTGCGGCAACGGTCCCGGCCCGTCCAGCGGGGAAGAAGACGGCCCTTCGTTGGGTATTTCCGGGAATTTTGAGATATTTTCAAAGACCCCTATAAGGTTTTGTTCCAGTTCAAAAATATCTATGCCCAATTTGGACAAAATAACTTTGGCCTTATTTTGGGGAATGGAGAGCAAGCCGAACAAAAAATGTTCCGTGCCAATGAACTGGTAACCGTATTGGCTGGCTACAATGGCGGACTTTTCAATAACCTGCTTTAAATTTTCCGAAAGGACCGGCTTCCAGTTTCCTACCGCATTATTGATGTTGACAACGGAAAGTTCCTGTTTGATGGTTTCCGGGGTAAGCTTGGTTTTGGTAAGGATTTCCGCCGCAAAGGAACTCTTTTCGGAAATTACGCCATACAAAAGATGTTCCGTGCCAATATGGTCGTGTTTCAGCTCTTCCGAAACCAGTTGTGCCAAAATAAGCGCGTTTTTGGCGCGACTGGAAAGCCTTTCTAAAATGTAAGTAAAATTCGTCATAATATATGCAAAGATAAATTTAATACAAATTGTTTACGGATCCTCTAGGCGCGTTTTTTACAGCTCATCCTGCCTTTATAATTTGACGCTTTCTTAATGTTTATCTTAAAATATACCTGCAGGCATGATTTAATTATACCACAGCGGAGTTAGTATAACATAATTATCACTCTAGTCAAGCGACTGATAATTATATGTGGAAGAAGCTTTCTAAAACTAAGGAGCCGGAGAATGCGGAGAGTGCGTATGATTACGCGGTGTTTTTGTTGTCCTTGCATTTAAGGACGGTTAAAGAAGTCTTAGGCAAGATGCAAAAAAGGGGTTATTCCGAAAGCGTAATAAATAAAACCATAGAACAATTAAAGGGGCAGCATTATCTGGACGACCAAAGATACGCGGAAATTTTTTTGGAAAATTTAAAAACATACCGCAATTTCGGCTATTACGGCGTAAAAAAGAAAATGATAGAAAAAAAATTACCGGCGGATTTGATAGAATCAGTTCTGGCCGAAGGATTGCCTTTGGACGAAGAAATAAAAATAGCCGAAAGGCTGTTGAAGAAAGAAAGATTTGATGGAGGGGCGGCCATCGGCCGCCCGCCGCAGGATTACGACGGTTTAAAATACCAAACTTTTGGCGACGCAGAACACAATAAAACGAAATCCAAAATGGCCAACCGCCTTAAATCTCGCGGGTTTAGAGGAGAGGTGGTTGCGAAGTTGTTGTTTTGATGCAGGGACACACTATAGCGCATTCTTTGATAAGGACGTGCCATGGCACGTCCCTACATCCAAAGATTTTCCGGATTATTCCTTTCCAATTCCCATTTTAAGGGATTGTTTTTAATGTATTCCCTGATTTTATCCAAAGATTCGTCTTGGCGGATGACATGGTTGTAAAAACGAGATTGCCAATGAAAAGCATCAAGACCGGCTTTATTACAACCCCTTTTAACACTGCCTTTGTATTGATTAATTATTGCCGGAAGAGAATTTGGAATCAAAGGGTGTAATCCCGCTGTAGGGACACGCCATGGCGTGTCCTTGGCTTGGATAATAATAATGCCGTGCAGGTGATTCGGCATTGTCTGAAATATGTCGAGCGCAATGTTGTTAAAGTGTTTTGGAATGTTAATCCAGCATTCTTCGGCGATTTTTCCGCATCGGTTTAATCGCATTATTCCGTTTACGATATCGCCAAAATGACAAACGCGGTTTTGCGCACAGATTGTGATAAAATAAAAACCAGGTTGGGAATAATCGTACGATTTTAACCTGGGTGTTTTTCTCTGGAACATGTCGTATATCTTGTAGGGGCATGCCATGGCATGCCCCTACGGTTTATAAATTCATCTCCCTTAATCTTTTAATTCTTTCTTCTATGGGCGGGTGGGTGTTGAATAGGCCGGCTAAAAACCCGCGGCTGCCGTGGGACTGGCCGGTTTTTACGTCCGGCGAGTCAGCGTGGAACGGATCCGCTATATACAGGTGCGCCGTTGCTTTATTGGCCGCCTCCAAGGGTTCGGTATCCTTGGATATTTTTTCCAGCGCCCGCGCCAGGCCTTCGGGATAGCGGGTCAGCAGCGCTCCGGAAGCATCAGCCAAATATTCCCGCTTGCGCGAAACTGCCAGCTTGATCAAAGTTGCAATAATAGGGGAGAGCAGCGCCAAAATTATCCCTATGATAAATAAGTATCCGCCAATGCCGCCTCCGTCGCGGCTGTTTGATCTTTTTCTGCCGCCCCAGAATCCGGCCCGTAAAAACCAGTCCGCAAGCAAGGTAATGGTGCCAACCAAAACCACCACCAAAGTCATTAAACGGATGTCATAATTACCCACGTGCGAAAGCTCGTGCGCGGCCACGCCTTCCAGTTCAGGCTTGTCCAGTTTTTGCAAAATTCCCGTAGTAAAGCAAATTACCGCGTGCTTGGGGTCGCGGCCCGTAGCAAAGGCGTTCGGCGCGGTGTCGTCAATCACGTAAATTTTCGGCGTAGGCAAACCAGCGGTTATGGCCAGGTTTTCCACAATATTATAGAGTTGCGGATTGGCCCGGCGGTCCACTTCTTGCGCGTGCGACAGGGCCAGGGTAATGGAATCGGAGTAATAATAGGAAATTAAAGCGGAAATTAAACTAAAAATTACGGCAAACGCCAAGATACCCGGGTTATTGTATGCCTGGGAAAAAAGGAAGCCGAGCGTAATAACGACAATCAAAAATAAAAAAATTAGCACCCAGCTTTCGGTCTTATTTTTGCCGATCTCCTGATAAGTGAGCATAAAATTATTAGGATTAGGAATTAGCTAGTCTCCTATTATAATACAACCCAACAGGGAAAAACAAATGCGAAAACTAAACGCAGGGGAATTATGGTAACAATTAGCGCAATAATTAACATTATGTTTGCGCCAAACTTTTTCTTGTTAAAAAGGATGCATGCTGCTGCAAGCGGCACAGTCAGGATGGTAATATAGGCAATTTTCTAATTAGAAATTACGGAGTGGAAGTTTCCTTACAGTAATAATAAGGAATAATTGTCCATATGTCGTCGCAGGGCGGTCCCCATTCGCAGCCATTGCTGGAAATGCCGTCCGGCCCGGCCGAAAAAATAATATCATGGGCTCTTCCCCCCGCTTGCTCATAGCCGTTTTCAGACGCGGTATGTCCGCAATTTGCAAATCCGCCTTCGCCTTCGTTTTGATCAATCAGATAAGGCGAATTCCAGGGGTCTTTGGGAGTTTTTGCTAAACCAAGCTGCTGGAAAAGGGCGCTCATGGAATCATAACAGGCATTGCCCGGGCTAATACCTTTTAAGCTGCCGCTTAGACAGGTGAATTCTCCGTTTGCGTATCCTCCGGCACTCCACCTGCCGTCGTTATTATATGGTTGGGGATCAGTCAGTTGGATAAGCGTTTTATTGTAAGAATCACGGGCCAGTTCTATTTGTTTGATAATTTGCTGAAAGTCCATTTGGACTTTGGCTGCCCTTGCTTTTTCCCTGGCCTTGGAGACCGAAACCATTACCACGCTGGCAAGCAGGCCAATAATGGAAATGACCACCAGTAACTCTATTAGCGTAAAGCCAATGCTAATATGCCGGTTTGATATCCGCTTGTGCAGCGGCGTGCGGACGTTTCTGCTTTTTTTGCGGGTATTTGTTTTAGAGCCCATATTTATTATTATCCGCTAAATAGGCTCTAATTGGCCTTTTAAAATTTAACTATGCCTGTCTGGTCACGCAAGACTAATCAAATTTTATTTTTTTTGTAAGGCCAGACTGGCCTGGATTAAAAATCCAGCAAGTCGGCCGATTCAACGGCAGGTGTTCCAGTAACGTTTTGTGCAGCGGTTTGGTTTTCTGTTTTTACCATTTCTTCAATTAATTTTTTGTCTAGGCTCATGAGTATTGCCGATACATTTAGGGGTTTATTGGCATCGGGCAGGTTTTCCAGTCCCCATTCGCTTTTTCTTTGGCGAAATTTCCACAATACCAAGCTTACGCCAGGCACGCTTGTTTTATGGTTTCCTGAATACCATCCTAAAACTTTATCTTCTGGCTGAGTTTCGCCTTTGCGAAAAAGTTCCCTATACCACTCTTCATCTCCAGTATTTGGAATTAAGCCAAATTTT
>JAMDAY010000003.1 GCA_023484515.1 Patescibacteria group bacterium
AGGGCGCAGGACGCAGGCCAGGTCCCAACTGCTAAAAACGAGGAATTGCAGGACGGCGTTAAATATACTCTGGACAAGCCGCATTTGGAGGCGGTAAAGGAAGTAATGCAGCAAATGAAACAGGGAGGATTTGTGGCCCAGGGCGGATCTTACCAGGACCAGCAGAAAACCGTAATGAGAATGAACAACAGCAGCGAAACTTTAATAATTACAGTTATTCAGCCGGATTTAAAAGTTAGCCAGTCCGTTGTGGAGATTTACTCAATAAAGAAGAAATAAAAATATGGAACAAAAGATATTCAATTTTTCAATATTGCGAAATTTATTAGCCATTATTATACCCATTACTGCTATAGTACTTGGAAATTTTTTCTTTTTGAGTGAGAGTTATGCTGTAGACTATAATTACACCGCCCCCTCCTACAGAACTATATACGGCAATAATTTTAGCGTGAACGGGCAGTCTCCTTTGCCGGGAGAAACAGTGTATGGGTTTGCCCCCGGTTCTTCCATTAATTTACTGACCCAGGTTTACAGCAATTCCACGGGCGCCGTAGTAGGAAACGGGAGCTTTGCGGGTTTGGTGGCCGGCCAGAATGGAGGGATAACGACCGGGGCAAGCATAATTGGCAGCAACGAAAATTCCGTCCAGTATTCCACCCGGAACGCCCTGGTATACAACGCGGGAGTGAATTCTTCCAACGGCCTGCCTGTAGGGCCTGACGGAACCGATCTCCAGTCCGTAACCATGACTTGCGACAACGGACTGGTGAGCGACGTGCAGCCGGTGACTGACCCGACCATAGCCGCAAACAATGGCATTACTTTGGCGGCCGGGGAATCTGCCTTTATTTTACCTGGCGCGCAATCTGAAAATTGCGACCTGACCTATAACTTTGCCACCCCTGATTATTTTGTAGATGACTGGAGCGCCCCCGATCCCACATTTGCCGGCTCGTTAACCATTGATCCTACGGTAAACATTGTCAGCCCCGGGCAGACGGCCTCCTACACTGTCAGCTTCCGGTCTTTAAGCGCTTATGTGGGTCCGGTTTATTTTATGTATGCTTCCGGCTGTCCTTCCGGCGCTTCTTGCGGTTTTGACGACGGCGGGGCTGCCCATAATATATCCCAAAATGGCATTGTAACCATCCATTTTAACATTACCAACACCGGCTCTTTGCCTTTGGATACGTTTAACACTTTTACGCTTAAGGCCGCGCCTACGCAGAACTTAAGCGACCCTTTGGCCCGCTCGGCTTCGGCCGTGGCGGCCGTAATGGGCGACGGCACCCAGAACCACGCGGCGTTTTTGGGATATAAATATACCAGCAATACCAACGCCAGCCATAATACCGCCAGCGGCCTGCCCGCGATAATGGACGGGGGCGAAACCGGCACCGTGACCGTAACCATGAAAAACGACGGCACTTCGGCCTGGGTGCCAAACAGCAACGGCATAGGCGCGACCGAAACTTCCAACCCCGCTTCCAACGGCTACTTTTTGCATTCAGCCAGCCCGACTGACAACGGCATTTGGAACATTAACCGCGTGCCTTTTGCGCCGGATTTGCCCGCGAACATCCGGTACGTAAAAATTTTCGCCAAAGGCGCCCAATACAACAGCGCGCCTCCAGTGCCGCCTTTGCGGGAAGTAAAAGTTTACGACGCCAATGGAAACGAAAGGTCGCCTAGCCTGGTGACTGCCGACTCCTATCTTCCCTACGCGTTATTTCCTTATGATAAATATTCTCCCTCAAAAGCCGCTGACAGCAATACGGGTACTTATTGGCAGTCTACCGGCGCATCTTCTCCAACTTGCGTTTCCGGAACCGTTTGCACGGGCGAAGGATGGATAAAATTAGACCTTGGCAGCGTTTCTTCCTGGTCGCGAATTTCCCTAAGCGCGGAATCCGCATTTTATGCGCCTAACGGCAGCATAACTTATGAAGTCTGGGTTAGCGACACGGACAATGCCGCAGGATATGTAAAACTGCAGGACGTGGCCGGTTTGCCGCAGAGCACGGGGGGAAACCCTTCCTATCTTTGGCACATGGCTGAAGCGGATAAGGTTTTTGGCATGGGCGCGGAATTAAGCGCCCTGACAGTGGAAGCCAGCGGGCAGGACGTTGGCATTTCTGAAATTCGCGCCTATGACTTAAATGGTAATTTGGTGGTGCCGTCCCGGGTGTATTTTTACGACGGCTCGTATTACGGACAGTCCAAAAATTTAGACCCGGCAAGCGCTCCGGCAAGCGCTGTGGCGCAGTATATGGATGGTAATTTATCCTCTGGGCAAACTACATTATACGCCGGAGGAACTTGGGGCGGTCGCTGGGTGTTTGATTTCGGCGCGCAAAAGGCTTTTAAAAAGATTATGCTGTATTTTTACGGCAGCGCATCCGCTCCGGCCGTTACTATTTCCGCCTCAAGCAAGACTGCGGTTAGCGCTTTAAGCAATTGGATATACTCTGACCCGGATACCGGAGACGAATATCCCATTTGGCTGCAAAACTCGTCGATCCAATCTCCATATGTTTTTACCGTTTATAATTCTTCCAATGTTCTGCCTGTGGGAGCCTGGACGCGCGTGCCGGCGCTAAACCAGACAAAGGATTTTGCCTTTACCATTAAGGCGCCGGAGCAGGGCAGTAGCGACGCCGGCTACCCGAGCGGCTATCCCTTCCAGTGGAAAATGCGGCAGGAAGGCTTACCCATAGACAGCAGCGGAAACCATTCCGGGGATTTTGACAATCCTTCCACATTGGCTTACATTCAGGTGCCCAGCACCAACTGCAATATAGATTCCTTTACCGTTAATAACGCCGTGGGCGGCACCTTTTACCAAGGCGATCCTTTGCAGCTGGCCTGGAACGTTTCGCGCGCTTCTTCGCTGACCGGTTCTTGGGCGGGCGGGGCAGTGGCCAACCCTTCGGGCACGGCAGACGCAACTTCGTTCAGCAGCACCTTGGGCCAAAAGACTTTTACCCTGACTTGCACCAGCGCCAACGGCACAACTCAAAGCAAAAATATTAACATTTCCATAATTTCCGTGCCTTGCAATCCCAATGCCATAGGTACCAGCGTTAATCAGATGCAAGGCTGCGTGTGGAAGTGGACCGGCGACCCGGCCGCTTTTCCCGCCAATCCGGATTTGTCTGACTCGCGGTTCCAGGTTTACGACAAGGCGCCCAACCGCCCGGTTTCCGCTTTAAGTTCTCCGGTGCCCGACTCCGCCAAGCTGCTGGACGTCAATAACGGCGACAATTATTCCGCCACAGGCTTTCCCGGGCAAACCCAGCCGCCTTTGACGGATAATTACGTGGTAGTTTGGGGCGGCAAGTTTAATTTTAATCCCAAAACGTATATTTTCCGCACTGGCAGCGATGACGGCAGCAAAATATATTTTGACAACAATTTAATTTCCAATTTTTGGAGCGACCACGGCTTTACTTACGCGCCTGATGCGCCTGTAAACGTTTCCGCGGGAGAACATACCGTGCATTATATGTTCTACCAGCACGGCGGCGGCGCGGCCGCGGATTTTTCGTGGGGTCCGCAAATACCTCCTTCCATAGCCCTTTCGCCCGCGGCCATGACTTTTTCTTCCACCATTGGCGATCCGGCCCCTGCCGGGCAAACCTTAACCGTTATTAATAACGGCGGCATGGTTTTAAATTGGGCCGGGTCCACTAACCAGTCCTGGTGCCATTTAAGCAAGGCTTCGGGCACGGCTGCAGCCGGCGGCGGCACGGATACGGTTACGGTTTCCGTGGACGCCCGCCCCGCTGAAGCGACCGAATATTGCACGGTTACCATTTCCGACCAGGGCGGCCTGGCCGCTGCCCAGCAACTGCCGGTGACCGATATTACTTATTACCGCTGCGAGGCCCCGGTTATAACCAGCCCTGCTTCCGGAAGTATTGGTTATACCACTTCCGTCAACCTGTCCTGGAATTCTTTGCCGAAGGCAGCCGGATACCATATTCGCCTGGATTATCCGGTTGTCGGCCAGCCCAAACCTGATAATACCAACGTGGGCGGTTATGCCAATTGCTACGCGGACATTACCCAGAATCCCCATTATATTTGCGAAAACGGTCTGCCTGCTTCAGTCACGTCTCTAAGCAACGTGCCGGTCACTCCTGGTCAATCTTATGTCTTTTGGATTGATCCCTATTATCCTCCTCCCTACGCTTCAGCCTATTGCAATGGATCAGTCAGTTTTACCGTGGCTGCAGCCAAGCCGACCATTTCCTTGTCCGCTCCCATGACTTTCTACGGGTTTAAGGGCAATGCTTCCGGGGTAATGGTTAGGCCTGATCCCCAGACTTTGACCATAACTAATACTGGCACGGGCAGTTTGGCTTGGACGGGATCCACCAACCAGTCCTGGTGCCATTTAAGCAAAACTTCAGGCACGGCCGCGGCCGGCGGCGGCACGGATACGGTCAGCGTAAGTATGGACGATCCTTCCGTAGGAGGAGATTACGTCTGCACCATAACCATTACCGATCCCAATGCCACCAATCCCAACCAGACCGTAAGCGCCACTTACCGCGTTACTACCTGCGGCGGCGGCAGTCCGGAGAATGACGTAGTTCCGGGCAATGTTACCAGCCACACGGTTTATTTGAGCAGCGTGGTTAACGCTTCTACCGTCAAGTTTCCGACCTGGTCGGATCAGGATGGGCAGGACGACCTCCAATGGTATCAGGGCGCGGATTCCGGCGGCGGTACCTGGCAATACACCATTGACTTGAACAACCATGAGCCGGGTAACCCCAACTACGGCCAGTTTTATACCCATATTTATGCTTTCATGCAAAACGGGGTCCCGGCTTTTTGCGGAGCGGCTAATTTTACCTGGACTGAATTGCCGCCTGTCGCGCCTACTAATGTCCATGCTTATAATTCTAACACCGACCCCTTACCCGCGTCCGACCCCAACCGGGCTGCTTGCGAACATATCCGCGTTGCCTGGACCGACGCTTCCAGCGATGAAACCGGATTTGCCATATACAGCGACGGTAATCTGGTAGGCACGGTCGGAGCCAATATAACCTCTTACACATTTGCCGTAACAGATTCCAATGCGCATAATTATACCGTAGCCTCATATCGCAATTCCGTTTATTCCCCTAAGGTTTCGGCAGCGGAAAATCCGATTTCTTCCGTAACCTGTGCGGCGCGCATGGACAATTCCCGCAAGGATATTATGGCAGTCAACGGCGTTAACTTCAGCTCGTATTATCCCAATGCCAACTGTTCCGGCACGGTCTTGCCGCCGGCCAGCACGCTCTCTTCGCTGAAATTAGGAGACAAGATTAAGTTTGCCATTAACCTTTGCAATGACCAGGGTAATACCGCGGCCCAGCAAATTACAGTTACCGATACGTTTACAAACATGAAAATTCCCAGCACCGGACTGAATGCCTGCTTTGGCGGCATTGACAGCAGTTGCACAGGCGGCACGATTATTACGGAAGGTTCGGGCAGCGGGCATTACTCGGTGTCCGGCACAGAACCCAACCAAACCATAATTTTTGACTTAAGCGGGTCTTCCTTTGACATTCCCGCCGGCGCAGCCAAGGTTTTGACCATGGAGGCCGAACTGGCGGTTAGCGACAACACCACGGACACGCCCAGGTTCCGCAATTACGCGCGCATAGATTACCAGAATACCAGCACCACTTCCACCTGGAAAAACGTTACCACCCCGCTGCTGCAGTTCTACAGCGGAGCAGGCATTCCGGTAATTAAAGAGCATTAAAATTAATCACAATTACAGACATTTAACGGTTTAAACCGTTAAATGTCTGTTTTAGTTTTTTACGGACAGGCAGGTTTGATATGCCGTTAATTTCCTGCTATAATATTTTTACAAACTAAATTTTAGAAACAAAATGAATAAATTTCCCTTAAAGTATTATATTGTCATTTTGCTGGCAATTGCCATATTGGCCGGAACTTTCGCTTTGGCGGTAAACCGCGGCTGGTTAAAGCAGCCCCAAAACGCGCAAACAGAAAATTTGCCATCCAATAGCCAGCAGAATAAGGACAGCGGGCAGTTCAGTTCCGAACCGTCTTCGTTGTCCGTTAATAATTTAGACAACGCCAAACTGCCGGCTAATATGCCCGCCAACCTGCCATGGGAAAAAAATGCGGAAATCTTGCAGAATTACGAAGTTACCAATCCCGTAACCGGCCAGCGCCAGTCCACCCGCGTTTATGTTTCCAAAAAAACTTTGGCCGAAAACCTGTCCGTCTACAAGAAATATCTGGAAAGCAACGGCTGGGCCCAAACCGCGCCGCCTATGGATACGGACAATTTAAAAGCCTTGTCCGCGGACAAAAACGGGGGTCATCTGGACATAATTATTTCTTATAACACGACTACCAAACAAAATACGGTTAATGTTTCCTTTACTTCCAAGTAGAAAATTAAAGTAATTATTTACTTAAATATTTATATAAATGCCCGAACACTTGAACCAAAAATTGGAAAATATCTTTAAGCCTTACAAGACCATAGTGGTGGCCGGAGGCAACTGGGGCGACGAAGGCAAGGGGAAAATTATAGATTTGGTGATGGAGCATTACGACCTGGCTGTGCGTTATTCCGGCGGAGCCAATGCCGGACATACGGTTAAGACCCCACAAGGGGTTAAGCTGGTAAGCCATTTAATTCCCTGCGGCCTGGCGCAGCATAAGACCTGCGTTATGGGCCGGGGGGAATTTTTTGACGCAAGGCTGTTCTCTGAAGAGCTGGCCGCGGCCAAGCAGGCTTTGGGGGGAGGCTTGCCGGAAATTTTTATAGACCACATGTCCCCGCTGTGGACGCCATGGCACAGCTTGTTGGAAGGGTGGCTGGAGTTGTCGCGCGGCAATACCAAGGTAGGCACAACAGGCAAAGGCATTGGACCTTTGGAAGGCATATACAAATTAAGGGTCAGCCCGGTAGCGGGCCATTTGCTGCTGGAAAAAGAGGAGCTGGTTACGGTGTTAAAGATGTTATACGGCGTAATGCTGCCAATATTGGAAAAAGTCCGGGGAAATATTCCTGCCCCCGAAAGCGTGGCCGAAGAGTTATTGTCTTTTCTTCCCCAGATTGGCGGCAGAATAACCGACACGTCGTTTGTGCTGCACCAGGCTTTGCAAAACGGCAAGAGTTTGTTGTTTGAAGGGGCGCAGGCCCTGGGGTTGGACAGCCATTGGGGCACTTATCCGTTCGTGTCTTCGGGAAATTCCGCAGCCGCGGGTGCGGCCATTGGCGCGGGCTTGCCTATGCAAAGTTTCGCCGCCACATTGATGGTGGTAAAAACCCTCCCGACCAGGGTGGGAAGCGGGCCGTTTCCTTCGGAAATGTGGGAGCGGGAGGAAGCCATGTTTTTTGCCAAAAATCATTCCGAACTTTTCGGGGAAGGCGCGGGGCGCGCGGAGTTCTTGTCCAGCATGTTAAAAAAGATCAACCAGAAGCAGGCAACGGCGCCCGAAATGTCCCAGTATTTCCAGGTATTGGGCGACGAGCGGGGCGCTACCACGGGCCGCGGCCGCAGCGTGGGCTTTACCGACATTCCCTGGCTGCAATACGCCTGCCGCATTAACGGACCCAAGTGGCTGGCCTTAACGCGGTTCGACATGCTTTCCGGCGTGAAATCTATTCCGGTAATTGTTGGTTACAAATATCAGGGGCGGCTTTTGCAACCCGGCCAATTGCCGCCGCCGTGGGAAATGAGCAAGGTAGAAACCATAAAAGAAGACTGGCCGTGTTGGACAGAAGACATTTCCGGCGTTAGTGAAGAAAAAGATTTACCCCAGGGAGCCAGGGAATTCCTGTCGCGTTTGGAAAAAGCGGTTGGCGTCCCCATCCTTTTAGTCGGCACCGGCCCGGGCCGGGAAGCGGCGGTGGTAAGGGGTGTCGCTTGACGTTAACCGAAAAATAAAGTAAACTTTTTAAAATATAACAATAATTTAATCAAAGTTTTTGAATTATGAAGCATGAATTATGAATTTGGGTTTTCCCTTTCCTAATTCCTAATTCCTAATTCATAATTCCATTACAATGAAGCCAATCATACAAGCCCTCACATTTGACGATGTTTTGCTCCAGCCGCAATATAGCGATATTTTGCCCAGCGAAGCGGACGTGGTTACGCACTTCACGCGCAATATCAAACTGCACATACCCATTACCAGCGCGGCCATGGACACGGTCACGGAAAGCGGTTTGGCCATTGCCTTAGCTCAGCAAGGAGGCATTGGCGTCATCCACAAAAATTTATCCATCGAACGGCAGAAAGAAGAGGTGGACAAGGTCAAGCGCAGCGAAAGCGGCATGATTGTGGATCCCATTACTTTGTCCCCGGACCAGACGGTGGAACAGGCCTTGCAGATTATGGAAAAATACCACATTTCCGGCTTGCCGGTGGTGGAAGAAGGAAATAAACTGGTGGGGATTTTGACCAACCGCGATTTGCGCTTTGAAACCAGGATGAACTTGAAAGTGTGTGACATAATGACCGGGGAAAATTTGGTAACTGTGCCGGTTGGCACCACTTTGGACCAGGCCAGGGAAATTCTGCAAAAGCATCGCGTGGAAAAATTGCCGGTCGTGGATAAAAAATATATCTTAAAAGGATTAATAACGGTCAAGGATATCCAAAAAGTCATTAAGTATCCCATTGCAGCCAAAGACAGCTTGGGCCGGCTGCGCGTGGCCGCCGGCATCGGTTCTTCCGGGGATTACCTGGAGCGCGCCGCCGAACTGGTAAAGGCGCGCGCTGACGCGTTGGTTATAGATTCGGCGCACGGCTACTCCAGCCGGGTTTTGCAGGCAATAAAAAAAATCAAGCGGCAGTTTCCGCGCACTGATCTGGTGGCCGGCAATATTGCTTCGGCCGAGGCGGCAACGGCCTTAATTAAGGCCGGGGTTGACGCGGTAAAAGTCGGCATGGGCCCGGGCAGCATTTGCACTACCCGCATTGTTTCCGGCTGCGGCGTGCCGCAAATTTTTGCTATTCAGGAAGCGGCTAAGATCTGCAAGAAAGCCAAGGTGCCGCTCATAGCGGACGGAGGCATCAAGTATTCCGGCGACATTACCAAGGCAATAGCGGCCGGAGCGGACAGCGTGATGGTCGGGTCGCTATTTGCCGGAACCGAAGAGTCTCCGGGCGAAACCATTTTATACCAAGGCAGGCAGTTTAAGTCTTACCGCGGCATGGGGTCTTTGGGCGCAATGCGCGAAGGCAGCAAAGACCGCTACGGCCAGGACCGGATTGCCGCCGGCAAACTGGTGCCGGAGGGTATTGAAGGTCGCGTGGCTTATAAAGGTCCCTTGGAGGGTGTGGTGAACCAGTTGGTCGGCGGTTTGCGCAGCGGCATGGGTTATTGCGGCGCGCACAATATTGGCGAACTGCAAAAGAAAGCAAAATTTTTGCGTATCTCATCCGCAGGGCTCAAGGAATCCCACGTCCATGACGTGCAAATAACCAAGGAAGCGCCGAATTACCAGAGGGAGTAAAAATATATAAAAAAGGAAAACCCATAGGTTTCCCTTTCATGTTGTTTAAGCTTAGCGAAAACTATTTTTTACAAAGTTATTATCAGAGGTTCTAATGTAACAAAGAGCCTCTTTGTTACATGCTTATAAATTACATAAATTCCTTAAATTCGTTGTAATTTAAGGGACTGTTAACTAAATTGGTTGGTGCTAAAATACAAATGAGCCTGTTAATACAGGCTTTTTTGTTTGTTTTTTATTAACCAATTTCGCGTATGAAATTAGTATGCAGGTTTTGTAGCAAAGACAGCCTAATTAACTGGGGCGGCAGACGAAAGTTTTGTACCAATTGTAAGCATTCCTTTAGAACAAAAGTTAAAGGCCGGAAGCCTGCCAGGAATCGTGAGATGTACTTGCTCGACAGGTCTACCTACCGACGGATTGGAAAAAAGAAAAAATATTCTGCCGTGACAATTATGGAAAAAGTCCACAAAGAAATTACACCGCTACTGACACCCCTGGACTATTTAAAAAAAACTTCAAATTTACCTCCGGCATTCTCCTTTTAGACGGCAAACACATAAAGGTAAAAGGAGTTAAATATTATGAGTCTTTAGGCCTAGACACGCGCTTAGGTTTAATCGGCAGATGTTTTCGTAAAGGCGGCGAATCAACCTGGGGTTATCGGGAAATTATCAGGACCGTCCAAGAGTCCGGTTACCAGGTCAAAGCCGTGGTTAGTGACGGCAGAACGGGTATTTTCAGCGCTTTAAGGCATTTTGGCATTAAAAAGCACCAGCGCTGCCATGTCCATTTGCTGCGGGATTTACGGACGGGCCTAAGAATGCATGGCAAAAGGCCCAAAAGTGTTTTAAGAAAATACTACTGTAACAAATACGCCAAACTGCTTTTAGCCGCCGATGATGAATACCAGTTAACTTTAAGATTAAAACATTTTGACAGAGTAATTTCCGTCATGTGGCCGGCCAGCGGAGAGGTGGAAGCTAATGCCATTAAGGGTTTTTTAAATACTTTACCTTTAGCTTTTACTTTCATGGACTGCAGAAAATTTTTGGACATCCCCAAAACCACCAACGCCTTAGAAGGCTACATCAGCAGAGTTAACGCCAGACTAACAAACTATGCGGGGACTTAAAAACCCGGCAAACGCCGGGCGGATATTGAATGCTATCCATTACTTTTTAAGGTCTAAGAAAGACTAAATTACCAACCAAAAAGGTTAACAGTCCCAAAGCCTTAATTAGTTTTTGTCTGCGGCGTTTACTTTGAAAATTTTTGCCGCAATTTTTGCACTGGTAACGCTGGCGCCCTAACTGTTTCCCTTTTTTAATAATTGCTAAAGAACAGCATTTCGGACACTTTTTTTACAAGCCATACATAATCAATATTACTTATTTGTCTTAATTATGGCACAATCTGGAATTCTAAGCACTAAAATTTTCCATTAAGCCGTGACTGGTAACTATTTTGGTGTTGACAATCTGTCAGAAAACTGCTAAAATTGGATTATAGATTCTACATTTTTCGAAACCAAAACAAAAAGAAAATTAGATAAAAATATGTTCAAGATTTTAAAGCAAAAATCTCATTTTGGCTTAAGCCTTATAATTATCCTGTTGGCCGGGACAGGTTTGTCTTTGTTGGCGCAGGTTGCGCAGGAAGAATTGGCAGCGCAGGATGATTATGCCTATAATTCCGTTTTGGAAGTTAAACACCGCTACCCAGTACGTACTCGAGGATTATACGAGGCAGCGGCGGTACAAGCCCCCGAAGTTTTAGGAGAAAGCGCCACGGCTTCGGGCAGGCCTCCGGTTAATAATACAATTGTCGTTAAAACCGAATCAATAAATTTGGCCCAACTCCAGCAATTAATGGATGCCCGAATAGCGGAATGGCTGGCTTTTGGTCGGCTGAAAGGGGACAAGGGAGAGAAAGGGGATACCGGCTTAGTTACTAATCCTGTAACCAACCAGTCCACCGCAGTTGTGGGCGGCTACCCAATTGTCACTTATGTTCCTCCTGTTCCCGCCCAGAACTTTGCCGGCACTTCTTTGGCCGGCTTTGGCAATCTTTCTGCCGATATTTTCTCAGCTTCCGATAAAGCAACAATCAATAACCTTTCTGTTACCGGTCCGGCTGTCTTTAGCAATAATGCCGCTTTGGCCACTTCCACCATTTCGTCTTTAACTGTTGCCGGGGAAACCGTCCTGTCCGGTTCCACTACCATTGCCAACTTAACCGTAAGCGGCCTTAACCCCGGGCTTACGGCAGGCTCTATAGCTTTCCAGGGGGCAGGCGGACTGGAAGAGGATAATGCCAATTTTTATTATGATGCTGCCAATCATCGCTTGGGTATTGGGACTTCTACTCCTGGCGCTTTGCTGTCCTTGGCTGGTTCGGCTATTTCCTCAGATCCTCTATTTGACGTGGCCAGTTCCACCGGCACATCCCTGTTTCGTGTCGCGAATGACGGCAGCGTAACGGTCAATGATACGAAGGCTGTTGCGCCTGCCTATGGTTCGGAACTGGTCACCGCAGGCAACTGGACAAACACCGGCTGGACCGGCAGCTTTCCCAGCTTTACCCACACCCCCGGCAACACGAATACTCTGACTGTGAATTTGCCCGAAGCTGTTGCCGGTAAGAAGTACAGCATCGTCTACAGCATTTCCGGGACTGGGGGCTCAGTATCTCCATATTTTGGCTCAAGTTATTTACAAACCTTTTATGCCGGGTATTATAATAATGGAGTTCAAATTGGTAACCTGCAGAGCGGTATTTATACCCTATCGGGCCCAACGACATTTACATTTGTTCCAACTAGTGATTTTGATGGGACTGTCTCTTATGTTTCCGTTAAGGAAGTTTTGCCCACTCCGGCTGCCTTTACCGTAAAGGGGTCAGGTGACACTGACGGTCCGTCTTTTGGCCCGGCAATTCCCACTGACTCAGGTTGGACCAGCGCGGGCTGGACCGGCAGCTATCCGGCATTTACCCATACCGCAGGCAACACTAGCCCGCTGAGTGTGTCTGTCCCCGACCTGATCCCTGGCCGGGTGTATCGCATTGGTTTTGCGGTCTCGGGAGTGACTTCGGGTTTGACAACCTTGGCTTTTGGAGATGACACGCTGGATACGTGGATAAGTTATAATTATGACTCCTTCAAGTATGGAGACAAGCTTTCAGGATCTCCGGTAATAACGTTTACCCCCACGAGTGATTTTAATGGGACAATCTCTGATGTTATTATCCAGGAAATGTATCCGGCGGCGCCTTTAGTAGACGTCCAGGATTCTACAGGGAAGTCCCTGCTTTCGATACAAGGCTCGACTAATTACCAGGACTGGACCAGTATGTTTATAGGCAGCGGAGGCAAATATGCACTTAACGCAGACCAGAATATTGGAATAGGGCTGCATGCTTTGGACTATCTCACCACAGGCTGGTCCAATGTGGCCGTAGGGAACAAGTCACTCTGGTCTAATACTACCGGAGGTGATAATTCCGCATTTGGGGAAGGAGTCCTGGTTTATAATACGACCGGCAATGAGAATGTTTCTGTCGGCAGCGCTTCGATGGAAGATAATATTACAGGTTCGTACAATATAGCCATGGGAAACGGAGCTCTTTCAAAAAACTTGTCTGGAAATGAAAATACCGCGCTTGGCGGATATGCGCTTTGGGCCAATAAATCCGACAAAAACACCGCTGTTGGATCACAGGCGCTCAACTTGAATACCACCGGAACCCTGAATACCGCTATCGGCTATAACGCCGGCTTGGATGCTAATTTCGACTTTGGCAATACGACCGGATCGCACAATACTTTCATCGGGGCGCTGACCCATACCGTAGATACTACCCAAGTTAACTATATGACGGTAATCGGAGCCGATGCCGTCGGCAAGTGCAGTAACTGCATCGTCTTAGGCAGGGTTACCGATTCCGTCGTTATTGGCACCACCACCGCTTCTTCCGCTTCCCTGACCGTCCAAGGTTCCGGTTCCCCTTGTTGGTTGCTTCCTCTTCCGGCTCTTCCTTGCTCACTGTGCTGCCGAATGGGAATGTGGGGGTGGGGACAACTTCGCCTTCTGCGAAGCTGGATATTAATCCCGGGACAGGTACGGCTATTAATGTTGGCAAGCTTAATACAAATTTGCAAGATGGAATTACTTTAACGGTTTCCGCCGATGCCGATGGGAAAGACGTCACCGGGATTAACATGGCTGTAGATACCGGCAGCGGAATTCCATCAAATGGCAACAGATATGCAACGGGTTTATATGCTAAAGTGGCAAATAATTCCGACACTTCCGCTGATTGGTCATATTATAGCGATGCCATAGGGGCGTCTTTTGGCCTGGATTCCCGCTCCGATTCCATTACGCAAAAAACTGTTGAAGGCGTATCTGTCTGGAGCTATGGAGGTTATAGTGGCGATAATACCTGGCAAACAGGCATTCAAACCCAACTCCGGCCCGGAGGGAGCGGCAGCATAACAGATAGCTATTATGCAAGGTTGGATTATGAACAGGAAGGTAGCCCGATTTCCCAGTCCGGCTTTGCTTTTAGAGGATTGCTTGGAACCTTGGGCACTTCAGATAAGTTTTATGGAGTCAATATTGGAAATGTTTATGATCCTTGGATACAAGGCGGAGATATTTATGGTTATTATTTTGATGTTCCAGCCACGGGTGCTGCCAGTAAATATGCCATCTACGCCAAGAATGGGGTAAACTATTTTGGCGGCAACGTCGGCATCGGTACTTCCACCCCTTCCGCCCGCCTGTCAATTAACGGCTCAACCGCGGTTGATCCGTTAGATATTTCCTCCACTTCCGGCGCTTCTTTATTGCGGGTAACCCAGGACGGGAAGGTTGGAATTGGTTCCACATCTCCTTCCTCCCTTTTATCCCTCCAAGGCTCTAGCGTTAACCCCACGTTGCCTCTATTAACAGTTGCCTCCTCTTCCGGCGATACTTTGCTGACTGTTTTGCCTAACGGGAACGTGGGGATCGGGACGGATAATACGGCAGCGACATTGTCAATATTGGGATTGCCGGTGGCAACCCAAGACAACCGCATCTTGCAGTCCTCGGAGGATTTTGAGGGTTCTTTTCCTTCCATCGATTGGACTACCGGAGGCAGTGCAGATTGGTTTAAGGATCCTTCCATGTTCCAATCCGGCTCTAATTCCGCTGCTAGCGGCGATATCAGCGACAGTGAAAGTACGTATTTGGAATACACGTATGATTTTGAAATTCCCGGAGAAATTGATTTTTACTGGAAAGTTAGCTCCGAAAAAAATTGGGATTATTTGCTGTTTTGTGTAGATAACGACGGTTGCGATTCCAATTCGGGTTATGCCAGCCGGATATCCGGCAGCACAGACTGGACTTTGGTATCGTTACCAGTTAACGCGGGTGTTCATAGATTCCGCTGGGTATATATCAAAGATTCAAGCGGCAGTGACGGCAGTGATATGGGCTGGATAGACAATGTCCGCGTTTACAATGGCGCGATTACGACCATCGCCACCCCCGTCCTTTCTGTCGCGACCTCGACGGGCCAGGGCCTGATAGTGACCAATAGCGGTTATGTCGGAATCGGGACTTCTTCCCCCACGGACGCCTTAACTGTGGGCGGTAATGCTAATATATCCGGCCATATGGCGGTTGGTGGTTCCCAGGTGAACACGACTCCTTGGAATACGCAAATTTCGGCCAGCGTGAATGTACTTGCGACGCAGACTGATCCTGGTAGCGATACATTTGGAGTATATAGCATGTCATATGCCGACCCGACGGATGATTCCAATTATGGAGTGTACGGCGTTCAAGGCTTGGCGGCAACAAAAATTACCAATTCCCACAATGTGACTTATTTAACCGGGGTAAAGGGTTACGCATCGCAAGATGGTTCTGGACAAGCTTGGATAACGCAGGGAGTTCAAGGCAGTGCGTATGTTACCAATGGTACGGGGGCTTGGGTTTTTGGCGTCAGAGGGGAGGCTTCAGCTTTTGGAGGGGATATTACTGAGGCTATTGGGGTTTCGGGAGGGGTAATATCGTATTTTGGCAGCGCAATAGATGAGGCAATAGGAATTTTTAGTTCTAGAAATGGGAATAGCGGAGGAACTACAAATAAAAGTTATGGGTTGTATGTGGCAAATCAGGAAGCTGGTTCCGTTTTAAATTATTCCATCTATACTGAACAAGCTGCCTCTTCCACTGTTCCCAGTTTTGCCTTATATAATAAAGGAACTGCGCCATCTTATTTTGCGGGAAATATTGGCATCGGCACCACTTCTCCTTCCTACCTCCTGCATGTCTACCGTGAGACGGATGGGGATGTGGCTGCTTTTAGGGACGCTAACGGCACTTGTACTATTAACCCCACCAATACGGCTTTGGTCTGTTCCTCTGATGCCAGGCTAAAGAAAGATGTCCAAGATATGCAACCTGTGTTGGATAAGCTCGCCAAGGTCAGGCCCGTGGACTTTAAGTGGCTTAACCAGAGCGATGGCGTTTCCCATGTTGGTTTTATTGCCCAGGAATTGGAAGATGTTTTCCCGGAAATGGTCCAAACTAATCCCGACGGCTACAAATCTGTGGCTTACACCAACTTTATCCCCATTTTAACCAAGGCTATCCAGCAGCAGCAGGACGAGATCCAGGCCATTAAGCTTCAATTGCAAGGGGTAGGAGACAATGTCTACCGGGACGACCTGGCTGTTGTAGATGTTCCTTTTTCCGGCAACTTGACGGTTAAAGGCCATGTCTTTTTGTCTGCTGACTCGGTAGGAGAAGCTAAAATTTTAGCCGGCTCCACCTCTGTACGGGTAACTTTTTCCGCTCTTTATGAATACCAGCCGATTGTAACCATAACCATGGTTGGCGATCCGTTGCCGGTTTTTGCCAGCGTTAGCGGCGTGGATTCTACTGGCTTTACTATAAAAATCAATCAGGCTCAAGGGTGTGACTTAAATTTTGCTTGGCATGTCTTTGCTTCCCCTGAAGCCCAATTGACCGTTTCTGACGGCACTACCCAGGATATCGAACTTGTCGTTCCTGCCCCTCCGGCAACTCCCCCTGCCGATGTCGGTTCCGGTGACCAAGGCAGCCCCGAAGTTTTAGGGCAAAACGTAACAAAACAGCCAAAAGATGCGGTTAATCCGGAAAATGTTGTTGATAAGGACGCTTCTTTTGAAAATCTTCCCGATACCGCTGGCGAGAGTATGCCTCCCAAAGAGGAGGTAAAAACTCCGGATAGCCAAACTCCTCCTGCAGAGGAACAACAAGCTCCTACTGTCAACGACCAAACCCGGCAAATTCTCCCTGATCCTGAAGCAGTAACCAAAGAGGAGGTAAAAACTCCGGATAGCCAAACTCCTCCTGCAGAGGAACAACAAGCTCCTACTGTCAACGACCAAACCCGGCAAATTCTCCCTGATCCTGAAGCAGTAACCAAAGGCCAGTAATTTTAAAATCCCCTTGATAATTCTTATCAGGGGGATTTTAAGTTTAAAGAAACCATGGAATTAATGGAAAAAAATAAATAAAATTGGCACTACCCCCATTCAATCGTTGTTGGCGGCTTATCACTGATGCGATAAGTTATTGCGCCGACTTCGCGGATTTCGTTAGTAATGCGGCGGGAGACATGTTTTAAAAATTCATACGATAATTCCGCACTGCGGGCGGTAAATCCGTTTACGGACCAGACAGCCCACAGCGCTATTACATACCCTTCGGCCGCGTCATCGCCTTTGGTGCAAGTGGTAACGGAGTTGGTGACTACCGCGCCAGCCTGCCACAGGGTTTCGTACAGCGCCCAGTTGCGCAGTTCTTCAATGTATATTCCGTCGATGTTTCTCGCGATCGCCAATTTTTCCGCCGTGACCTCGCCTTCTATTCTCACAATCAGCCCTGGGCCGGGGAAGGGGTGGCGGACCAGCAGGACTTCCGGAACGCCCAAAAAGCGGCCGATGTTGCGGCCCGTGTCTTTGACGCAGTCAATTAGCGGCTCGATCTCAGGCAAGGAAAATCCCAAGTTCACGTTGTGGTGTATTTTTATTTGCGCTTTCTTGGCGCCGCTATCGTAGCCCCCGCCGGATTCGGATACGTCAGTATAAAGCGTGCCTTGCGCTATAAAGTCTGCGCCGAAATCTTCAGCTTCCCGCTCCAGTACTTCTTTGTAGATTCCCCTCATGGCAAGCCTTTTATCGCGCATGGATATTTTGCTCTTCAGGGCCTCCAGGAATTCGCCGGTCGCGTCAACAACCTTGACTTTTAGCCAAGGCTGGTTATCAAAATATTTTATCACATTCGCTTCGTCGTCCGGCCGGTCAATGCCTTTAATGTAGACTCCGAGGATTTGCGGCGGCAAGGGTTCCCCTTGCGCGGCACCGGAATTTTTTTTATTGTCTGGCGCCGGTTGGCCGCTTGCCGGTTTTTTATTATTATGCCGATCCGCAAGGGGAACCCTTGCTTCTGTCGCGCATTTCAGCAAGTACGCCACAACAGACGAGTCGCTGCCTCCGGAAAGCGCCAGCAAAACTTTTTTATTGCCGATTTTTTCTTGCAGATCCGCGATTTTTTTCCTGGCAATCTCTTCAGCCGGGAACCTATCCTTGGCTCCGCAAATTTGAAAACAGAAGTTTTCCAAAATTTTTCCGCCGTATTCCGTTTCCGTAACTTCCGGATGGAACTGCACGCCGTATAAATTTTTATGCTGCGCGGCCGCAGCCGGCGCATTTTCCGTGTTGCCGATGATTATTAATTTTTTATCCGGTTCAATCCGGTCGCCGTGGCTTTCTAGAACTTCAGATATTTCAGGCACTTTATCAAACAAGGCTGTTTTGCCGGTCAAGGTAAATTTATGCGTGCCGAATTCGCGCTTGTCGGAAGGAACTACGGGAACGCCAATGTGGTATGCCCACATCTGGAAGCCCAGGCAGATGCCCAGGACCGGAATTTCCAAGTCAAAGATTTTCCCGTCAAACGGCGGCATCTCGTAGGCCGAAGCCGGGCCGCCGGACAAGATTATCCCGGCCGGCGCCACTTTTTTAACATCATCAGCCGTGACAGCGGCCGGGTCTGCTACCAGGCAAAATATGCCCAAGGCATCCAGCTTTTGCTTGATTAAGTGGTCAAACTGGCTGCCCAAGGAAAACAGCAGGAATACCTCGCCGGTTTTTCTGATTTTTTTTTCTTCACTTATTTCCCTTAAAACTTCTTCCGTGGCTTTTTTTAGGGTTTGGAGCATATTCATTTAAAGATTTAAAAATAGAAAAATAAAAAGATTCCAGGAACCGGGATGGAATTATTATATCCGATTATCCTAAGATAATCAAAAAACCGCCCGTCTTGGTAAGAGGGCGGTTTTAAATTTTTTCCAGTTGGCTGACGTCTATCGGTATTCCTGTTTTGTCGGCTATAAGTTTAAGCCATTTAGCCAGTAGAGCGTCCCGCTATTTGAGTTCGCTGTACCGTTTTTCGGAAAGTTCCAAGTAATTGTTCACGTTACTGTTTAATGCTTCTACCTTATGCTCCAAGTTGCCAAGTCTGGTTTTTACGTCGCCAAGCTCATTTTCTACATGTCCAAAACCCGTAGCTACCATTACGGCTAAGCCGCCTATTGCCATCGGTTTTTTGTTATTATCTGCCATAGCTTTATCTTAGACGGATTTAACGTCAAAGTTAAACAAAGACCTTATTCTATTATGAAGCGTCTGGTGGACCTAGGGAGAATCGAACTCCCGCCCGTCGGATGCAAACCGACTGCACTGCCACTATGCTATAGGCCCTTAAAAACTTTTAACAACTGACAACTTTGACGTTAAAGGCGCGAAGTCCCGGCTGTAACGCCGGGATTGGCAATTAACATGGAGATTTTAAATCCCGGGATTACTCCCGGGAGTATTATACCAGTATTTGAGCAATCATCGAAGTCGGAGCGGGGGAGGGCGGGGTGGCAAAACCGGAAGGCAGCATGTTAAACAGCCACAAAACGCTTAAGACACACATGGCCAAGCCGAATAATTTCCAAAAAGTATAGGTGCCGGCGCCAATGCCGGTGCCGAGATATTTTTCCGCCAGGTCAATTTTGCCGGTGAATTGGTCGGTAATGGCAACCGAATATCTCATGCATAAAAACCCGACAATAAAAACTAAGGGAGCTAAGAAAAAACGCATTGATTTTGTTTAATGTTTGGCAAAATGCGGCCCTACTTCGTCCGCCCCTGGCGGACTTCGTAGGACACTTCTTCGCGATTATAGGCAACGGTAATAATCTAAACAATATTTAATCTCTAAGCCGTGCCTGCACTTCGTAGCTTTAGCGAAGAAGTGGTGGGCGATTGAGGAATTGAACCTCAGACCTCGTCATTATCAGTGACGCGCTCTAACCATCTGAGCTAATCGCCCAAACATTTGGACGCTATTCGTAATTAATCCGGCAATGCATCCGGAATTACGCCTGCCGGCAGGCACAAATCCGAATGTTATTCCGCATTTTAAGATAGCGTTACTATTTTAGCAGACAATCTGAATTTTGACAACAGGGGAAAATTGTATTATTATAAATTAGCAATCGTCGTAAAAATACTGCCAAATTATTTACCGAAACCAAAACTAAAAGGCCGCAAACCAATACAAATAACTCGCTTATAATGATTTTTCCCCAACTGTTTTCCAAAAAGAAGAAAATTTTGGGTGTTGATATCGGGACTTCCAATATTAAAATTGCGCAAATTTCCCATGAGGGAAAGCCGGTTTTGGATACTTACGGGATGGTAAACACTTCTTACCAGTTATTAAGCAAAAACGACGAGACAGCCATAAGCAAAACCGCCCATTTGCTCAAGACACTGGCTGCCAAGGCGGAAGTTAGCACCAAGCGTTGTGTAATTAGTTTCCCCAATAGCGCGGTTTTTACCTCGGTAATCCAGCTTCCCCGGATGAACGACCAGGAGCTTGGTTCGGCCGTGGAATTTGAAGCTAAAAAATACGTGCCCTTGTCGCTTTCGGAAATTGACCTCTCCTGGACGGTCATTTCCGAGGGGAAACCCGAGGAAAATGTTTTGTCGGTCCTGCTGACCGCGGTGCCCAAGCAGGTAACCCAGAATTACATGCAAGTATTTTCCCTGGCCGGTTTGGAGCCGGAAGTTGGGGAAATTGAAGCCCTGGCCCTCATCCGCTCCTTAATTGGCAATATTCCCATGAACTGTGTTATAATAGACATAGGGGCTAAGACCACTGGTTTGAACATAATAGAAAACGGTTTTTTAAGGCTGAGCCGGAATTTGAATATTGGGGGCGATACCATTACCAATAAAATAGCCCAATCTTTAAACATCAGCCTGGCCCGGGCGGAGCAGTTTAAAAAGGATTTCGGCGTTAGCAGCTCTACTTTTATTCCTGAAACCATTAAGCCGGTTTTGAATATAATTAAAGGGGAAGTCAAGCAATTACTGACCATTTACCAATCCCATAACCTGAAAGTAGATAAAATTTTATTGGTAGGGGGCGGCGCAAATTTGCCGGGTATAACCGAATATTTCAGCGATTTAGGCATAAGCATAGAACGCGGCGATCCGCTTAAAGCGGTTGGCTACAGCCAAGACCTGGAATCTGTCTTGAAAAGGTATTCTTTAAACCTTCCCATTGCCATCGGGCTTGCTTTAAGAAGCGAAACATAAACAAATTAGACAATTATTCCCGATCCTTTATCCTTAATTGATAAAAAGGAAGGATAAAAGATCCAAGATCAAGGATTATTCCCTTGGCCCAAATAAACCTGCTAAAACAAAAAACAGCAAGCAGCAATCTGGCGGAAGCTTTGACTGCCTGGGTAGTGAGGATTTTGGCAGTGGCTGTTTTTGCCTTGGCCGGTTACTATGGCTGGTTATTTTTTCAACTAAAGCAGGCAAATAAGGAAATATTGCAGCTCCAGCAGGACATAGCCAGCAAACAATCCAGTTTTGGGGAAATTAAGGAGCAAAGCGAAGTATACACCCGCCAAGGGCAGCTAAAAGAACTAAGCGCATTAATAGACGGGCACTTTTATTGGTCCAATTTTTTACCGGTGTTGGCCAATTCCACCTTAAAGCAGGCCAGTTATAGCAGTTTAAAGGCCACTCCCGACGGCGAAATAAGCCTTTCCGCCAGCGTCCCTGATTTGCTGTATTTGGACAAGTATTTAAGAGTGTTTGACCAGCCTGAATTTTACAAATATTTTTACGACTTTAAGATCGGTTCCTATCACCGGATAAGTAGCAGCGATGGGGCTGAAAGCGTAAATTTTGACGTAAAATTCAAATTTGATCCCAACTTGATTAAATATGCTTCTCCCGCGTCGGCAACTGCGGGCGGGAATAATAACTAAAGCGGAGCGTTTTTATGGAAACCCCTTTACCGAAAAATTTTTCCATGCCAAAGGTAACCTTGTCGCCGGCTTTAAAAAAATCCGGCCATTCTTTAATGGAAGTAGTGCTGCTTTTGGTGGTGATAGGCTTGGGGTATTGGTATTTGGTTTCCCCCAAGGCTGCGGGGCTGGAAGCGCAGCGGGTCAAGAGAGACGCGTTAGTGAAAGAGAGGGATAAAATTTCCGGCGATTTGGATACTTTGCGCAGCCTGGTAAGCAAATTGAACGCGCATAAGGCTGATGTGGAAAAACTGGACGACGCCTTGCCTTTGAACAGCAAACCTTTCAGCTTGGAAGTTCTCATTAACCAGCTTGCCCAGGAATCTGGTGTGGTTATCGGCAGTGTGAGCGTCAGCGGC
Organism: Patescibacteria group bacterium; assembly: GCA_023484515.1. Classification (GTDB taxonomy): domain Bacteria; phylum Patescibacteriota; class Doudnabacteria; order UBA920; family UBA920; genus JAMDAY01. Next base: position 22,309 of record JAMDAY010000003.1, read on the forward strand.
AAGGGTGACAGTATAGTGGCAGGGAACCGTGACGCATTGCAGAACCCTTTTGCCGCTTCCCGGAGCCTGCAAAAAGTCGCAGCCAATACCTCTGTCAGCGGCAGCTTCAGCCAGTTGGAGACGTTTTTAAAAAAACTGGAAAACAGCGCCAGGATTATTAATGTCAATTCCCTGGAAATCTCCAGCGCAAAATCTGATTCCATAGACTTAAGAGCAGGCTTGGAAGCATATTATTACGCTTCAAATTAGACAGTTAAGTCAGGATTTTGAGTAACCTAATAAACTCTTTCGTAAAAATTAAACATGGCCGTAAACAAAAAAACTATCCAAATAATCATAATTGTTGCCGCTTTCGGAGGCAGTGGTTTTGTATTATATAACGGCTTAAAAGGGTCTTCCTCCCAGCCGTCCAGCGGAGGAGCTGCTTCAGCCCCCCCAATGCCGCAGGCTGTAAATAAAAAAGGGGCAGTCGCCGGCAAAACACTGCCTTATGGGGATAAGATGGATTTTGAGGAAACTCTATCAAAACAAAATTTGCGCTATGGGGTGGTAAAGCCGCTTCCTTTGGACATAAGCAAGGACGTCGGCATTCCCAAAGAGTCGTTAATTTCTTCGCAGCCTGCAAAAACAAGCCAATAATTTATGGAACAGCCGGTAAAAACCAATAGTGTGGACACCCTGGAAGGATTTGAAAAATTTTTGGTGGACAACGGATTCGTCAAGCCTGAAACTGTAGCGGAATTACGGGCCAATTCAAAGGAAAACGGGCAGGACCTGATGCAGCAATTGCTGGCCCAGAAGGTTATGGAAGAGGAAGACTTGACTAAGGCCAAGGCCGCTTTTTTTAACATTCCTTATGCCAATCTGAAAGACGCGCAAATTTCCACTCCCGTTTTGGCGCTAATTCCCCAGGAATCAATGAATTTTTACAATTTTGTCCCTTTTGAGCTAAAAGGGCGCACTTTAAAAGTGGCCATTACCGACCCGACGAATTTGTCAGCCTTGGAAGCGCTGGAATTTTTGGGGCAGAAACAGAACTTGCAAGTGCAGCTTTATCTCGCTTCCGAAACCGGTGTGGGCACGGTAATCGGCAAGAAGAGGAGTCTGAAAAAGGTGGTTGGCGAAGCCTTAAAGGATATCCAGGTCAAGGAGGCGGTGGAACAGCAAAAAAAACCGGCGGAACAGGAAAAACAAATTAAACCCCAGGTAATAGAAGAAGCGCCGATAATTAAGATTGTAGACGTCATACTCTCCAATGCCATAGAAGGGAATGCTTCCGATATCCACATTGAGCCTTCGGAAAAAGATGTCCGTGTGCGTTACCGTATTGACGGGATTTTGCATACCTCCCTAATGTTGCCCAAAAGCGTGCAAGCGGCCATTGTCACCAGGATTAAAATATTGTCCAATTTAAAAATTGACGAATCTAGGCTTCCCCAGGACGGCAGGTTCCATATGGAGGTGGGCAAAAAGTCCGTAGATTTGCGCGTATCCATTTTGCCGCTGATTTACGGGGAAAAGATAGTCATGCGTATTTTGGACAAGACCGGGTCGGTGCCGACTTTGGAGCAATTGGGCATCAGGGGGCGGGCGGCTACCTGGATAAAAGAGAACATAAAAAAAACGCATGGCATTTTCCTGATTACGGGACCGACCGGCAGCGGAAAATCCACAACTTTATATTCCATACTTTCCATATTAAACACTACAACCGTAAATATTGTCACCTTGGAAGATCCGGTGGAATATTTTATCCCCGGAGTAAACCAGAGCCAGATAAATCCCGAAATCGGCCTGACTTTTGCAGCGGGACTGCGCAGCATTTTAAGGCAGGACCCGAATATCGTAATGGTCGGGGAAATCCGCGACAAGGAAACCGCGGAATTGGCAGTTCATGCCGCTTTAACCGGACATTTGGTCTTTTCCACCCTGCATACCAACAACGCCATTGGCGCCATGCCCCGCATGATAGACATGGGCATTGAGCCGTTCTTGCTGGTGGCTTCGGTCAATGTCGTCATGGCCCAGCGCCTTGTCAGGAAAATTTGTACCGACTGCCGCAAGGAAATTCCCTTGACCAAGGCGGTGGAAGAGGAAATCAGGCGGGAATTGGTGGGGGTGCCGGAAGAATACTTTGAAGGGTTCGATCCCAAGCAGCTTAAGGTTTTCAAGGGCGAAGGGTGCGAGAAATGCGGCCATACCGGCTATGCGGGGAGATTCGGAATTTTTGAAGTTTTGCCCTCCACCACGGAAATCCAGGACCTGGTATCTTCCAAGGTTTCGGCGCATAAAATTTACGAAGTATCCCAGAAATTGGGGATGATTACCATGAAGCAGGACGGTATTGTCAAAGTGCTGCGCGGCGATACCACAATGGAAGAAGTGGTGAGGGTGACCACGGAGTAAAAATTATTCTAATCTTTAATCTTTAATGCGGCCTTAGGCGTTATTTTGGAGCGCTTAGTCCGCCAGTTGGCGGAAATCAGGTTAATTGCCAAATGCCATATATAATTAAACAAAAATTGAATTTGCTGGCTGACTTGGCGGGAATCCGGCAGGAACGGAAAAAAGTGCTGGTAGCTGAGCCGGAAGAATACCTTTTGGGGCTGTATGCCGGTTATTTGGCCGCCCAGGGGTTTGAAGTGGAGCGCTGCAATAATTTGGACGGCATTCGGGCTTCGGCCAAGTCCTTTTTGCCGGATTTGATGGTTTTAAGCACGGGGTGGAACGGGTATTTTCTGGAGCTGGTAAACCACTTGGCTTATCTGAAGAATAATTTTTCCGGATTGCCTGTGGTTACTGTCGGTTACGGGGTTGGCAGCGAGCAGTTAAAGCAGCTTATGCTCGCGGGAATTTCCGGGCATTTAGACCGCCGCCTGACCAAACCGCAGGACATAGCCCACGTGGTTAAGGCGGTGCTTAACTATTAAATTAAAATTAAAAGATCAAATGTAAAAATTCAAGAATTTTTCGCTTTGCGAAAAAACTATATTTTTAAACTTTGATATTTAATTTTTAAATTTTTATGTATAAAGCCAGCGAATTGGAACTAAACAAATTACTGTCTTTGGTCTTGGAGCGCGACGCTTCGGACTTGCATTTGATGGCCGGGGAACCGCCCATTATCCGCGTGGACACCTCGCTAATCCGGATGGACAGCTACCAGGTGTTAAGCAACGACAGTATTATGGACCTGCTTAACGTGCTGCTTGCCCCGGCGCAAAAGCAGATGTTTGAGCAGGAAATGCATATAGACTTTTCCTACTCTTTTAAGGACAATATCCGGTTCAGGGTAAACGCTTACCGGCAAAAAGGCGTCCTTGGCATAGCTTTAAGATCAATTCCCAATCATATTAAGACCTTGGAAGAGTTAAACCTTCCGCCCATCTTGAAAAAATTTACGGAACGCAAGCAGGGCTTAGTCCTGGTAGTGGGGCCCACGGGACACGGCAAGTCCACCGCCTTGGCCGCCATGTTAAATGAAATTAACAATTCCAGGAGTGAGCATATCTTGACCATAGAAGACCCCGTGGAATTTTTAATGACCCCCAATAAGTCCATTATCAGCCAGCGGGAGTTGTATGTGGACACGCCTTCGTTTGCCGGAGCCTTGCGGGCGGCGCTGCGCGAAGACATCAACGTGGTCCTGGTGGGGGAAATGCGGGACCTGGAATCCATTTCCGCGGCGCTGACCATAGCCGAAACCGGTCATTTGGTTTTTGCCACCCTGCACACCAACGACGCCTCCCAAAGCATTGACCGCATTGTGGACGTTTTTCCCTCTACGCAGCAGGCGCAAATCCGCGGGCAACTGGCCAGCGTGCTGTCCGGCGTCATATCATTAAGGCTCTTGCCGAAAATTGGCGGCGGGCGCGTTCCGGCCTACGAAATTATGGTGTCCAACCATGCGGTGCGCAACGTAATCCGCGACAACAAGGTTTTTGAAATTCCCAACATTATCCATACCAATTTGGAAGAAGGCATGGTGCCCTTGGACAAAACTTTGGCCTTTTTGGTCAAGCAGGGCGTGGTGGAGTTTGAAGTGGCGCAGAATTTCGTGACGGACAACGAATATTTTTTGTCATTAATTTCTTGACGATTTTTTTAACACATAAAATTTTTAGGAAAATTGCCAAAAAATTATATGAAATTCTTCTACAAGGCAAAAAACCAGGAAGGGCAAATTAAAACCGGCACGGTCGTGGCGCAGGACCAGGACCGGGCGGAGCAGTTATTGGGCGAAAACGGCCTGGTAATTATCAGTTTGGAACAGAAAGAGGAAAACATCCTGGAGAGTTTCAGCTTTTTGGGCCGTTCGGTAAAAAACAAGGACTTAGTGCTGTTTTCGCGGCAGCTAGCCACCCTTATTTCCGCGCGCGTCCCCATAATCCAGGCGCTGCGCATTTTGGAAGAGCAAATAGACAACAAATATCTTTTATCTATAATCCGCGACTTAATTACTTCCGTGGAGAACGGGGACAGCCTGTCCACTGCCATGGCCAAGCACGACAAGGTGTTTGGCAACGTTTATACCAGCCTGGTCCGTTCCGGCGAGGTTTCCGGTTCCCTGGACAAGTCCCTGGTGTATCTGGCCGACCAGTTGGAAAAGGATTACGAGCTGAGGTCCAAGGTTAAGGGCGCCATGACTTATCCGGTGTTTGTGCTGTCGGCTTTGGGCATTGTGGGTTTTTTGATGTTCAAGTTCGTTTTGCCCAATTTGACTTCGGTTTTGGAAGAGCAGGGCGGCACCCTGCCGCCAATTTCCGTGGGTCTGATAGCTTTTACCAAGTTCTTCGGCAAATACTGGTGGACCTTCCTGCTGGGCCTGGCTATGCTAATTTTGGGAATTAAGTATTATATTTCCACGCAGGCCGGGCGCTACCAGTGGGATACTTTAAAAATCCGCCTGCCTTTAATTGGCGATATTTTTCGGAAAATTTACTTGTCGCGCTTTGCCCGCAACCTTTCCACCCTGGTCATGGGCGGCATTCCCATTATTAAAGCTTTGGAGATTGTCAGCGAAATTATTAACAATGTCATTTACCGCGATATTATTATGGACACGGTTGGCAAAATTTCCGCGGGCAAAAGCATCAGCGACGGACTGTCCGGCCACAAGGAATTCCCCAACCTGGTGACCCAAATGGTCAGGGTGGGCGAGCAGACCGCGCAATTGGACGACATTCTGGCCAAACTGGCCTCTTTTTACGAAAAAGAAGTGGACGGGAAAGTCGCTACCTTAACCACCTTGCTGGAACCTTTAATTATGATCGTGCTGGGCATTGGCGTGGGCCTTTTAGTGGCCGGCATTTTAATGCCAATTTACAACCTGGCCGGCATGTCGTAAGGTTGGGGATTTAAAGATTTAAGAATAAAATAATAAAAAAATAAAAAATTGCGCCTTGGATTAAAAATCTTTTTATTTTTCTATTTTTAAATTGTTAAATTTTTTTCTGTGCATAACCTACATTCTAGCTTGAAGTGCAACCGCCCTTAGGGCTTAAGGCCCTTAACAAAGACCTCGTAAGGGGTAAGGTAGTTTAAGCGTTTTCTGGGACGGTGATTAAGTTCTCTGACTGCCCGATCAACG
>JAMDAY010000006.1 GCA_023484515.1 Patescibacteria group bacterium
CGAAAAAATTGTTGAAAGATTGAAAGATTTAAAATTGAAAATTCCAACGGGCGTGAGCATTGCCAAAACCAACAGCCCGGAAACCGTGAGCGAAGAAAGCGGTATAGCGGATTACGTTAAAGCGTACCAATGTTTCATTAATGCGGGCATAGGGGATTACTTTACCGTTAACATAAGTTGTCCTAACGCTTTTGGCGGCGAGCCGTTTACCACGCCGGAAAAATTGGACCGGCTGCTCAATGCAATCACAAGAATTCCTTCCAACAAGCCCTTGTTTATTAAAATGCCGGCGGAAATGCCCCTGGAAGATTTGGACAGTATGGCGGAAATAGCCTGCAAATACAAAATTACCGGATTTGTTTCCACAAACCTGGCCAAGGACCGCAGCAATGGAAACATAAAAGACAAAAACGTGCCGGACCAGGGCGGGCTTTCTGGCAAGGTGGTCCAGGAGCAATCCGACCGGCAGATAGCGTATTTATATAAAAGAACCCAAGGAGAGTTTGTAATAATCGGCTGCGGCGGAGTGTTTACCGCAGAAGATGCCTATCGCAAAATTAAACTGGGCGCTTCGTTAATCCAGCTGATCACCGGCATGATCTTCCAAGGGCCGCAGGCGATAAGCTCCATTAACCAGGGGCTGGCCGAGCTGCTCAAGCGCGACGGATACAAAAATATTGCCGAGGCCGTAGGCACGGACAATAAATAAGTATATATTTAAATTCATATTTAAATATGAATTTAAATATAAACATTGTTTATGACAAAATTACAAAAAATTAAACAAACTGCGGAATACATAAGGAAACTGTCTATAAACGAAAACAGCGGGCACGATTGGTGGCACATTTACCGGACATGGCAGCTGGCAAAACAAATCGGCAAAGCGGAAAAAGCCGACATGTTTGTCGCGGAGATGGCGGTTTTATTGCACGACCTTGGCGATTACAAACTGGAGCCGAACCATAAAGACCGCACGGCAGAAAAAGTGAAAAAGTGGCTGGACAAAATGGACGTTTTCGGCAGCGACAAAGAAAAGATTTTGCATATAGTCACCCATATGTCTTACAATAAAAACGTCCTTAAAACGCAAGAATTATCTTTAGAAGGAAAAATAGCGCAGGACGCGGACCGGCTGGATGCCATAGGCGCCATGGGCATAGCCAGGTGTTTTATCTATACCGGCGCCAACGGGGCGGTAATGTACGACCCAGGCATGAAGCCGAGGAGTTTTAAATCAAGCGAGGATTACCAACAACGCCACAGTATTGGCGTGCAGCATTTTTACGAAAAATTACTGTTGCTTAAGGATCTAATGAACACTAAAACCGCCAAAAAAATTGCCTTGCGCCGCCACAAATTTATGGAACAATATTTAAAGCAATTTTTTGCGGAATGGGTAGGGAAATGTTAGATATGGTGATAGTGTATGTTTTGAAGACGGCCTTCCGGGATAAGCAACTTTTAGATGATAAGATTACAATCATTATCTGCCAATCTTAAGATGGATAGTCCCGGAAGGCCGCCTTCAAAAACCGTTAACTACCGAAATAATTTTATGCCTAAGCTTGGGCGAAAATTTTACCAACAGCCGGCTAGAAAAATAGCGAAAAAGTTTTTGGGAAAATATCTGACGCGCCAAACCGGCCAAGGCAAGATATCCGGTGAAATTTGCGAAGTGGAAGTTTATTCGGCACTGTCCGGCGACGACGCGGCCCATGGCAACAAGCGCACCAAACGCACGGAAATTCTGTTCGGAGAAGGCGGGCATGCCTATGTTTATTTAATTTACGGAATGTACCATATGTTGGGCGCGGTGGTAAATAAAAAAGATATTCCGGAAGTGGTGTTTGTCCGCGCGGTTATTCCCAGGCAGGGGATAGAATTGATGAAAAATAATTTCGGCCGCCCAGTTAACAATTACAAATATCTAACTGACAAGCCAGGCAAACTTTGCAAATCTTTCGGTATTACTAAAGCTATATATGGCACAGACCTGACCGGCGATACGCTATATATAGAAGATAAGGGGATAATTATCCCGGCGCGTAAAATTACGTCGGCTCCCAGAATCGGCCTTAATCCGGCATTAAAATCAAGTAAGGAATTATTAAGGTTTTACTATGAATAAAACTCGGGAACAAGCAAGCCAGTTATTAACTGATTGGGTTAAATCAGAGTCGCTGCGCAAGCATATGCTGGCTGTGGAAGCGGCAATGCGGGCGTATGCGGAAAGATTCGGCGAGGATAAAGAATTGTGGGGCATAACCGGCCTGTTGCATGACTTTGATTATGAAAAATGCCCGGCGGTTGACCCTGTTGCCAAGACCGGGCATCCGTTTGAAGGCGTAAGAGTTTTGCAGGAACAAGGATACCCGCAGGAAATTACCCAGGCAATTTTAGGCCATGCGACTTATAGCGGCGTGCCCAGAATGGCCAATATGGCAAAAGTTTTATTTGCAGTGGATGAATTGTGCGGTTTTATAATGGCCTGCGCTTATGTCCGGCCAACCAAGCTGGAAGGCATGGATGCTTCGTCCGTAAAAAAGAAACTCAAGAACAAAGACTTTGCGGCCAAAGTCAGCCGCCAGGACATTGAAACCGGCATAAGCGAAGTGGGCATTGGCCGCGACGAACACATTAATTTCGTCATTGCCGCAATGCAAGGAATAGCGAAGGATTTGGGGCTTTGAATATTGGGTAAGTGGCTGAAGGCCGCCTTCCGGGAATAACAGGCTTTAGATTATTAATTTATGATCATCCTCTGGCGATTTTAAATCAAATAGCCCCACAGGGCGGTTTCCATAACTATAACGATTTCATGAAAAAAATTTCACTGACAATTTTTGGCATTGCCATATTCGCTTTGGTCTTCCATTTCGGCGGCAAGGTGGAACAGAAGGCCAATAAGTTTTTGGATATGGCAAGCAACAGCGAAACAGTCAGCCAGATAAAAAGACAGGTCTTAACGGGCGGGGCGCTGCGCGGCCCGGAGACTGCGGCAAAATCCAGCCTTACCGTATCCGGAATAATCAGATGGACTAACAGCCAAAGGCAGTCAAACGGCAGCCTGCCGGCTTTAAAGGAAAACGCGCAACTAGACCAGGCAGCCGCGGCAAAAGTAAAAGACATGTTTGACCGCCAATATTTTGAACATAATTCGCCGGATGGCAAAGGACCGGCAGACTTGGCGGCGGCCGCGCATTACGAATACGTGGACATTGGGGAAAATTTGGCCATGGGCAATTTTAAAGACGACCAGGCGCTGGTGCAGGCCTGGATGGACAGCCCGGGCCACCGCGCAAACATTTTAAACAATAAATTCCAGGAAATAGGCGTGGCCGTGGGGCGCGGCATGTTCCAAGGCAAAATGACCTGGCTGGCAGTGCAGGAGTTCGGCAAACCTTTGGCCTCGTGTCCGGAAATAGATCCTACGCTTAAAGACAAAATCAGCAGCTTGCAAAGAGAAATTGACCAATTAGAACCGCAACTAAAATTTTTGAAAGCGCAGTTGGACAGCCAAGACCCGCAAACCCGCGAAGAATATGACGCTTACAACAAGCAAGTCAGCGATTACAATAATCTGGTAAAAATTTACAATAACAAGGCCGACCAATTAAAATCTGCCGTGGAAATTTATAATGGGCAAGTGAAGGCGTTTAATGCATGCGCGGGGTAAGCGTTATTTGAGGCAGATATTAACGTCATTAAAGTTAGAAGTCGTTATTTAAATATGAATGGATCGGGCAAAAAAAATTAAGGGCCGAATTTGGAGCCGTCTTTTAAAATGTGTTATAATTAAGTATCAAATAAAAAATTAACCATAAGGATATGAAAAAAATATTTTTTAGCGTAATGGGTGTGGCCGCGGCCGGACTGGTTTTTGCCCAGGCGTCCTTGGCCGCGGACATTGTCCAGCCAAGCAAGGACAATCCAAATGTAATTATCGGCTCCGGGCAGACGTATAATAATTTATATACTGCCGGAGGCAGCGTCACGGTCAATGGAGACACCAACGGGGACCTTACGGTTGCCGGAGGCATGATAACCATTGACGGAAAAGTCCAGCAGGAGCTTTTGGCCGCGGGCGGCACCATATTTTTAAACAGCCAGGTCGGCAGCCATGCCCGAATTATTGGCGGCAACATTACGATTACCGCTCCCATAGGCGGAGATTTGGTAGTAGCCGGAGGTAACGTCAATTTAACCGGAAATGCATCAGTGTCCGGCGACTTGCTGGTAGCGGGAGGCAACGTAGTTGTGGACGCTCCGGTAAATGGCAGCGTAAAGGCGGTCGGCGGGACCGTAACCATAGACAGCCGCATAGGCGGGGATGTTAATGTCCGCGCTTCCGGCAATTTAATTTTCGGCCCGAACGCTAGCGTACCCGGCCAAGTCACTTACAAAGGGGTCAGGCAAGCCGTGGTACAAAACGGGGCTAACGTCCCTAACATAGAATTTATCCAGTTACAAAAAGGAGCGGGCGCAAAAACCGCAGGCTTGCTGACCTTGGCTTTCTTGGTTAAGCTGTTGGCCTGGATTGCGGCAGGCTTGTTGTTGGTTTATTATGGGAAGGATCTTGCTTTTTCCGCTTACCAAAACGTGCGCAGCAAGCCGTGGCCAAGCCTGGGGTGGGGATTTTTAGGAATTGTCGCTATTCCGGTTATTGTTATAATTTTGTTGATAACCTTAATTGGCTATTATATTGCCCTATTGCTCGGCTTGTCTTATGCCTTGCTTTTGTTGTTCGTAAATTTGGTTTCCGCGGTGGTTTTGGGGTACTTGCTGCTCAGTTTGCTTAACAAGTCTGCGGAAAAGCTTTCCGGCTGGCAGGCGGTTGTGTTGGGGACGGTAATTTGGACGCTGCTGGGCTTTATACCATTTATTGGCTGGATTATTAAGGCAATAATTTTCTTAATGGTATTCGGAGCAGTGATAAAACGGCTAAAGACAGCGTGGAAGTAGATTAAGAACAGATCCGCCAGCCACGTAAATTTATTCTAATCTTTCAACTATTAAATCTTTAAATTATTTTATGGGAATTTTTGACAAACTTAAAGACGTAAACGAAATGCGCAAGCAGGCCAAGCAACTGGAGGCGGCTTTGGCGAAAGAGCAAGTCAGCGGCAAGTCCGGCGGAGGTAAAATTATCCTGACCATGGACGGCAACCAAAACATTTTAAGCGTGGAAGTCAGCCCTGAAATTGTGGGCGACAAAAGCGAAATAGCCCGCAATATCCGCGCGGCCCTGGAAGATTTGTTCAAACAGCATAAAAAAATGCTGCAGTCCAAATTCGGAGATATTTTGCAGCAGTAATAAAGCAGCAAATAAAATGCTTTCATTTAAAATAAAACTCGCATTAACTATTGCCGTTTTGGCGCTGTCCTTGCCGCTGCCGGCCTTTGCCTTGCAGCTTCCCGTAAGCGGCAATGAATTGGCCAGTATGGCCAACTTGAGCGCCCAGGCTTATGCCGTAAAAAATATAAAAACCGGCCAGGTTTTAATTTCCAAAAATTCCGACATGCCGTGGCCGCCCGCTTCCCTTACCAAGCTTGTTACAGCTTTGGTGGTTTTGGATACCAAGCCGAAGCTGGCAAAAACCGTTGCCATAACCCGGCAGGACCAGAATTTGGGCGCTTGCGGAGCCGGCGGGGCGTGCATTTTAGCCAAGCCCGGGGTAAAGTTTACCATAGACGGCTTATTCCATGCCCTCTTGCTGCCTTCGGCCAACAATGCGGCCAGCGCGCTGGCCAGAAGCACCGGCTTGTCTGCGGAGGAATTTGCCAAAAGGATGAACGAAAAAGCCGCCAGTTTGGGGGCTACGCATTCGCATTTTAACGAGCCGACCGGCATGGACCCGGCCAACGTGACTACGGCCGGGGATTATGTTAATATTATCCAGGCCGCTTTTGCCAACAATTACTTGCGCAATATTGCCGGGCTGCAAACTTATTATTTGCGTTCCGCCAATAATTGGCGGTATAGCCAAACCATTAAAAATACCAATAAGCTTTTGGCTGATGCGGACATAAAAGTTATTGGCGCTAAAACCGGGTACTTGGACGAATCGCAATACAATTTCGCCTCCCTGCTCCGGGCAAGCGGCCAGGAATTCGCGGTGGTGGTATTGGGCGAACAGCATTTGTATACGGCTTTTGCCGAAACCAAGCTGCTGTCCGGCCTGGCCCAGGAAGCCCAAGCCTTGGCTATGCTGCTTAGGCAGCCAGGCATGTTATTTGGCATGAATCCGTTGTTAACAATTAATTAAAACTTGCATGAGGGCCGCCCTCTGGAA
>JAMDAY010000031.1 GCA_023484515.1 Patescibacteria group bacterium
ATTTTAATAATTTTGATATTGTGCAAACGCCGGAAATTGTCCCGGCGGATTTAAGCTTTGACTTATTTGATTTCCCCGCCGACCATCCGGCTCGCAGCAAGTCCGACACGTATTATGTAGACGACAAGCATATTTTGCGGACGCATACTACTGTAATGTGGTATTATCATATGCATAATGAAGAAGTCAGAAAACGAATGGCCGTAAACGAACCGGTGGGAGCTTTTAGTTTCGGCAAGGTATACCGCAAAGACGAGATTGACAGGCGGCATATGAACGTTTTCCACCAGATAGACGGATGGTATTTGGCTCCAAAGGAAAAACAGATTATTGGCGAAGCGGATTTGAGAAAGGTCTTGTCGGATATTGCCAAAGCGGTATTTGGCAACAATGTAAAATACCGTTTTAATCCCGACACCTTCCCTTACACGAATCCCAGCCTGGAAATGGAAATAGAAATGTGGGGAAAATGGGTGGAGGGAAACGGCTGTGGCGTAGTTAAGGGAAGCGTGTTGGAAAAATTTGGCATTGACAGTTCCAAATGGACGGGGTGGGCTTTTGGTTTTGGTTTGGAAAGGCTGGCAATCTTAAGCATGGATCTGCCCGATATCCGTCTTCTATGGAGCGAAGATCCGCGCGTGACTAAACAGCTTAAACTCGGGCAGAAGTTCGAGGAAGTCAGCAAATACCCGCCTATTACCAGGGATATATCTTTTATAGTTAAAAATGATTTTGTGCCTAACAACTATTTTGACTTGATCCGTGAAATTGGCGGAGATTTGGTTGAACAGGTAGAGCTGCTGGACAAATATCAAAACCCGGATAAATTCGGGCCTGACAAAATCAGCTACACTTACCGCGTGGTCTACCGCAGCCCCGAGCGCACGCTAAAAACCGAAGAAGTCGAACCGCTGCAGAATAAGCTTTACCAGCAGACAAAAGAAATTTACCATGCAGAATTACGATAGTTTAACTATAAAGTTATCGCGAGCGGTTATTCGGTAAACTTGTTTTTTGAACACCTCAACCGCGGTTGAGGCGTTCATTTATCCTTATTTAAGCCATAAAATTATCCACAAATTAATAAAAAAATCTTGGATCTTCTTGCAAAATTTGTTATAATAAAGGTAATACAAAAACGTCAAACTACATATTAAATGCCAAATTTATGGAACTTACCCGGGAATATTTGGACAAACAATTAGCCAAACTGGCCACTAAGGATAATTTAACAAATTTAGCCACTAAAGATGAGTTGAGAAACCTGGCTACAAAGGATGAACTTAGAAATCTGGCTACAAAGGATGATCTAAAGCAGCAAACCAAGGAGCTAAAAGAATTTGCAGAAGAGCAGACAGAGGCTTTGGCAAGGATTATCTCCAATACAGTGGCAGAGCCCATGGAACGCCACTTTAGCCAGGCAAATTTTAAAATTGATGCCATCAGGCGGATTAATGAACTTGAAGGGGACATGGGGGACGTCAAGGCTAAATTGCATTTGGTCTAAACTATGAATTTATCAAAAAATAAAATAAGGGCTGAAATCCCGGATTTCAAGCCTTTTTATATGTTAGAAGACAGGTAATTAATCTTGAGGAACACTTATGGGGAAAAAAGAAGCGGTAAAAGCTAAAAAACAATCCAGCGGTTATACTGCGGAAAATATTACCGTATTGGAAGGGTTGGAGCCGGTGCGCAAACGCCCGGGAATGTATATTGGGTCAACCAGCGAAACAGGCTTGCACCATCTTATTTGGGAAGTCGTGGACAACTCGGTAGACGAAGCCATGGCCGGCCATGCCACCAGGATAGAAGTTATATTGCAAAAAGATGGCGGCTGCACGGTTATAGACAACGGCCGCGGTATTCCGGTGGACGTGCATAAAACCACCAAAAAATCCGCCCTGGAAACCGTTTTGACGGTTCTGCATGCCGGCGGCAAATTTGGCGGCGAAGCGTCCGGATACAAAGTGTCCGGCGGTTTGCACGGTGTCGGCGTATCCGTAGTCAACGCGCTTTCCACCAATTTGACGGCACGCGTCAAGCGCGACGGCAAAATTTACGAGCAGAAATATAAAATTGGCAAACCCCAGGGCGCGGTTAAAACCGTGGGGAAAATTGATAAAAATGACCCGGTCCAATCAGGGACTTCCACAACATTTTATCCTGACCCGACAATTTTTGAAACTACGGAATTCAAATTTAAAACCGTGTTGGAGCATCTGCGCAGCCAGGCTTACCTGACCAAAGGCTTGCATTTCATTATTTCAGACGAACGTGCCGACCTTACTTACCAATATTATTTTGAAGGCGGCCTGGTCAGCTATATCCGCCAGCTGAATCGCAACAAAAAAGTAAAAAATGCGCCCATTTACATCAACAAGAATGTAGATGACATAATGGTGGAAGCGGCAATCCAATATACGGATGATTACGACGAAAGGATACTGGCTTATGCCAACAATGAATACAACCCCGAAGGCGGCATGCATGTGACCGGGTTCCGCACGGCTTTAACGCGTTCCATAAACGGTTACGCAACTAAAAATAATTACGTAAAGGAGTCGGAAAAGCTGACTGGCGAAGACATGCGGGAAGGCTTGGTGGCCGTAATTTCGGTAAAGCTTCCCAACCCGCAATTTGAGGGACAAACCAAGGCCAAGCTTGGCAATCCGGAAGTCAGGACTGCGGTGGAAACGGTAATTAGCGAAGCCTTGGAATTTTATTTGGAAGAGCACCCGGGCGATGCCGGAAAAATTATTGAAAAAGTGGTTCTGGCGGCCAAGGCCCGCTTGGCAGCGCGCGCCGCGCGCGACAGCGTTATCCGCAAAGGCGTTTTGGAAGGCCTGGCTTTGCCGGGCAAATTGGCCGACTGCAGCGAAAGCGATCCCGCCAAGTGTGAATTATATATTGTTGAGGGTGACAGCGCCGGCGGCAGCGCCAAACAGGGCCGCGACCGCCGCTTCCAGGCCATTTTACCGCTGCGCGGAAAAATCTTAAACGTAGAGCGCGCCCGCTTGGACCGCATGCTTTCTTCGCAAGAAATTAAAAATCTCGTCATTGCATTCGGCACGGGCGTAGGCGACTTAATGGATATGTCCAAGCTGCGCTACCATCGCGTCATAATTATGACCGATGCCGACGTGGACGGCGCCCACATTCGCACCTTGTTGCTGACTTTGTTTTACCGTTATTTTCCCGACATTATCAAAGATGGTCACTTATACATTGCCCAGCCGCCGCTTTTTAAAGTTTCCGTAGGCAAAGAATCGCAATATGCTTTTACCGAGGAAGAACGGGACGAAATTTTAAAAGATCTTGTCGCGGAGGCTAAAGCGAAACGCGGGGCCAAAGCAAAAACGGGCAAAAAAGAAGAATCAGCGCAGGCTGCCGGCCTGCCCGCGGAATCCGCGGAAGAAGAAGGCGCGACTTCCTCGGCCATAGACGGGGTAAAATTCACCATTCAACGCTATAAAGGTTTGGGAGAAATGAACCCAGGGCAGCTTTGGGAAACCACCATGGATCCGCAAAACCGAGTAATGCTTCAGGTTAAAATTGAAGACGCGGAAAAAGTTTCCGAAATTTTTGAAGTGCTAATGGGCGACGAAGTGGCTCCCCGCAAGCGTTTTATTACCACTCACGCCAAGGCAGTCAAGAATCTGGATATATGAGCACTCATGACAACCTTCAAAATTGACGAAAAAACATTTATTGTAACAGACGGAAGGTAAGCTTGAGGATAAAATCATAAAAATGAAAAAAATCAGCTTTAACACTATTGCGCAGGCAGGCTTGACTGCATTTACCGTTTTGGGATTCGTCTTGACAGCGTTCAAATTGCCGCAATATGGCTTAATTGCCGCGTTGGTTTCCCAAATATTTTGGGTTTACAGTTCTTACAAGGCTTGGCGGGAAGCAAACCAGATTGGCATTTTTATTACAACGATATTTATTATAGTTACAATTATTTGGGGCTTAATAAATTATTGGGCGTTGTAAATAAGGTCAAAGAAATTAAAATAAATTTGCTTGAGGTGGTCTAAAAACTCGCTTTGTAGGCGAAATTGCAAAATTTCAAGGCAGTTGGAGCAAATAAATTTTGATGTTTAACCGTAGGCTAAGCGGAGAAATTTTTTGGCCCAAATGGCCGAAATTTTGCAATTGCAGCCCAAATGGAGTTTTTAGACAGCCTCCTTAAATAATATGACAAATTTCGGGCCCTTGGTCGTCTTTATTATGGTAGCGGCCGTGCTGGTGGTGTTCGGGGTGCTGTATTTCATCAGCCGGTACGAAGACAAAAACAGGGGGATTAAAAAGTAGTTGACACGTTTGGCATATTGTATTAATATATACCCTAGCTTAAACATTTTTTTCCGATAGCAATCGGGATTTATTAAAAATTTGCGAAATACGATCTTACGAACCTTCGTATGCCCTTCCGTTATCCGGCAAAATGCAATTCCGGATGATGGCAGCGCGTTTATTCGCACTTTGCAAACCACTTTATGGCAAAAAAATACTTATTGACAGCGGAAGGCCTGCAAAAATTGAACGAAGAATTAAAGGAACTTATTTCCAAAAAGCGCCCGGACGTGATTGAGCGCATCCGCGAAGCCGCAGCCCACGGCGATTTGAGCGAAAACGCGGATTACGCCCAGGCCAGGGAAGAACAAAGTTTTATAGAAGGCCGCATCCAGGAGATAGAGGACATTATTAAAAATGCGGAAATTATTACTACCAACAACCACCATGGCAGCGTGACCATTGGCTCCACCGCCGTCATCAAGGTTAACGGCCAGGAACGCAAATACAATATTGTCGGCAGCAACGAAGCCAACCCCAAAGAAGGCAAAATTTCCAATGAATCTGTCGTGGGCAGGGCCCTGCTTGGACACAAAATCGGGGACAAATTCAACGTTGCCACCCCGGCAGGGGAAATGGAGTATGAAATTATTGCCATAGAATAATTTAGGACAAAGCCTTTAAATTATTTACAGTAAGGACAATTAAAACCGCAATAATTTAGAATTTAAAAGAAACGGCTAGCCGTTTCTTTTTATATCATGCTGGCTTTTGTCATTTTGAAGCACTTTTGCTATAATAAAATCATCCGGGAAACTGTTTTAAGCATTAATATGAGCGGTTTCCAAATAATTTTATGTCGGAACGCCTGGAAGACATTATAAAACACAAAAGGCTAAAGCTGGAAAACCTGAAAAAGCTCGGCATTGACCCTTATCCTTCTTCCGCTAACCGCACCCATACTAATTTGGAGGCGGCTGAAAATTTTGACAATCTTACGGACCAGCAAATCACCTTGGTTGGCCGCATCCGCAGTTGGCGCGCAATGGGTAAATTGATATTTGCCCATATTGAGGATGGCACCGCTAAAATCCAATTGTTATTTAAAGAGGATGGTATTGGGGAGGAGAGTCTCCAATTCTTGCTTGATAATTTTGACATAGGCGATTTTATAGAAGCAACGGGAACGTTGTTTAAGACCAAAACCGGCGAAAAAACCTTGCAGGCTAAAAGCTATAAGCTATTAGCTAAAAGCTTGCTACCTCTCCCCTCGGAACACTACGGCCTGCAAGACGAGGAAACCAGGCTAAGGCAGCGCTATTTGGACATATTGACCAATTTAGAGACAAAGCAGCTATTTATTAAGCAAAGCAAATTTTGGGCCGCCGTGAGGCAATTCTTGGCAAATAAAGGCTTTTTAGAGCTGCAAATGCCTGTTTTGGAACCTATTCCGGGCGGAGCCGAAGCTGAACCCTTTGTTACGCACCATAACGCCCTGGACCGCGACTTCTATTTAAGGATATCCCTGGAGCTGCCGCTTAAAAAAATGCTGGTGGCCGGTTATGAAAAAGTTTTTGAAATCGGCCGCGTATTCCGCAACGAAGGGATAGACACCGAGCACTTGCAGGACTATACGCAAATGGAATTTTATTGGGCTTATGCGGATTTTGAACAATTAATGAATTTTTTGCAGGAGATGTACCAGTATGTAATTCAGGAGACTTTTGGCACTTTGCAAATTACCAGCCGCGGCATAACCTGCGACTGGAGCGGTAAGTGGCAAAAGGTCAGTTATTTGGATTTGTTTAATAAGCAGACCGGCCTTGATCTTTCCGGTGCGAGCGACAATGATTTAAAAAAATACCTGGACAAAAGAAATACGCCATACGACCCTTCCGCCCATCGCGGCAAACTGATTGATACCATTTTTAAATCTGTCCGTTCGTCTATCCCGCTGGACAAACCTGTTTTTTTAATTGACCAGCCCACAGAACTGGAGCCTCTGGCCAAGAAAGATCCCAAAAATCCCAAAGTCGTGCAACGCGTGCAAATTATCGCTTATGGCACGGAATTGGGCAAAGGCTTTGGCGAGCTTAACGACCCCATTGATCAAAAAACAAGATTTGAAGAGCAGATGCAGCGGCGCGAGGCCGGCGACAAAGAAGCGCAGCGCATAGATTACGACTATCTGGAAGCCATGGAATACGGCATGCCGCCGGCTGCTGGCTTTGGCCTGTCCCAAAGGTTGTTTGCCTTTCTGGCCGACAAGCCCATCCGCGAAACTGTAATATTCCCGCCTATGAAAAGCGAAAACAGCAAGCAAACAAATGAAAAGATCTAAATTATGAAGCTCCTCCTTGGCACTCATAACAAAACAAAGCTTAACCATTACAAAAAATTTTTGACTGGCACAAAAATTGAATTGGTATATTTAAACGACTTAGGCATAACCGAAGAACCGGAAGAGACCGGGGAGACCACAGAAGACAACGCTATTTTAAAAGCAAAATTTTACCAAAAAAAATCCGGCTTGCCGACATTGGCTGACGACGCGGGGTTTGAAATTCTGGCCTTAAATAACTGGCCCGGAATCCATGCGAACAGATTAAACGGAGACCGGTCAACTGACCAGAAAATTATGCGGACAATTTTGGACAAGATGGCGAACTTGAAAGGCCAGGACCGCAAAGCTAAAATGAAAGTGGCGCTGGCTTTGGCGCTGGGCAATGGAGATACCAAAATTGCGTTAGGGGAAATTACCGGAATTGTCCCTGAAACACCCTACGAAAAACTGGAAGAACATTTCCCATACCGATCGCTCTTGTTTGTGACAAAACTTAACAAATGGTTTTACGAAATTAATGAAATACAGGAAGACGAACTAGGTTTTCGCCGCGCGGCTTTAGAAAAGTTGATGCCTTATTTAACCAAATGAGCATAAAGCCAGAAGACAGCCTTCTGGGATTATTCTTCTTAATTTATTTTGATACAGATCATCGTTTCATTATCTTAGTAAAATTTATCCCAGAAGGCTGTCTTCTGGAACATAACAATGAAAAATCAATTAATTGTCCCTGTAGGCGTCATCACAAACGAAAAAGGCGGAGTGTTAATTACCAAAAGGGGAGAGGACGAATCTGCCGAGACGGAAAACAAATGGGAACTGCCTGGCGGCACGCTGGAATTTTCCGAAACTCCGGAAGAAACAGTGGTAAGGGAAGTAAAAGAAGAAACGGGCTTAAACGTGGAAATTATAAGGCTGTTGCCAAAAATTTACACTAATCTTTTAATTTTTAAATTTTATGCTTGACATTAAATTCATCCGGGAAAATCCGGACAAGGTAAAAAAAGCCGCGCAGGACAAGCGCGTAGACATAGACATTGACCAATTGCTGGACTTAGACCAAAAACGCAGGTCTTTAATGGCTGAACTGGAAAGCCTGCAGGCCACAAAGAATAAGGTATCCAAAGAAATTCCCCAACTGTCCGCCGAAGACAAAAAAGCCAGACTTTTAGAAATGAAGGAAGTTGACCAAAAATCGGATGAATTAAAAGTCCAGTTAAAATCAATAGACGCGGATTTCGGCAAGCTAATGGCAATTGTCCCGAATATTCCCAGCCCGGAAACACCTGTTGGGCCGGATTCTTCGGGAAACATCCCTTGGAGCTACTGGAGCCCCAAAACCGGGCACGTGGATCCTAAAGACAAGGACAAGGTCGCACAGGTTCCCAATAAGTTTGATTTTGAAATTAAGGACCACATTGCCCTGGGGAAAGCCCTGGATTTAATAGATACTGAAGCAGGTACAAAAACTTCCGGCTTCCGGGGTTACTACTTAAAAAATGAAGCGGTGCTAATGCAATACGGGCTAATCTGGCATGCCCTGAAAAAAATGCAGGAAAAAGGCTTTGCTTTGTTTACCACGCCAGTGCTGGTGCGCGATTTTGCGCTGTTTGGCAGCGGGCATTTTCCTTTTGGCAAGGATGAAATTTACCAGATAGGCAATCCCGGGAAATTAAGCGAAGACAATGCGAAAGAAAATCAATATTTAGCCGGCACGTCGGAACCGTCCTTGCTGGCTTACTACAGCGACCGGATGCTGAAAGAAGAAGATTTGCCGGTAAAAATGTGCGGCGTTAGCTCCTGTTTCCGCAGCGAAATTGGCAGCTATGGCAAGGACACTAAAGGCGTTTACCGCATCCATGAATTTGTAAAGGTAGAGCAGGTTGTATTGTGCAAGGCCGACATTATTGAAAGCGAAAAGTGGTTGGAAGGCATGCGGGAAATAGCCGAAGAAATGCTGCAGGACTTAAAATTGCCTTACCGGGTGCTGAATATTTGCACCGGCGATATGGGCGCGGGCAAATACAAAATGTACGATATAGAAACCTGGATGCCTTCGCGCAACGATTTTGGCGAAACCCATTCCGATTCCAACTTGACCGACTGGCAGGCGCGGCGCCTTAACATCCGCTACAAAGACCATGAAGGTAAAAATAAATTCGTTTATACCCTTAATAATACGGTCGTTGCCAGCCCGCGCATTTTAATCGCGATTTTGGAAAATTACCAGCAGAAAGACGGCTCAATTATTGTTCCCGAAATTTTGCGGCCTTATGTGGGAAAGGATGTTATAAAAAAATGACAAACATGACGCTTAAGAAATATCTCGTATCTTTGGGCGCGTCAGATGTCAGAAGCGGAAAAGAGGCTAACCAGCAATTTTATAAATGAAAAATATCCTGAATGTTTTTTTACAAAAATAAAACGCATAAACACGATTCGCGCATCAGGTTCCAGAACCGGACATTCCGCCGCGAGCTGGAAAAGGCCCGAAGCCACAAGCGCGAAGGTAAAAAAATTCCCGACAGGCGCTGGGAAATTTTTTTGGCCAAAATCGGCCTGGGATCCGTTACTTCCAAAATTATCCTGTTTTCGGCAATTGCCTTGGCGGTTTACGTTATTTACATCCCTAATTGGCTGTATATAAAACAGGTTAATATCTTGGGCGCAAAACAGGGAGACGAAGGCAATATTGCGCGCCTGGCCGGCGTTTATTTGCAATCGCATAAAATTTGGCCTCAAAAAAACATGCTCTTGTTAAACGGCAAGAATTTGGCGGAATTTTTGTCGCAACAGGACCAAAATATCATTAAAGTGGAAAAAATTGAAAAAAAATACCGCGGCGTTGTAAATATATTTGTCCAGCCGCGCCGGGAAACTTACCTTCTAATTGCAAACAGCGCGGAATATGGCGTATCCAATGACGGAAGAATTATTAGCAGCCATTTTAGAGAGCCTTCCTCCACTCCGGCAGGCTTAATTCCCTTAAAAATTTCGGACAACGAAGGATTTAATGCAGGACAAAAAATTTTTACTGAAAGTTTTATGCAGGCTTTAAACGCCATCAGCTCCGGATTGCCGGCTGCCGCAAATTCCCAACTGGATTATTTTGAAATGGCAAATCTGCAAAGTTTGGATTTAAATGCATATTTGAAATCCGGTTACAAGCTGGTTTTTGATGTAGATTCTGACGCGACGGCATCCTTAGAAAATTTAAAAATAATTTTAAATAACACTTCCCAATCGGACAAAAATAACTTAAAATACGTAGACTTACGGTTAAAAGACAAAGGCTATGTTTGCTTAAAAACAGCGCCCTGCGCGAAAATAGCGGAAGCTCCCGTAATTTCCACCGGCACTGCCAGTTCAACCTTGCAGGCAGCGCCGCTCCGGTAACTATTGTTAATCAAGCAGGTCTTTATCCTCTGTCAGGCAGCATGGCTTTTAACGGCTCAACGCGTTGAGCCGTTGGAAGGGCCTGTTGCCGAATGCGCTATAATTAAAGCTTAAATTTATCATCTATGCCAAAAACATTTATAATTTCAGTCGGAGGCTCAATTATTAATCCGGGAGAGGTTAATGTAAAGTTTTTGAAAGATTTCCGGAAATTGATCCTGGCGGAAGTAAAAAAAGGCAACAAATTCATTTTAATTTCCGGCGGCGGCAGGCTTTGCCGGCAATACCAGGAGGCTTTAAGCAAAATTGTCAAGCCGACATCTGAAGAACTTGATTGGATGGGTATAGCTACCACCTGGACTAACGCAGATTTAGTAAGGTTGATGTTTGGGAAAGCGGCAAATAGAAATGTCATTAAAGACCCAAACCGCAAAGTTGCGTTTAAAGAGAAAGTTCTCGTTGCCGGCGGTTGGATGCCAGGCAGGAGTACGGATGACGATGCAGTAAGGCTGGCAAAAATTTACGGCAGCAAAACCATTATCAACTTAAGCAATATTAATTATGTTTATACGAAGGATCCCCGCAAATTTTCGGACGCCGAGCCTGTCAAAGAAATTACCTGGAAGGATTTCCGCAAAATAGTCGGTAACAAATGGGATCCCGGTAAAAATGCGCCGTTTGATCCTACTGCAGCTAAAACCGCGCAACAGAACGGGATGAAAGTAATTATCGCGAACGGTAAAAACCTAAAAAATTTAAAAAATATCCTGGAAGGCAAAAAATCCATTGGTACGGTAATCAATAACTAAATTTAAGCGGGCCAACCTTTCGGTTGGCCCGCTTGTTATTGGCTATAAATTATTTGTTATTAGTTTACCTTATACTCAGTCACCACTATCCATGTCCCTACCCAGGGGCGCACGTCGGCAAAGCCTTTTTCGTCAACTTGGACCCAGTTCCCCGGCACTTCCGGCTTGCTGGACCCAAAACCATTGGTCCACAGCAGCCAAACCGTGTCCCCGGGTTTTACCGCCTGCGCAAAATTGGGCACTAGATTGGTATTGGCCAATAGCGCTACGCCTTCCACATGGGAAATTTGGCTAATATCCGCACGGCCGCCGGTATACAACAAAGGTTTTTCCGGAGTGGGGAAATAGGTTTGTTCGTAATATTCGTAATTAAAATATTCATAAGAAGTGCCGACAAAAATATGGTGAGTAGCCGGTTCGGCATTAGTGCCAATAAATTTTGCCGCTGCCGCCATGCCTGGTCTTGCGGTAATATCCAAACCGCCCCAGTATTGATAAAAAGCAAAAAGATTAACCAGCGCGTAAGCCGTAAAAAGCGATACGGCCAATTTTTTTACCTTAATCTCCTTAAACCAGACGGCCAGGGCAATAGAATAAAACATGCTGGCAAACAGGAAATAACGGTCCATGTAAACCGAAGAACTGCTGCCTTTAAGCCTGGCAAGAACAGCGAACAAAATTGCGCCGCCAAACGGGGCAATAACGGCTAACGCCACCAGCCACCTATGGAAACTTTCCGTCTTTTTAAGGAACCGGTAAAATAAGTATATGGAGAATAAGGTGATAATTGCCAATAAAATCCTCGTGGAACCCTTGCTTGTGTCCCTGCCAAAAGCCAAGAGCATGTCCCATAAAGTTGCGGGAATGCTCCATGCGTTTATGGGCGGAATCCAATAACCGGCGCCCACCTGGCGATATTGAAACAAAAACGTTCTAAGCCACGGCAGGAAAGAAACAGCTATAACAATGAATGATGACAGCAGCGGGACATACCGCTTATAATTTTTTCGGTAATGGTAAACGGCAAAAATTAACCCGTAAAATCCCAAAGCCGCGGCGGTAAAAAAGAGATAGTAGTGTGTGTAAATTATCACTACCATGCAAAGCGTAAATCCAAGATAATTCGTTAAAACTGACCGTTTAAAACGAATGTCTTGCGGCAGGTTTGGCATGTTCAGGCTTTCGTCGGAATGCAAATTCTTTTCTTGGTTTAACGTCTTAACCAAAAAATAGGCCGCAAGTAGCGCAAAAAACGCGCCCATGGTATACATGCGCGCTTCGGTGACATACTGAAGCTGGAAAGGATTAACGGCAATCAGCAGCGCGGCCCAAAGCGCGGCTCTTTCGTTCTTGAACGCTTCTTTGACAAAAGCATATCCCGCCCAAATGGAAGCGGTACCGAAAAATATGGACATGCCGCGCAGGGAAAGCAGGGAGTCGCCGAAAATATAATGCCAAAACTTCAAGAAAATGTAATACATCGGCGGATGCACGTCCAGTCCAATCCTATAGAACATTTCCTTCCACGGATACCGGATCAATAGTGCTGAAAACGCCTCATCGTGCCACAATGAAACTAAAGTATTGTGGTAAAACCGCAAAATTAATCCTAAAATTATAATTGCCGTTAAAGAAAAATATTTTTTCATCTTAGACGAATTATAAATAAAGAACTAGGAATTAAGCCCGAGCCTTAATTCATAATTCATGATTCATAATTCGCTATTCAATTGTATACACCGCCATTACGGCCTGGCCGAATTGGTTGCGGGTTTCGGCAGAAAGGCGGGCGTTGGGATGGTATTGCTTGAATTTTACCGTATCAAACATGCTGGATTGCGTAAACACAATTTCATCTCCGGACTTTAACGCCGAAAGCTGCCAGGAATTTTCCGGGTCAACTTGCCGGTAAGGGACATTGCACGGGCTGTCAAAATTGCCATGCGGGTCGCTAGTTAAAAAGTCCGTTGTTTGCACGGAAAACTTGTCTAAAATTAGATAAGTATGCTGTTTGTCGCACCGCTGCGCCAGATACCGGCTGACCGGGGTTAAGTCGGACCTGAAGTAATAAAAATTTTCCGGGGAATTGGCCGCATATACAAAATACAGGAAATAAGTTTGCAGGACCAAAACAATGACAAAAATAGCCACCACCGCTTTGAAAGCTCCCAGCATCCAGGACGGAGGATTATAAGAAATGGCCTCCCCCGGTTCAAACGACAATCCTTTATACATCCGATAGTGCATTTTTACCGCCAACTCTCCAAACCAATAAAGCCCCAGTGCGCTAATGATAAAAACCGGGGGGATAACTCCAATGCCGCGCAAGCCGTGCGGTATACCTTCGGCCGTGGTCACTACCGGCAATAACATTGCCCAGAACCAGCCGGCCAGCAGGAAAAATTTCCACCAGGCGGATTTTTTTGCCGGAGAAAAGAAATACCTTATGGCAAGCCACGTCACAATCAACAAAGCAACGGCAAAAAATGGGCTGATTAAAATGGATAAAAACGGGGAGCCGGAAATATTCTGGCGCCAATTCAAGTCGCCATGGGTGAAAAAACCCAAAAATTGCGTTTTAAATACTTCCAACGCCACATTCGCGACCACTGCCAACGGAGGTTTGGCGGTCAACTGGATGCCGTCTATGGTATAAAGATTCTGGTTAAAAATGCTGACTTGTCCCGCGCGGCCAATAAACGAACCGGGATGGTCGTAAAAATATTTGCCAAGGGGAAAAACAAAAATTATGAAGGCGATAGCAAACAATATGGCCGGCCAAAAATATGTTTTTACGGTTTTAATAAAACGCTTCTTTTTAATTTCGGCAAGCAGCGGCCAGACTAATATCATTAATATAATGGGCGCCATAATGCGATAAGCAATGTAGGTATAAAAGCCCAAGGCGAAACTGGCGCCTGAAAGAAAGGACAACCACAACTTGCCTTTGGTACTTTTGGTCTGGAAAGCGCTAACCAGCAGATACACAGTCAATGAAGTGAAAAGGGGAATTAAAACGGCGCGGAACGCCGTTCTGGACAAGACCACATGCCACGAAGACACTGCCATTAAGAAAGAAGCAAGCAGGGCTATATTCGCGGCGCGATTTTTATCGTGTTTGTTGCCTTGATCGGACCCTATAAGCATTAATCTCCTGGCCGCCAAAAAACATAATAAGACAGAAAGTGTGCCCACTAAAGCGGAGACGGCATGCATCTGCCAAGGTCCTTTGCCGAATATTTCCACGCTTCCCCAAAGCATATAGAAAAACAAGGCTTCGCGGCCGTTTCCTCTCTCGTAAAACGGCTGCAAATTTCCTTGTTGCATCAAATTAATATCCAGGCCGTTAGCAGCTTCGTCTGGGAATAACCCTCCCGGCATTTGCGATATTTGATAAAAGCGGAAAAAAATTGCCAGAATTATAACGGCAAATAGAAAAAATTTTTGTTTTGGCGTCATATTGATTGTGGAAAAAATCCGTCAATCCTGCTATAATTTAAGCAATATGTCTAACAATTGGCTTAAAAATAGGCTTATTTTATTTGCGAAAATTGATTTCTTGTGGCTTTCAGGCTTAGTTTTAAACATTATAACATTTTTAATAATTTTTTACAAAATCAATCCCGGAGGCCGTCCTTTGGCTTTGCATTACGACGTCTTGGTAGGCGTAGACTGGTACGGCAAAGGACGTAACCTGTATTTAATCCCTTTTGCCGGTTTGGCGGTCTTAATAATTAATTTCATATTATACCGTTCGCTAAAAAACATTGCCAGCTTTTTAGCCTTCCTTTCCGGATTTGTCAGCGTCGGTATTCAACTGGTCCTGCTGCTGGCAGTAATTTTATTGTCCAGGATAAATTAATGTTTCGCAAACGCACAACCCAAGAAAGAATTTGGGAAGCAGTTCCGGGACTTCAGTTCTGGCTGGTTTTTATCGGCGCCATTCTGCTTTCTTACTACCTGCCGGTCTGGGCGGCGCTTTTTATAATTGCTTTTGACCTTTACTGGGTGCTTAAAGCCATTAACGTGGCCAGTCATTTAATTTCCAGTTACCGGAAATTCCGGCTATTTGTAACAATTGATTGGATGGACTATCTGGCCAGGCTGCGTGACTTAAAAGCTTACTTGAATTTTCTGGAAAACAAACAAAAAGAAAGCAGGGGCCGGGTGGCTAAAAATTTTTACAAAGAAGAATTGGCTCGCATAAAAAAAATGGCCAATTCCGGAAAAGCCAGTGCGGATTACTCCCGCATATTTCAGGCGATCCTAATACCGTTTACGGACGAAAGTTTTGAGGTGCTGGATTCCACCCTGACGGCTTTGGCCGCCAACCATTATCCGAAAAACAATATTATTGTCATTTTGGCCAGCGAAGAAAGGGCAGGCGGGCAGGCACAAGCGACAGCGGAAAAAATTAGGCAAAAATTTGCCGCGCTATTTTATAAATTTTTTATTACCGTGCATCCCGACGGTTTGCCCGGAGAAATAAAAGGCAAAAGCGCGAATGCTTCTTATGCCATGAAGTCCGTGGTTCCCGAATTGCATAAGCTGGGAATTGCCCCGGAACAAGTTTTAGTCTCAAATTTTGACAGCGACACCATTGTGCACCCGGAATATTTTGCGCGGGCAACTTACGAATTTTTGCTTTCAGACAAGCCTTTCCAAAAAAGCTACCAGCCGATTGCCGTATACAACAACAACATTTGGGACAGTCCGGCCATTATCCGCGTGGTTTCGGTTTCCAATTCTTTCTGGCAATTTACGGAAAGCAGCCGGCCTGACCGCTTGAGGACTTTCTCTTCCCACACCATGACTTTAAAAGCCTTGCTGGACGTGGGTTTCTGGAAAAAAGACGTAGTCAACGAAGACGGTTATATCTATTGGCAATGCTATCTGCATTACCATGGCGATTACCAGGTGGTCCCGCTGTTTATCCCCATTTCTTTGGATACCTGCCTGGCGCCCACAACCTGGCAGACAATGGTTAACCAGTACAAACAAAAACGGCGCTGGGCGTATAACGTGGAATATTACCCCCAGCTTGTGCCGCAGCTCTTAAAAAGCCGCGCCCCGTTTTGGGACAAAATGTACAAATTGTGGCAGTATATGGAAGGGAATTTTAACTGGGCTACGGCCAGCATTTTAATTTCTTCTTTAGGCTGGATGCCGCTATTTTTGGGAGGGGCCGCGTTCCGCGACAGCGTGGTGGCCTTCAACTTGCCTTTTGCCACAAAGACCTTAATGACCATAGCCACCATTTTCCTAATCTTCAGCGTTTATATTAATTTGATCCTGTTGCCGCCGCGGCCGAAAAAATATAGCGTTTGGCGTTCCATTATGATGTATTTGCAATGGTTTTTGGTTCCTATTGCTTCCGTAATTTTCGGCAGCCTTCCCGCAGTAGAGGCGCAAACCAGGTTAATGTTAGGATGGTATTTGGAATTTTGGGTTACGCCCAAGGCCAGAAAAGGGGAGAACACCGGTCTTGCCATGAAGGAGATGCGGGCAGTTAAAGAAATTCCACATTAACCTTAAGACCATATTAAAGATTAAAACTGGAGCTAAAAAATTTTTTAGAATAATCCAAACAGTCCTTCCATGCTTTACTTTAGTTATTTTATTTTTTCTGCGGCATTGGCCGTAGCGGTTACCCCGCTGGCCAAAAAGCTGGCAATAAATTTTAACGTGCTGGACATTCCCAATGCCCCGCGCCGCATACACAAGCAGCCAATTCCCTTGCTCGGCGGCTTGGCGGTTTTTGCGTCCATAATAATCCCTTTAGCAGTATATTTGGCGTCGGGACTGGCTGATTTTAACATAGTCCCTTTAAAGTTTTTTACCGCCATTATGGCCGGCGCTCTCGTCCTGGTGGTTGGCGGCATCCTGGACGACAAATATCACCTGCCGCCGAAAATTTTATGGCTTTTCCCCGCTTTGGCTTCTTTAATTGTCGTAATGTCCGGAATTGGGGTAGGCATAAAACATCTTTCCAATCCGTTCGGAAATCCTATCAACTTAAATTATATGCTGCTGGGAATTCCGTTATCCGGCCTGGTTATGTGGGTGTGGATGATGGGCATGATATTCACCACAAAATTTTTAGACGGGCTGGACGGCCTGTGCGCCGGCATTACCATGATTGGCGGCCTGACTTTGTTTGCGCTGTCGCTTACGGAAAAAATTAACCAGCCCATAACCGCGACGCTTTCCATTATATTGGCAGGCGGCTTATTCGGGTATTTGTTTTACGCCTTTAACCCCGCATCCATTTTTTTGGGCGAAAGCGGCAGCACTTTGGCCGGTTTTATGCTGGGAGTGCTTTCCATAATCCTCGGCGGAAAAATTGCCACCGCGCTTCTGGTTATGGGCATTCCCATTTTAGACGTAGCCTGGGTCATAATCCGCCGGTTATGGTATGGCAGCAGCCCGTTTAAGGCCGACCGCAAGCACTTGCATTTCCGGCTGCTGGACATTGGTTTTTCCCAGCGCCAGTCCGTGCTGATCCTTTACGCCATTTCAGCGGCGTTTGGCTTTACCGCGGTATTTTTGCAATCTTTCGGCAAACTTGTGGCCCTGGTTATTTTATTCACGGTAATGCTGATCCTGGCCATTTCGGTCGTTGTGGTTTACAAGCAAAAGCATCCGCATGTCCCCGACTTATTTGATGTCCGTCCGCTAATTGACGAAAAAAACAAAATCTGATAAAATATCTAAGTCCCTATATTATTTCTAATCTTACTTCTAATATCTAAAACCTAATATCTACTATTATGACAGCAATTATTGAAACAGGCAGCAAACAATATCTGGTAAAAACCGGCGACAGGATCCAAGTGGAAAAGCTGGCCGGCGAAGCCGGTTCCGCCATTACTTTTGATAAAGTTTTATACGCTGACGGCAGCGTAGGCAAGCCTTAT
Source organism: Patescibacteria group bacterium (assembly GCA_023484515.1). GTDB lineage: Bacteria > Patescibacteriota > Doudnabacteria > UBA920 > UBA920 > JAMDAY01. The sequence goes on from JAMDAY010000031.1 coordinate 17,769, forward strand.
GTTTCCGGCGCAATAGTGGCCGGCAAAATCCTCAAGCAAGCCAAAGGCAAAAAAATCCACGTCTTGAAATACAAGGCCAAAAGCAAATACCGTCGAAAAATCGGCGCCCGGCAGCAGTATACCGAAGTGGAGATTACGAAGGCTTAAATCGCTGATTAATTACTGATAGCAACGCAGATATCACGCTGAAACGAACGCCACAACACGTGTTGTGGCGTTCGTTTTTAAGATTTTTAGAATTCCGTTGGTTGGTCTTTTTCCGGCTCAATAAATTTTATACCTTGCGGCTCAATAATACCTTTTGGTATGTTATAGAATGGGCCGCCGAATTTGAGAAAACCATCGTGGACAGGAAATGCATACTTAGGCCTGATCGCTAAGGCAAAATTTATCGCCTCGGCAATATGCAACCATGGACCAATTACTGGAAGGGCTAAAATTTCTACCTGCTTACCAGGCATAGTGAAAGCATCGCCGGGATAATATAGGCGTTTAGAAATTAAATAGCCGGTATTCTGGACTTTGAGAATGGACGGGTAGATATTGGCATGCTCGTTTCCGAAAGCTTCTATTAATAACCCGTCAAACATTTTTTTATTTCCGTCTTCCAACAATTGATAGGGAATATTTTCTTTATCCAAAAGCTTACCAACTCCGCTATTGGTGACTACTGCTGCTTGCGGATTATTTTGCAGTATGATTTTTAGCGAATCAATATGCAAATGGTCCTGATGTTCATGGGTAATAAGAACAATGTCAATCCCCGTAATTTTATTTTGGCCATCGCTGAATATCCCTGGATCCGTCAAAACGGTTTTCCCTTGGTCTTTAATAACCAAACAGCAATGTCCGATTTTCGTAATCTTCATAATTTTTTAATACACGAAAGTATTAAATTGCATACTCAGATGAAAAAACGGCCTAGTGCCGTTTTACGCATTGCCTAGCTTTGATTTTTTTACATCATTTTGCAACTTTGAAATATCCTTGGCAAAGGCGTTGCTATCTTCTTTGTCGCGTTTATTGATTTTTTCCACCGTTTCTCTGAAATCTCTAACTTCTGATTTTACAAATCTTACATCATCTTTCAGCGAAGATACGTCAGTCTTCAGTGAAGTTACGTCAGTGGCTATTTTATTAATTTGTTGGTCAAAATACTCTTTGGTAAGTTCCATATTTTTGTCTTTAGATTGGTATTTGAAAGTTTACAGCCTGAAATAATAATAGTCAAATCAGTATTCTCTGCGTCCTTCAAGCGCGCGCATTAAAGTTATGTCGTCCGCGTATTCCAGGTCGCCGCCCATGGGGAGACCGCGGGCGATGCGAGAAACTTTAATTTCCTGGTTTCCTGATTTTATAATTTCTTGATTAACTCCTTTTATCAATTTTGCCAGATGCATGGCCGTGGTTTCGCCTTCCAGGGAGGGGTTGGTGGCAATTATTATTTCTTTGACCTCTTCCTGCCGCACGCGCTGCATCAAATGGTTTATAGTCAGTTGTTCCGGACCTGTTCCTTCCAGAGGATTCAGCACCCCACCCAAAACGTGAAAAACTCCGTTAAATTGCCCGGTCTTGTCTATGGCCAGAGCGTCCAGCGACTCTTCCACTACGCAAATGACGTCATGATCGCGCTTGGGGTCGGCGTCAATGCCGCAAGGGTCGGTTTCAGCCATAATATGGCAGACCGAACAAAACGTTACGCCGTTTTTAACCTGGCTAATGGCCAGTGACAAATTGTTAATGTCAATGCTGTCTTTTTTCAGCAAATAAAAAGCCAGGCGCTGGGCGGTTTTCGGGCCAATGCCGGGCAGCCTGGAAAGTTCGTTAATTAATCTTTGGATGGAAGAGGGAAGTTTGGCCATTTTACTTAAACTAAATTATTGAAAGATTAAATAATTGAAAATTAAAAAATTGGAAAGGCCCAATTAATTAATATTAACCATTAGGTTGATCCTATCGCGATTCTTCCGGCGCAATTGTTTCCATTACGGTCTGCGGCGAAGTGTCAAAGGTCTTGTCCAAATTCCTAAAGCTGGTCTTGTCCGCGTCAAAATATAGATCAATCTGGCCGGTTGGGCCGTTGCGGTGCTTTTTAACGTGAATTTCCGCAATATGCGGCCGCCGCGCGTCTTTGCCCTTATACATTTCCTCGCGGTAAATGAACATAACCACGTCGGCATCCTGTTCAATGGACCCCGATTCGCGCAAATCCGCCAGTTGCGGCACTTTGTCCGGCCGATTTTCCACGCCGCGGGACAACTGTGACAACGCCAAAACCGGGACGTTCAATTCGCGGGCCAAAAGCTTTAACGCGCGGGAAATCTCGCTGACTTCCTGCACGCGGTTTTCCTGGCTGCGCCCTTCCATAAGCTGCAAGTAGTCAACCACGACCAGTTGGATGTTGTGCTCGGCCTGCAGCCTCCTGGCTTTGGTCCTGACTTCCATAATGTTGCTGCCCGCCGTATCGTCTATAAATATTGGCGCTTCCGAAAGCTGCCCCATGGCTTCCCCGATTTTTTCAAAATCTTCGTCGTTCAAATGCCCGGTGCGGATTTTCCACAAATTCACGTCGCTTTGCGAGGAGAGCAGCCTGTCTACCAACTGGTCTTTGCTCATTTCCAGGGAAAAAATCCCGACCGGAATTTTGGCATTGACGCCAATATGCCGCATAATGTCCAAAGCCAGGCTGGTTTTGCCCATGGAGGGCCTGGCCGCCAAAATAACCAGGTCGGATTTTTGCAGCCCGCCCAGCAACCCGTCCAAATCCACGTAGCCGGTAGGCAGGCCGCGCAGCTTGCCCTTGTCGCGATGCAGTTCGTCTATCCTTTCAAAAGTGGAATGCAAAACGGCGTTTATGGGAATAAAATTCTGGCGTAAATGCTTTTGCGAAACCGAGTATAACTTTTGTTCGGCCTGGTCTAAAATGGTTTCAATGTCGCCGTTTTCGTTAAAAGCCAAATTGGAAATTTCTCCGGCCGTATTAATAAGCCGACGCAGCGTGCCTTTTTTTCTTACAATTAAGGCATAATGGGTAATATGCGACGAGCTGGGAACCGCGTTGACCAGTTGCGTCAAATAGCTTGACCCGCCGGCTTTGTCCAAAAGCCTGCGTTCTTCCAGAATATTCGTGACCGTTAGGATATCTATTGACAAATTTTGTTCATACAGGGAAATAATCGCTTCAAAAATCAATTGGTGACGCGGGTCGTAAAAATCTTCCGCATTGATAATGTCGGCGATTTTTATCAGCGCGTCCTTGTCCAGCATTAAACAGCCCAAAACCGAAGCTTCGGCTTCGGGATTTTGGGGTTGTATGCGCGCCACCGTGGAATTGTCGGCCATATGTTTAGATATTAGATTTTAGATATTAGGATACTAAAACTAACCCCTAATACCTCGCAATATTATTGTAGTTTTTATCTCAATTTCCGGCAATTCACAGGCAGGGGATAGTGTGGATATCCTCGCCATAGCCTGATTATCTTACCAAAATACCGGCTATTTAATCGCGGGGCGGTTATTTTATCCGGGCGACGCTTTTGCAGAACGGAATAAACCAGTGTAAATTTTAGCTTTGCCGGTTGCCGGACAGCGGAATTATGACCGGCCCTTTACTTTAAGTCCTTTTGCACTACTGTGCTAGCACAGTAGTGCTTGCGAAATTGTTTAGCACCATACCGCGCTATTCCACGGCCGTGGAATAGCGCGGTATGGTTTAAATCGGTTATTAAATTCAAACTCCTTCGACTGGTTAAATATTTACCTTCTTTTTCACCTTCTGCCCTTCGGGCGTGTCCATGACCTCGTAACCAAGGTCTTCAATTTGTTTTCTTAGCTCATCGGATTTCTGGAAATCCTTTTGCTCGCGTGCCTTTTCTCTCGTTAACATAATAGCTTTTAGCTTTAATCCCATATCCTGATCTTGAATTGCCGCGATAGTTAACCATGTAGGGTAACCTCGCTCTGTATCTTCTAACTTTAATCCAAATATCTTATCAAAATCAAATAAAGTTGTAATTTTAACACTATTTAAAATATTCGGATCATCCATCAAACTTCTTGCTATACCAAGAGCCTTGGGAATGTTTAAATCATAATTAATAGCATCAATAAATTGATTTTGGTAAGATTTATCGACTTCTTTTTTCCAGTCTTCCCCTGGCCTTGGAAGATTAATAAAAGCGTACAGTCTTTCTAAGGCTTTGTGGGCGGCTTCCAGGCCTTCCCACGTGAAATTCAACTGCGTGCGATAATGTGCTGTTAAGTACAAGTAGCGGAGGTCTAGAGGGGAAAAGCCTTTGGCTTTTAAATCATCAAGGGTGATAAATGTTCCCGCGCTCTTGGCCATTTTGCCGGAATTGATTTGTAAAAATTCCCCGTGCATCCATATATTAGCCAAAGGGACGCCAAAGGCTGCTTCTGATTGCGCCATTTCGTTAGTATGATGCGTGCCAATGTGGTCCACGCCGCCGGTATGGATATCAAACGGCTGACCTAAGGCTTTACGGGAAATGGCGGAACATTCTATGTGCCAGCCGGGGAAACCTTCTCCCCAGGGCGATGGCCAATGTAAAACATGATTTTTATATTTTCCCGCAAGGAAAAACCACAATACGAAATCTTGCGGATGCTTTTTATGGGGGTCTACCACTACTTCTTCACGCGCGCCTGTTTTTTTGCCACTTAACTTTTGGCCGGACAGCATGCCATAGTCCGGCAGCTTGGATGTGTCAAAATAAATTCCGGATTCATTTTGGTAAGTATAATCTTTCTGTTCCAGCAATTTAATAATTTCTATTTGCGCATCTATAGTTTGGGTAGCGGATTTCACCACGCCCGGTTTTATTATGTTAAGCTCGGTCAAATCCCGGAAAAACTTGTCCGTATAAAACCTGGCTATCTCCAAAGGATGCTTGCCTTCGCGCTTTGCACCCACTTCCAGTTTGTCTTCCCCTTCGTCCGCATCGCTGACCAAATGGCCAACATCGGTAATATTCATGGCACGATTGACCCTGTAGCCATTATATTCCAAAACCCGCTGAAGCAAATCTTCAAATATATATGTCCTTAAATTGCCAATGTGGGCAAAATTATAAACCGTAGGCCCGCAAGTATAAAGCCCGACCTCTCTATTATGAATGGGTTTAAAGTTTTCTACCTTTTTGGACAGAGTATTGTATAGCTTAAGCATGAGGTAATTTTAGCATATTAAAGTAATATTTACTATTGACTTTTTGGCTTGGTTGTGGGATTATATTCCTCAAGGAGGAAAACTACATGGGCTTAGAAAATGAGACCCACGGTGAGTTTTACGCTTTAATAGGCGTAATGCTTGGCGCACTGGCTGTCTTTGGCATGACAAAGGCATGTGATCATGTCATGTCACAGCCCGCTCCGGCCGAAGACATTTCGGCGTTCCAGAAGATGGTGGGGATAAGCCTTACGCCTGAACAGACCACAGAGAGTTTCGCGGCAAAAGACCCTGTCACCCATCAATTACAGCAAAAGGCGCTGGACGGAAAGCGATGGGGGCTGGTTGCTGAGTTACCGTTCGGAAATTAGTGGATATTTTCGTCAATTTTTTCGTAAAATTTTATCTTTTTAATTCCAAGTTTTGTTAATTGCTCAGGCCAATGGGCCTGTTTTTTGATGGTCAGTTCCAAAGAGCAGTGTCTGTTTAAGGTTTTAAATTTAACATCACAGTCGGTAAATTTCTTGGTACGTCGCCTGACAAGCCAGGCGTTAAGCCAGCGCCGTGCGGAAGCTAAGCTTTGAAAACCCTTAATAGTTTTCAACCTTCCGGCTAAATGGGAGTTGTAAAGTTCGATTAAGTTGGTATTGTTCGGGCAATTTTCAAAGTACCGGTAAGCGAATAACTCGTTGCGGCGGTTTTCGATGTCCGCCAAAATGTTATGGAGCAGGAAGTTTTTTCCGGCGTGATTTTCCCTTACGTGTTTGAGTCCTTCAGTGATTTCTTCATCGGTTTCATAGGCAGTAAAAACATGCAACTTTAAGGAATTGAAAAAGTGCTGGTAAGTCGGCAGGCTACGGATCTTTAAAACATTACGGATATTTTCCAGGTAGTGATTTTGGCAGAGTTGCAGTCTGGCGTAAGGAAAGACCTTGTTTAGAGCCTGTTTTAAACCTGCACGATCATCGGCAACCACAATTCTTAACCGGTACCCCAAGTCTTTAAGCCTCTGGAAGTATTGGGAGAAGGCGACTTCGTCTTCGGCTAAATACAACTCACCATGCAGAATATCGTGGGACAGGTAATCAATGCCGAACAGGAAGGGAATTTTCCGCTCAAAGCCCTTAACTGCCACATATTTGCCATCGAGGATGAGAATGCCTTGGCAACGGGCAAGGTCGCACAGTTCTTTGGTCAGCCAGTCGTTTTTTGGCAGTTGTTCCATTTCCACGATGACGCACGCGTAGGTCTGCGGCCCGGACAGAATATTTTCATCTCCCAGCCTCCTAAAGCCCACTCCGTCGATGTGTTCCATCCAGAGATTGACCGGATTCTCTCCGTGGTAAATGGAAAACGAATGCTTGCATTTATGGCATAAATACCTATGGCTTAGCCCCTGTTTGCCGTTCTTAACCGTTTTATTGCTGCCGCACTCCGGACAAATGGCGTGCCGTTTTTTTTGTCATTATTTATCATCCTTTCTTAAAGTTAAGGAGGTTAAAACTTGATTTTATCGCTTAATCTTAACTTGAAACATTGAATTCATCAACTGATTTCCGAACGGTATCGGTTGCTGAAGCTTACGCCAAAATCCGGCAAGCGCAGGAACTGCGCCGGAAACTTGAGTCGCTGCTGGCGCAAAACCAGGACAGCGACCGCAGCATCGCGATTACCAAAACAATGATCACGGCCTTGGAAGCCGAGATGGCTGTTTTGGAAAAAGACCGGCAAAATTTACAACAAAGGTGGGAAAAGCTCGGCCACATTGCTTACCACTGCCGCTTCAATAACAGCGGGGCTTGGAGCTTCGGAGAAGCGATGTCAAAGTATGAGCGCTCACTGAGCGACCAAGCCGAAAGCCGCCCCGGAGGGTAGGGGCGGCTTTATTATTTTATCTGACAATCGGAGTCCTGCAAGCTTTACTCCACCTGCGGCTAATTGTTGTTTTTATAATAAATGCTGTATAATATTAAATATTGCCTTACCTAAGGTAAAATAATTATATAGATCTTATGGATGAACGAAATTTTTTAAACAAAAATCCGGATTTTGTGAGGACGGATTTAAGCGGAAAAGCCCGAAAAATTGCCCAAATATTTGACAGGCTTGGCATTTTTGCGGTAACTACTGACAAGGACGGCTATCAGCCAAATTTTGAATTTTCTTCCAATGGCGAAAAACTAGGGATTGCATTAAAAGACAGCTTCTTGCCCGACGAACCGACAATTATATTTACTACCAATAAAAACAGTGAAGAAAAGATTTTGCTTTCCATAAGCAATAGAGAATATGAAATTGCGGGTTTGGCAAAGCTGGAAGAAGTTTTAAAAGCTTGCGTCCAAGGGGAGAGCTTTCAACCCCCCTTTGAACAGCATAACTCCCAAAAATCTGAAATAAAAGCAAGGGACATATTAAATAAAATTTTAGACCATGAAATTTCCAGCGAAGACAGGGACGCCATTAACAGGATTTGGACGGAATTTACCGGCAGCAAGCCCAGTCAAACGACCAGGACTTTAAAATTCAACAAAGCATACCCGGAAAGTATGGACATAGATTCAATGATAAGAAAATTAAGATTAAATTTAGAACTAAAAAAAAGGCAAACGGTTTTAAATTTAATCAATGATTTGTTAGGCAGCTTTAACTATTCCAGCAAAACGACGCTAGAAAAAAAATCCATGGCCGCAAGGGCAGGCTGAATCTTTGAACAATATATAAACCGGCCGCCCATAAGACAAGGGTGGCTGATTTATTTTGGGCGATTACGCCCGGATAATCTTTAAATGGCTTTCCCGCAATTTTTTTAAACCGCGGAAACCATTGTCATCGGATAAAATTTTTGCTAAATGCAGGCCTCCCATAAAGTGCGGAGAAATGACGTAGTCTATGTCTTGCGCGTATAAGCGCTTAATTTCTTCCTCATCCTGCGCCAAAAAGATCAGTTTGGGCTTGCTGCGCCTGGCTGCGGCCCGCTTCTTGACCGCGTCAATCAGCGCCAGGTTGTCGTTTAAATCCGGCACCGTGGAAATTATCACTTTTGCCCCGGCTAAATTTACCTGTTCCTGTATATACGGGTCGCTAATGTCCCCACAAATGGCCAGCATGCCTTTTTCACGGTAGCGTTCAACAATTTCCGGGTTAAAATCTACCACTACGAATTGTCTGCCCTGCCCTGACAAGGCATCGGCCAAATGATGGCCCATCCGGTGTGCGCCGACTAGAATAAAATGATTTTTCAAAACCAGCTCATGCATGCCTTTTTCCGCTACGCCTTTGCGGAAATCAAAAATTTTTAAAATTGGATGCAAGAATTCATAAATTTTGTTGGCGTAAAGGATGATATAAGACGACAAGGAAAAAGTAATTATGCCAACCAACGTGACCAGTCCCAATTCCGTTGCCGACAGCAATTCCATTTTATATCCCAAAGCTGCTAAAATGAGGCTGAATTCGGAAATTTGGCCTACCGTAACGCCTGCCAAAAAACCGGTTCGCGGTTTGTAGCCGAAAAGCGCCAGCAGCGCCATTACGATTAAGGGATTGCCGACAAGCACGAATGCTGAAAGGACTATGGCCGGCCAAGTCAGGGAATTCGTGCCGGTAAACACCAGTTGTGAACCCAAAACAATGAAAAATATAATTATAAAAAAATCGCGCAGGGACTTGATGCGCGCGGAAATTTCGTAATGCACCGCGCTTTTGGCCAGGGCCAATCCCGCCAAGAAACCGCCAATCTCCAGAGTAAAGCCCATAAACGGCAAAGACACGAATACGGCCAGGCCCAAGGCCCAGGCCAGGCCGAATAC
>JAMDAY010000033.1 GCA_023484515.1 Patescibacteria group bacterium
CACCGTAGAATCCATACCAAATTAAAAATGCCGCCAGCGGTTTACGCCCAAGCGGCGCGACTATTAACAACTAATCAGGTATCCGTTAAACTGTAGACAGCGTTTACAAAGAATGGGATACATCCCATCAATCTCTTCTTTTGTGGTAGTAATCGAATCAATTTTCGCTCCGCCTATATAGTCCCAACCCTTTATCTTTTTATGTTCCCAAGTAGGGAATCTCTTGATGATTTTTTGAAACCAATAGTAATCATGCGTAAACAAAATAATCTGATAATCAAAAAACTCCTTTTCGATCAAGTCCAACAGCGTATCCCTTTTATCTATATCCAAGCTGTTCATTATATCGTCAAGCACAATAAATTTGCATTTATCGTTGAACTGTTTTACGCATGTAAAATAAACCGCCAATCCCAAGCTGTTAAGCAATGACTCGCTTAAAACCTTGTAAGCCGGCCTAACAGAGATATTGTAATAATTTAGTTCTATCTCAGCCGATCGCCCAGCTGCCTTACCTCTCTCTTCGTTAAGAACAATTTTTATATCTTTTATATCCTTGTCATTGCGGAGTATGCCAAAATACTTACCTATTCGATCGGATATTTCGTTAAAACGGGCTTTGATGTTATCCTGGATAAATTTGATAACTTCGTCCTTCAAGGCATAAAATTTGTCAATCTCTTTCGCAGTAAACTCTTGCTCCAATCTCGCTTCCGATAAACTGCGCCAACTGGATTCCACCTGCGTCAGTTTTGCGATGTCATCGGCTAATTTTATTTCAGCTGCGGAGGGTTGTATTTTTGTTTTCTGCGCTGCTATTAACCCTGTTATCGTGTCTTTCTCGGCAATAACGTTCTTATAGCCATCAGCGTCTATCTCGATTTGCACAGTACCATTACGTAATACACTATTTAAAAGATTGGCGGTATTATTTAACGATTCAAGATAGCTGGATGTTTTATCGTACTTTATTTCATTGATAACACCTTGAGCCTCCTTAAATTTATCAACCAAAGACTTTATAACAGCCGACTCTTGTGTTATTTTTGTTTTCATTGAAGCAATGCCCATTTCGGTCGCTTCTTTGTCTTCTTTGATTTTAGTCAACAAGGCTAATTCGTCTTGAATATGCATTAACAACTTTTCACGCTCCCAAGACAAACCACATACCGGGCACTTTATTTCTGTTTCCGTCTGCTTGGTGATTAGATCCAAGGCTTGTGTATACAAGGCCATTAAATCTATCTTCCTTACCATGTCCTGTTCTTTCCGAAACTCAGTGATTTTGTCGTTGAGTTTTGCCGTTTCAGCAGCCAAATCTTCCTTTAGGACAGCGGCGGCTAAGATGACTTCGATGCGGGACAATTTATCAATTGTGATGCCGACAGACGAGGCACTCTTTTGTTTGCTTAATTCAGAAATTCTGCCCCATACTTCATTTATATTTTGGCATTCGGGTTGTTTATGCTCCTTTAATATCCGGTTACAAAAATTTAGAACCTCTCCGTCAAGGGCCGTTAAGCCCCCAATTAGATTTTTAAGCTGCTGCTCAAAAGTCGAAACCCTTTCTGAAAGTGATTTTTCGTAATCCTTTAACTTTTGGTGAACTGTTTTGGATATTTTTTCCTGGAAATTAAACTCACTCTCAAAACCCATCCATTGTGCCAAGCTCTGATACTTTTCCTTACCACTCTTATTGCATACGAACTCGACTATCTCCAAATAGCGAAAATAGGGACGAATGACGAAAGAGGAGTATATGTTGGTAAAGTCTGCCTCGTCCGAACGGGTTGGGACGGTAAGCCGTTTTTGATCAAATTTCTTTATTAACGTACTAATTTTACTTTCGGTATCATGAAACACCACTTCCACATAACTTTCAATCCCTTTTTCCTTTGCTGCCTGGTGCGGGTAAGCCTTCTCTTCGGCTTCATCTCTTCGCAGCCAGTTAATCTTATTACCTTCCGATAAAAACCATTCTAACCCATCGACAAAAGACGTCTTGCCCGAACTGTTAAGGCCATACAACACCAAAGAGCGCGGCTCTTTAGTGCCGCCTTCCATTAAATCTAATTCCTGGGGATTTAAAATTCCCCTAAAACCGCTAAGTTTTATTCTCTTTACTTTGAGCATATCGCTCCTTAACCAATTGGAGGATTTTTAACACGGTGGCATCGCCATCCTCTCCTTCCTTGTTTGAGGTTAGAAGGATGTCGATAAAACCATCGTCAAATGTTTTTTGACTTCTTAATTCTTCAAGCCGGTTTTTTATAAGTTCACTGGGCATATTGTTATTCGAGAGGCCAAGATGGTATAAGGTTATCTATTTCTTTCATGATGCGGATTGTTTCGCGGAGGGCAACCACGATTTTCATGTAATGTTTTAAGTCATCAAGCGACAAGCAGTCTTCTGTCTTTTTACGATCTTTTAACCACTTGTCCAAGACCGGGTAGCCACCGACCATAAATTCCCAAACCTCTTTTTCTACACCCTCGAAATACTGTCCTCGGTTGATGTAAACCCGCAGATCTTTGGATGTATATTTAACCTCCGTGACTTTCCAATCTTGCACACTCTCCGGCTTCTCCCCTCCTACTTTTATTCCCCATTTGTCTGGTTCGTTAAAAATTGTATTAGAATTATCGAAGGGGTTTTCACCAAGCAGGTGAAGGTTAACTAATTCGTTACCTTTACTGACCAGATTGGCAAATAACTGTTTATCGGTTGTTAGTGGTAAACGTGGAAAATCTATTTTTAACTGTTCGGCATAGCGGCTACGGTAGGTAGGGCTATGAAAAATAGCGTAAGCGTAATAAAATACATCTTCTGGCCCGAAATAGAAGTCGCTAGGTCGAATGCTTATGGTTTGTTTACCTTCTTCCTTGCGCCGAGCAACCTGATTCCAGCGTTGGGCATATTTTTTCCCCTTCCCTGCTTTTTCATCCCGTTCGTTTTCTTCATTTTCCTTTTGGACTTTTTGTTGCAAGTTTGGATCAAATTCTAGACCAAGTTTTCCCGAAAAATCTTTAATAAACTTTGATGATAAATTTGGTTTGCGTTCTTCGCCCCCAATCAATGCCGTCTGTTGTGAGTTGGTATTGGAGTAAAAATATAATGGGAAGGAATAGCTACCTCGAGAAAATTCTCCAAGCTTGTAGTCGCAAATCAAATGGGAACAAATTATATTGCAGTAATCAGAAACTTTTGTCACCCGGGAAGTTACCAAGGCTAAATTTTTCTTTTTTAGAAATTGATTTGTGATCTCTGGCACTGACCTCCATAAAAATTTTGGTTCAAAATAAATGTACTTAAAGTTAAATGGCCGATAGTTGATTCTAAAGATCTTTTTTTCACTAAAAACAGTACCAACGATTTTCTTAAGGATAATTTTTCCGGCTTGCGATTCTTCCAATAAATCATTATATTGTTTATTAAAAACACCCTTTATTTTTTGGATTAAGGTTTCTTTATTGGAATTAACTAACAATTCATCTACGCCTGTCATTGGATTGTTTCTCTGTAGTTCAAAAATATCCCTTATAGAAACATAGCTTTCATAGTCAGCATCATATTGTTTAGGCACAAAAAAATTATAATCATCCTTGTTCTCAAGCTTCACCCACTGTGTTGTATTGAGACTGTTTTCTAAGAGATAAATGAATTTTGATTCTCTGGTACCGACCAAATCAGAATAATATACTTCACCATCACCTGAATTTTTAGAAACAGAATTTTTAATTAAAAAAATTATTGATACCCCTTGACGGATATTAAAAACATTTTGATCTTCTATATTTTCATGAACGGCGGAATGCCCATGCAGGTTTACGATATAGATAAAATCAAAGGCCTTTTTTAATTCGTTTCTCATTCCACGATGTATAAGACCCCCTAAAAAGGAATTGTTTGTAATATACGCGGCCACCCCTTGTCCTGTTTGTTCAATTTTCCACTGTGCGAATCTTAGAAATTTAATATAGTCATCAGATAAGGGCTGTATATTTTGCTCGCTCCTAACCGCAGTTTTGTAAGTAGACATCAAACCCTCAATCCATTCACCCTTATTACTCGAACTAACTGAGTATGGTGGATTGCCTATTATAGCCAAGATGGGTGCATCTTTCTTGACTCTACGTGCGGCCTCGCTTTCTTCGGCTATAGAATTAAAACCAAATAGTGTTTGCGGCGGCTTATTGGGGTCATCTAAAGTATTGGCCAGGTAAACTTTTAGCCGATCATTGTCACTATCACCATCGCCTTTAGTCATTTCAAAGTCAAATCCTAAATCTTCCAAGAGCAGGGTGAGTTTTAAATGCGCTACGGCATAAGGAGCAACCAAAAGTTCAAAACCATAAAAATGTTTTAAGATATGGTCAACTACCACGCGATTAAACTCCTTGGTAACTATCTCCTGACCCAAAGTATTATTCTGTTTTTGAACGGCGGCGTAGATTTGCTGAATGGCGGACATTAAGAACGTGCCTGTGCCTGTCGCGGGGTCAAGCAAATGCACACTTTCGTCAGCCAATCCTTTTTGCTTGCCAAATTTCTCTTTCAAAATGTAATCTACGCTTCGTACGATATAATCCACTACCGGTTTAGGGGTATAATAAACGCCGCGGGCTTCTCGTTCTTTAGGATCGTACTCGCCCAAAAACGGCTCATAGAAATGAATTACCGGATCTTCGCCTACTTTATGTTCGCGCAACTTTAACTCAATCTTAGCCATTTCTGCTGCATTTAGCTGATCAACGAGAGCGGTCGTTGCCTGGTAGACATTAGGAATGACCTGGGCAACTTTTTTTATTAAGGAATACAAATCGGCCAAAATAGGAACGCTTGCTGGCAGGTAGTCCATTGCCGTAGTCAAAGTTAAAACGTCAGACTTGCCGCGCTTGGTATGTTCCAAAGAAGCTAAAAATAAAGAGTAAGCAACGGTTTCGGCTACCATATTGGCGAACTGGTGCGGCTCGATATTTTGGATAAGCGTCTTTTCAAAGGTTTCTTTCAATTTCACTAAATCCGAAGTCTGATCGGCATTCAGAAAAGCCTCTTCAACCTGATTTGATAACAGTTTTGTCTTTTTCGCCAATGCTAAGGCAAGTTGCCTGGTAGTACGGGCTTCATAGGCTTTGCCGGAAAAAAATTGATGCAAAATATCAATTAGGTTCTGGCCTTCTCCTTGGGCGTAATTTGCAACATCAAAGACAGCCTCTTTTACCTTTACGGGCTTACCCTCATCCCCCCATTGCCAAAGTTGCCATTGTCTAAAATTGGTGAACAAGATGTTCTCTAAAGCATCTTTATATTTTTCGAACTGCTTATGAAATTTGGGACTATCCAAAGAATCCTCGGGTAATTTTACTTCCACCCAACCAACAAGCCTATCCTTGTGCCTCACAGTGATGTCCGGAAAACCTACGCCACCCGCGACAGCTTTGGCGCTCTCCTCTGCGGTAGCAAAGATGTCTTTGAGTTTTTCCGAAACGGCCAAATCTTGTAAAAAATTAGTCAAAGCCGGATAAAATGACCGCTCAGTACCATGGTCTTTTATTCTTAAGAAGTTTTGTTGGAATTGCTCGATGGGTAGATTCATATTAGCTAAGGATTTTGAATTGTATTTTGGCTAAATTTTTATGTTCAAAGGTCATTTGCAGTTTATTCCGTAGATCCATAACCTTCTGATCTTTTTGCAGGAACTGCTCTTGTTGCATCTTGATGTACTTGCTTTGAGCCTTGAACAATTCCTTCTGTTTTTTGTCCTTTTCCTCTAAAATTTGCTGGCGCTCATGAAAACCGCTGGTTGGCGACGAGCCCCTTAATTTCTTGCTGATTTCTTTTAGTTCTTGCTCGCGTAAATCTATTTCCTCTTTATTTTTTAGCAGGGATTCTTCCACAAACCGGTCAAGGTTTTGCATTTCTTGGTCGACATAACCTTCGTTTTCAGCAATAATTTCTTGTTGGAAATCACTGACATTTTTCTGGGTTAAATCCACTAGTTCGTCCCTGAGTCTTTGTTCTAGGCTTTGCTCCTGGGTAACTCTCAGTT
This sequence comes from Patescibacteria group bacterium, assembly GCA_023484515.1. Taxonomy (GTDB): domain Bacteria; phylum Patescibacteriota; class Doudnabacteria; order UBA920; family UBA920; genus JAMDAY01. Next base: position 6,051 of record JAMDAY010000033.1, read on the forward strand.
CAAAAATTTTTTCTGCTCTTTTAGGTTCGATTTTTTGCCATTGCCCGTCTTTGTTTACCATGGCGCTTACTATTATCTTTTCAAAATTTTCCTCGGTATTATTTATAGTCTTGCGGCTGCAATTCAAAACGTCTACCGAAATCTGTCCATCAAGGCCAACGTAATCCTCCAAAATCTTCCGATGATCTTCCGGATGCTTCATTGATACAACCCATGAACCTATAATTTTTTTATCCTGCTCGATTGCCTGCTTAACAAAATCAGTTTCCAAGTTAATAGGTAATAGCCCTTTTTCTCTTTCCGCTTCCGTTATTCTTCCCAGACAAAAACATCCGCCCGCATATTCCAAAATCTTATTGTCTGTATAACTAACAGCCGAACCTAAAGCTAAAGATAAATAAGTTTTTAACCGGGCATCAAATTTGCTAAGAGCTTCCTCAAAAGTCTGTTGGCGGATCTTTAACTTCTGTCTAACTTCCTCATCAAAGTGTTGGATAACTTTCTTTTGAGTATCTTCAATCTTCTCCTCTATAATATCCCCCAAATCCAGCTGTAACTGCTTAAAGCCTTTTTCAATTTGCTGTTCGGTCCGACACTGGCGGTAAATTTCCAAAATCTTCCTTTCAAAATCCAAACCGGTACCCAAACCAGCCAAAGCCACCTCTCTAACCTCATATCCATCATCAGTCAATTTTTCTGTCCCTAAAACCTTATCACTAAAATCAAATAAATTACCGAATAATTTGATCTTTTCCTGTAGCAACTCGTAAACTCTTTGATCTGCGTAATTTTTCCTGTTTAAAAAGTTAACAACCAAAACGTCCAGCTTCTGCCCGTACCGATGACATCTGCCAATGCGCTGTTCAATGCGCTGGGGATTCCAAGGCAAATCATAATTAATAACGATATTAGCAAATTGCAAATTTAAACCTTCCGCCCCAGCCTCGGTAGTAATGAGGATTGCCTTAGAAAGTTCTTTAAATTTCCAAACCAGCGCTTTTCTGATGTTAATTGACTTGGAACCTTTAGCTGCTTCTTCGAGAAACAATTTTTCCCATTCCGCATAAATTTCTTTAGAGCGTTTGGAGGCGTTTGTACCGTTAAACAAAATTAAATCGTATCCATTGCCTATTAGTAACTTCTCCAAATGATCCTGTGTTCTGCGTGACTCGGTAAAAATCACTGCCTTTTGCGGCCATTGTTGTTTATCAGCATAGTTAAAGACCTTCTTTAATACCCTGACTAGCGCTTGACTCTTCTGGTTAACATCAATACCACAAGCGAGATAGTAATACTCCATTACATCTTTTAACTCGCTTAAAATTTCTTCCTTGGTAAATTTATGGTCAACTTCCCTCTCTTTTTTAGTTCCCTGCCCATCCAGCATCTGTTCATCTTCCCCTAAATCATCAGCGTCTTGGGTTTCTTCCTGGATTTCTTCTTCTTTTGCTTCTATATCGTCCATTCCCGGCAGAGTTTCCTGAATTAAATCCTTTACAACTTCAATCGGCTTGAGATCAATATCACGCAATGCTTTTCCAATCTTATTTTGAATTTCAATTTTAACCTGCTGAACATAGGCTTGTACTTCTTCAAAGTCAATCTCCAATTCTTGTTGAAGCCTTTTAGCTAAAAAGTGAACAATTTTTTCCAAAGTGCCAGCTATGGCAAAAGAAGAGCTGGCTAAAATCTTCCTGTATACCAGCTCCATCATATTTCGTTGAGTAGCGCGTGTAGAAGCCAGAACAGGTCTCCTTAAATACTCACTAACCGACTCGTAAAGCAGGATTTCGTCATCGTTCGGGGCGAAATCTTCGGTGTGGCTAAAGCGGTTAGTAAAATTCACAAAGCCTCGCACCTGCTTTCTTAAAGTCCTGGTTAAAATACCGCCGCTCACCTCACCATTTTCAAAATTGCCCATCAGCCTTTCTTTCAATTGGGCTAAGGAGTCATATCTTTTTTGCCTTTTGACCGGATTAACAAACAACGTCTTAAAAGAATACTCAGTACCTAAATAATTGTCTTCCAGAAAACTGGTCAGTCCGAAAAGTTCCATCAAGTTATTTTGAAGCGGCGTTGCTGTCATTAAAACTTTAGGACGATTTTGAATGGCCTCTTTAATTTTTTTCGCGACTTTATTCTTTTTACGCCAAACATTCCTGAGCCTATGGGCTTCATCTATAGCTACCAAATCCCAAGAAATATCTTTAACAAATTTATCATACCGGTAGGCAAAGTTATGGGAAGCGATATAGATTCCGTTTTCGGTTAAAGGGTTGAGTTTGTCAGTTTTATCTTGCAAAACTTTCAGTTGTTTGGCATCTACGATATAACTATCCAAATTAAATCTAAGTTTAAGTTCGTCCTGCCATTGAGTCCTTAAGGAAGCCGGAACCAAAATTAAAATATGCTGTCTGCCTTCTACCCACAGCTCGTTGATTATCAAGCCAGCTTCAATGGTTTTTCCCAAACCAACCTCATCGGCCAGTATCGCCCCTCTGGAAAGAGGGCTCTTAAAAGCAAAAACCGCCGCATCAACTTGGTGTGAATTTAAATCGATATTGGCGGTTCGAATAATGTTATTTAATTTCTCCGGATCGCTGATTGACTTCTTCTCAGTCAGCTTATGAGATAAGTAAAGCCTTTGTATTTGGGACATATCATATTTACTAACAAAATAAAACTAAGGCACAAGCTGTATATTGCCTTTATTTTCGCATAATTTTGGCAGAAAGTCAAAATTTTAAGCGCATTAACAGTTTCAGTAAAAACACCTTTTAGTTTAACCCATTAAAGATGTTATAATTATTCTGTGAGGACTTAAAAGATATGTACGACCTATACTTGGACATTGACGGCGTACTCCTACGAAAGGACGGCAAGCCAGCCAGGCACCTGGATGAATTTTTAGAGTTTGCCGTAAATAATTTTCACTGCTACTGGCTGACCACCCATTGCAAAGGCAGTATTTCGCCGGTCCTTAAACGTTTACATAATAAAGTTTCTCCAATTACTTATCAGCTTATCCATAAAATCAAGCCAACTAACTGGCAGACCTGGAAAACCGAAGCCATCAACTTTAACCACGGCTTCTTTTGGCTGGATGACGGGATATTTCTCACCGAGGAAGAGGTCCTAATAAAGAACCATGCCGCCAATAACTTTATCAAAGTCAATGCCGAGTTCAGGGATGACCTTTTATACACGCTGAATGATTTAAAACATTTTGTTAATTTTGCCAATATCCATGCGTAAAAAACCAAATTAAAATTCAACTAAAAAATACTTGTAAGACGATCATTACTATGAACAATCCCATAATTATTTTAGGTGCGGGTGCGTCTCATGACTATTCTGCTTATCAGACAGGCACACCCTTAACTAACGAACTCGTGCAAGGGTCTTTTTTACACGATTCCTCGCTAAAAACATATCCGGAAGCAGCGGAATTGCTTTCCGAAATCTCTTATCCCGTATTGAAAGGGCAAAAAACTTTTGAAAACGCCCTCCGGGATATCAAAGACGAAGCCGGAAACCTACCGCATAGAAAATCACAGCTGGTATCTCTTGAATTTTACCTGAGGGATTTATTCAGCAACTTATCCGCACACACCCATTCTCTTAATAATTACAAAACACTTGTAAATAAAATTCGGGATTATAACAAAGGCCAGGCGTGTGTCGTAACCCTCAATTATGACACTCTATTTGAAGAAAGTGCCGGTATGACCTATTGGTTAGAAATGAACGACTCTATTACCGGGCCAATAAAGCTCATCAAGTTACACGGATCGCACGATTGGGCATACATACAAAACCACAGCTACCTCAATCTCGAAAATACTACATACAAAAATGAGTATGATTTTTATAAGGCAAACCCCGACTATCTGCAAGATTTGCGCAACAGACAGGCAGAGCCTTATCGTCTAAGGTTTCTAAATGGCATAAAGAGAGAAGAGCCTTTTTATAAATTTCCCGCCATTGCCATACCGTTGCCGGATAAGGCCGAATTATACATCTGCCCCAAAAGTCATGTCGATACCTTGATAAAAAATTTGGAAACGACGGACAGAATCTTAATCATCGGGTGGAGAGCAGCTGATCAAAACTTAGTAGATCTTATAAAAGAAAAAATTAAGCAGCATGTTTTGGTTACCATTGTGTCGCGGACTCTGGAATCTGCCGAACAAATCAAAGGCAACTTACAGCATATTCCTAACTTAAGTTTTGAGGTTTATGGTCAGGGTTTTTCCAGTTTTGTCAGCGGTGATGGAATTAAGAATTTTTTCACCCAAAAAGTTCCTATTGAGACTAATTTACCGGTCAAAACCCCGGTTGTTTAACTATCATCATGCTCGAAAACCAACGAGATTACAACCATTTGCTTGTAACCCAAGCCGCTGGACAAACCCGCAAAAAGAGAGTAAAATGGGCTGTTATAGCTATTGCTGTAGCGGCTTTTGTTATAGTGCTGCTCATATTGTCTTTGGCAAACCGGGCATAATCGTTTCTACCCGATTTGCTGTAGATAATTCCCAATCTGAATTTGGAGGAATACACGTAGATGCAGAATGCAGCTAAAAGAGCGAAAGTCAGGATTCCGGAGCGGGCAAGCCTGCTGCCGGAAGACTGGCAGGCGGATTTCATGGATCCGCAGAACAAGGCCAGGGACGAGCGGGCAATCGCGCGTATCCAAAGCTACAACGCCGGCGACTTGTTCGGCCAGGTTGTCGCCACCCCCGGCGTCACTCTGAACGGGCAACCCGTCAAACTGTTGGTGCTCGGCACTAACGGCCAGTCCCGCGACCTGCTGGACCATCCGGAGATGGTAAGGTCAGTCGGCCGGTTCGAGAAAGCCAACCACCAGCCGAAGGTTGACCTGGACGGCCTCATCAAAACCCATCTCGCCAAGCGGCCGGTAACCGTTGATTAGGAAGCAGGAGGCAAGTCATGACGATAAGCCTCGAACTATCCAGGGACCATTTCCATTCGCCGCCGCCCATACCGACCGGCCAAGTGGTCACCCGGGACAAATCCCAATCCGGCTGGCGGGTAATAGCGCCGGAAGACAAACCAGCAGAGCGGCCTGTTCCCAAACTCCCGCTTCACCGAGGCAGGTCGCCCATATACGGCCACCGCCGCCATTAGCAGCCGAAACGCTCATTGTGTATGCAAAAGCGAACAGCGCAGGACCATAGGAGGACCCTGCGCTGTTTCTTATTGACGCGATAAAGCTATTTTACTAAACTAAAGAATATCCAAGCAGTTTGTTACCCGGTACCAACCAAATCCATATTGGAGGTTGTTCATTCATGAGTCCGGAATCCGCACATGGCGGCAGGCTGTACGCCGGCAGAAAGAACCGATGTCCCGTGTCCAACGGGGCAAGAAGGAAGCGGCTGCGTCAAAAACAGCCGATCGTTACCACGTTCAGGCAGTGCCCGGAGGTGATTCGCACTTGCATTCAGTTCCTCTTCGGGCAGGCCAGGACGCACTCCTGCTCGAAGCGTTCGCAGATCGTCCGCGACGTGGATTACCTCCTCAAACATCGCCAGGTCGACATTTCGGCCTTTGAGGAACGGGGTTTCCGTCCGGTCAAGGTCTACGTCCAGCGCCGCTTGATCCGGATGCGGTTCCTGCGGCAGGACTCCGAACGGCCCTACATCGTCAAGATGTTCCCGAACGATTACCGGCTGGTCACGGCATAGACCTGACTTTAGCAGCTAACAAGAGCGCACGTCCCAAACGGGCAACGTGCGCTCGTTTTTTGTCTAAAAATTCAAAAACTTCCCGTGCGCTTCTTTGGCTTTGCTCTTATCCAGCCCAAGATAATATCTGCACGTGGTCTCGAGTCGGTCATGCCCTAATATCTCTTTTACGTGCGAGATCGGACAGCCGTTAAAAAGCAGGTTGGTTGCCATGGTGTGGCGAAGGATGTGGGGCGTGATTTTCTTAGTAATACCGGCGCGCCTGGCATAGCCCTTAAAAATTTTGCTGATGTCCGCCCTGTCCCACTTTAATCCGCTGTGGGTAACGAATACCCATTCAATGTTGTCGTTCCGGTTGTCCAAATAAAACCTGATCCATTCCAAAGACCGCTCGCTAAAAAACACTGTTCGCTCCTTGCCGCCCTTGCCGATGATTTTGGCTTCCTTTTTCTCGATATTAATCTGGCTGCGCTTCAAGTTCAGCGCTTCGGAAATTCTCATCCCGGTACCGAGCAACACTTCCACCAAAGTCCTAAAACGCAAACCGTCCATGCGGATGCAGCGCTTGCGGCTTTTGCCATTCCAAAACTTCTCGAAATTGATGGCATTGATGAACTGATGGATCTCCTCGTTGGTCAGGTAAATGACTTCGCGGCGACGTCTCTTTGGCGGCTTGATTTTTAACGGATCCAGTACCGGCAGTTCCAGCACGTCCTTGCAGTAGCGTAAAAAACTTTTTAAGGCAAAAGTAATGGACGACACGCGGCTCTCTCCCGCCCCGCGATCAATGATCTTTTGTTTTAAAATTGCTACATACCCCAAATCCAAAGACTTAACCGGCAGGTCCCCCAGGTGCTTAACCACCCACCCCAGGCTCTCACCATACTTTTGGGCGGTCTGGGCCGACAGCGACCTCTCGTACTGCGAATAACGGAGGAAGCCGGGGACAATAGTACTGATTTTCTCCCCCAAAACCTCCACATCGGCCGGGGGAGTAGAGTTTGCTTGGAATGCGGTCGATTCCAGGGGATTTTCCACATGGTACATAAAAAGCCTCGCACCAGATATTGGTTCGAGACTTTTTAAAGCAATTTCCAAGCCTTTCACGGCTAAATAGTGACCCCGAACTTTCCCGTTCGGGACCCGCAAAACCTCAATAAAATCAAGGGTTTGCGAGCAAGAATTGGGTTACAAAACCGTTACATCAATTCGTCGAGCATGTGCTTTAATCCGAAGATTAAAGACGACCAACAGAATGCCTAAATGAAAGGTTCGAAAACCGTATCATTTAGGAAAGTTCCTTAGAAAGGAGGTGATCCATCGACAGCTTCCGCTACCGATGCCTTGTTACGACTTAGTCCCAGTTACGAGCTTCGGATTGGGGTCCACTAAAGGACACTTCATCCGCTTCCCGCTTCCATGACTTGACGGGCGGTGTGTACAAAACCTGAGAACGTATTCACCGTGGCGAGGCTGATCCACGGTTACTAGCGATTCCGGCTTCATGAGGGCGAGTTGCAGCCCTCAATCCGAACTGGGGGTAGTTTTGGCGGGATTTGCTCCGTCTTGCGACTTGGCGTCCCTCTGTACCTACCCATTGTAGCACGTGTGTCGCCCAAGCTGTAAGAGCCACGCTGATTTGACGTCATCCCCACCTTCCTCCCGCTTAAACGCGGGCAGTTTCGTCTGACACTTGTAACAGACAATAGGGGTTGCGCTCGTTTTCACACTTAAGTGAACACCTCACGGCACGAGCTGACGACAACCGTGCAGCACCTGTGCAGCACCCTCGAAGGAGTCCCAATTTCTTGGGATTTGCAACTGCATGTCAAAGCTTGGTAAGGTTCCTCGCTTACCGTCGAATTAAACCACATGCTCCACCGCTTGTGCAGGTCCCCGTCAATTCCTTTGAGTTTTAGCCTTGCGGCCGTACTCCCCAGGCGGCGCATTTAACGCGTTAGCTATGGCACTAAAGAGGGTCGATACTCCCTAGCGCCTAATGCGCATCGTTTACAGCGTGGACTACAAGGGTATCTAATCCTTATCGCTCCCCACGCTTTCGTCCTAGCAGTGTCAGGTGGCACCCAGAAGCCTGCCTACGCTATCGGTGTTCCGAACGATATCAACGCATTTCACTACTACACCGTTCGTTCCAGCTTCCTCTTTGCCCCTCTAGCTGACAAGTTTCAAAAGACATTCCCAAGGTTGAGCCTTAGACTTTCACTTCTGACTTTGTCAGCCACCTATCGGTACGCTTTACGCCCAATGATTCCGGATAACGCTTGAGGTCTCTGTATTACCGCTGCTGCTGGCACAGAGTTAGCAACCTCTTATTCTCTCGGTACGCTCAAAAATTGTTCCCGAGCAAAAGGACTTTACAACCCGAAGGCCTTCATCGTCCACGCGGCGTCGCTGGATCAGGCTTTCGCCCATTGTCCAAAATTCCAAACTGCTGCCTCCCGTAGGAGTCTGGACCGTGTCGCAGTTCCAGTGTGGGGGTTTCCCCTCTCGGGGCCCCTAACCGTCATAGCCTTGGTAGGCCGTTACCCTACCAACTAGCTGATGGTGCCCAGGCCGCACCTATAGCGATTTGCATCTTTAATCTTGCGATCACATGGGGAATTATCCAACCTTTCGGCTGGTTATGCCCCACTATAGGAACGTTCCTAGGTATTACTCACCCGTTTGCCGTGGGCCTAAACCCACTCGACTTGCATGTCTTAGGCACGCCGCCAGCGTTCATCCTGAGCCAGGATCAAACTCTTATTAGAAGTTTAATCTGCGTCAAAATGACACAAATATGTCCCTAATCCAATACACCGTACTGGATTAGCGGCTGGCACAATTGATTTGGGAAAAGCTCAATTGTTAAAGCTTATAATCATTGAACTCTATAGAATCCGCCTATTCGGCGGACCCGCCGTTAAGGCGGATTGACGTAACTTACCTGTCCCAATGTAAATCGGGACGGTGGTTTTGTACATTTCCCCGTGCCTAAATGGCACAGGGTTCTTGTCACTATTCAGCTGTTAAAGTGCAAGCCGCGAACCTGAACGCGGATCTATATACGTACGCAGATCCGTCGCAGATTAAATAACCTAAAGGAATAACTATATTATTACCGCCGGTTAAACGCGGATAACTACGCGGATTACTTGCTGAACATCTGCGTAATTACCTGCGTTCTTCCTTTCTATTTAAGAAGAAGTATCCTTTCTATGGCAGGACAGGATGATTGGAGCTTAATACCATCCGCCTACGCCAAGGCTTCGGCGGATTACTCTCTTTAGTTTTTGTCCCGCTTAGCGGACTTATAAAAATGTGAGCAAAAAAACACACAAGTTATCCACTTGTAGTGTTCCATTCTCCAGCTTTTAGCCAGACCCCTTATAATCTGCGTTAATCCGCATACATAAGGGTAAAATTGAACGCTAGTTTATGCCTTTTTTAATCTCCTAAAGATTTAATGAATTAAATCCTTTGGAATTATAAACGGTTTTGCCGTAGCTGTCAAGCGGATTTTTTAAAACCTCTCTAAAGATGGGCAAGGCTGCAGAGCCTGGTATTTTAAGAGTACCCTATATAACCAAGCCCATTAAAACGTTTAATCCCTTGGTTTATTGGCTAATGCAATAATTATAAGCACTGGTCCAACCGGCGCAACCGCCATAGGTTGAATCATAATTATTCCCGGTAGGTTGCTCTAGGACGGTACATAAAGTAAATTTTGCCTTACTGTTATTGTCATTGCTGTAAAAAAAATCTCCGGATTGGTTAGAATATCTGGGATCCAAGGGAACTTTTGACATATACTTTTGTAAGTCAGCTTGAAAACTCGGCCCCCAATTATTGGCCGGATTGGAAATATAGGTGCACCAACCGGTCTGATTGCGCGGAAGGTATCCGTTGTCATCCAAAAACAAGTTAATGGCAGTCGCAAGCTGGGCCAAATCCGACTTGCGCCTGGCGTCGCGAGCCTTTAAACGGGCGCTATTTAAAGACACCATAACTATGCTGGCCAGCAGGCCTATTATGGAAATAACCACCAACAACTCAATTAAGGTGAACCCTTTTATTTTTGAGTTCTGTTTCATAAACTTTTTAACCTCCTACATTATAGCACAAAACCCGCGCCTTGGCGTTAAGGCGCGGGTTTGCAAATCTTGTCTTTTAATTTTACTGGATGATCTTGTCTATTATCCCGTACTTTTTAGCTTCTTCCGCAGTCATAAAAAAGTCGCGGTCAGTGTCCTTTTCTATTTTAACAACCGACTGGCTGGTATGTTTGGCTAGAATCTGGTTAAGCTGGTTTTTGATGCGCATCATTTCCCGCGCCTGGATTTCCACGTCCTTTTGCTGCCCTTCCACGCCGCCCATAACCTGGTGGATTAGCACGCGGGCATTGGGCAGGGAATAACGCTTGCCTTTGGCTCCGCAAGCCAACAGCACTGCCGCGGCCGAAGCCGCCTGGCCCACGCAAATCGTGGACACTTCGCTCTTGACATGCTGCATGGTGTCATACAAAGCCAAGGCCGCCGTAACCGACCCGCCCGGGGAATTAATATATATGCGGATGTCTTCCTTGTTGTTTTCCGCATCCAAAAATAGCAATTGGGCAATTACCGTGTTGGCTACGGCGTCGTCAATTACCTCTCCAAGAAAAATAATCCTTTCCTTAAGCAAACGGGAATAAATGTCGTAAGCCCGTTCGCCCATTTGCGATTTTTCTATAACCATCGGAACCAATGGCATATATAGCTTTCCTTTAAATGCCATTGGTGACATCTTCCGTAGCTTTAGCGAAGGAGGATGGAACTAATGGCATAGTAGTAATTTAAAGATTTAATGATTTAAAGATTACCGTCTCGGATTACTCGCAGATAGTAACGCAGATATATCGCGGATGTAGCGGGCGGCTATTAGCCGCCCGCTGATTGTTATCCTGAAAATTTTTGCGTTGATGTCTATTTAAAGTCGCAAAAATTATCCGGAATCCAGTCCTATGCTTATTTCTGGATCCCGCATAATTTGCTAACTTAAGATATCCTTAAAGCAAATTTGCGGGATGGCAACGTGTTGCGTGCCGATTTATCGGCTGTGCTACGTAAAGTTATTTCCTTAAAAATTCGTATTTGAAACCACATTTGCTGCAAACGTATGTTTTGCTTTCCTTGCTAAAACCTACCACATCAAAAGTTGCTTGCCAGTACTGGTTCAGTAGCGTCCTGAAAGTAAAAAAACATTATTGCCACAAATTTGGCAGCTTAAAAATTTGTCTTGAACCTGGACCTTTGCAGGTTTTTTTGCCTGTTTCTGATTTTTTTCTTTTTCCTCAAATAATTTCTTCATACCTTAAAAGTTAGATTATTTTTCCTTTGCCTCTTCCGCTGCCGCGTCAACGGACTCCTGCTCAACAATTCCTTCCTCGCCGGCTGGAACTGCTTCAGTCTCTCCGGGCTTTTGCTCATCTAACAACCCCGAACCGGCTTCATTCGCCGCGGATTCCTCGCCCCCAATCTTCTCGCCGTTAATATCTATTTTCCAACCCGTGAGGCGCGCGGCTAAACGCACATTCTGGCCGGCCTTACCGATAGCCAGTGATAACTGATCTTCAAGTACGCCAACCTTAGCTTCCTTGTTCTCTTCGTCTAATTGGACGTTTAAAATTTTTGCCGGTGACAAGGCATTGGCAATAAATTTTACGGGATCTTCGCTCCATTCAATTATGTCAATTTTTTCTCCCCCCAATTCCGCCATTACGGTCTGCACGCGGCTCCCCCTTTGCCCTACGCAAGAGCCAATGGGGTCTATACCTTCCTGGTTGGAAAAAACTGCAATTTTGCTGCGCGACCCCGCCTCCCGCGCCACGGCCTTAATTTCCACGCTGCCGTTAAAAATTTCCGGCACTTCCAGCTCAAAAAGTTTACGAACCATATCGGGATGGCTGCGGGACAAAGTAATTTTCGGTCCCTTAGTGGCCGGTTCCACGTGCAAAATTAAAACTTTCAAACGCTGGCCTATGGCATACTTTTCCCCGCGAATTTGCTCGCTCGGGAACAGCACGCCCGTCGCCTTGCCCAAGTCTATCAAGATGGTATCGCCTTCCACGCGCTGCACTACGCCGTTTTGCAAAGTGCGCTCCTTGGCCTTGTAATCGGAAAACTGCACATTGCGTTCCGCCTCGCGCAACTTTTGGATAATAACCTGCTTGGCAGTCTGCGCCGCAATGCGGCCATAGTTGGTGCCGGACTTCGGGGTAATTTCCGTCTTAATTTCGTCGCCCACCTTATAGCTTTTTTTTATCTCTTGCGCGCTTTCCAAGTCTACCAGTTTTTGCGGGTCTTCAGCCGCCTCTTCCGGCGTAGCCACCACGGTTTTCACGTCGAAAACCTTAGCAGCCAAATTTTCCGGATTAAACTGCACCACAATGTTTTGGTTCTTTTCGCCGTAATCCTTGCGGAATGCGGCAGCCAGGGAGGCTTCTATCATAGAGATAATTTCTTCCCGGCTGATGCCTTTTTCTTCGGCAATCTGGTCTAACGCTTGCTCAAGTTGTTCGTTCATATATACTAGCCGCTAATGTACAAATCTGAACAAATATACAAATTGCGACTGAGAATCCTATATATAAATAGGATAACTGTTACAGGATTTGTATATTATACTAAATTCGTATATTTGCGATTACTCTTATTTAATTGTTATTCAATTGTTGCGAGCGGACTGGGAATAAAAAAGATGAGCCCAGGCTCATCTGTTCAGTTCCAATCTTCCACTGCATTCGGTATTATTGTAACATTGCGGGAAATTTTGTCAAGCCCCGCCGGGATTAAGTATTTGGCAGGGCGATCTTCTGCCAAAAAATCTTCCAAACCCTGAACAATAATTGCACAAACGTCAATTTGCGGCTTTAACTTCCGGTAAACCGGCTCTTTGAGTAAAAATATTTTAACCGCCCTTAGCAGCCTAAGCTGTTTGGACAAGTTGACGGATTCCGCGGCAGTGCCGAATCGGCCGGTTTGCCGCATTCTGGTTTTTACTTCCACAAAGATTATTTGTTCCTTGTTTACGGCAATAAAATCCACTTCCCCCAGGCGTTTGCCTTTGCGGTTAAAAAAATTCGCCGCAACCACCTTATAGCCGCGGCGCGCATATTCCAATTGGGCCAATTCTTCCCCAATCTGTCCCAAGGTTTTAGGCCGGTTGGATTTTAACCTTAGCCAGTCTGGCATGCAAAATGATTCCAAATATTCAACTATTTACGGAAACCTTAATGGTATATTTATTAAGATTCGTATATTTGCGATTAGCCTTTTGGCAAATACTACTTAGGCAGGTATTTCTCCCTTACCTGCTCCTTTTCCCACCGGTCTTTTTCCACGCCATAATTTTTGGCCATTTTTATGACAAGGGATACCAGCCAGGCTACGCCTATTAATAAAACCAATAACGCCACAAAATGCGTGCCGAAAAATCTGACATTTTGCAACCGGGCTCCATACCAAACCAGCTCGCACAGGCCAATGGTCAAAAGCAGGTTAAAAAACTTGCCGCGGTATTTCCGGTCAATGGGAGTAGGCGCGAATTTTTCCGCCAATTTAAACACAATGGCCAGTACGGTCAATATTGCGCCTATATACAAAAATAAGCTGTCAGTTTTTTCCAGCGACACCGTGTTTATTTGAAAAAGAAATTTGGTGGTAAATATATTTTTTAGCATAATATTTGCGTTAATATGCCTTATTTATTTTTCAAACAGCACCGCGTAATGGTAATTGTCGGCCTGCATTTCCTTGACCTTACGGAAACCCGCCTGCATAAAGGTAATTTCCAAAGCCTGCTGTTCTATGCGCTGGTTCAAAGGAGGGCCGAACGGCGCGGCGGTCCGCTTCCATTCCACGGCAGCCAGCCGGCCGCCGGTTTTTAAAATGCGGTAAATATTCCTGATTAAAGGCTCTTTTGACTTGATCTCGTGGAGAATATTGCTGACAATTACCAAATCGCAGGAGCTTTCCGGAATGTTCAGCAAGGGACGGGTCAGGTCCGCCTTGACTACCCGGACGTTCTTAAAGCCAAACTGGTTAGCTATGGAAACGGTAGCCCCCAGTTTCTCTTCCATCACGTCCACGGCATACACCGTTCCGCGCTCTCCCACCATTTGCGCGGCCGGCAGCACGTAAAAACCGTTACCGCAGCCTAAATCCGCCACAACCTGTGCCTGCATCAGTCCGGTCTGGGCCACCACTTGCGCGGGATTAATAAATCTGGTCATATTAGTAGCCTCCTAGCTCATAAATAAATAAAAATATAAAATATGCCGCCCCAATGCCCAGACAGATAAATGCGAGCCTTAAAAATTTGTCATAAGGCCTCTCGCCGCGGGAAATGTAATACACCAGCGCCAATCCGACTAAAATTAACACTACCTGCCGCCACTGCTGGACCCTGAACCAATTAATAATTACGCTGAACATATATCAATTGATTCCCTTAAACTTTAAACAATTTGGAAATTTGTTATTTGGTATTTGTAATTTCTTGGAATAACCGTTCTATACTAACTACCCTGTGTTTGTCATCCGTTTCTATTAACGCGCCATTAATTGCCAATACCCCTTCTTCTTCCGGTTCATTCTTGAATTTTGCGTTCGGGTCTAAAAATTTTGTTAAAGCGTTCCCTTTCTTCACCCCCAGCACGGAATCGCGGCTGCCGGTCATGCCTGCGTCGGAGATGTAAGCGGTGCCGCCGGGCAAAACCCTGGCATCGGCAGTCGCCACATGGGTATGGGTCCCCAGAACCGCGGTAACGCGCCCGTCCAAATGCCAGCCCAGGGCTATTTTCTCGCTGGTCGCCTCGCTGTGAAAATCCACTACTATTATATCACCTTTTTGCCCCTGCTGCGACAAAACTTCATTTACTGCCAAAAAGGGGTTGGAGATTTCCCCGCTATACTGGTCTTGCATAAAGACCGTGGCATTGAGGTTGAGGACAAGGAATTGCTGATTAACGTAATGCCCCGGCTCACCATCTGCCGTGTCATTGCGAGGAGCAAGGGCTCTGGCTTGCGACGAAGCAATCTTGTCCGGGTAATAGATTACTTCGCTCGGATGCACTCGCTCGCAATGACACATCACAGGCTTGGAAAACCTGTAATACCCATGCCCCGGAACCGTAACTTGCCGGTCGTTAACCTTTAACGACTGGTAATTTGCCGGCCTGATTAATTGGGGATATTGCTCAAAACACTCTTTTGCCAATTCGTATTTGTCAAAAACATGGTTGCCCGAGGTATAAGCGTCTATATTTAAATCATCCAGGGATTTCAGGGTGCTTAAGGTCACACCCTTGCCATGAGCCAAATTTTCCACGTTCGCAATAACTGCGTCGGGCCGGTATTTTTCTCTCCATTGCGGTAAGACTTCGCGCAAAACTTTGCGCCCGGGCTTGCCCACAATGTCGCCAATGAACAATATTTTAGCCATAAAGATAGTATACAAAAATTTTTATATTCCGTCACCTATCCATAACCCATACCAATTCAAAACCTCCTGCTTTAACTTAAAGGTATTGCCGTGACTGATTAAGCCCAAATATGATTGCAATGTCGGATTCTTCGGCCGCTTCTTCAAACCTCTAAACATCCGTTTCTTGGTCACATTCCGCATCACTCGGTGATGCGGAAAATTAACCCAACCCAAAAAATCCACGCCGCTGGCCAAGGTTTTGATAAAAATTTTGTCAGGATGTAAAGATAGTTTTAACCGTTCATCCAAAAACGTTGCAATTTTAGGAACGAGCGTCAACAGCGCATCCCTGCTGTATGATAAAAATACAAAATCATCGGCATAGCGGACATAATACTTAACTTTCAGCCGATGCTTTACGAACTGGTCAAACTTGTTCATATAGACGTTACAGAAAAGCTGGCTGGTCAGATTACCAAGCGGCAAACCTTTATTATCTGCTCCGAAGTGAAAACTTTTTATGACCTGTCCGAGCAACCAAAGTATATTTTCGTCTGGGATATAGGACGCTAAAATTTTCAGCAGAATTTTGTGGTCAATGCTGGCGAAAAATTTTCTTATATCACATTTTAACACCCAAACCGTGCGACGATTATTTTTGCTCGCCTGCTGATAAAACTTCTTGAAACGGCTAAGTGCTTTATGCGTTCCTTTGCCAATTTGGCAAGAATAAGAATCCGCAATAAATACTTTCTCAAAAAACGGATACAACTTCCTATAAATTGCGTGGTGCAAAACCCTGTCCCGAACTGTGGCCTTGTGAATGTTCCGTGGTTTTGGATCTGAAATGTTAAAAGCCTTGTAGCTGCCGTGAACGTAACTAAAATTGGCAAGATCGTCGTGAAGCTGTAAAATGTTATCAGTTAACCACACACCAAACTCCTGCACGTCCTGCTTCTTTTTCTTGCCCGGCAAAAACTCCTGCCAGGCGGTAAACAAATTTTCGAGCGAAATGATTTCCTCGTAACTTATTTTTAACTGCGTTTTCATAATTAAACCCTCAAAAAATGACATTTAATACGCCCCCCCCCCCAACGTAAATTTCGGCAATTTGCCGGTGCTACAAAAAATTACGGATGCCTATAAACTCTGGCACGGCTATCTGCCCCACCTGCCGAAGCTCGTGAAGTATTCCCTGGCCGAAAAAATCAACATTCTTTTCACCGATGTCATTGAACTTACGCTTACCGCCGGATTTACCGCAAGAGAGCATAAACCTCTTCTTATCCAAAAGGTCAGCATAAAGTTAGACACCCTTAAATACTTTTTGCAGTTAGCTTGGGACCTTAAAGCCTTGGATAATAAACAGTTTGCCGCAATCTCTGCGCCTCTGGTTGAGGCGGGAAAAATGTTTGGTGGCTGGCTAAAGCAACAGGTAAAAGAAACTCCTCCCGCAGAAGGAGGAGTAAGAAGATAGTAGCGGGGAACAAGCAAACGGTCGTTGCCGTTGAAGTTGTTGTCGTCCCAATTGAAGTTGAGCACCCACCGCTGCGACTTCTCGTCCCAGTAGAAGTAAGCCACGTTGCGGTTGCCATTGTCATCGAGCAGGATTATGCAAAGTATCATCCAATCCACCACCCCTCGAATACTCTCAGGGTTGTATTTTATTTGGGGCCTTTAGCCCACCAATACTTTGCACCGAGTATCTTCTTTGAAGACTTGCCAGAAAGCACTCTACCGGAAACCGTAGCCGCCGATACTCTGGTTTTCTGGCAATGCGAGATGCGGTTACCTGAAGCCGTAGCCGCAGGCACAAATCCCATCTGCACATAGTATACCAAAATTTTGAAAAACAAAAAAAGCCCCGCATCCTGACCGAAGTCAAAATGTGGAGCAAAGCGAAGCGCCAAGAGACCAGAAACCACCGGCAGAGCCGAGGGACTAAGCGACCGAGGGCTTCTTCTCGCGGGGAACAAGCAAACGGGCGCGGCCGTCGAAGGAGTTGTCGCCCCAACAGAAGATGAGCACCCACCGCTGCGACAGCTCGTCCCAGTAGAAGAAAGCCACGCGGCGGCGGCCACGGCCATCGAGCAGCTCCGTGAGCACCATAATGAAATAATGCTTGCCACGGGACTCGACCGGGAAAATCTCCTTGCCCTCTTCTTGAGCCTTGAGAAGTTCCGCAGCGTAGCCGAGGCTACCGATAGCGCCAAGTTCCTTCGCCCGCTGCTTCATCGTGTCGTAGCTGATCCAGTCGCCGTCGCCCTGCCGTAAGGGGCAGACGTAATCGACGTTGGCCAGCTCAGTCTCGCCTTCGGGAAAGTCCTGCGGAACGCCGTCCTTGACGTTGACCTTCCATCCCTCGGGAATGAGGCCAGTCAGCACGGCGGCGACAGCCGTAATGATACCGCGAGCCTTGTTGGCATACTTCCGGATAATGGCCGCGATTTCGTCCTCCAAACCTGTGCCGGGAAAGCCCAGCGCAGCTTGGAAAGTTTCTTCGGTAGTGCCTGACTTGCGAGCCGAGGCACGGAGACGTTCTTCGAGTTTATCTACTTGGTTATTGGATGGGGTAGATGATGTAGTGGTCATCAGCGTCATCCTCCTATTCAGTTTGAAATCAGTGGGGTTACCACCGGGGTCGGCTTTCGCCTTAGCTTCCCAGCCAAAAACCTGATTTTTTGGACAAACAGCTAAAGCTAAATTTGACTTATAATTATACCTGATTTTACTATTCCTGTCAAGTGTGAATCAAAAAACCCTTATAAAATAAGGGGTGAACCATCCAAAAAACTGCTTAATCCAGGCATGGTTTGCCTTTATCATACCCAAAAACGGTCAATAACAAAACATTACATCGGCGTAAGGGTGTATGTTTTAGGTTTTCCAAAATTTTATTTTTATCTCGCGTACTCTATAACCCGCGTCTCGCGGATAACATGCACCTTAATTTCGCCCGGATATTTCAGTTCCTGCTCCAGGCGGTTGGCAATGTCGCGGGCCAGTTTTTGGCAGGAAACGTCGTCCAATTTGGCCGGCTGCACGAACACGCGGATCTCGCGGCCGCCCTGGATGGCGTAAGTTTTTTCCACGCCTTCAAAGGAATTGGCAATGTTTTCCAGGTCGGTCAGGCGCTTTAAATAATTTTCCAAAGTGTCCTTGCGCGCGCCCGGCCTGCTGCCGCTAATGTTGTCGCAGGCGTCAACCAAAACGGCTTCTATGCAGGTGGCCGCCTGGGTCTGGCCGGAAACGTCGGTATCGTGGTGGTGGCTGGTAATGGCTTCCACCACGCGCTTGTCCAAATTAAACTTTTCCGCAATCTTGCGCCCCAATTCCACGTGCGTCCCTTCCAAGTCCTGGTCCAGCGCCTTGCCAATGTCATGCAGCAAAGCGCCCTGTTTGACCATCTGCACGTCAGCACCCAGCTCTTCGGCCATAAGCGCGCCTATTTTAGCCATCTCCACCGAATGCCTTAAAATATTCTGGCCATAAGACGTCCTGAACATTAATCGTCCGATCAAATGGATTAATTTGGGCGGAAAAGTCGTAATGCCCAGTTCATAAACCGCCTGTTCGCCGGCCTGCTTAATCTGCTCGTTTATTTCCGCTTTGCTCTTTTCGTAAGCTTCTTCTATCCTGGCCGGATGGATGCGCCCGTCAGCCAGTAATTTTTCCAAAGTCAGCTTGGCAATATGCCGGCGGATGCTATTAAAACCGGAAATCACTACGGTATCCGGGCTGTCGTCTATCAAAATTTCCACGCCCATCATTTGTTCAAAAGCGCGAATATTGCGGCCTTCCTTGCCAATAATGCGCCCTTTCATTTCTTCGTTCGGGATTTGCACCGTGGTCGTGGTGGTTTCGGCCGTAACTTCGCTGGCCACGCGCTCTATGGCCTGGGCCACTATGCTGCGGGCTTCTTTTTCCGCATTTTCATGGGCTTCCTCCATTAGCTTACGGTGCAGTTCCAGCATTTCTCCTTTTACCAGCTTTTCCGCATTGTCCAACAGCACTTTAGACGCTTCTTCCCTGGTCATGCCGGCAATTTTTTCCAAATTGGCAAGCTGTTTGACGCGCAGTTGCTGAATCTCTTCCTGGATGGTTTTAATTTGGGCGGTTTTGGTTTCCAAGTCCTGTTTTTGTCTGTCCATTTGCGCGGACTTCTGGTCAAGTTCCTTTTCCCGGCGGTCAATACGCTCCTCAAAACGGACAATTTGCGCGCGGAATTCCGATTCCTGTTTCTTGGCCTGGTCAATTATTTCCAAAGACCGGGATTTGGCCTCCAACAGCAGTTCTTTCTCCCGGCTTTTGGCGTCTTCCAAAATCTTTTCCGCACGGCTCTCCGCAGAGTTTATTTTTTTGGAAGCCAAATTTTGCCGAATTAAATAACCAAGCCCAATTCCTAAAACCGCACCGACTAAAATGTATAACAATATCATAAAATATCCTACTTCCGCAAAGCAGGATTAAAACGGCAATATGCCAATAGCAACACCGACTAACCTATGTTAGATTAGCCTAAAAGATGTCTTTGTTGGAACTGTTACTGGGGGAAAAAATCTTAAAGTAACAAACCTTTGGTTTAAATAAAGACAAAATTTCATGCTGCTTTGCCGTTATCCCGTATTCCTGCGGTTGATTAATCCAGCATCAAATTTTATAATGATTGATGTTGGAATGGTTATATAAAATTAAATTTAATCCTTATTATTATATCCGGAGCGCATTTGCAGTTCCGGGAGATGAATAATTCAGATAATAGCAGTTTAACACATATAACCATTTTCGTCAAACAAGGTTACTCGAATTCTAATCTGAAGTGCAACCGCCTCCGCAGGCATTAAAAAGGGCCAGTAATTAAGGTAAGATGGTTAAAGCAACAAACTTTACCATTAAACCCACAATTACATGGCTTACCAGCATATTAC
>JAMDAY010000010.1 GCA_023484515.1 Patescibacteria group bacterium
AGTTGGATAAAATGGTAAGCAACAGGAAAGTCTAAATAAGTTTTTTCGTGTGCGGTTATTTGGTTAACAAAAGTTTGTTCTGCCGTGTCGCTTAAATCTGTAAATACAATCACTTCCGAATTTTCCGGTTTCCAGCTTAGCTGAAAATCCTTAAATTCCGCTTCAAAATTCTTAAAGTCTGGTTTGCTTGAAATGCACTGATTCAAAGAATTTATCGCTCGTTGTTCATCGCTTTCGTCAGGGCTAATAAAGCATTGCGACTTTTCAGCATAATAACTATATTTTTTCAATATCGCTAACTTTTTGCTATAACTCGCAGCAACCCGCCAGGAATTCGGGTAAGACAAAGAATAATGTAAAAAATTATTCGTGTAGTTGTTTACTGACTTGCTGTTTTGAGTAACGTTTACAGCTGTCAATTCTGTTTTTGGTTCCCGGCTTAATGCTAACCAGCTAACCAATACCGTCAAAATTATTAAAATGACTATTGTAATAATGCCTTTGTGTTGAAACCATTTTTTTGGTTTGGGAATGGGCAATTGCTCCGGTTGCGGAGATATTGGCATATTAGATTGAATTTCCATATTTGTTTCTTGAAGAATTATTTGCCTTAATTATACCACCTTTTACCCCACCCCGCTATACACTATTTCCACTAACACAAACTAACACGAATTAACGCGCTTCTTTTTTGCCAAAACTTAAGCAAGACCTTTGACAAAAGAAAAACCAGCCCTGCTTAGGGCTGAATTTTCACATTGGAGCTCATTGGTAGTAGCAATCAGAAATGAAATTGCCAGAGTTGGCGAAGGATTTTACGTGCCGGAGTTTGCGGTTTAGAAAAATATATTTACCCCACTTACATTCACACTATAATGTTGTTCGACCGCTTCTTGATAAGAAACCCAGAATCTGCCATAATACCAAATCAAATTCAAAGAAGGGAGTAATGCCAATGCCATTCGAATTGCTGGGGTTTGATAATCCATACGGCAAATACCCAGCACCGGTAATTCCCGTCGGAAAGCTCGACGGGCAACTGGTCGCCGTCTATCCGGGCGGCACTAAACACTTTAACCCCATCCCCGATGACAGCGTGTATGTTCATCTGCCGGAAGAAACGGTTGCGGAGTTTGCGGACTTTAACCCGCTTACCGAGCGACTCTTCGCCGACGACGAAACGGACTTTACCTGTTACAAAAGCGCGGAAGAAGCCGAATACTTCACGGACAGGCTTCAAGACTCCAACTTTTGTCTCGACGACCCCGGAATGCGGGAAGTCCTTACAAGGGTTGCCAACGGCACGCCGTTCAATCCGCAGGACGACATCACCCAAGACCCGAATTGGCTGGAATTCCAGCGACTCATCGCCGATTCCAACTGGTATGCCTCCCACTTCGGGAAGTGCATTGCCATCAGTGGTGGCAAGCTCATCGGCGTCTACGCCAGCAAGGAAGAGTGTTTTCTGCAGTCCAGACAGGGACACGGAACGCATAAGCCCACCTTCCTGATGGTGGTGGGCGAAGAGAATGAAGTCGTGGAAATCCCGACTCCGCTCGAAATCGTGGACGAGCCGTCCGCCTGAACGGAAATCAGGAAGCAATGATAGATTGGAGGCTAGGAAATGTGTGTGCCTAACGGTATGATTATCGGCCCTGACCGTGGTAAAGACGGCGAATCCAAGTTCGGTTTTACCGTCGGGCAACGAGTTCAGGTAACCGAAGACCAACACTTTAAGGACTGGCACGGGCACGTCCGGACTTTCGATGGCAGCTTAATAGCCGTCGACCTCGATGAACCGCCCGCAGGCCATCAGCAGAACGGTCAATGGTTCCGGCCGGACAAACTGCGCAAAGCACCGCTGCGAGTCATCATCAAAGACCGGGGCTGCTGGTCAATGCAGTTTTCGCTCAACCACCCTCCCCATAATGGGCAGGAGTTGCCGCTGAAAACGGCAGGATTCGTCCCCGGCTCGATGTATGAGGGTGTTTACCGGCTCACGAAAGTCGGCGCACCTCCGGCCAATCTCAAAGCCGTTGGCTTTCAGTGGGAAGTCCAGCTTGAGGAGGTTCGCAAACTCAAGGAGGGCGAACAGCCCATTTCCGTCGGCTACTACGATTAGCCGAACCTCAACAAGGCTCTGCACTGTGGCCGATACCTAACAGCGCAACCGCCCCCGACGCGGTCAATCGTCGGGTTTTTTTATTTTTCAGTTCTATTAGTTCTGTTTTCTTTCCTGAAAGGGTTAAAAAAATACCTTTCAAAGATAAACCAAACAAAAAACGCCAGCAAAAACTGGCGTTCTTTGTGGAGCTCTTTAGTAATGGAAATCAGAACCCAAGTTATTAGGCTTGGGACAACATTTACGATTCCAATTTTTTTACCGGAAGCTGTATAGGGTGGTTTACTTACTGGCTTGGAACATTAGCCACACCAGAAAACCAATGACTCCCAGAAGAACTAACCAGCCAATTACATTCACAACCTTATTGCCGGTCTTGGTTTCAGCGGTGGGGGTTTGCAGTTTCGGTTGTTTTAGGAACGGTATTGCAATCAGAGGGATAACGAATGCGGCGACGTAGACCACTACATCCATCTTGCTTTGCGGCTCTACAATCCTGGCAATAACGCTTGCCAATACGCCGGCGGCTATGGTGATTATTCCCATAATGACGGTGCGTGGCCTTCTAAGCTCTGACGCGTTTGACAAACTCACGCTCCGTCTAAAGAGCAAGAATATGCCAACAATTACTAAAATTATTGTTATCATCTTTGTTTCTTAATGGTTTTACCTTTGCCAGTATTATAGCAGGAATTTGTTTAGGAATAAAGCAAATTCAATTGGGCTACTTAAATTCGTATTTAATCATTCCGGCTTCGGTTGACATCTCTAAAGGCTGGTGTGATAGATAAGTGGAAATAGCTTGCTCAACTTGTCCCGAGTTGTCAGGTTCCGAATAAACCACCACGAATGTTTTAACAATTTTGTCCCAAAAAGTCCGCTTCTTCTTTTTTAGATAATAAGTATTTCCGCTGATTTCAACCAAACGGTCATTGGTGGTAATAATATCTTGGACAGCGGCATGGGTGCGAAAATTTCTTACTCCTTTCGTATTTCTGTTGATTACCAAAGAATGAGTGTAGAAACAATCAAACTCATCCCAAGAATAAGTTTTTTGTTTGGTTCCTTTGGATATTGTGATACCGGATTGGGATATTTGGAATTTTCTTGGTTTGAATTTGGCGAATACCAAGGTAAAAATGTAAAATGCAATAACAATTCCGGCGAATATAAAAAATATCCTCCACGATTTCTCTTTAATCGCCAATATTAACGCCAGCCCAGCCAGCACATTAGCGACAACTGGGATAGATTGCAATGTTCTACTCTTAGCCTCTTGTGGAGTAATGTCCCACTGTAGTGTTTCCATAACCAAATAAATTATACATCTTTTTACCCCACCCCGCTATACACTATTTCCACTAACACAAACTAACACGAATTGACGCGCTTCTTTTTTGCCAAAAGACCTTTGACAAAATAAAAACCAGCCCTGCTTAGGGCTGAATTTTTACTTTGGAGCGGGATACGGGAATCGAACCCGTCCCACCAGCTTGGAAGGCTAGCGTACTACCACTATACGAATCCCGCAAAATTGATATTGATATTTTACCGGAATTTCGTAAAAATTTCAAATTCCGGTATAATTAAAGCATGCACATTATCCTTATCATCTTAATAGTCATTGCCGCTTACTTTTTCCTGGTATTTTTCGTGCTGCGGCTGGTGGCGCCGTATATGGGATTTAAAAGATACGCTTTGCCGGAAAATTTGCCCGAGGAGATGCGGCAAAAGATTGCAGAATTAGAAAATAGGACCTCCACCCCGTCCGAATACTTGCAAGAGACATATAATTTGGTGCTGGACAAGACTTTGCACCAGTGGAAGCACGGCAGGCTCCAGGCTGGCATTAAACTGCACAGGCTGTTCGTAAAGGATTTGGCGGAAATTTGGCGCACGCCGAAATTCGTTTACTGCCAGGCCATTAATTGCGTGGTGTTCGCACTTTTGGCCAAGAGCAAATTTTTTACCGCTGATGACGTTAAAATTAGG
Source organism: Patescibacteria group bacterium (assembly GCA_023484515.1). Lineage (GTDB taxonomy): Bacteria > Patescibacteriota > Doudnabacteria > UBA920 > UBA920 > JAMDAY01. The sequence continues at coordinate 4,115 of JAMDAY010000010.1, forward strand.
CACGTATTTTTAAATTTTGTGCCGCACCAGTATCTTCTGGTAAAAATTAATAATGAATGGATAGACGTTGACCCGGCCGGCGCCGGCATCCGCGGCAACGGTTTGGGGAGCCATGCGGAGTGGTTTGGGTAATTATTAGTTTTTAAAATTAAGATGGATATTAAATGTATGCGTAAAGAATTTTGCGATATTTGCCAAAAAGAAATTCATAATAATCAGTATGTTACAGCAGGCTTCAAGTTTCCCGTTTCCCGGCATATATTTTGTTTTAAGTGTGGAAAACCTATCTATAATCTGCTTAAAAGGCATAAACTTATAGAATCAGAAGAATAGTGTTTTATAAAACCGTCATTTGACGGTTTTTTTGTTTTGAGGTAAAATTGCAGTAACAAACAAATAGATTATCAAGAGTGCAGGTAGGGAACTAGCCCGCTAATCTGCCAGCAACCTATTGATACGTAACAATAAGGTGCTACTTCTAGCCCCAAGCGGGGGAGATAATGTCGAATCTTTTCCGCGAGAGCGGATTTTTTTGTTATTAATATTAGGATTATATTAAATGAAAAAATTGTTCACTTCCGAGTCCGTGACCGAAGGTCATCCGGACAAATTGTGCGACCAGATAAGCGACGCCATTTTGGACAGCATCTTAAAAAACGACCCGCGCGGCCGCGTGGCCGTGGAAGCGCTGGTCACCAACGGCGTATGCGTGGTAGCCGGGGAAATTACCACCAAAACTTACGTGGAAATCCCTAAAATCGTGCGCAGTGTCATTAGAGACATAGGTTACACCAACTCCGAATACGGGTTCCATTGGGAAACCAGCGGGGTCATGGTGGCTATCCAAGAGCAGTCCGGCGACATAGCCCTGGGCGTGGACGCGTTCGTCAAGGGCAAGGGCGGGGAAGTGGTCAAGGAAGATTTGGCAAACTTGGGCGCGGGCGACCAGGGGTTAATGTTCGGCCTGGCCACGGACGAAACCAGGGAATATATGCCCTTGCCCATTGTGCTGGCGCACAAGCTGACGCAAAGGCTGGCTTACGTGCGCAAGCATAACATTATAAAGGGCTTGCGCCCGGACGGAAAATCGCAAGTCACCGTGGAATACAATTCGGAAAAACCCAAGCGCGTCCATACGGTTTTAATTGCGGCGCAGCATAATCCGGAAGCGGACTACCAAAAACTCAAACAGGAAATAGAAAAAGAAGTTATCCGCAAGGTTATTCCCAGGCAGCTTTTGGACAAGCAGACCAGGATATTGGTTAATTCCACAGGCAGGTTTGTGGTTGGCGGGCCGCAAGGGGACACCGGGCTGACCGGCCGCAAAATAATCGTGGACACTTACGGGGGTATGGGCAGGCACGGTGGCGGCTGCTTTAGCGGGAAAGACCCGTCCAAGGTGGACCGGTCCGGAAGCTATATGGCCCGCTATGTGGCCAAAAACCTGGTGGCAGCGGGCGTTGCCAAGAAGATAGAAGTGCAAATAGCCTATGCCATCGGCGTCCCCGAACCGCTGAGCGTGCGCGTGGACACTTACGGCACGGGCAAAATTAGCGACGACGCGATTGTGGACATAATCAATAAAGTATTTGACTTGCGCCCGGGCATGATCATTAAAAATTTAAACTTGCGCCGCCCCATTTACCGGCAGGTTGCGGCCTACGGGCATTTTGGCAGGAATGATTTAAAACTTCCTTGGGAACGCCTTGATAAGGTAAAGGATATCCGTAAAATAATGAAGAAGAAATAACTGCCATGGCCAAAGGCCCTCCGAAGCTTTAGCGTAGGAGGGGAGAATCTGGACAAGGTTAAGGAAATAAGGAAGTTGGCGAGGATAAAAAAATAGCAGTGAAAAATTTGTACAATTGTACAAATTTTTCACTTGTGATAGGCTTAGCTAAAGGGAAAATTTTAAAATAAATCAAATTTAGGAGGGTTATGCCATATGGAAACCAAATAACTTTAGGCACTGCCGTGGCGCAATCGCTGCCGGACAAAAGGATTATTAAGCTTTCGCAAAAGCAGATGCAAACGCTAAAGACTGCCACGGAAGTGACCCTGGCTGTTGTTGCCGCAGCGGGAGTAGTATCTGTTTCGGTGGTGGCTCCGAATTTGTTTTCGGCTATGGGACATTTTTTACCAAAAGGAAAGAAATACAGCGGATATAGTCATAAACAAAAGGCAAAGAAGGTAGCCGAAACTTTTTATTATTTAAAACGGACAGGACTCGTCCGGTTCAGGCAATCGGGCACGGATTGGCTGTTGTCATTGACAGATTTGGGCAGGCGCAGGCTGCCAAAATTGGAGGTGGATTCTCTGTCGGTCACAAAGCCCAAGAAATGGGACGGATCTTGGTGGGTGGTGGCGGCTGATATTCCGACCAAAGACTGCCGTCAAGGAGCGGATTTATTGCGTAGGAAGCTAAAGCAGTTAGGTTTCTATCCGCTGCAACGGACGTTGTGGCTATATCCTTTTGACCCCCGCCGCGAGATAGAATTTATCAGCCAGGCTTTCGGGATTGCCAGATTCGTTACTGTAATGAAAATAGCCGAGCTTGATACGCAGGACCTCGCAGTCTTGAAACCTTATTTTAAAAAGCTGAATTTGCTTTAGTCTGTTAGTGAAAAAATTGTACAATTGTACAATTTTTTCACTAACTTAACTTTTACCGCGATTATTGAGATTGCCGGGGAATGACAGGCTTCAGTTTAGGTTTAAACCTTTTGAATACTTGGCGGAAATAAGATATAATTCAAGTATGAACGAAACAAGGGAAAAATCGGAACAAATATCGCAGGACTTTAACTTGAGGGAACGGGCTTGGAAGCTGGCCCGCGAGCGTTACAATGAGTATTTAATGAAGTGTTTTGACTTTAAAAACAAACACCCAACTTTAAAAGACAAGGTTAGGTATCAAGATTTTATTGGCAATGTATTGCAATCTTGCGTGGCTGTTCTTGGTAACCACGAAGATCCTGACAGAGATAGAAATGAGGATGATAATGGTAGCTTGCAAACGGTAAATCAGCTATTCACCTGGCTTGGCAGGTATTTAGATCTGCTAGAAAAAAATCCTGCGGCCTTAAGACATGAACTGGATAGCAGGCAAGAAGGCGAACCATTTTTGGGTCGGGAAGACTATTTATTAATGTTGGAAAATTTAAAAGAACAATAGAAAATATGAACAACAACCTGCCGGGCTTGGCTAAACTTATTAGGTATTATATTTTGACCTCTACCACCGAAGCGGGGAGCGGGCATCCGACTTCGTCTTTGTCTGCCGTGGAATTGATGGTTAGTTTGATGTTTGGCGGGTATTTTAGGTTTGATTTGAATGATCCGCAAAACCCGAACAACGACCGGCTGATATTTTCCAAGGGACACGCGTCCCCGCTGTTTTATGCGCTGTATGCGGCGGCCGGGCAGGCCGAAAAATCCGTGAGCCGGAACGCCGCGCAATCACGGGTTCGCCGCGCGCTGGACCCCGCAGAACTAATGACCTTGCGCAAATTCGGCTCGCGCCTGGAAGGGCATCCTACCATGCAGTTCCCGTATACTGAAGTTCCCACCGGATCCTTGGGCCAGGGGTTGTCGGTCGGAGTGGGTATGGCAATAAATGCCAAATATCTGGACAAATTACCCTACAAGACTTTTGTCCTGCTTGGCGACAGCGAAATGGCGGAAGGCAGCGTGTGGGAAGCCATGGCCAGCGCGGCTTTTTATAAATTGGATAATTTAATTGCCATTTTAGACGTTAACCGGTTAGGCCAGAGCAGGGAAACCATGCTGGGGCGTGACGCGGAAACTTACAAGAAGCGGGCGGAAAGTTTTGGCTGGAATACCATTGTGGTGGACGGGCATAATTTCGGCGACGTTTCCGCGGCTTACGCCTACGCGGCATCGGACAACAGCAGTAAGCCTTACATGATAATCGCCAAGACCGTAAAAGGCAAAGGCGTTTCGTTTTTGGAAGACAAGGAAGGCTGGCACGGCAAGGCTTTAACAACGGACGATCTAAAAAAGGCGTTGGAAGAATTGGGGGAAGCGGATCAAGATTTGGCGGGAGAAGTGGCAAGGCCGGAACAAGTAACAAGTAATAAGGAACAAGTAACAAGCAAGGAACAGCAGATAAAATTTACGAATTACGATAAACCGACGGCCACGCGCAAAGCTTATGGCAACGCTTTGGCAAATATTTTTGAAGCGTATCCCAATATAGTGGCCTTGGACGGCGAAACTTCCAATTCCACCTATTCCGAGATTTTCCGCAAAGCGCATCCTGATAAATATTTTGAAATGTTCATTGCCGAGCAGAACATGGCCGGGGTGGCCTTGGGCCTTGCGCGGCGCGGCAAAATTCCGTTCGCTTCCACTTTTGCGGCTTTTTGGTCGCGCGCTTACGACCAGATTCGCATGTCGCAATACGCGCACGCCAACGTCAAGTTTTGCGGGTCGCACGCGGGAGTATCCATAGGCGAAGACGGATCTTCACAAATGGCTTTGGAAGACATTGCCATGTTCCGGTCCGTTTTAGGGTCAACAATTTTGTATCCGTCCGATGCCGTGTCTGCGGAAAAACTGGTTGCTGCCGCGGCCGAACATGAAGGCAACGTGTATATTCGCACCACGCGCAAGGAAACCGCTATCCTTTACGGCCAAAATGAACAATTTCCCATTGGCGGGTCTAAAGTTTTAAGATCATCTGGAAACGATCAAATTACCGTAGTCGGCGCGGGCATTACCTTGCACGAAGCCCTGGCCGCGCACGAGGAGCTGAAGAAAGAAGGTATTAATGTCCGCGTCATTGATTTATACAGCATTAAGCCGCTGGATGCGGAAACGCTTAAAAAAGCCGCGGCCGAAACCAAGGCAATAATCACGGTAGAGGATCACCATGCCGAAGGCGGTCTGGGCGAGGCCGTAGCTAGCGCGCTGGCAGGCGAAAAAACGGTTCAAGTAGCTATTTTAGCCGTTTCCAAAGAGCCACACAGCGCCAAGCCGGCCGAGCTGCTGGCGTATGAAGAAATAAATGCTGAGGCAATAATCAAGAAAGTTAAAGAAATCTTAAATTGCGTTTAAAATACGCGTATGGGTATTAAACAGCCGGACAGCTTGGCGGAAAGCTATGAAAAGCAGATTTTTCCTTTTCCGGAAGACCCTAAAAAAATCAAGGCGAGGATCCGCAATTCCGACGGCAGTGAAACAGGAAGGGAAACCGAAAGCCAGACTGCCTCGCGGTTTTATCTGCAAAAAATCCTCCATTTGTTGCTTGCCGACAATATTCCCGACGCTTACGGATTTTCCCCCAAAGCCGGCGACGAAGGCTATCCTGAAATTATTTTGGAAAAAATGGATGTTGACAGCACTCACCGTGAAATGCAGGAGGCCAGAAACAGGCAGTTTGAGCTGGACAGGCAAAACATTTCCAGGACCGATCCGGCCAGGATGGGGCTTGTAGATTTTATTGCCGCTTTGGAAACGCGGAGAGAGCAGAATCCGCACGTGATAGAACTGATGAACAAACTGCGGAACCTTTTCGTGGACAGGAGAGACGTCTGTTCCGGCAGGAATTACGCTTTTTACCGCAAGGGAAGCAGGGTGTGTGTTGTGTTTTTAGACAACCAGGTTGCCTGGAAATATGAAAACGGGAAGAAAAAGCCCGTGGTAAATTTTACCGCCTTAAAGCAGGCTGCGGAAGCGCTTGGCGAACCGGCCAGGAGCGAAGCATTGGGATATTACAAGCAATTATTTTCGCTTTACGAGCGGGGATAAGAAAAATTTATTGGTAAAGCCGGAAATTTTATGGACCGCAATTTAGCTTTGGAATTCGTGCGGGTGACTGAGGCCGCGGCGATAGCCGCGGCTAAGTGGGTTGGCAAAGGGGAAGGTAAAAAAGCGGATGGCGCGGCAGTGGACGAAATGCGGGACCGGTTTAACCAAATTGATTTTAAAGGCACGGTGGTAATAGGCGAAGGCAGTAAGGACGAAGCGCCGGAATTGTATAACGGGGAAAAGGTGGGCAGGGGATGGGGCAAGACAGCCGATAAATCGGCTAACTACAATTTTGACTTGGCCATTGATCCTTTGGAATGCACGGACAGCGTGGCATTCGGGCGGTATAACGCCATGTCCGTTATTGCGGCGGGGGCAAAGGGCAGCTTAATGAACGCGCCGGACACGTATATGGAAAAAATCGCGGTTGGCCCGGCTGCGGCAAAGGTAATTGATTTGGATGCGCCGGTAAAAACCAATTTGTCCAAGGTTGCCAAAGTTCTGGGCAAGAAGGTTGGCGACGTGACAGTTTGCATTTTGGACCGCGAGCGGCATTTTAATTTAATCAGCCAGGTGCGCCGGGCCGGCGCGCGGGTCCGCCTTATAACTGACGGCGACGTGGCCGGGGCAGTGGCCGCCTGCCTGCCCGAAAGCGGTATAGACGTGCTAATGGGCATTGGCGGCAGCACGGAGAGCGTGCTGGCGGCAGTGCCGATAAAAATTTTTGGCGGGCAAATTTTTTGCCGGTTCAAGCCCAAGGACAAACATCATTTAAATTTGGTCAAAAGGCACGGCCTAAATACCAAGAAAATTTATTCCGCGGAAGACCTGGCCAAGGGCAGCGTATTAACTTTTACCGCCACCGGCGTCATAGACGGCCCTTTGCTCCGGGGCGTGCGCTTTGCCGACCCCGTTATTGTCACGCATTCCATGGTTGTCCGCGGCCAAAGCGGCACTGTTCGTTATATTGTTGCACATCATCAAAATATTAATTAAGCGCACGTATGAGAAAACATTATAGCGGGTTCAACCCTAAATTGGAAACGATAGAAAAAATTACAATTCCCGATGAAGATTTAATAGGCTGGTTGCAAAGCCTGAAAGGTTTGGACAGGCAATTTATTGATAAAATGCTAAGTTCAAAAAACGAGCGATACCGGAAAGAGTTCCTAAGGCGGGCCATGGATTTTTTTAAGTCCAGCGGCGATTTCAGCGAATTTGTAACCAGGAGGGAACAGGAATTAGGCAAAGCCATTCCAGAATCGGAAATTCCCGAATTATTTGAGGAATTCCGGCATGAAATTGAGGAGGCATTTAAACGGGCGGGATATTTTGGATAATTAACCAATGTTTTATGATAGAACCATCAAAAATTTTAGAACTTAATAAAGTTGCCAAACAAATGGTAGCGGCGGGAAAGGGGATTCTGGCCGCGGACGAAAGCTTTAATACCATAGAAAAAAGATTTGCCAAAATCAATTTGCCTTCCACGGAAGAAAACCGCCGCGCTTACCGCGAAATGCTGTTTGCCGCGCCTGGAATTGGGGAGTATATCTCCGGCGTAATTATGTTTGACGAGACTATCCGCCAGCGCGCGACGGACGGCCATACTTTTGTTACAATTTTGGAAAAAGCCGGAGTGCTGCCTGGCATTAAGGTTGATTTGGGAACCAAGGAAATGGATGACTCGCCGAACGAAAAAGTCACCAAGGGCTTGGAAGGATTGCCTGACCGTTTGGCTCAATATGCGCGCTTTGGCGCGAAATTCGCCAAATGGCGGGCCGTAATTGCCATTGACGAGGAATTGCCGACCGAAGCGAATATTGGGCAGAATGCCAGGGATTTGGCCAATTACGCCCTGGCCTGCCAGGAAGCGGGCTTAGTGCCTATGGTAGAACCGGAGGTGCTGATGGACGGCAGCCATACCCTGGAAAGATGCGAAGAAGTCAGTCTAAAGGTTTTGGAAGCCGTGTTTGCGGAATTAAAAAATGCGGGCGTGGCCTTTGAAGGCATGATACTTAAGACCAATATGGTGTTACCGGGCAAAGATTCGGGACAAGCTGCGGTTCCGGAAGAAATTGCCGCTGCTACGTTGGAGGTTTTTAAGAAGGCTTTGCCGAGTACCTTAGCCGGCCAGGCTTTTTTGTCCGGCGGACAAAGTGAAAAAGAAGCGACAGTTAATTTGAACGCCATAAACAAGCTGGGGCCGCATCCCTGGCCGCTGACGTTTTCCTATGGACGCGCCTTGCAGGACAGCGCCTTAAAAATTTGGGCCGGCAAGCCGGAAAACGCGCGGGCGGCGCGGGAAATTTTTCTTCATCGCGCCAAAATGAACGGCCTGGCCGCGGAAGGGAAGTATGGCGCAGAGATGGAGTAACGGGCGCCCAAAAGGGCGGCCCCTACAATGAAGTAATGCATTAATTTTTATTTTAGGGGCAGGCTTTAGCCGCCCGCCCCAAGGTTAGCGGTTAAAAAACCGCAAAAGAAAAAAATATGCTAGAATACAAATAACCTCATTAACATAAACACCAATGCCAACGCCAACAAACTTGGAAAAAACCAAACCCCGGACCGCAAAACCAAAAGCTAAAAATTTATTTCCCCATTTGCAAAATCATCTAAAAGATGACACGGTCTGCTTTGTTTCCAGCGGCCGGGAAATTTGCGTTCCCGCCGCGGAACTGGCCAAACTGTTCAGCGGCCGCACGCGCGAAGTTTCGCCGTGGACCATTTTCCGCATTATGGCGGAATTTATTAACGGGTTTGAATTTTTAAAGCGCTATAAAAAAGCCGTCAGCATTATGGGCAGCGCCCGTCCTAATTTGCAGAACGGGGTTTACCAGGAAGCCAGGGAACTGGCCTTTAAGCTGTCCAAGGCGGGTTTTGTGGTTATAACCGGCGGCGGGCCGGGAATAATGGAAGCGGCCAACAAAGGCGCATACGAAGCCGGCGGCCGCAGCGCGGGCATTAACATCAAGCTGCCGTCGGAACAGCGGACCAACGCTTACGTGAAGGAATCGGAAAGTTTTGACTTCTTTTTCACCAGGAAAGTAATGCTGGAGTTCGCTTCGCAGCTTTACGTGTTTTTCCCCGGCGGGTTCGGCACTTTGGATGAAATGTTTGAAATGGTCACCTTAATCCAGACCAAAAAAATCGCGCCTGTTCCCATTATCTTAGTCAATAAAACTTTTTGGCAGCCGTTGTTGGACTGGATTAAGAATACAATTTACGGACAGAACAAGGCCATAGACGAAAAAGACATGGAAATTTACCACCTGGTGGACAGCGCCGAGGAAGCGTACGAGGTAATTAAGGAACTGACCAAGAAAAAACACCTATTTAACTAATGACAAAAATTAAAAAAGTGACAAAAGTGACAAAATTTAATCCTTGGTAATTTTTATTATTTTTGTCATTTTTGATCATTTGATTTATGAGCCCCCAAGAATTAAAAACTAAAATTTTTCTGGATTCCGGCGACCCGAAAGAGACGCGAGAAGTTTTGGACATGCTGGGTTTTTTGGACGGGCAAACCACCAACCCGTCCTTGATTGCCAAGAACCCGCAAGTCCAGGCCAGGCTGGCTAAGGGAGAAAAATTCTCCCAGGAAGAAGTTTTAAACTTTTACCGGGCCGTAGTTAAGGAAGTGTCAGGCCTGATTCCGCAAGGATCCGTATCAATAGAGGTTTATGCCGACGGCAATACTTCGGCTGGACAGATGTTAAACCAAGGCCGGGAATTTTTTAAATGGATACCGAACGCGCACATTAAATTCCCGACCACTGCGGAAGGGCTGAAAGCCGCGGAAGCGGCGGTAAAAGAAGGAATACGGGTGAACATGACCTTGGTATTCAGCCAGGAACAGGCAGCAGCGGTTTACGCGGCAACGCGCGGCGCCGGACCGGGCGGCGTATTCGTTTCGCCGTTCATTGGCCGGCTGGATGACAGGGGAGAGAACGGCATGGATTTAATTGCCAATATCCGCAAGATGTACCAAAGCGGCGACGGCCACGTGCAGGTTTTGGCAGCCAGCGTAAGATCTTTAAGCCACTTTACGCAATCCCTGGCGCTTGGCGCGGACATAATTACCGCGCCGCTTAAGGCCATTAAAGAGTGGGCGGAGGCGGGAAAGCCAACTTCTCCCCAGCCCTCCCTTCAAGAGGGGAGGGAAGGGTTGCGCCCCATACCTTTTCAAGAAATTAATCTAGGCAAACCCTGGCAGGAATATAACATTAAACACGAACTGACAGACAAAGGCATAGAAAAATTTGCCGCGGACTGGAACAATTTAATTCAACGGTAACAGGCGGCAAAAACAAAGGTGCCCTTTGTTGGTATTTATTCTTTAAGCCGTGCCTGCACTTCCTACTTTGCTGAAGCTTCGTAGGATAAATCGTAGCTTTAGCGAAGAAGTGGTCGGGCTGCTGGGAATTGAACCCAGTCTACCTGCTCCCAAAGCAGGCGTACTACCGGTATACTACAGCCCGTATATAAGTGTATTTTAATGAGGGCCGTCCTCTGGGATTATTATTCTTAAGATCGTTTGGTAATAATCATAGTCTAATAATCTAAAATCTGTTTATCCCAGAGGACGGCTCTCATTACCTTTGAAATTGTTTCCTTCTAATTTTACCATTAAATTTCCTTTTTGACAAAAAACAGCAATTATACTATAATGCTGTTAATATGAAAACTTTTATTTGGGATATTCCCAATAAGGGTATTAAAACAAACCATAACAAAGAAAGTCAGGAAATGCCCGTAAATTGCTAAAACAGGCTTCAGTAAGCACGAAATTTCGGGAATTTCCTGGCTTTTTGCGTATCTTTTCGCTTAAAAGCCGGTAAAAGCAGGGAAGGTTGTAACAAGTTTTATAACCTTTCGTCTGCTTTGCACACAACTCTAGAAGCTTGAAACTAAACTGTAGAAATTATAATTCAGCATTGGGGATAACCTGATTAATGGATTTAATCTTTAGCAGAAGGTTTTAGGCCTGTGTTGTGTTTTGGCTCTTTTATTGAACTTAATGCTTAGGCCAGCCAACTGGGTACAAGCAGCGCTTCGTTTGTGTATTTTAACCTTGTTGGGGAATTTACATAACAGGAAGCAAATTCTTAGTACTGCCCGGTCGATCTTTTGGCGTAATAGTCTGGCGTTAAGGTTTCAATAATCATTTCCGCTCCTTGGATGTTTCGGCGATCTCTAGAGCGCCGGAAAGGAAAACTTGGGGAAATGTCCCAGCCTTGAGTTGGGAAAACTTTAATTAACATTTTCCAAATTGATTGTCTCAATTGAATAATCAATTTTTGGAAAAGGAGTAAAAAATGCAAAATTCTGTAGCAAAGAAACTCTTTGCTGTAGGTGTTGCGGCTTCCACCGTCCTTTTGGGCTTGGCTCCTTTCGCTGCCAGCGCTGCTGCGCACGCCGAAGGCACCAACGTCAAAAAGTCTGACGGTACCGTCGGTATGATCATCGGCGGACAGTTCCGCCCCTACACTTCTGCGGGCGCTTTCCTCTCCTACGGCTTCAATTCTTGGGCCGGCGTAGTGGACGCCAATGCAGACGACTTGGCTTTGCCGACCGGAGCGTTCATTCCTCCGCAAGACGGCAAAATCATCTGCTCTGACCGGGGAACTGACAAAGGCACCTGCTATTTAATTTCAGGCGCCCAAAAAGCCGGCTTTACCTCTGCGGCCGTTTTCACCGGCCTCGGCTTTAGCTTCTCCAGAGCGCAATATGGCGATGTTTCCTGGATGCCCAGCACCAGCAACATTGACAACACCACCGCCTCCCACTTGCCCGGCGTGTTGGTAAACAACAGCGGCACCGTCCAATTGGTCGGTTCCAACGGATTGCTCGGCATTCCGGACATAGCCACCTTTAACGGTTGGGGCTATTCCTTTGCCGACGTTGTCCCGGCTAATTCCGCTGACAAGGCTATGACCCAGACCGGCGTTATGGCTTCTCGCGTAGCCGGCCAACTCTCTCCGACCGCTTTGGCCAATGTGCCCAGCGTAGTTTCCGGTTCCGTCAGCGCCTCCCTGGCTTCTGACACCCCGGCTGCGGGTTCGTTAGCCGTAAGCTCTACCGCCAGCGTCAACACCGTGGCTACGCTTGCCAAATTCAACTTTTCCGGCAGCGGCACCGTTACCCAGTTGCAGGTAAAGAGGATCGGCATTTCTGCCGATACCGATTTGTCAAACGTTTATCTGTTTGACGGTAGTACCCGCTTGACTGACGCGGCTTCCGTAGGTGCTAACAGCCTGGTAACCTTCAGCAACCCGAACGGCTTGTTTACGGTTTCCGGCAACAAGACCATCTCCGTGGTTGCTGAACTTAAAAATAACGCTTCCGCAGGCATTACTGTAGGCGTTCAGTTGACTTCTTTCACTGTGGCCAATGGCACTCCGGCGACAGTTGCCGTTTCCGGCAATTTATTTAGCGTCACTAACGTCGGCACGGACCTGGCTTATGGCGACTTCGGTTCGGTTACTCCAACCGGCGGCAGCTATGACCCGGCCAAAGATGTGGAAGTGTTCCGCAGCAACCTGACCGTAAATACGCGCAATATGACTCTTTCCGGTCTTATTTTGCGCCAGATCGGTTCCGCCAACAACTCGGATATTAACAATTTCCGCTTGCGCATTGACGGCACCCAGGTTGCCCAGGTCCAAAGCGTGGACAGCAATGGTTATGTTAATTTTTCCTTCGCTCCGGTGACGCTGCAAAGTGGCACCCGCGTAGTCAGCGTATTGGCTGACGTGGTTGGCGGTTCTTCCAGAACTTTCCAGTTCCAGATCCGCAACAAGGCTGATGTGGTCTTAACCGATTCCAACTATGGTACCCAGGTGTCCACCAATGATACCTACCCTGTAGGATCGGCCGCTGCTAATGACATTAATGCCGGCAGCTTGACTATCCAAAAGGCCACCGATTCTCCTTCGGCTGATGTTACTGCCAATAGCAACGACGTAACTTTGGCCAAATACACCCTGACCGCTTATGGCGAACCCATGAAGGTTGAAACCTTGACTGTTGCCGCTACTTCCAGCGACGTGTCCGTTACCTCTTTGCGCAACGGCCGCGTATTGGTTAACGGCGCGCAATACGGTTCCACCGCCACTTTGGCCAGGTGTACCACTTGTGCAGACAACGATGCCGGCGGTACTGCTTATACTTTGAACTATACGGTCAACCCGGGTACCCCCGTAATCGTGGAAGTTCATGCCGACTTGTATGACAACGACGGCGCGAACAACCTGGGCAACGGCGACACAGTGACTGCCTACATTTTGGAAGGCTCTTCCAACGTGCAAAAGACCGTATCTTTGGGCTATGGCAGTTACCCGACCAACACTGTAGTGGCCGGTAATTCGCTATCTGTTGTAACTGGCAGCATGACGCTATCTTCCAATAGCAACTATGCCAACCAGAAAATCTCTCTGCCGCAGACCAGCTATAAGTTAGGTTCTTTTAACTTGGTTGGCAGCAGTTCCGAAGATATCAACATCAGCAGTATTGGTTTGGCCATGGTTGCCTCTACTACTTTGACGAGCTTAAATGATGTTCAGATAAAAGTTAATGGCAACATGTTTGGCACCATTAAATCTACAGTCGCTGCGGGAACCGGGCCTAATGAAACCATTGGCGCCACTTCCACCTTCTCCGGCAACTACACTTTGCCGAAATTGACGACTGTTCCGGTAGAAGTTTACGGTACAATAAACACCCCGACCTCGGGTTATACCAACGACCACTTCCAGGTTCGTTTGTCTGTTGACGGTACCACGGCCAGTTCCGCCACCACGGCCGAGAGCAGTAATAATGGGCAGACCATTAGCATAGGCTCGGCTTCCATTGTGGCGGCTAAAGACGCGTCTTCTCCGGTTGCTTCGTTAGTAGCAGGCAACCAGACCAAGACCGCCGCAGCCTTTAAGTTTACCACCACTGATGATGCGTATACCGTCAAGGAAATTACGTTTACTCCGACCAACGTGACCACTATTACCAGCGTAATCTTAAAGGACGGCAACACTGTTCTTGGCACCCAGCCGGGCGGCACCGCTACCGTGACTTTCAGCGGCTTGAACATTTCCATTCCGGCCAACTCCTCCAAGGTTTTGACCGTGGACTTGCAGCTTGGCGCCGTAGGCTATGGCCAAGGCACATCTGGCGACAACGTCCAAATCCAGCTGACCTCCTACAAGAACGTCCCGTCTTCCACGGGTGTGCAGGCCACCAACACGACTGACGTTCCTTCTGGCAACGCCATGTATGTAGTTAAGGCCGTTCCGACCATCACTCCGGTTACTTTGCCGACCGGCTTGTTAGGAGCTTCCGGCCAAGTCTATACCATCGCCAAGTTCCAGGTTAGCACTGGTGGTACTGGCACTATTGCCTTTACCCACCTGGTGTTTAAGTATAGCACCACGACTGGCGTGGACATTACCACTCCGAAGCTGTATGATGCCAATAGCGTAGAAGTTACCTCCAGCTCCAGCGTAGACAAGGTTAACAGCAGGATTGTTGTTGATCTGGCTGCGGAAAAGGAAGTTACTGACGGCACCTTCTCCTTGAAGGCTACGCTATCCGATGCTTCCGGTTTCACTACCGGTGACTCGGTTAGCACCTACATGGATGTGGCAACTAGCTCAGTGACAAAGTCTGCTGACGCGGGAACCGCAACCTCTACAATTGCTAACGCTTTTGTGTGGTCTGATGAGTCCGGCACGGCTGGCACCAGCGCGACCCACAGCCTGACTTCGGATGACTGGTTTGGCGACTACCTGATCAAGAATCTGCCGACAGACTCGCAGAACTTGGTTAAGTAAACTTTACCTTTTAGGTATCGTTTCCTGACTACGAATAAAGTTTAGGACAAAGTTCCCCGCCCTTTGCAAGCAAAGGGCGGGGCTTTGTTATAAAAATTCCATAAAATTTTTTTGTTATTGATTCTAAAGAAAAATTTTTGTGTCATTGCGAGTGCATCCGAAGCAATCTGTTGAATCGTAAGATCGCCACGGCGCCAAAGATAAGGCCCTTTGGCGCCTCGGCACGTCGGTCGCGACCGATACGTGCCTCGAGATGGCATATGAGCAGTTACCGGATATGAACTTGAAAAAGATTAAAATTTTTAGTAATATCATGATATGCGTAAAAAAATTATCATAATAATAACCATAATAATCGCCATGGCGGCAGCGGCCGGCGGATACTGGTATTTCCAAAAAAACCGGCACAATAGCAAGGCGCCGGGCGCGAAATCTTTGGCCGACATCCAAAGGAATTTGACTGTTGAACAGGAAAAAGCGGTAAACGGCCGGATTCAAAAAGCCGAAGATTACTTAAAAACCTTAAAACCGGAACAGAAAAATTACAATTACGAACAGGCCAATACTTACGAATACCTTGGCCAGCAATATTACGCGCTGGGACAGATGCAAAAATCCAAGGACATGTATGAGAAAGCGTTGGCCTTGGAGCCTGACGACGAATCAATGCAGGTTGGACTGGCCACTACTTTAACCGAAGCGGGGGACAAGGCCGGAGCGAGGCAGTTTTTGGAAAAGGCGCTGCAAAGCAATCCCAAGGATTCCGACTTGTGGCTGCGCTATATAGATTTGCGGCAGACTATGGGCGCCACGGCGCAGGACCTTGGCGATTTGTACAGCCAGGCTTTGGAAAAAACGAATAATTATATAGATGTTTTAACCAAAGACGCCGCCTTCCAGGAGCAACAGGGGAATACTGCCGCGGCTATTTCTTTGTGGCAGCAAGCGTCCAAACAGCAGCCGGACAACCAGGCATATAAGGAAGAAATTGGCAGGCTGCAGAAACTGCAATAGTAGGGAAGGCTTGCCGTCAAAATAATTGACACTGCGGCTAAGCAAGGATTATACTGGAATAGCCATTAAACTGACTTTTATGACTGAAGTTAATTTGGAAAATATTACCAAGCTTTTTAGGGAGGAATTAAAGCCGCTAAACAGCCGGCTGGATTCCATAGAACTTACGCTAGAGAAGCATACTAAAATTTTAGATACCCATACCGCCGCCTTGGACCGACTGCTTAAAGAAAAGAAGGACAGGGAGGAAGAAAAACAGGTAAGCGAGCATCGCTTTGAGCGCCTGGAGAATTGGGCCGCGCAGGTTGGCGAAAAACTTGGCATAAAATTGGAGCTGTAAATTTTTAATGTTATGGAATTAGAAGAAGTAAAAAGAAGAATTACCCCTATTTTAAACCGTTATGGCGTCAAGCGGGCGGCTGTTTTTGGCAGTGTCGCCAGGGGAGAGGCGGGCAGGGATAGCGATGTGGATTTGCTTATTGAACTTGACGAGCCGCTCGGTTTGTTCAAACTGGCCCAGCTAAACTATGTGCTGGAGGACGTTTTGCAGAAAAAAGTTGATTTAGTGAAAACCGAAAATATTAAACCATCTTTTAAGGATAATATTTTAAAGGATGCGGTTTACATTTATGGCTAACGCAGAAACCGCCTACTTGCAGGACATTTTAGACAATATTGGAATTTTGGAGAAATTTTTAAGCGGCGTTGGGAAAGACGCGTTTTTTTCCGATTTGGAAAAACAGTTTGCGGCGGCCCGCGCTTTGGAGATTATCGGGGAAGCTTCCGCAAAACTTTCGGAAGATTTTCGGACAAAGCATCCGGAAATAGATTGGCGCGGATTAAAGTCTATGAGGAACTTGCTGATTCATGAATATGCATACGTTGATGCGGGAGAAGTCTGGAAAGCGGGCCAAAATGATGTCCCGGATTTAAAAGCGAAAATAAAAACCATCCTCGCACAAGCATTGTAGCATATTAAAATTCCGCCGAAATTTTACTTTTAATCTATCCATGGTAAAATTTCGGCGGAATTTTAAATGTTTGCTATAATATATAAAACCATTAACTTTTTACCATGAAAACCAAGCCAGTTCTTTATATTTTCTTTATTTTAATCTGCTTTAGTTTGCTCACTCCGTTTGTCGTGGACAAAAATTACCTTTTTCCCTTTATTTTGCCCCGCGCCCTGTTTTTGCGCATAGTCCTGGACATTGCCCTGCCCTTTTATTTATACCTCATATTAGCCAAAAAGGAATACCGCCCAAATTTAAAAAATCCGTTAAACCTTTCAGTTCTGGTTTTTTTGGGAGTTTACTTTATTACTTCCTTTACCGGCGTAGACGCGTTGCGCAGCGTGTGGGGCAACATTGAACGCATGGGCGGGGCGTGGTATATGATGCATCTGGTAATGCTGTATTTTTACGTGCTGCTTTTAGCCCAGGCCAGCGGCAGGCTGCTGCTGCGGTTTTTAAAAATTTTCCTGTGGGTGGCCAATGTTACCGTATTTTACGGGTTGTGGGTATACTTGGGCCTGCCGGGTTTTTACGCGGACCCTTCGCTGCCTTCCCGCGTGTCTTCCAGTTTCGGCAATCCCATCTTTTTTGCCAGTTTCCTGGTGCTGCCGCTGTTTCTGTCCGTGTTTTTCGCCATCCAGGAAGAATCCAGGGCCTGGAAGGCAATATACGGGGTAATGGCGTTATTGCAACTGTTCGGCATTTACCAGAGCGCCACGCGCGGCGCGTTTGTGGGCCTGGCGGCCGGCATATTTTTGGCGGCCGTGATGTTTTTGTTCAAGGCGGAATCGCGGCGCCTGCGCAATTGGGGAGTTGCCGCGGTCGGAGGCATAGTCCTGGTAGCCGGCGCGCTGTTCCTGTTCGGCGGCAAGCTGCCGTCCGGTTCGTTTTTATACCGCATTACCCATTTAAAGGACAGCAATTCCGAAGCCCGCCTGATCCAGTGGAAGACCGCCCTTCAAGGATACAAAGACAAGCCTGTTTTGGGCGTGGGCCCGGAAAATTACTATATCATCGCCAACAAATATTACAATCCCGAACTGAACAAGTACGATCCTTCCTGGTTTGACAAGCCGCATAACTATCTTTTGGAAATTTTAGTGACCACCGGCGCGGTAGGATTTGCCGCCTATCTGGCCATGCTGGCGTTTTTTGCCTGGAGCCTGTATAAGGCCTTTAAGGCCGGGTTGCTTTCGTGGCTGGAAACCTGCGTGCTTTTAGCCGGCATGCTGGCTTACCAGATCCAGAACTTGTTCGTGTTTGATACCATTTCCGCTTCCGTGGCCTTTTTCATTTATATGGGTTTTGGCGCGTATTTGTGGCATGAGTCGGAATTGGAAAAAAAACCGGCCCACAAAAAAATTATGTCCGGCCTTAGCCCCGCTTTCGTGAACGCGGCCGCAGGCGTGTCTGCGGTTGCCGTAATTTATGCCATTTACTTGACAAGTATTGTGCCGGGCCGGGTGGCAAAGAACATTAATTACGGCTACGCTTATTCCGGCATAGACCCGGTAAAGGCGGAACAATATTTTGAAGCCGCGCGCAACCAGCCGTTCGTGTTTGATCCGGGAGAATTGGGAGTGCGCTATGCGGACTTTGCCGCTAACGTGGCCCAAAACCCGCCGCAGGGGTTGTCCAAGGAAGAGATTGGCAAGATTACCGACCATGCCATAGCTTCTTTGGAGGACGCAAATGCGCGCGTGCCCAATTATCCCATCTTTTGGTATAAATTGGCCCAGGCTTACAATACCAAAAGCCTGCTGGACAACGGGCCCGTGGACCCAAGGGCCGACCAGGCCGCGGCCAGGGCCGTGGAACTGGCACCCAAGCGGCCGGAAACCATAAGCTACCTTATCCAGGTAAAGGCCGCAGAGGGACAGACGGATAAAGCAGTGTCATTGTCGGAGCAGTTGGCCCAATTGTACCCGTGGAATTCCGATTACGCCTGGCGCCTGGCAGTGGTGTACGATTTTGCCAAGCAGGACGAAAAAGCGGTTGCAACTGCGCAACAGGCGCTGGCCGCAGGCTACCAAATAAAGCAAACCAGTGACATCCAGTGGCTGGTAAAATATTATTCCGATAATAAAAATTATGCCGCTGCAATCGCATTATACCAGGCAGGGTTAAAAAATGACCCGACCAATGTCCAGCTTTTGAGCGGTTTGGCCCTGGCTTATGCCGACTCGGGCGACAAACAAAAGGCCATAGAGACCGCCAGGCAAATTGTTGTAATCCAGCCGGCGGCCAAGGACGACGTGGACAAATTCATCCAGGGCTTAAGCCAGTAAAGGCGCTTTTTGCGGAATTTGGCAGATTGAGTTGAATAATTTTTCTCACCAGCCAGACGTAATCCGTTTAACTTATGCCGCAAAATCAGTAGCGTAGGGGAATTGTATCGGACGCCTGTCCAGGAATTGCAGGCTCTGGCAGCGAAGACGGCCTTTAGGGGACAAACAGGCTTTAGAGGCAGTGATGACGCACATCTGGGACAATCTTCCTTAAGTTTGGCTGATGATGATTATTATCCGGTAATCTAAAGACCGCTTATCCCAGATGTGCGTCATCTCCCAAAAAATAGAAAGATTGGGAATTTGCTAATTTTTTTATTTTTCTATTTTTGAATCTTTAAATTGTATTTTAAGGCCGCGCAATAAACGTTTTCCGTTTCCTTAAGCATTTGCTCTTCCGTAAACAGCCTGCTCTGCTGCGACGATTTTTGCGACAAAGTTTCCGCTGCATTACGGTCCCGTATTACAGTAACCATGGCCCGGGCCAGAGCCCGGGGGTCTTGGGGCGGCACTAATATTGCGGCGCTGCCCAGGGCTTCCCGGTTGCCGCCGACATTTGCCGCAATTATTGGCAGGCCGGCCTGCATGGCTTCCAGCAGGGCATAGGGAAAGCCTTCCTTGCGCGAGGGAAGCACAAAAATATCCAGTGCCTTTAAATAGAGCCGCGCGTCCGGCACTTGCCCCAGCAGCCGGAAAGAGCTTTCCAATTTTAAATTTAAGATTTTAGATTTAAGATTTTGATATTCCGGGCCGCTGCCGAAAATTACGAATACCACTTTGTCCAAAATTTCCCGCGGCAAAGTTGCCGCGGCTTCCACCAAAATGTCCTGCCCTTTGGTTTTGTAAAAGTTGGAAGTGTTGCCCAATGTTATCACGTGCTGCGGCAGCCCCAGCCGGCTGCGGGCTTCGTCCCTGGTTAAAAACGGCAGGGGAGGGATGCCGTTATGGACCGTGCGAATTTTTTCTGGAGCAATCAGTCTTTTTTGCAGCGCGGAATTTTTATCGGAGTCGGAAACCGCAATAATATAGCTGCGGAACAAAGAGGCGAATTTTTCTAGCCAAAGGTAGAAAAACTTGGAAACAGGGGAGAGCGGCTCGCTGTAGCGGAAGCCGTGGGCGGTAAAAATAATTTTGGCTTTAACGAACGGCTTAACCAGGCTGCCCAAAAACCCCGCTTTGGTGGAATTTAAATGCACTATGTCGGGTTTTAGGGAATTGGCCAGCCTGGCAATTTCCAAAATTGCCAGCAAGTCATGCCAGGGGCTAATGTTGCGCTTTAAGTGCCTAAGCCCGTAAGCCGGAATGCCAGCCTGCCTGGCTTTAACAAACAGCCCTTGTTCTTCCGTTCCGGCGGCAATGGCGCCTTTAAAATGCCTGGCCAAAGCCAGCACGTAATTCTGCGCGCCGCCCCCGTCGGCTTGGGTGATAATATACAGTATCTTCATATGCTAATATTTAAAAAATTGGCGAATTCCTTATTTGAACCCCGCTCGAAACCTTCCGCTATATTTAATAATATGGAAAATGCCGCTCTTTTTAATTGATCTAATAGCGAGTAATCTTTTTGCAGTTTTGGACTGCTTTCTATTAATTTATATATTCTATTTGTTAAAATTCTGGATTCTTGCCATACCGGCACGTCCTCGAATTGGTTATAGTGCATAAGTGGATTTTAATTTTTCAATTTTTAATCTTTCAATCTTTCAATAATATCATTGTATATTAAAACCAATTGCTTTGAAAGTGAAACTATGGTAAAGTTGAATATATGAAAAACACGCCCAAAGTCGCGCTAATCACCGGCATTACCGGGCAGGACGGGTCATACTTGGCGGAATTGCTGCTGTCCAAGGGATACGAAGTCCACGGGATAATGCGGCGCGCCAGCACTTTTAATACCGAGAGGATAGAGCAAATTTACCAGGATCCGCACGAGTCGCATAAGAGGCTGTTTTTGCACTACGGGGATTTGGCGGACGCCTCCAATTTAAACCATCTGCTTAAAAAAGTTAAGCCTGACGAAATTTACAATTTGGGCGCGCAGAGCCACGTGCGCGTCAGCTTTGACATTCCCGAATACACGGCCAATGTGACGGCTTTGGGCACGCTGCGCCTGCTGGACGCCATCCGCGAAAACGAAATTCAAACCAGGTTTTACCAGGCCGGGTCTTCGGAAATGTTCGGCGACGTTTTGGAAACGCCGCAAAGCGAAAGCACGCCGTTTAACCCGGCTTCGCCCTATGGCGCGGCCAAGGTATTTGCCCACCACATTTGCAAGAATTACCGCGCTGCCTACAATATGTTTATTTGCAACGGCATATTGTTCAATCACGAATCGGAGAGGCGCGGCAAGACTTTTGTGACGCGGAAAATTACCACCGGCATTGCCGAAATTTTAGCCGGCCGGCAGGACAAAATCTATTTGGGAAATTTGGACGCCAAGCGCGACTGGGGCTATGCGCCGGAATACGTGCAGGCTATGTGGCTGATGCTGCAGCAGGACAAGCCGGACGACTACGTGATTGCCACGGGCGAAACCCACAGCATTAGGGAATTTTTGGAAGAGGCTTTCGGCTTGCTGGGCATTAAGGATTGGGAAAAATACATTGGCATAGACCCCAAATACTACCGGCCGCAGGAAGTTAATTTGCTTTTGGGCAATGCCGGCAAAGCCAAAAAAATCTTGGGCTGGGAGCCGAAAGTGAAGTTTAAGGACCTGGTGCGCATAATGCTGGAAGCGGATGTTAAGGAAGCAGGGATGCAGTTGAAAGATTTAAAGATTGAAAATTAAAAGATTTATAGGCTCATCAATTTTTCAATCTTTCAATCAGTAATCTTTCAATTAAAAACTATGATTGATTTAAGGAAGGTCAAAATTTTATTAACCGGCGGGCACGGGTTTTTGGGGGCCAAGGTATACGAAGAACTGCTCAAGGCCGGGGCTGCGGAAAAAAACATTTTCCGGCCCCGGTTTAAGGAACTGGATTTGCGCCTGCCCCAAAACGCCAAAAAAGCCGTTAAAGGCCGCGATTTGGTCATTCATTTGGCCGCCAACGTGGGCGGCATTGGCTATAACCGCGAGCATCCCGGCGCGTTGTTTTACGACAACGCGATTATGGGCATCCACATGATTGAAGCGGCCCGGCGGGAGGGGGTAAAAAAATTCGTGCAAGTCGGAACCATTTGCGCTTATCCGAAATTTACGCCAGTGCCGTTTAAGGAAAAAGACTTGTGGCAGGGATACCCGGAAGAAACCAACGCGCCTTACGGCTTGGCTAAAAAAATGCTATTAGTGCAATTGCAGGCTTACCGCCAGGAATTTGGCTTTAATGGAATTTACCTTCTGCCGGTAAACTTATACGGGCCGGGGGACAATTTTAACCCGGAATCTTCCCATGTCATTCCCGCGCTTATAAAAAAGTTTACGGACGCCGCAAAGAATCGCCGGGCAGAAGTAACGGTCTGGGGAACCGGCAAAGCCTCGCGCGAGTTTTTATACGTGGACGACGCGGCAAAGGGAATAGTGCTGGCAGCGCGGAAATACGACAAGGGCGAGCCGGTAAATTTGGGAGCTGGTTTTGAAATAAAAATAAGCGACCTGGTTAAGCTGATTGCCAAACTGGCAAACTTTAAAGGTAAAATTATCTGGGACAAAACCAAGCCCGACGGCCAGCCCAGGCGGAAACTGGACGTAAGCCGCGCCAAAAAGGAATTTGGGTTTGCGGCCCGGACAAATTTTAGCGAAGGCTTAAAGCGCACCGTTGAATGGTATAAAAATTGGAAAGGATAAGCATGAAGCTGGTCAGCCTGAACACGTTTGGCGCTACCCAAGGCGAAATATTTTTCAACTATATTAAGCAGCATCGGGACAATACCGACATTTTTTGTTTGCAGGAAGTGTTTTCCGCCAGCGGCAACGCTCCGAAAATTTACGGCGGATTCCATTTGTTTGAGCTGCAGGAGTTGCGCGGGTTATTGCCTGGTTTTAAAGATTTTTACGAAGCCAAAAGTTTTGGTTATGCGGATGCTACTGACCAAAAAATTGATGTGCCGGTCAGTTTCGGCATGTCAATATTCGTGAGGGAAAACTTTAAAACGGAAGATTACGGAGCCTGTGTTTTAGGGGACGGGGTGGCTGCGGGCGGCCCGCTGTTGGAAGGTTTGGTCAAGTCCCAAACAGCGGTCTTGGAAGCTGGCGGGCAAAAACTGCGCATAATAAACATACACGGCCTGTCGCGTCCCGGCGACAAGCTGGATACCCCGGCAAGGCTGGAGCAGTCCAGGAAAATTCTGGAAATTTTAACCGGCCAAGCCGCGCCAACCATACTCTGCGGCGACTTTAATTTAATGCCGGAAACCGAGAGCATAAGAATGCTGGAAGGCAAAATGCGGAACCTGGTCAAAGAATTCAATATTGCCAACACCCGGAACGAGATAAGCTGGCAGCAGTATCATAACAGGCAATATTTTGCGGATTACGTTTTCGTATCCCCAGGCATTAAAGTCCAAAACTTCCGGGTCCCGTATAATTTGGCGTCCGACCACTTGCCGATGATATTAGAATTTGAATTGAAAATTTAAGATGAGCAATTTTTAATTAAAATGCTTCGTATTTTATTCTGTGGTTTTAAATACGAATACGGCCGGCCGGAGCTGGGCTTGTCCGCTATTGAATACCGGGCTTTTTACAAGACGTTGGAAGCCATGGAAGGGGTGGAGGCGGAGTTTTTTGCAATTGACGAGCTTATGCGCCAGGCGGGGCGGGACGAAATGAACCGGCAATTAATCCGGAAGGTTCAAGAGGAAAAACCGGACCTGCTGTTTTGTTTCTTGTTTACCGAGGAGCTGAAAAAGGAAACCATAGCTTACATTACGCGCAAGACTGGGACTAAAACTTTTAACTGGTTTGCGGACGACCACTGGCGCCTGCCGGTCTTTTCCCGCTTTTGGGCGCCGCTGTTTACCATGGCCGGGACAACGGATTCGCAAGCTTTGGCTAAATATGAATCTTACGGCATCACTAACGTCATAAAGACCCAGTGGGCGGCGAATACGGCGTTATGCAAGCCGGTAGATGATTTAAAGATTGAAAGATTGAAAGATTCAAAGATTGAGGATTGCGAAATTGCCTTTGTGGGAAAAAAATACGGGAACAGGGGAAGTTATATCGCGTATCTTAAAAGCCATAACCTTCCGGCAGAGGGGTATGGCAAAGGTTGGGAAACGGGCGTGGTAAGTTTCCGGGAGATGCTGGAAATATTTTCCCAAAGTAAGATAAATTTGAATTTTACGGAAAGCTACTTAAGTTGGCCAAAAGAGATTGTAAAATTGTTTATAAAGGAAGAACTGGGCAAATACAGTCTTAATTTCCAATTTCCAATTTCCAATCTCCAATCCTTGGCTGGGAAAAGACGCAGGCAAATTAAGGCGCGGATTTTTGAAGTGCCGGCTTGCGGCGGGTTCCTGCTGACCGGTGATGCGGACAATTTGCGCGACTACTATGAAGACGGCAAGGAAATTGTCCTTTTTAAGGACAAAAATGATTTAGTGGAAAAATGCCGTTATTATCTTGAGCACGAAGGCGAGCGCCAAGCCATTGCCCTTGCGGGTTATCAGCGGACTATAAAGGACCACACTTACGAGCAGAGGTTTAGAGAAATATTTAAGGTAATGGAACTAGTGTAAAACTAAAGTAAATATTTAAGTAAATATTTGCTTTTGATTGGCGTAAAGGAAGCAGGCCGCCTGATTCTTATTAGCTGATGTTTTAAGGTTTTAGCCGTTAATTTATCCACAATTGACCTATCTTGACACCCAATGACCTGTTATGATACTGTAAAAGCAGTTAAAATAAACTTTCTTTCCATGGCAGAAATCAAGCCAAATGAAGTATATACTACCGAAGAAACGCAGGAGTTGCTGAAAGTCAGCAATAGCACTATTAAACGCATGTTGAAAAACGGTTTGCTCCGGGCCAACAAAGTCGGCAAGCAGTATCGCATAATGGGGCATGAAATTTTAAGGCTGGTCAGCCCGGAAGTGGAGCAAAAAGCCGTGGAAAAGTACCAGCAAATTAAAACCAAAGTCAGGGAAGGGACAAAAAACTGGTAACCCTACTAAAGTACCAAAATGTACCAAAATACGAAATCTGCTACAAATTTGGGTTAATTTAGTACTTTAGTATTATTTAGTATTTTAGTAGGGGTATGGAAATTATAATTCGACCAAAAAGCAAATGGTGGCATTTGGACCTGGGAGAGCTTTGGACTTTCCGCGATTTATTTTATTTTTTAACCTGGCGGGACGTTAAGGTCAAATACAAGCAGACCATTGTGGGGGTGCTGTGGGCCGTGTTCCAGCCGTTTGTGACCATGGTGGTGTTTTCGGTTTTTTTCGGCAGGCTGGCTAAAATGCCTTCGGAGGGGGTGCCTTACCCGATTTTTGTTTACACCGGCCTTATTTTTTGGACTTTGTTTTCCGCGGGACTGACCGACACCAGCGGCTCATTCGTTTCTAATTCCCAGATTGTGACCAAAGTATACTTTCCCCGCGTTATTTTGCCCACGGCCACGGTGCTGACAAACATGGTGGACTTTGCCATTGCGGCAATCATTCTGGTGGGGTTGATGTTTTATTACCACTACACCCCCACGCTTTTGGGGATTGTGCTAATTCCGGTCCTAATTTTAATGACCATTTTAAGCACGCTGGGCGTGGGTTTGCTGTTCGGGTCTTTGAACGTAAAATACCGCGACGTCAGGTTTATTTTGCCGTTTTTTATCCAGTTGCTGATTTTCATCACGCCGGTCATTTACCCCGTTACCATTGTTTCGGAAAAATACCGCTGGATTTTGGGCCTTAACCCCATGTCCGGGGTAATAGACGTTGCGCGGGCAGGGCTTTTGGGAATTAAGTCCATAGACTGGGGGCTGCTGCTTGTTTCCATAATAAGCATGACAGTGTATTGCGTTGTCGGATACCTTTACTTCAAGGTGGTGGAGCGGTATTTCGCAGACGTTATTTAATCCCTACTAAATTACTAAAGTGTACCAAAATACTAAAACTAAAAACATTCGGGAAGATTTGGTTGAAAAGGACCTTTGTTATAAAATAGTTGGCGTATTAATGGAAGTATATAAACAACTTGGAAGCGGCCATCGCGAACAATATTACCAGCGAGCAATTGCAGCAGAACTTACGCGTCAAAAGTACTCATTTAAACAGTTTGTTAGAACAACCTTAAATTATAAAGATGCCCCAATAGGCGTTTATATCTTAGATTTCCTAATAGAAGGCCGTGTGGTTCTGGAGATAAAGAAGGATAACTATTTTTCCAGACAACACATTGACCAAGTTAATGGATATTTAAAGACTTTAGATCTTCGGCTGGGTATTTTAGCAAATTTCACCAAAGAAGGGGTAAAATTTAAAAGAATCGTCAATCTGTATTAATTTAGTACTTTAGTATTTTTTAGTAATTTAGTAAGGAAGATGGCTATTATAGAGGTCACCAATTTAGGGAAAAAATACAATATTGGCGAACGCCAGAATTATTTGGCGTTGCGGGATACTTTGACGTATATTATCAAGTCGCCTTTAAAATGGTTTGGCGGAAAAGTTAAAAGTTTGCAGAGCCGCCCTGACAATGAATTTTGGGCGCTTCGGGACGTAAATTTTACCGTAAAAAAAGGCGAGGTTTTGGGCATTATTGGCCGCAACGGAGCGGGCAAGTCCACATTGCTGAAAATCCTTTCGCAAATTACCCCGCCCACAACGGGGGAAATTCGCCTGGGCGGCCGGGTGGGTAGCCTTTTGGAAGTGGGAACGGGTTTCCACCCGGAACTTACCGGCCGCGAGAATATTTTTCTTAACGGCGCAATTTTGGGAATGAGGAAAAAGGAAATAGAAAAGAAGTTTGACGAGATTGTGGAATTTTCCGGGGTGGAAAAATTCATTGACACGCCGGTCAAGCGCTATTCTTCCGGAATGTATGTGCGCCTGGCGTTTTCCGTTGCCGCGCACTTGGAACCGGACATTTTGATAATTGACGAAGTCCTGGCCGTGGGCGACTCGGAATTCCAAAAGAAATGCCTGGGCAAAATGGAAGAAGTTACCAAAAAAGAAGGCCGCACCGTGCTGTTCGTAAGCCATAACCTGGCCGCGGTAAAAAAATTGTGCGACCGCTGCGTTGTACTGAATAATGGCAGCAAGGTTTTTGAAGGGGGAACGGAAAAAGCGCTTTTGGCATACGATAATTTGCAAAGCAGCAGGGAACTGAAAATGAATAAAGGCGAATATAATAATAACCGCAGGGGCTCGGGGACTTTAAGTTTTACTGAAATTGAAATGTTTGACACAAACGACAAAAAGAGGAATATGTTCAACATAGGCGAAACCGTAAGGTTTAAAATGTCTTATGCGGTCCTTAACGAAATGGAAGGGCTTTATGTGCTTATTTCCCTGTATAAGGACAGGCTTAACGGTGTGTTAACAACCGTAAAACATGAGTTGCGGAACAATGTTATAAAAAAAGGCGAAAATGGTTCTGCCATAGTGGATGTTGAACTGTCCCATATTTGCCCGGGCGAATACAGTCTGCATTTTTGGCTAGGCGATAAAATGGCGCTGCATCAAGGCACCCCGCTTAATTACGACGTAGTGGACAACGTAGTGGGACCCTTGGTAATTAAGGCATCCAGCGAAGAAGAAAAGGAGATGGCCGGCTATTTTACTTTGCCATCAAATATGAATATACTTAAATAACAGGTTGTAATAGGGGTTTAATTGTTAATTTTTATCCATTTTTTAGTTTTAAGTCCTTAAATTTAATGTTTCCCTTTTTTATTTTACTGGGAATCGTCAGTTTAAGGTTTCAAGTATTAACAAAAATTAATATGAATTATTTACAAAAAGTAGAAAGAGCGAAGCGCCTTATAAGGGAATCAATAAAAAAATATCCAAAGATTGTTTTAGGATCTTCTTTCGGCAAGGATTCAATGGTTACCTTGCACCTCACTTTGTCGGTAAAACCTGATATTCCGGTGTTTTCCATACTCGCGGATACGGAATTTCCGGAGACTTACAATTTTGCCGAAGAAATGGCTAAAAGGTA
The DNA here is from genome assembly GCA_023484515.1 of Patescibacteria group bacterium. Classification (GTDB taxonomy): domain Bacteria; phylum Patescibacteriota; class Doudnabacteria; order UBA920; family UBA920; genus JAMDAY01. Next base: position 32,145 of record JAMDAY010000010.1, read on the forward strand.
CAGCCTTGCTTATACCCCTTATGTATTTGAGCAGGCGAAAGGGGAAAAATGCTGCGGCAAACCCAAAGTTGAAAAAACAAAGGAAGCCTTGAAAGACTATGACGCTTGGATATCCGGAGTAAGGAAGACAGAAGGGATAACCAGGGCGAATTTTAATCCGGTAGAGACAAAAAACGGATTGACAAAAATAAACCCAATTCTTGAGTTTACGGAATTGGACATATGGAGGTATCTTGCCCTGAATGAGATCCCAGTGAACCCGAAATATAAGGAAGGCTATCGGAGCCTGGGTTGCAGCCTGTGCTCTTTTCCCGAAGAGAATGAATGTGAAACGGAGCGTGCCGGCAGGTGGAAAGGAACTCCGGATGCCTGCGGCGAGTGCGGAATACACACGCAGCCTTTAAGATAGGCTTAAAGGCATTAAATTAATTGTACAAATTGTTTTAGAGACCGCCATTAGCAAAGCCAATCGGGCAGAAATGTTATCTAAAAAATCAGCGTTATGATAAACAATACTAAAGTCAGGGAAATTCTAGAGGGAAAGACCGTTTTAATAACCGGGGGAACCGGTTACCTCGGCCAGGCTTTGACTGCGGAAATTCTGAAATATGATCCTAAAAGCGTAAGAATTTTCAGCAGAGACGAGGTTAAGCACCATAAGTTTCAGGAAAAATTTGCATATAATAGCAAAATAAGAAATTTTATCGGCGATATCCGTGACTACCAAAGGCTCCTTAAAGCCGTAAGGCAGGCGGATGTGGTTATCCATGCGGCTGCGCTGAAGAGGCTGGACCTTTTGGAGTATAATGTGGACGAAGCCGTCAAGACCAATATTTTGGGAACGCTGAATGTAGTCAACGCTTGCCTTGCGAATAATGTTGAGAAGGCGATATTGGTTTCGACCGACAAGGCCTGCTCGCCGGTAAATACTTACGGGGCGTGCAAATTCGTAAGCGAAAGGATATTCAGCGAAAGTAATTTCAGCAAAGGCGACATAAGGACGGTTTTTACGACGGTGAGGTATGGAAATGTTTTGGAAAGTACGGGGTCAGTCATACCTTTTTTTAGCGAGAAGATAAAAAATGGCGAAGAAATCCCGTTGACCGACCCAAGGATGACCCGTTTTATAATAAGTCCACAGCAGGCGGTGGGCTTGATATTTGATGCAATGCTCTATGGAATAGGCGGGGAAGTTTTTGTTCCAAAGCTGCCGTCTTTCAGGATTATTGACCTTATTGAAATCCTTAAGGAAAAATTGGGGAAAAACAACGGAACAAAAACAATCGGCTTGCGGCCGGGAGAGAAAATCCACGAACTTATGATAAATTATGCGGAAATCCCCAGGACTTATGATTTTAGGGATCTTTATGTCATAAGTTCGTGTATTGAAAAATACCAGCATGGCAGCGAAGCGGAATATGTAAAACACGGCAAACTGCTTAATGAATCGGAAATGAAAGAATACAGTTCGGAAGATATGGTGGTGTCAAAAAATGAGGCGACAGAAATATTCAAACGGTTTAATCTTTTAAGAGATGATCCCATACGGCAAACAATTTATTGACGAGGCTGATTCCGAAGCGGTAATCCAGGCGCTCAAATCCGATTGGTTGACTACTGGACCCAAGGTGGCCGAATTTGAGCAAAATTTTGCGTCCTATGTCGGCGCGAAATACGCAGTAGCGGTTTCCTCGGGAACGGCGGCCTTGCATTTGGCGTGCTTGGCAGGCGGCTTGGCAAAAGGCGATGAGCTAATAACCAGTCCCATGACGTTTGCCGCTTCCGCCAATTGTGCGTTTTATTGCGGAGCGAAACCGGTATTCGCGGACATACATAAAGAAAACGGCCTTATAGACGAAAATTTGATTGAGGAAAAAATCAATTCCAAAACAAGAATAATTATTCCCGTTCATTATGCCGGCCTTCCATGCAATTTGGAAAAAATAAAGGAAATTGCCGATAAGCACAACTTAACTGTAGTTGAAGACGCCTGCCACGCACTGGGGGCGGAATATAAAAATACCAAGATCGGCGACTGCGCCTATTCCGACATGGCTGTTTTCAGCTTTCATCCCGTTAAGCACATTACCACCGGCGAAGGGGGAATGGTCACGACGAACTCCGAACGGCTATATGAAAAGCTTCTTGCTTTAAGGAGTCATGGAATTACCAAGGATCGGAACAAGCTGCTGAATAAGGAAGAAGGGCCGTGGTTTTACGAAATGCAGGAACTGGGTTTTAATTATAGGATTACCGACATCCAATGCGCACTGGGAATAAGCCAGTTGGCCAAAGTCGATGAATTTATTGAAAAAAGAAGGGAGATTGCCAGAAAGTATGATGAAGCGTTTTCGGGGATAAATAAGATAGAAATTATAAAAGAAATGGCAAACAGGAAGAACGCTTACCATCTTTATGTAATTAAATTGAAAGATAACGAAGATCGGCTAAAGCTGTTTAATCACCTGAAAAAGAACGGAATTTCCTGCCAAGTCCACTACATTCCCGTCCATTGGCATCCTTATTACCAAAATCTTGGGTATAAAAAGCAGCAATGCCCGAATGCAGGGCTATTTTACCAAAGGATAATAAGTTTGCCAATTTATCCGGGGCTAAAAAATGAGGAACAGGAGAAGATTATAAGCTCTATCAAAAATTTTTATGCCGGATAAAAAAATCGGAATTATATTACAAGCCCGCATGGGTTCAACCCGCCTACCCGGCAAAGTAATGATGAAGATACAGGACAAGACAGTTATCAGCTTGATTGTGGAAAGGCTGAGGCGGGTAAAAAATGCGGATGAGATTATCCTGGCAACAAGCATTGACCCAAGAAACGAAGGAGTGGTCGAGGAGGCCAGGCGATTGGGAATTGGTTATTTTAGGGGAAGCGAAGAAAATGTATTGGATAGGCTTTATCAGGCCTCTAAAAAATTCAGCTTAGACGCGGTGGTGAGGATAACAGGAGACTGCCCCTTAATTGATCCGGAAGTTGTTGGAAAAGGAATAGATTTATTTATAGGAAGCAAAGTTGACATAGTAAGCAATACGATTAAAAGGACCTTTCCCCATGGTTTGGATTTTGAAGTTTTCACGAAAGATTCGTTGGAAAAAGCTTGGCTGAGTGAAAAAGATAGGTTGGGCGATGGCTTTTTGGCTTCGTTTGTTAACCCTACCGCCTACATTAAAGAGTCGGGCGAGTTCAAGCATTTAGATATTCTAAACGGAACTGATTTATCTAAAATTAGGATAACTCTGGATTATCTCGAAGATTTGAAACTAATTGAAAAAATATACCAGGAACTTTATCCAGTAAATCCTTGTTTTGGATTGAAAGAGGTGTTGGAGTTACTCGATAAAAAACCTCAATTATTAATGATAAATAAAAAATATGTCGAACCAAATTAAGGATATTAAAATTGCCGGCAAAACGGTTGGATTGAATCGTCCTATTTTCATCAGCGCCGAAGTGGGAACAACATGCAACGGCGATTTAAGAACTGCCAAAAAATTGGTAGACGCCGCAAAAGAAGCGGGAATGGACGCGGTCAAATTCCAGATTTTAAATCCGGAAGACAAGTTTAGCGATAAAAAAAATGTGACGTTTTCCTATAAGCGGCATGACGGGAAAGTCATTACGGAGAATTTATACGGGATGCTGAAGCAATATGTAATGCCGAGGGAAAATTGGAAGGATCTAAAAAAATATGCTGACAAGGCCGGTATTATTATGTTTGCAACGCCTGACTACTTGGAGGGGGTTGATTTGATGGAGGAATTGGGTATGCCTGCGTATAAGATTGCGACTTGGGACGTGACGTTTTGGCCGATGCTCGAAAAAATAGCCAAGTTAAAAAAGCCGACTGTTATAGATTTGGGAGCTTCTGATAAAGAGGAAGTTGCCCAAATATTGAAGGTATTCGAAAAATATAAGAATGACAAGCTCATATTGCTCCACTGCTTCCATACGCAAAAATTTGAGGAAATGAACTTGAGAACTGTTGAATATTTAAGGCAAGCTTTCGGTTATTTGAGCGGATTTTCGGCCCCGGGGACGGATAGCGAGCTTGATTATTTATCATTACCCTATGGCCCGGTATATGTCGAAAAGAGATTGACATTAAACAGAAAAGACCCCCATCATCATCATGCGCAGGCATTGGAACCGGAAGAAATGAAAGAGTACGTTGCAATAATCCATAATTTGGAGAAAGCCAGGGGGTGGTTTGATCTTAAGCCCACGGAGAGCGATTTAAAAATGAGGAGCGTTCATTTCAGGGGCCTGGTTGCCAGAGTTCCCATAAAAAAAGGACAGAAACTGACTTCCAAAAACGTTGCCTGCCGGCGCCCATATTACCGGGGTATAGACGCTAAATATTATCATTTAGTACTTAATCGCACAAGCAAAGTTGATTTAAAAGAGAATGATCCTATAAATTGGGATGCCATATAAACATGCAGCCGATCACTGTACAAACTTCCAAAGGAAGGAAGAAAATAGGAGAAAAGCACTCTGTTTTTATTATTGCAGAAATGTCAGGTAATCACAATCAGAATATTAATAAGGCTTATAAGATTATTGACGCGGCGGCAAAAGCCGGCGCGGACGCTATAAAGCTCCAAACCTATACAGCCGACACGATCACTCTAAATAGCGATAAGGAATATTTTCAAGTCAGGGTTAACGATGCTTGGAAAGGGCAGACTTTATATAGTTTGTACAAAAAGGCTTACACGCCATGGGAGTGGCAACCAAAGCTGAAAAAGTACGCGGAACGGAAAGGTTTGGTATTTTTTTCCACACCCTTTGATGTCACAGCGGTTGATTTTTTGGAAAAGTTACGGGTGCCATTATATAAAGTTGCGTCTTTTGAGGTAGTGGATATACCTTTATTGGAGCGAATCGGACAGACAAAGAAGCCGGTTATAATTTCGAGGGGAATGTCTTCGCTTTCGGAGTTAAAGCTGGCGATAAAAACTCTCATTAGCAAAGGCTGCCCTCAAGTGGCGGTTTTACACTGCGTGAGCTCTTATCCGGCCAAACCGGAACAAATGAATCTGGCGACTATTCCCGACATTAAAAAGAAAATGGGGGTAATACCCGGACTATCAGACCATACTTTGGGGCAAGCGGTGTCAGTTGCGTCGGTCGCTTTGGGGGCATGCATAATTGAAAAACATATTACCTTATCGCGGGCGGATGGGGGGCCTGATGCGGATTTTTCCCTGGAACCCAGGGAGTTTGCAAAATTGGTCGCTTCAATCAGAGAGGTTGAGCAATCGATAGGGCAACCGTTTTACGGGGTAGAAAGCAAGGAGGCGGAAAATGTCGCGTTTCGGAAATCCCTATTCGTAGTCGCTGATATTAAAAAAGGCGAGAAATTTAGCGAAAAGAACGTTCGTTCCATCAGGCCCGGGTACGGGCTGGAACCGAAATATTACCATAATATTCTTGGTCGGACAGCCGCTTTAGACATTGACAAGGGAGAACCCTTGCGTTGGCCTATGGTACGAAAAAGGGCGAGATAAAAGTAATTAATCACATGACCGTTTTTCATTCATGGTGCCGAAATTCACGCAGAGTTGCGGCATGGTTGGACGGAAAAGTGGAGAATATAATATGGACAAAAAAAAGGTAAAAAAATTTTGGGATGAACAAGCGACAGTTTTCGGCGAATCCCAGCTGGCAACCGCGCCGGATACTTATTACCGTGGCTTGGAAATAGAACAAATTGCCGCATATTTGCAAGAAGGAAAGAGTATTTTAGATGTCGGATGCGGAAACGGGTACTCAACATTTATATTTGCCAAAAAGTTTCCCAAATCAAATTTTGTCGGGTTGGACTATTCTCAAAACATGATCAACTTCGCCCGTTCCGCCCAAAAAAGACAGGTAAAGCTAAAGAACAGGCTGGATTTCCATGTCGGCGATGTTTTAAGTTTAAGCGAACATGAGGAGATTTTGAATAAAAAATTCGATCTCATCATTTCGGAAAGATGCTTGATTAATCTTTATAATTGGGATGAGCAAAAAAAGGCTATTTTAGAAATGAAAAAAATGCTCAAACCGGGAGGGCGGATAATTCTGTGTGAAAATACGCAAGAAGGGCTCAAAAGATTGAATCGCTTAAGGAAGCCGCTTGGCTTGCCGGAGATTAAGATACGCTGGCATAATTATTATATGCCCGAAGAGAAGTTTTTAGAATTTGCCAAAAAGCAGTTCCGAATTCTTGATATTAATAACATCGGCAGTTTATATTACATCATTTCCCGAGTGGTTTATGCCAAATTAAGCGCTATGGAAAATAAAGATCCGGATTATCAAAATCCCATCAACATGATTGCCGCAAAGCTGCCTTTATTGGGAAATTTTTCGCCTAACTTTATTTTTGTCCTGCAGAAAAAGTAACCTCTATCCAAAGTTGCCCGTAAGGCGTTTTGAATTTCTAATTGCCAACAATCATTAAGTATAATAGTATGGAATATTGTAAAAGGTGTTGTTATCCTGCAAATACCAAACCCATGATCTTGCTTGATGAGCAAGGTATTTGCAGCGGCTGCCGGTTTATGGAGCAGAGACCGAAAGTAGATTATGCCAAAAGAGAGGAAATTTTGCAAAAAATGGTAGAAGAATATAAAGCCAAAGCTAAGGCAAATGGCAGCCCTTATGATTGCATTATACCGGTGAGCGGAGGGAAGGATAGCCATTACCAGACATACTTTATTAAGAAAGTATGTGGCATGAATCCTCTTTTGGTTACATATAATCACGCGCTCAATACGGCAACCGGGATAAGAAACCTTAATAATCTTGTGGAAAAGTTAGGTTGCGACCTGGTCAGGTTTACTTCAAACCCGGAATCCGTACGACGGATTTCCCGTTATATGTTGAAAAAAGTGGGTGATGTTACCTGGCACTATCATGCCGGCATTAAGACGTTTCCGATCCAGATTGCCGTGAAATACAGAATTCCCCTGATCGTCTGGGGAGAGTTGGGTTTTGCCGATATGATGGGGATGTACCGTCATGAGGATATGCTGGAATTCTCCAAAAAAATCAGGCAGGAGCACGACATGCGGGGTTTTGAACCTGATGATATTTTGAACGATCCGGACAACCGCGAGATCACCCGCCAAGATCTTTCCCCGTTTTATTATCCGTCTGAGGAAGAAATGGAGGAGGTTGGGGTCAGGGGTATTTATTTGAGTAATTTTTTCGAGTGGAATTCAAAGAAACAGACCGAACGGATGATAAAAGAGTATGATTTTGAAACGGCAGAAAAAAAAGAAAGGACTTTCAACCTTTATGACAAGAATGATGACGCGGCAAATGAGGTCCACGATTATCTGAAATATTTAAAATTCGGATATGGCCGGGCGACGGACGATGCGAGCTATGAAATCCGCATGGGGAGAATGACCAGGGAAGAAGGGGTGGAAATGGTGGCCAAGTATGACAGCGTAAAGCCGTCTTCGTTGAAAACTTACCTGGAATTTATGGATATGACTGAGGAAGAATTTTTTCAAGCCGTAGAACCGATGCGAGACCCGAAGATTTGGGAAAAAACCGGCAGCGGAGAATGGGTTGTAAAAGATTCTATCATGAATCATAAATTGGAGCCTGGAGTGGATGAGGCCCGGCTTCCCCAGCAGAAGGATAGAACCGGTTTTATAAAAAACTCCCATGCGGAATCATTTGTTCGCAGAAATAGCGGGGAAAGCGGATATATAGTTTTGTAAAAAACCATGATTGCAATTATTGATTACAAAATGGGGAATTTGCGCTCTATTGCCAACGCGTTCGGATTGCTCGGGGCCGAGACAGTAATTGCCCAAACGCCTGAAATTTTATCTAAAGCGGAAGCAATTGTTATTCCGGGAGTTGGGGCGTTCCGGGACGGGATGAAGAATCTTCAAGAGCTTGGATTTACAAACGCCTTGCAGGAAGAAGTGGCGGAAAACAAGAAACCGTTCCTGGGCGTTTGCCTGGGGTTGCAGCTTATAGCTAAAAGGAGTTTTGAAAACGGTGAATACGAAGGCTTAGATTGGATAGATTTTGACGTCAAAAAAATAACTCCCCAAAGCGGGAATTTCCGGATCCCGCATATGGGATGGAACGAACTTGAAATTAAAGGCGAGGGGGGTGTATTGTTGCAGGGCATTCCGAAACCGGCGGTGGTATATTTCGTTCATAGTTATTTTCTTCAGCCTAACAGTAAAGCGTCTGAAAAGTTGGTTACTTCCACTTGCTTCCATGGCGAAACCATCACGGCGAGCGTTGAACAGGAAAATATTTTCGGGTGCCAGTTCCATCCTGAAAAAAGCCAGAATACCGGTTTGGCCGTATTAAGGAATTTTATTGAATTTGCAAAAAAACATGCTTAAGAATAGATTAATTGCCTGCTTGCTGTGGAGGGACGGCCTGATAGTGCAATCGGTAAATTTTAACCATACGAATTTTGTCGGTGACGCGCTGACGGCTGTTGATTTTTTTAATACCTGGGCCATTGATGAAATAGTCATTTTGGACGTCAGCCGGAATGCCGAAAAGCGGGACTTGTTTTTTCGCATCATAGACGAACTCTCCGCCCGGAGCTTTGTTCCTTTGACCGTCGGCGGAAAAATTAGGACAATTGAAGACATTAGGAAGCTGCTGCAAATAGGGGCTGACAAGGTTTGCGTTAATTCGGAAGCCTTTAAGAATTCGCAGTTCGTTATGCAAGCAGCGGAAATGTTCGGGAGCCAATGCATTGTGGTTTCAATTGATGTTAAAAAAATTAATGATCAATACAGGGTGTTTATAAATAATGGCCAAACCGATACCGGAACAGACCCGGTGGGATGGGCAAAACAAGCTGAAGCATTAGGGGCTGGAGAGATATTTTTGACTTCTATTGACCGGGACGGTTCGCGGGAAGGATACGACCTGGAGTTGATTGCTAAAGTTTCTGGAAACGTCCGTATACCTGTAATTGCTTCCGGCGGAGTGGGAGACTGGCAACATTTTATTGACGGAATTGCCAAAGGGAAAGCCGATGCGGTGTCTGCAGCCAACATTTTCCATTATTCGGAGCAAAGCACCAAGAAGGCTAAAAATTTTATGAGGGCGAGCGGCCTGAATATTAGAGAACCCGAATTTTATTTTATTAATACGCCGCGAAAGCCAAAGTATCGGATATAGGCAGCTATGATTAAATACGGTTTAAAATTATGGAGCAATAACTACGGCTATTTTGCGCAAGCCGTGTCTTTGTTCGCGGAAAAGGAGTTTGATTTTATTGAATTATCACACAATGCCCGCATGGAGCTGGATTTAGGCAAGCTGGGATTGCTCAAAAATTTGCCTGTGACAATCCATAACACCAACGATCTTGGCTTTCACGAGTTTGAGATTGGCGTGCAGCAGCTTGAAATATGGGCAAAGACGAAGCAATTGGCCGATTACTTTAACAGTCCTTATATAATTGTTCATCCGGGAAGGGCAAAAGATTTTGATTCATTTATCCGTAATTTACAATATATTGACGACAGCAGAATCCTAATTGAAAATATGGCCGGTTTGGATTTGGACAAAAAATTAACATTCGGTTTTAACCTGTCAGAATTAAAATTGGTGAACAAAACGAAAAAAATTTGTTTTGATTTGGAGAAGGCTATCAAATCGGCGTGCTACCAGGAAATGGATTACAAGGAATTTATATGCAGATGTATTAGCGAATTAAAGCCGTTTTACTTTCATATTTCGGGAGGGGATATGAACAGTGTTTTGGACGAGCATTTAAACTTACAGGAAGCAAATTTCGATTTGAAATGGATAAAAAGAGAGCTTGAAAAAATTTCCGAAAGGCAAGACATTTTTTTGGTTTTTGAAACGCCTAAAAACAGCAATTTGGAGAATGACGTTGCCAATATGCGTTTTTTCAGGGAAGGAAAATAAAATATGAGTAATGTTAACAATCCGGACAGGCCTGTTGTCCTTTTTATCCCCGAAGCCGGCATATACCCTTATTTGCGGGGATTGGCCGTATTGGGCGATGCCATACAAAAACGCGGTGGCAGGGTTTTGGTGACGCGCGATTCCGGGCAGATGATACGCACTCCCATGGCCGCAGGCTTACGCGGGCCGGTATATCCTAGCGAGGGGCAAAAAACGGCCGTTGCCAGAAGCATTGACAGGCGTTTGGCAGATGTCCGGCAGAAATACAATTTTTCCATAATTGAACTTTCGGAACTTGTGAGTGCAAATCTTATGTCCGAGATTGAAAAGCTAATCCAAGTGCCGGATGAAAATTTGGAGGGGCTGGTTTACCAGGGGTGCCAGGTTGGGAAAATCGCTTTGCATGATTTTATCTTAGAAACCAAAACTTTTCCCGTAGTTTCTAAACTTTCAGCGGCGCATAAGGAATTATATAAGGCGTATATAAAAAATACAGCTTTGGCTGTTTCCATTTCGGACGAGATTTGCAAAATTTACCACCCATCTTTATTTATTACTTTTAACGAATATTCCCAATGCCAGGCTGTGCGTTATAGCGCGGAAAAAAATTTCGTTTTACGGCTTGGACTGACATATCCGGTGCATTTCGGGACTGATACGTCAAAATTTTGTATTGGCAAGTCAGTGCTTATTTACCCTTCTTTTTCCTATTTCCAAAAATGGGAAGCGGTTAAAGACATGCCAATACCGCCGCAATATGTAAAGGAATGCTGGGAAGACGTTGTTTTTCGCGCTTTTACTTCGGGATCGCATATATTTTCCAACAAAAAGACCGGAGATCCAGTTACTATTTTCAATAGACTAAAACTAAATCCACAGAAGAAAACCATTGTTGCCTACACGAGCAGCAGCGATGAACGCCAAGGAATGGATGTTGTCATAAAAATATGGAAGGATGAAGGCCGGATAATTGACGCTTTTTCGGATCAGATAGAATGGCTGTCCTGGCTGCGAGACCAAGCTTCCCGGCGGAACGACATACAAATTGTAGTTCGCGTTCATCCGCGCGAAGGCTCAAGGCAGTTTGGGTTTGAATCGCAGCACCTTAAGGATCTCAAGGCCAAATTCTTAAAAAATTCCCCAAATTTCACCATGGTTTGGCCGGATGACCCCATATCCAGTTATGATCTGATGGAACTGGCGGACGTTTGCCTTATTTCCTGGTCAACCATAGGGCAGGAGGCAGCCAGGCTGGGAATGCCAGTGCTAGCGTATGCGGGCAACATGAATTATCCTGACGACGATTTTATCCAAGTCGCCACAAGCCCGGAGGAATACGAAAAGAAATTAAACGCCATGCTGGAGATGGATTACACCTGGCGCCATTTGGTTAAAGCGGTAAGATTTTACCATTGGCGCACTTTTATTCCTTCCCTGGATTTGGGAGAAACGGTCCCGCGGGGTTTTGAGGACGAGTCAATTTGGCCCGAAGCCCCAGCTTCCAAAATCGGAATAATTAACGAAATTTTATCCGGAAAAAAAGATATTATTTCCTATAATGCAGAACAATGGAAAGCGTCCTTAACCGAAAAATCCGCCGCCTTGGAATCCGAAGCCATGCGGCAGGGGACTCGCTTGTTCCTGGACAAGATTTTTTATCCGCCAGTATCGTTGGAACAAAAATTCGGCGTCTTTTTCCGGCTTTACCGCAAAGGACTAAAGGCTTTAAGCCTGGTGTTTGGAAGAAAATTTTATTTAAAACTTTTCAGACAAAGCTGGGAACGGCCGTTTAAGGATTATTGCCTGGAATTTTCTCCGGATACTGCAAATTTGCAGGTTTTGCGCGACAAAACCAGAAAAGACAAGAATTTGCGGATAATTGCGGCCGACGGCCCGTATGCCATTTTAATCCATAAAGGCAAGCTGCTCCGCCGGATGTCTCCGATGATTGTCAGGCTGGCAAGGTTATACGTTTCCAGTCTGCAATAGGAAGTGATCTTATGGTAAATTTGTTAAAAAAAATAATACAATCGGCAGAGGTAAGGTATGCGGAAAAGATAGCATTGCAGGAAGACGCCCCTGTCCTTGCATTGCTGGGAAAGCAGTATCAAAATATGCAGGTTTTTTCATTGTTAGAAGCTGGTTCAGGCAGGGGCAGGTTTGCCGACCTTCTAAAAAAGGAATTTCCCAACATGCGCCTGACATGCTTGGAAATAAACGAGGATCTGGCAAGGCAAACCATGGAGCGGGGCATAGAAACCGCGACAGGGGATATCCTGGAGGCCAATTTGCCTCTTGCGAGTTTTGACGTAATCCATGCTTCCCATATTATTGAACATTTTAGCTATCCGGCCATTGCCCGCTTATTGGATAAACTGGCTTCGCTTTTAAAGCCCGGAGGGTTCTTAATAATCAGGAGCCCTCTCTGGCATCCGGGTTTTTATGGAGATATTGACCACGTCAGGCCTTATCCGCCCGGGACAATATTGCACTATTTTAACGAAACCCAGCAACAGCATAAAGGGCAGGCAAACATTGTTGAAATATCAAGGTGGTATCGCCGCCATGCTTGGCAGATGCAGAATACGGAAAAATCTCAGTTTGGCAAAGTTTTAAATGGTTTGTTTAAGGGGTTATGGTTGCTATTCCGTTTTCCCCGCTCTTCCCCCAACGGGTATGTGAGCGTATTTCAAAAAAATTAGCGAAACGGAGTCATAATGGCTGGACAAATAATTAAAATATTTTCCGAAAAGATATTTCTTGCGTCCGTGCAGAAACACGAAATAATAATGTATCCTTTTTGGGGGGACAATGGCGAAGATTTGCGAGAACCCACGACCGGGCGGTTTGAAGAATATGTCAATCGGACTAAAGAAATATTTAAGTTGGTTAGCCTTAAGGAATGCGATTTTGCCGTGTTACCGGGCCAGTGGAATGCGCAAAGCAGCGAGGCGCGGGATTTTCTTTTCCAAGCGGAACAGGCCGGCAAACCGACAGTGGTATTTTTTAATTCCGACTCAACGGAGGACATTCCGGTAAAAAACGGTTTTATTTTTAGGACTTCGTTTTACCAAAGTTCCAAAAAATCCAACGAATATGCCATGCCGGGGTGGAGCGAGGATTTTGTGGAAAGATATTATGGCAACCAACTACCCCTTCGGCAAAAATCGGAGAAACCGGTTGTCAGTTATTGCGGTTACGGCAGGAACTGGAAGTATTACCTGAAAGAAATTTTGGGACGGCCCATTCATCCGGGCGAAAGAATCCGCGGGCAGGCAATGGCTCTTTTGCGGAAGTGCGCGAAGGTTGAAACCAATTTTAAGCTGCGCCGCGGGTACTGGGCTGACGCTTTTATTTACAATAATCCCGCGCATATGATGCAGGTCAGGAAAGAATTTGTGGAAAATTTGGCTGCGGGAGACTATGCTTTGTGCGCGCGCGGGGGCGGCAATTTTTCTTACCGCTTATACGAAGCCTTAAGCCTGGGCCGCATTCCCGTATTTATAAACACGGACTGCGTTTTGCCATATGAGCAATTTATAGACTGGAAGAAGATTTGCGTGTGGGTGGAAGAATCCGAAATTGGTAAAATCGGGGAAAAAATTATTGCTTACCATAACCGGTTGTCGCCCGAAGATTTCGCCAAACGCCAGCAGGAGATCCGCAAAATCTGGGAGGAATGGATTTCCCCTTATGGTTTTTTTAAGAATTTGCACAAAATTATATTGCAGAAAAAATAACCAGTTTTATATGTCCCTACCAGCATCCATAAAAAAAATTATCAAGCCTGCCGTAATGCGCCTAAAGCCTGTTTTGGAATCTATCTTTCAGCTTGAATCGAAAATTTCACGGTTTTGGGCTGGCAGCGCCCACAAAAGGTTGATGTTTGTCCAATGGGCGCTGCCTCCGCAGCCTGAGTGTTTTGACCATCACATTGACCTTTACTATTACTGGCTGGCCAGCCGCAATCCTTTGTGGGTGGAGCGGGGAGTGTTCGGCAGCCTGGCCCTGAAAGGAGGGGACGTACTGGAGCTTGCCTGCGGCGACGGGTTTAATGCAAGAAATTTTTACAGCCTCCGTTCCAAAGAAGTCATTGCCTGCGACTTTGACCCGAAAGCGATAAAAACCGCCCGGAAGAAAAATTCCGCCCCTAATGTCAAATTCCTGCTGGCTGACATCCGTAAAGATATGCCCCGGGGAAAATTTGAAAATATAGTCTGGGATGCGGCCATTGAACACTTTACCCCTGGAGAAATAAATAAACTAATGGCCGAAATTAAAAACCGCCTTGTTGCCGGCGGGATCCTTAGCGGTTATACCATTGTTGAGCGCAAAGAAGGAAAATCCCTTTCCCACCATGAATACGAGTTTAAGGACAAACAGGATTTGTTAAGGTTTTTAACTCCTTACTTTAAGCACGTTACGGTATTTGAAACAATTTATCCTTCCAGGCACAATCTCTATTTTTGGGCTTCCGACGGAACCCTGCCTTTTAGGGATGGCTGGAGCTTTATGGCAACAGAACATATAAATGGATAATACTGCAAACCAACAATTGGCAATAGTGGTATCTTCCTGCGACGCTTACAGCGACGTCTGGCCGGCGTTTTTTACCTTGTTTTTCCGCTACTGGCCGGACTGCCCGTATCAGGTTTATCTAATAGGCAATAAACAGTCCTGGCCGGACACAAGAATAAAGACCATATTGATTAATCCTGACCGCCGCTGGTCAGACAACTTAAGGGCCGCTTTGGATCAGGTAAGGGAAAAATATATATTATACATGCAGGAAGATTATTTGCTGCAAGCCAAAGTTGATGCCAATAAGATCAGTCAATTGTTTAACTTTGTAATTCAGGAAAAGGCAGCGTGTTTGCGTTTGCAGCCCACGCCCGGGCCGGACCTGCCGTATCAAAATAATCCGGAAATTGGGGAAATTAGCAAAACAGAGGATTACCGCGTATCCCTGCAAGCGGCCATTTGGGATAAGCAGGCCATGCTGTCTTTGCTGGCGGACGGGGAAGACGGCTGGCAGATGGAATTTGAAGGCACTAAAAGATCAAGGCAGGTGCCAATGAAGTTTTTAAGCGTTAAGAGAGATGTGCCGCGGCCTTTGCCTTATTTTTGCACGGCCGTGCTAAAGGGAAAATGGATGAGGCAGGCGGTGGAGTTTTGCCGGAAAGAAAATATTGCAATTGATACGGGCAAAAGGCCGGTTCGGTCGTTTGCGGACGACTTCAAGGACAAAGCCAAAGGTTTGGCCGTAAAAATTTATTTTGCCTTAAAGCCAAAGAAATGAATTACCAATTCTGCACGCTATTTGATAAAAATTATTTATACAATGGCCTGGCTTTGCATGCTTCCTTGCTTCGGCATTGCAGCAATTTTACCCTTTGGATTTTATGTTTGGACGAGACTGCTTACCGGATTTTGTCAAAACTGGATCTAAAAAAGGCCAAGTTAGTCAGCCTGGCGGAATTTGAAAATGAAGATCTTTTGCGGGTAAAACAAAACCGCACGGCAGGGGAATACGCCTGGACTTGCGCCGCCAATTTCTGCAAATACGTCTTAGAAAAATATCAACCGGACAGCATTACTTATTTGGACAGCGACGTATATTTTTTTAGCGGCCCGGACGAAATTTTTAAAGAAATAGGTTCTGCCGATATTGCCATAATTGAACACCGTTACAGCAAAGAATATAGCCATTTGGAAAAGCAGAGCGGCACGTTCTGCGTGGAGTGGGTAACTTTTAAAAATTCGGAAGAAGGAGCAAAGGCGGTAAACTGGTGGAGCAAGAAGGTGCTGGAGTGGTGCTATGCCAGATACGAAGACGGCAAATTCGGCGACCAGTTATATTTAAACGACTGGCCGCGGCGTTTTCAGGGGGTGCATATTATTGAGCATAAAGGCGCCGGCCTGGCTCCTTGGAATTTGAGAAATTATGCTTTGCAAATCCAAGGCAGCCAAATTTTAACAGGAGGCCAAAATTTAATTTTTTATCATTTTCATACTTTCCATCCCATAAGCTATAATTTATACGTCCGCGCCATTGGTTACGGGTTACCCAGGCAGGCAGCCCGGTTAATTTACCGCCCATATATAATAGCTATAAAACAGTCCATAGACGCGGTAAAAAATACAGACAGGAATTTTAATTTTGGCTTCCGGAAATTCAATATTAAAGAATTTTTTGGGGAAAAGATAAAAACTTTTTTAAATCACTGAAATGTCCACTGGAAAAATTTTAATTTTAGACAGCTATTACGGAGCAGTGCTTAAGGATTTTTACCGGAAACATCCGGAAGTTTTGAGCTTGCCTTTTAAGGAACTGCGTGAAAAACTTATGGAATTAAAATTCGGCACTTCGGATTTCTATTCCAAGAACCTTAACAAACTCGGCTGGGACGCCCAGGAATTCGTGGTCAACGATCCCGTTTCCCAGGGGGCGTGGCTTAAGGAGTATGGCTTAAAGGAAAATCTTTTTCCCCGGCTAGTCTCCGTCTTGTCGCGAGTGCCGAAAGCGGGAGTGGTTTTTCAGCGGCTGGATAATATTCTTAACTGGGGCTCTTTATACCAAATTGTCAAAAAACAGATTGACATGCTGCGGCCTGACGTGGTATACATACAGAATATTTCTGCTTTCAGTCCCTTGTTTTTACAAACCATTAAGCCTAAGATAAAATTGTTGGCCGGACAAATTGCGTATGCCAAGCCGCCGGCCAAATATTTCCGTCCATACGATTTAATCCTGACTTCTTTGCCTAATTACGTCAAGGATTTTCGGGACCAAGGCTTAAGCGCGGAGTATTTGAAGCTGGGTTTTGAGGGCGGCTTGGTCAAAGAATTGCAGAAAAATCCTTCGTTGTCGCACAATGCAGTGCATATCGGGGGATACGGCAAAATTCACAATGAAAGGAATGAAGTTTTGGAAGCGGTGGCAAAGGACAAGGGCATAGACATTAAGTTTTGGGGTTACGGAACATCCAATTTGCCGGAAAGCAGTTTGATTAAGAAAAATTACCAAGGACAAGCGTGGGGGCTGGATCGTCTGCGGATTTTTTATAACAGCAAAATCACCCTGACCAAGCACATAACCGCAGTGGCTGGCGGTTATGCCAATAATATGACGCTTTATGAGGCTACGGGCAGCGGCATTTTTTTGATTACCGACTGGAAGCAAAACTTGCCGGAACTTTTTACGCCGGGAGAGGAAGTGGAGACCTATAGATCCGTTCCGGAATTGATTGACAAACTCAAATACTATCTAAGCCACGACAAGGAAAGGGAAAAAATTGCCCAAGCCGGGCAAGCCAGAACTTTAAGGGAACATACTTATGAAAAAAGAATGGAAGAATTAACGCAAATTATTAATAAATACTTATGAAACCTATGGGCAAAAGAACAAACAAGCAGGGGGAGAAGGCGGGAATTTTGGGTTACGGAGAAGTGGGCAAGGCAATCGCGCGTTTTTACAGGCAGCCATACATAAAAGATTTGGAATTTGACCGTTTCCCGGAAAAGCTGGATGTTTTGAATGTTTGTACTCCGCCAAGCAAGCAGTTTATTAAATTCGTATCGGAGTTGATCATAAAACATAAGCCAGAGCTTGTAATAATCCATTCCACCGTGCCGGCCGGCACGACAAAGCAGCTTTATAAGAAATTTAAAAACGTGGTCCATTCCCCGATCCGCGGCGTTCATCCATTCTTGTTTGAAGGGGTAAAAACTTTTGTAAAATATGTGGGGGCAGACAACCAGGACTTGGGCGAGCGGGCGGCAAAGCATCTTAAGCGGATAGGCATTAAGAAAGTAAAAATTTTTACCCCGTCTGAAACCACGGAACTGGGAAAACTTTTGGATACGACCTATTATGGTTTGTGCATTGCTTTCCATTCTTATGCGGAAAAAATTTGCAAAAAAACGGGAACGGATTTTGAAAAAGTGATGAAAGATTTTAACGAAAGTTATAACCGGGGATATCTTAGGCTTGGCAAAAGCAATGTGGTGCGGCCGGTCCTGTTTGCGCCGAAAGACGGCCATATAGGCGGGCATTGCATAATGCCGAACGCGGAAATTTTAAAAGAGCAGTTTGGCGGCGATTTAATTCTAGACAGCTTGTTGAGGCATAAAAATAACAAATAAAATTGATGCGGAAAAACTTAAGGCATAAATTATTCCAGTGGCGCGCGCGGCATAGTTTCCGGCCTTCGTGGTATTCGGTTTTGGTAAACCCTTATTTTATTGCGCGCTGGTATTTGTACCGCAGCATAAGCAAGTTCGCGGGAACCGTTTCCAATAAAAAAATTTTAGATATCGGCTGCGGCATCAAGCCTTATCAGCCTTTGTTTAAAGACTGCGAATACTTGGGCATTGAAGTCGGCAACGACCGCCAAATTTCCCCGTTTGCCGACAAAATTTACGACGGCGAACATGTGCCTTACCAAGACGCTAGCTTTGACGCTGTTTTATGCACCCAGGTCTTGGAGCACGCCAATCATCCAGACCAGCTCGTCAAAGAAATCCGCCGCGTCCTCAAGCCGGGCGGCCTGGCTTACATTACCATGCCGTTCGTCTGGAACGAGCACGAAAAGCCGTATGACTTCCGCCGCTTTACCAGTTTTGAGCATAACCGTCTGCTAAATAGCCAAAACCTGGACATCCGGTCAATTTCTCCCACCTGCGGAGTGTTCGGCGTGTGCGGCCAGCTTATATCCGCTTATATTGTGGAAACTTTCGGCACCCGGTATAATATAGTGTATCAGCTTGTAACGCTTTTGCTGTGCGCGCCAATGCAAATTATTTTTTTAGCGTTGGACGGAATTTTTAAGAACAATTGGATAACTTTAGACTACGTAATTATTGCGGAAAAAAATGCCCAAGAATAATTTAAAAATTAAAGTAAAAAATTCCGGCCTGGTGAAAATGCAGTTTTTTAACGACT
This sequence comes from Patescibacteria group bacterium, assembly GCA_023484515.1. Classification (GTDB taxonomy): domain Bacteria; phylum Patescibacteriota; class Doudnabacteria; order UBA920; family UBA920; genus JAMDAY01. The sequence continues at coordinate 51,026 of JAMDAY010000010.1, forward strand.
TTCCGGACGGCAACCTGGTAATCGGCGAGGCCAACAAGAATGTGCCGTTTGCCATTAAGCGGGTATACTTTATTAACAACCTGCTCAACAAGAAATCGGTGCGCGGCAAGCATGCGCACAAAAAGCTGGAGCAGGTAATTTTTTGCGTGAACGGGAAATTTACCTTAAGTTTGGACGACGGGAAAAACCGGCAAAAAATTACGCTGGACAGCCCGTATTTCGGCGTCCGGCTTGGCCCGCGTCTGTGGCACACTATGAGCAGCTTTTCTTCCGACTGCGTAATTTTGGTACTGGCCGACAATTATTATAAGGAAAGCGACTACATTAGGGATTACGGCAAATTTTTAAAATACGTTAGGCAATAAACCATGGTCCCATTTTTAGATTTAACCAGGGAGTGGAATTTTTTTGAAGCTGAATTCCTGCGGGCCTTTGAAAATTTCGGGCGCGGCGGGCATTATGTTTTGGGCCCGCTGGCGGAAAAATTTGAACAGGATTTTGCCGCCTTTACAGGTTACAAATACGCGGTTGGTGTTTCTTCGGGCCTGGCCGCTTTGGAAGCGGCGCTTAAAGCTTATGGCATTGGCGCGGGCGACGAAGTCATCACAGTCCCCAATAGCGCAGTGGCCACGGCTTTGGCCGTTACCAATATCGGAGCCAAGCCTGTGTTTTGCGACGTGGGCGAAGATTTCTTAATTGACCCCGGGGAAATAGAAAAATATATCACAGACAAGACCAAGGCGATTTTGCCGGTCCACCTTTTTGGCAAGGTCTGCGATATGGCAAGTATCAACAAAATTGCGAAACAACATAACCTGGCTGTCATTGAAGACTCCTGCCAGGCCCATGGCGCGGAATTCAAGGGAGAGGGCGCAACTAACACCAAGGCCTTCAGCTTCTATCCGACCAAAAATCTCGGCGCTTTGGGCGAGGCGGGGGTGGTGGTGACCAACGACGAAAAGGTAAAAAATTTTACCGCTTCTTTCCGCGATTACGGCCAGAAAGGCCGGTATAACCACGTGATTTTGGGGAACAACTACCGGATAGACGCATTGCAGTGCGCATTTATGGAAATTAAGTTGCGGCATTTGCGGGAGTTTACCGGGAAGCGGAGGGGAATTGCGAAAAAATATATCCGCGCGCTGGCAAAAATTGCCGGCCTGGCCATTTTGCCGTTTGACGAAACCGCTTGCTATCATTTGTTCGTGGTGCGGGTGCTTAACGGCCGGCGCAACGAATTAAAATTGTTTTTGGAACACAAAGGCATAACCGCCTTGGTGCACTATCCGGCTTTAATTTACCGGCAGCCTTGCTATTGCGGCGTTTACCCCCATACCAGCCTGGCCAAGGCCGAAGCCTTGCAGGAAGAAATTTTGTCCTTGCCCTGCTACCCGTTTTTAACCGAAGCCGAACAGGACGAAGTAATAAATAACCTCCAAACTTTTTTTAATGGACCAGTTGCCTAAAATTACGGTGGTGACCGCCAGCTTTAATTCGCAAGATTACATTCGGCGGGCCATAGACAGCGTGCAGAGCCAGGCTTACCCCAACGTAGAGCATATAATAATGGACGGCGGGTCAACGGACGGCACTTTGGAAATTTTAAAGTCGTATGGCAATAAGATCAAGTGGTTTTCCGGGCCGGACCGGGGCATTTACGATGCGCTAAACAAAGGCTTTAAACAGGCGGCGGGCAGCGTTTTTACCTGGCTTGACAGCGACAATTTTTATCTTTCGGAAAATGTCCTGTCAGCCGTTGCCCGGGCCTTTTCGCAGGACTCAAATTTAGATCTCGTGGTCACGAACGGGAAAGTGGTTTATCCTGACCTTGATTTGGAGGAAAAAGTCAGGCCCAAAATTCCCGGTTATTTGGAATTGCTAAACCGCGGCAACCGGTTTATGCCGGAATGCATGTTTTATAAAAAGGAGCTTTATTTCCGCTCCGGCGGCTTAAACTTAAACTTGCGCCTGCTTTCCGATTACGAACTTTGGTTAAAGTTCTTCAGGCTCCGCCCTAAGGTCCAAAAGTTGGAAATGGAAAGCGCCGCCTATGTTGTGAGGCCGGACGCGCTGCTCCGCAAATCTCCGGTTCGGGCATGGCGGGAAACCTTTATAATTGGTAAAATGTATAAGCGGAGTCCGGCAGTAAGGCTTAAATTCAGGTTTGCTTTCCTTTGGGCCTTAGCCAGGTTTTATTTGGGAAGAGCGGTTAAAAAAAATTCGGTTTTAACGGGCATTTATAAAAGATACCGCAACTGGCGGCATAATTAACTTTATTTACAGACGGAAAGGATGCAAAAAACATGGAAACTAAAAAAATAGGAATTATGGGTTTGGGTTTTGTGGGAGGGGCGTTAATGCGATACTTCAAAACCCGGCCGGTATCGCTTTTTTTGTATGATAAATATAAAAAGATAGGGTCTGTGGAAGAGGTAAATAAGGCTGATATAGTTTTTATTTGCGTGCCCACCCCTTTTTTAGATGGAAAAGGTTTTGACTTGTCAGCGGTGAAAGACGCCATTGGCGAACTGCAGGGCGCGAAAATTGTGGTTATCAAGTCCACCATTCTCCCGGGCACCACTGAAAATTTGCAAAAAACTTTCCCAAGGCACAAATTTTTATTCAATCCCGAATTTTTGCGCGAGGTTTCGCCTTATGAAGACCTTATACGGCCCGACCGGCAGATTTTAGGGAGCACCAAAGAAAGCCAGGCTGCGGCAAAGGAAGTTATGGGACTTTTGCCCAAAGCCCCGTTTGAAAAAATTATGCCCGCCACCGAAGCGGAAACGGTCAAATACATGGCAAACTCCTTTTTGGCGCTAAAAGTGGTTTTTGCGAACGAGTTTTACGATATCTGCAAAGAAATAGGAATTGATTACGCGCTGGTCAAAGAGGCCGTAGTCAAAGACCCGCGCATTGGGGATTCGCATTTTGACGTAGGCCACGGCGGCTACCGCGGTTACGGCGGCTCCTGCTTCCCTAAAGACGTAAATGCAATTTTGCAACTGGCCGAAGACAAAAAGGTCAGGGTGTCCTTGCTGAATGCCATGAGGAAGGCCAACAAGGAGCTGTTGGAAGAAAGCGGGCTTAACGAGGACTTTTTCCTGCAGGAATTGCATAAGAAAAAAAAGGAGGAGCAAAGGGCATGAAGAAAAAGAATATCCTCGTAGCCGGCGGGGCGGGATTTGTAGGTTCAAACCTCTGCGAATTTTTAGTGGAAAAAGGGCATAGGGTGGTCTGCCTGGACAATCTGTCCACCGGAAGAATGCAAAACATAAAAAATCTGCGCCTGAAGAAAAATTTTGAATTCATGCGCCATGATATTACAAAACCCCGCAACTTTCCGGCAGACGAAATTTACCATTTGGCTTCCCCGGCTTCGCCCGTGCATTACCAAAAAGATCCCGTTGGCACGTGGAAAGCCAATACATTGGGGACTTTAAACCTTTTAGAACTGGCCCGGAAACAAAAAACCAAATTTTTATTTGCCTCAACTTCGGAAGTTTACGGCGACCCAAAGGTGCATCCCCAGGGCGAAAAATACCGGGGCAACGTGAATCCCGTCGGTATCCGCAGCTGCTACGACGAAAGCAAGCGCGCGGGGGAGTCGCTATGCGCCGACTATTACAGGCTGTATAAATTTCCCGTAAAAATTGTCCGCATTTTCAATACTTACGGCCCCAATATGGAAATAAACGACGGCCGCGTGGTTTCAAATTTTATAGTGCAGGCGCTAAAAAATGAGCCTATTACCGTATACGGGCAAGGCCGGCAAACCCGGAGCTTCCAGTATATTGACGACTTAATCCAGGGCCTGGTAAAAATGATGGAAGGCAGCTTTTTAGGGCCGGTCAATTTGGGCAATCCAGGAGAATTTACAATTTTACATCTGGCAAAGCTGGCAACACAACTGACAGGCTCCAAATCCCGGATAATTTACCAGCCTTTGCCCGCAGACGACCCGAAACGCAGAAGGCCTGATATTTCGCTTGCGGAAAAAAAATTAAACTGGCGTCCGAAAGTGGAGCTTAAGGCGGGGCTTTTAAGGACAATTGAATATTTCCAAAGTATCCTATGAGCGAGCCGTTATCCATTTATACTGAAAATTTATTTTTAAGCAACAAAATAAAAAGCAAGGTTAAAAAACTTGCCGGCCTTTATTTGCGGGGGCCGCAGGCCGTGGAGCAAAACCTGTTTTCCGGTTTAAAGGAGCTTGGGGCAAGCTTTGAAGTAAACCGGCCTTTAAAGGAAGGTATTGATACGGCGTTTGTTTTAAGCGGCGTTAAAACTTTGCAATGGGCAATAAATAAACAAAACCTAGGGCTGGTCAGGCGCATTGTTGCAGGCCCTAATATTGCGGTTTCGCCTAACAGCAGTGGCGGCATACTCAAAGACCAAGCCGTGGACCAAATAGTCGTCCCCAGCGAATGGGTAAGGGAATTTTACATTAAGGAAGCCCCAACAATAAGTTCCAAGATTAAGGTTTGGGCTGCCGGAGTTGCCTTGCCGGATTTAAAACCAGAGCCGAAAATTTTTGACTTTCTCATTTACAACAAAATAGGCAAAAACCCCTTGGCAGAAAATATTTGCCAATATGTGAACGGTAAAGGTTACTCCAGCAATGTGCTGACTTACGGCAAGTTCGCGCGGCAAAATTATTTCCAAATGCTGCAACAGGCCAGGTATGCCATATACCTTTCCGATTCCGAAAGCCAGGGTTTGGCCTTATTTGAAGCTTGGGCTTTTAATGTGCCGGTTTTTGCGTGGGACAAAGGCTATTTTGAATACGCGGGCAAAAGGTTCCCCGCCAAAGTCGGAGTCCCGTATCTGAGCGAAAAAACAGGGATAGCCTTTAAGGATTTTCCGGAGTTTGAAAAAAAATTGGATAGTTTTTTAAAGGCGGAATTTGCCCCGAGGGAGTGGATAAAAAGTAACGCCGGATTGAAAATGGCGGCGGAAAAATTTTTAAACTTGCAGGATGCTTAAGAAAATCTTAAAAAAAATTTTAAGGAAAACCGGAAAGCTCGTAAGCGGGATATTTTGGTATCCCCGCGACCTTTTCCAATATCTGCGGCTGGGCCGCAAATGCGGCGCCTTGCAAAACCAAAATTTTAAAATTTTTCCCCAGGTTTTTGACAAAGGTCCGGGCTCGCATACTTTTGACAAGCATTACGTGTACATGGACAGGTGGGCGTTTAAGCACCTTTTGGAAAGCCGCCCGCCCGAACACGTGGACATAGGCTCGTCAATCAGGTTTTTGTCCATGGCTAGCACGATAACCAAAGTAAAGTTTTTGGACATCCGCCCTTTAAGGCTGGATTTTGAAAATTTTGAATGCGTGGAGGGCAGCCTCTTGGATCTTCCGTTCGCGGACAATTCCGTCAGTTCCGTATCTTGCCTGCATGTTGCCGAGCATGTGGGCTTGGGCAGGTACGGCGACCCGCTGGATCCGCAAGGAAGCGAGAAAGCGTGCCAAGAACTAAAGCGCGTGCTTTCAGCCGGGGGTGCGCTTTACTTTGCCGTGCCTGTGGGGCGGCAAGCCATTTATTTCAATGCGCATCGCGTGTTTGACCCGCATGCCGTGCTAAACTATTTTTCCGGTTTAAAGCTTGAAGAGTTTTCCGCAGTCAATGACAGCGGGCATTTTGTAAAAAACGCGGATATGCGGGATTTTTCCCAGGCGAAATATTCCTGCGGCCTGTTTAAGTTCACTAAGAACCCCTAACATTTATGAAGATAACAAAAACCCGAATACCCGAAGTTTTGCTTATAGAAACGCCCAAGTTTAAGGACGAGCGGGGGTATTTTATGGAAATTTCTAAGGATTCGGACGCGAAGGATTTGGGCGTCCGTTTTGTGCAGGATAATTTATCCTGTTCCAAACAAGGGGTTTTAAGGGGCCTACATTATCAATTGCCGCCTTTTGCCCAGGGCAAGCTGGTGAGGGTGTTAAAGGGCGCGGTCTGGGACGTGGCCGTTGACATTAGGAAGTCTTCGCCAACTTTCGGCAAGTGGGCGGGGGCGGAACTGAGCGAGGAGAACAACCTGGCTCTCTACTTGCCCGAAGGGTTTGCGCACGGCTTTGTAGTCTTGTCCAAGGAAGCCTTGGTATTGTACAAGGCGACAAACGAATACCATCCCGAAAGCGAAAGGGGAATAAGGTGGAACGACCCCGCATTGTCCATAAACTGGCCTGTTAAAAATATTTTTACATCCGACAAAGACAGCGCCCTTCCCTTATTAAAGGACGCGCAAGCCGTTTAAAGTAAATATTTATTTTGAGGTGGTCTAAAAACTCCATTTGGGCTGCAATTGCAAAATTTCGGCCATTTGGGCCAAAAAATTTCTCCGCTTAGCCTACGGCTAAACATCAAAATTTATTTGCCCCAACTGCCTCGAAATTTTGCAATTTCGCCTACAAAGCGAGTTTTTAGACCACCTCCTTAATATTTAAGTAAATTTTATGCCTTTAGTTTCCGTAAATATCCTGACTAAAAATCGCGCTGGGCTGCTAAGGCGCGCGTTGCTGTCCGTGGCAGCGCAAAGTTTTAAGGATTTTGAGGTAGTGGTCGTCAACGACGGGTCGTCCGATGAAACTCAAGAGGTAATTGAAAGATTGAAAATTGAAAATTTAAAGATTATAACGCATCAGGAATCAAAAGGGATTACAGCCGGCAGGCAGGAAGCTTTGCAGGCGAGCGCGGGGAAATATATAGCTGTTCTGGATGATGACGACGAATGGATAGATGCGGATAAATTGAAAAAACAGGTGGGATATTTAAATGAGCACCGCGATTGCGTACTATTAGGCGGTGGAATCCAAATTTCCAATATCCAATTTCCAATATCCAAAACAAGGCCGGAGACGGATGGGGAAATAAGGCGGGCGATGCTGTTAAAAAATCCGTTTTTTACTTCCACGGTAATGTTCCGGCGGGAAGCGGCCTTAAAGGCGGGCGGGTTTGTAAAAGACAGCGACGATCTTGCCGAAGACTACGACTTATGGCTAAGGCTGGGCCTGCTTGGGGGAATGCATAATTTCCAGGAGCCATTTGTGCGCTATAGCCGGTCAAGCTATAATAAAGGCAGGTTTCGCGCATTTTTAGCCAAGCAATTGCGGTTAATTTCGCGGCATAAGCGGAATTATCCCAAATATTTTTTGGCAAAGCTAATTTTAAAAGCAAGGCTGGTTTTGGGAGCGTAGGCGTAGGGCAGCTCATGACTGGGACGGATTGAAGATTAAAAATTGAAGATTGAAGATTTAAAAAAGCAATATTATGCTTAACAACAAATTAGTAAATTTTTGGCTGCTTACGGTCCCGGACCTGGCATTGTTTTATGCGGGGTTATGGATGGCCATTCTGCTGCGCTACGGCGGGGGGTTAAAAGGCGTGGACGCGACCGCGCATTTTAAGGCCTTTACCGTGCTGTTCGCTTTTTGGCTGGTGGTATTCTTTATCCACGGGCTTTTGGACATCCGTTCCCTAAAGCGCTATACCGGCATAGTCTTCGGCTTGCTTTCCGCAACCGTAACCAACCTGGTCATTGCCATTGTTTATTTTTATTTCCAGCCGGACCTGATTTTAACGCCCAGGCGCTTTTTACTTTTGGATTTAACCATAACTTTCGTCTTAATCCTGGCCTGGCATCTGCTGTTAAAATTCAACCTGAAGCGCCTGGCCACGGAAGACGTATATTTGTTTTCCTTTAACAACGAATTGGCAGAATTGGAACGGGAAATTAAAAAGCATGGCTACCTGGGTTTTAAGGTGCTGGGGCATTTATGCGAACAGGATTTAAGGCAGCCGGCGCTGGCAATAAACAGCGCCATTATATTGCCGGACAATTTGCAGGCCAAGCCGGAAGTGCTTGCCAAATTTTACGAATGGCGGAAGTCCGGGGTGGATTTTTTTAACCATCGCGAATTTTACGAAAACCTGCTGCGGCGCGTGTATATTTCCGACTTAAGCGAGCTGTGGTTCTTGGAAAACATCAGTTATAAGGAAAAGCGCTTTTACAACCTGCTCAAGCGGGCCATAGATTTAATTTTCGGCGTTTTAGGGCTGGCTGCGTTTTTGTTAAGCTGGCCGTTTTGCTCCCTGCTGATTAAGCTGACTTCCCCGGGCCCGGTTTTGTTCATCCAGGAGCGGGTAGGCAGGGGGGGTAAAATTTTCAAGGTTTACAAATACCGCACCATGAGCGGCGGCCCGACCAATACCTGGACTTCGGTCAACGACCCGCGCATCACCAAAGTGGGCAAATTTTTGCGCAAGAGCCGCATAGACGAATGGCCGCAGTTCTTAAACCTGCTGGCCGGCAACTTAAGCCTGGTCGGCCCGCGGCCGGAACAACCGCACATTGTGGAAGAATTAAAAAGGCAAATCCCGTTTTACGACGAGCGGCATTTGGTCAAACCCGGCCTGACCGGCTGGGCGCAGCTAAACGTTTATGCCGGTTCCCTGGAAGAGACCAAAGCCAAACTGCAATACGACCTGTATTACATTAAGCACCGCAGCCTGGCTTTTGACCTGGAGATTATTTTGAAGACTTTGTATTACATCTTTACCTGGCAGGGGAGGTAAAATTTAAAGATTTAAAAATAGAAAAATAGAAAGATTGAAAGATTAAACGGCTCAAATAATTTTGCCAGTTGGCGGATGGCGGGTTGGGCTGTTTTTTATTTTACTCAATAAAAATTTTATGTTATAATTTAATGGCGAATTTAACCAAGGCAAGAAACAAAATCCCTAACAACCGCAGATTTCAACAATAAAAATCCGGATTATTTTTCCGTAGTTACCTGCAACACCTTTATATCTGCGGTTCTGTAGCCTTATGGACAAATTACAGCTTAATCAAGCTTTAAAGCAAAAACGGCTTGCCAACGAATCAAGGCTTTCCCTGCTGGAAAAGGATTTGCTGCAGCTAAAATCCCCTCCGCCCTGGGAAGATTTTCTGGTGGAAAAAAAAGTGGTGACCGAAGACCAATTGCTCGGAATTAAGAGCGATATCTTGGGCGTGCCGGCGGTGGATTTGCGCAACCAGCAAATTTCCCAGGAAATTTTAAACTTAGTGCCCGAACCTATTGCCCACCGGCACCAGGTAATCAGCTTCGCCAGAACCAACGACTCCTTAAGCCTGGCCATGGTTGACCCTTCGGACCTGCAGACCAAGGAATTTATTCAAAAGAAAACCGGCCTGAACATTAAAGTGTTCCTGATTGGCAAGGCCAGCCTGGATTTCGGCCTGTCCAAATACCACTCTTCCCTGGAAAAGGAAATGAGGCACCTGTTTACGCCTTCGTCCCAGCCGCTGTCCGCGGCTGCGGAAGGCGAGAGCGCGGAGGATGACGGCCTAAAAAAAATGGCCGAGGAAATTCCGGTTATCCGCGTGGTGGATACCTTGCTGGAATACGCCATTTTTGAAAAAGCTTCGGACATCCACATAGAGCCGCAGGAAAATTCCGTCATAGTCCGCTACCGCATTGACGGCGTGCTGCACGACGTCATGACCTTGCCAAAAGTGATCCAGGCGGCCATAGTCGCCCGCATAAAGGTTTTGTCCAATTTAAAGATAGACGAGCACCGCCTGCCCCAGGACGGCAGGTTCAAGGTGGAAAAGGACGGCTATAAGTATTCTTTGCGCGTGTCCACTATTCCCATTTTTGACGGCGAAAAAGCGGTTATCCGCCTGCTGGACGAATCGGCCAAGGCCGCTTCCCTGGAAGATTTGGGTTTTGAAAAATCCAGCCTGGAAATTATAACCCGCAACATAAAAAAACCCCACGGCATGCTGCTGGTTACCGGGCCTACGGGCAGCGGAAAATCCACCACGCTTTACACGGTTTTGTCCATGCTGAACACCAAGAGCGTGAACATTTCCACCATAGAAGACCCGGTGGAATACCGCATTGCCGGAGCCAACCAGATGCAGGTTAATCCCAAAATCGGCCTGACTTTTGCCATGGGCTTGCGCGCGTTGCTGAGGCAGGACCCCAACATTATCATGATCGGCGAAATCCGCGACAAGGAAACCGCCGAGGAAGCCGTGCATGCGGCCATGACCGGCCATATTGTATTTTCAACTTTGCATACCAACAGCGCTTCCGCGGCCTTGCCCCGCCTGTTGGACATTGGCGTAGAGCCTTACCTGATCGCCTCCACCGTTAACGCCGTGCTGGCCCAGCGTTTGGTCCGGGTTGTCTGCAAGGACTGCATTAAGGAAATTAAATTGGACGGGGCGACCATAGAAAGCCTGTCCAAGCAATTCCACATGGAGAAACTGCTGCCGGCATTAATCCGCGCCGGCGCGGCGCCTGCCAAGGCGAAGAACCTTGAGGATTTGAAATTTTACAAGGGAGCGGGGTGCGACAAGTGCGGTCATACGGGTTACAAAGGCCGGATGGGTCTGCATGAAATTTTGGAAGTCAGCCCCCAAATTGCGGAAATGATCATGGCTCACAAGAGCGCGCAGGAAATCCAGGACCAGGCGGAAAAAGAAGGGATGGTCTTAATGTGGGAAGACGGCTTTATAAAGGCCGGCAAGGGCGTTACCACCATAGATGAAATACTAAGGGTCTCAAAAGAGTAAAGGTTATAAAAATTACAAATATCAAATATCAAATGGATTTTTCTTACAGCGCCATAACCAAAAACGGGCAGAGGGAGTCGGGAACTATTCAGGCCGCTTCGGCTGCCGCAGCCGGCCACTTGCTTAAGGAGCAAGGGCTTTTGCCTACGCGCGTGGAAGAATCCCGCAAAAGTTCTGTCGTAAGTTTTTTCAAAAACGTTTCCACCATTTCATTGGATGAAAAAATCAATTTCGTGGAAAACTTGAGCGTAATGCTTAAGGCCGGCATATCCATTAGCCGCGGATTGCAAATTTTAGTCAAGCAAACCAAGAATGCGCGCTACAAGGGGATACTGGCGGATATTGCAAACCAGGTGGAATCGGGTAAAAGCCTGGGCGAGGCCATGGCCAAATACCCGGCCGTGTTTTCCAATATTTTCGTCAGCATGGTCAAGGTCGGCGAACTTTCCGGCAATTTGGACAAAAGCCTGGAATACTTGAGCGTCCAGTTGCAGCGGGACGCTGATTTGCGTTCCAAGACCAAAGGGGCCATGATCTACCCTTCGGTCATTGTGGCGGCAATTATTATTGTAGGGGTATTAATGTCAATTTTCGTGCTGCCCAGCCTCATTTCCGTGTTTAAGGACTTTTCTGCAAACCTGCCGCTGTCCACCAGAATTGTCATTAGTGCCGTGGATTTTATGAGCAATAACGCCTTTTTGGTTATTGGGGGGCTGCTTGCCTTGGTCGGAGCGGCTGTTGCCGCGCTGCGGACGCCTGGAGGCAAGCGGGCTTTTGACATTTTCCTGCTGCATTTTATGGTAATTAATAGTATAATAAAAAAGATAAATTTGGCGCGCTTCGCCAGAATTTTAAGTTCGCTGCTCAAAAGCGGCGTTCCCATAGTCCAAAGCCTGGAAGTGGCCGGCAATTCCCTGGGTAACATTCCTTACCGCGAGCTGGTGGCGGAAACGGCCGTATCGGTCAAGCTGGGAAAGCCTTTGACCGAGGCGCTAAATAAGCGTCCGGACTTGTTTCCCATACTGGTGGTGCAGATGATCCAGGTGGGGGAGGAAAGCGGGACCATGGAGAACATTTTGGAGCAACTTGCCGGACATTACGAAGAAGAGGTGGACGACGTCCTGAAAAATTTGTCTTCCGTAATTGAGCCGCTTTTGCTGTTATTTATCGGCGGCGTAGTCGGCTTGCTGGCAGTGGCGCTAATCAGCCCCATTTACAGCATTAGCCAGACAATTTCGTAAAATTTCAAATTTCAAATAACAAATTACAAATAAGATCCAAATTTTAAAATCCTAATGCAATCTGAAGAAAGCTTGAGTATAGGGTATTGAAATTTAAACTCATGTTCAACTTATTCCTAAAACCCCAAAAAGCGTTTGGCCTGGACATTAGCGGCAGCTCGCTGAAAGTGATGCAGTTGGAAAATAAAAAATCGGAAGTGTCGGTAGACGGCTACACGGACACCCCTTTGCCCAAGGGGTTAATGACTAACGATGTCATTTTGGACGGCAAGACTTTCGGTTACCTGGTCAGGCAAAGCCTGCAGAAGCCGCTTTTCGGGAAAATAGACAGGCATTACGTGGTGGCCAGCCTGCCGGAGTCCAAGTCTTTCGTGCGCGTCATCCAGATCCCGAAAATGAGCGACGGCGAGGCGGAAAATGCCATTCCAGTGGAGGCGGAAAGCTTTATCCCGCTGCCCATTGACCAGGTTTATCTGGATTGGCAAAAATTGGGGGAGACGGAAGGCAAAATGAACATTTTAATTATTGCCTCGCCCAAGGAATTCGTGGACAAATACCTGGAAATTTTGGACCAGGCCGGTTTGAAACCCATAGCCCTGGAGGTGGAGTCGCAAAGCTGCCGGCGCGCCCTGCTGGAGCCGGCAAGCAAGGAAACATTGCTGATGATTGACTTAGACGCTTACCGGACCAGCATGGCAATGGTGGAGGAAGGGAATTTGCAGTTTACTTCCACGGTGCCCATTGCCGGCGACTCTTTTACGGAAAGCATTGCCAAGTCTTTGGGGGTTTCTTCGGCCAAAGCCGAAGAGATAAAAAAGAAAGTCGGAATAGCCAATACCGTCCAGTATCCCAATATTAAAACCGCGTTATTGCCCACCCTGAACAATTTAAGCGCGGAAATAAAAAGCATATTAAAATTCCATGGCGAGCACTCGGGCCGCAAAGTGGACAAAATTTTATTGTCCGGCGGCAGCGCCAAACTGAAAAATTTGGCGGAGTTTTTAGCCCCGCAGCTTAACGATTTTTCCGGCATCCCCGTGGAAACGGGCAATCCCTGGCTGAATTTGAAAACCTTGCGCTCAAAGCCTTTGGAAGCCTATGACAGCCTGGGATACGTAACCGCCATCGGGCTGGCAATTAGGGGGATGGACGCATGAACAAAACCATCAATTTGCTGCCGAAGTCCAGGCAGCAGGAATTAAAATACGAGTTGGTCCTGCACGGCCTGGTTATGGCCATATATTTGTCCATTGCCAGTTTTGCCCTGGTATTTTTGGTGCAAGGCGCAGCCAGGCTTTACCTGTTGCAGCAGGACAAGGTGGTGCAGGCGGAAATTGAACAGTTAAAGAAAGAAGAGAACAAAGGCGCTTACGCGGGGGTCAAGGCGCAAATCCAAACCCTCAACAATGTCATCACCGACTACAAAAATTTGGCGGAAAATTCCCCCAAATGGTCCCAAGTGCTTAAGGCGTTCGCGCCCCTGCCGCCGCCCGGGATCAAAATAAACACCATGGTCATAAACGTGTCCAAGAAAACCATAACCATTACCGGCACCAGCCTCACCCGCGAACTGGTCATTAGGCTTTATGACATTATCAGGCAGCACGACGGGGAATTTTACAATATAGATTATCCGCTGGAAAACGTGGTCAAGCCGGCCAATATTACCTTCCATTTTACTTTTAATATCAGGGACAGCTTAATTAAATAATTCCCATGGGGACGATTTCCACAAAAAATAAAATTTTCATAGCCTTGGCCGTCTGGCTGATAGCCTGCGCCAGCATGTTCGGGTATTTTTTCAATATTTTAAGCCATTCCAACGGCATCCTCCTGAGTGATATTAAAAGCAAGAACAAGGAAAAAGAAGTGCTGGCAAACGAACAAGACAGTTATTTGACGGCAAAGAAAGACGTGGAAACTTTGAGGGGAAAGGCAGTCCAGCCTGAAGATTTTTTCAGCAAAGATGTCGCCCTGGTTGAGGAAATTAGGACTTTGGAAAATTTGGGCGAGCGGCTGGGGGTAAAGTTTTCCCTGTCAGGCATTAGCGGCACGGTGGGGAGCGCCCCCAAGGCGCCCACGGTTTCCAGCATTGCCTCCGTCCCTTACAGCCTTAGCATAAGCGGGGACTTTACCTCGGCTACGGCATTTATTGAATCACTGGAGCATTTAAGCTTTGTCACTTATCCCCGGGACCTTTCCGTGACTTCCGGGGGGTCCGGCACGGTTAACGTTTCCTTAACCGCAAATTTTTATTTGCAGAAACCTTAAGGCTTATGGAACTTTTGGAAAAATTAAAAAGTTTGCGGGTTAGGCCGTCGGGTATGACCCAAAATTACGCCGGTTTTTTGCTGGGCGCGCTGCTGCTGGTTTTACTGGCGGCGGAAGGGATGGTAATAAAGCGCAGCATTGTTGACATAATGTCCATTGGCCAGATAGAAGGGCAAGTTAACAGGATCCAGGTGGTCAGGGTAAATTTTGACGGTTACAATTACGACCTGCAGAGGATCAAGGGCTCGGAAACCTACAGCCCGTCCCTAAAACCTTTACCTGACCCCTTTAACGCGGCGGCGGACGTTACGGGCGGGGAATAGCTTTTCCGCCAGCATGAGCGCTTATGGGCGCCTTCCCGTTGCGGGAAGGCGCTTGCCTTTTTGCCTCCCATTGGGGTCTGCTCGGAATTCTTAAATTTCGCCTTAAAAGCGCATTCGGCAACAGACCCATTGGAAAAATTCAGGCCGGTTGGATATAATATAGGTAGTTTTACATCCAGCTTAATCGGATATAGCCCTGCCGCCGGCCCCGGACCGCAGGGCTGCGGGGATTCTTCCCGCCACATTTTTTGACCTCGTAGCTCATTTGGATAGAGCGCTTGGCTTCGAACCAAGAGGCAGCAGGTTCAAATCCTGCCGAGGTCACCAAATGCGGCGGGGTGAAGCCTTGCCGGGCGCACTGCGAATCGCTTCCCGTCTTCATCGGGCCGGATATGTGCCGCGGCAATAATTTCTAAAATTTGGCTAATATGGTTTATATTATTATCCCGTTCCTCGTTTGCCTCTTGACTCATTTGGTCAAATTTTTAATCAGGCTTTATCGTGGCTGCGGCTTTTCCAAGCAAAGTTTTGCCTGGTCGTTCTTTTGGGCTGGCGGCCCGCCGAGCGTGCATTTGGCAACCTTAAGCTCCATCGCCTATTTGTTTTATCTAAAGCTGGGGGTGGGCCCCTTATTCGCCCTAACGATCATTTTGGCCGCGTTTGTTATTTATGGGTTTGTGGAAGACAGAAAGCGCCAGTTGCTTTTTGAAGGATATTTAAAAAAAAGCCAAGATCCGGCAATCCGGGCAATAGCCAGGGACGGAAAGCTGCTGGATTTTAGCGGCCACAGCATTGTTGATGTATTATTAGGCGCGGCTTTTGGTTTAGTATTTACGATTTTAATGACGCAGGTTATGCGGCTGTAATTCAACAGGAAATTTAGTTGTAAATACACAAAAGAGAAAAAGGCACCAGACAAGCTGATACCTTTTTCCCTTGGTGGGTCGGGTGGGGATCGAACCCACGACCGTTTGCTTAAGAGGCAACTGCTCTACCAACTGAGCTACCGACCCGTTTATTCAAATTTTTTCATTACATCTGATATTTTACAATAAATTGAAAATTTTATCAAGCGCATGATTTCAATTTTTCTCGGGCCTGACGATTTTACCAAGAAGGAATATATAAAATCCCTGGCTGAAAAGCAGGGGGCGGTTTTGGAGGTTTTTAGGGACGCGGAAAACGCGCCCAGGGCGGACAAGCTGGCAGAGCGGGATTTGTTCGCCAAAAAAAAGATCCTGGTGCTGGAAAATTTGCTGTCCAAATACGCGGCGGACGAAAAAATGGCGGAAAAGCTGGCTGGCTGCCCGAATGACATTATTTTCTTGGAAGAAAAATTGGACAAGCGCAGCAGCGCCAACAAAAAAATTCTCGCAAATAAATTTGTCACAACTAAAGAATTTGCCTTGCCCCACGGCAAGAATCTGGACAAATGGATAATGGAAAAGGTTAAATTTTACCAAGGTAAAATTAATCCCAAGGCTGCGGACCTGCTGGCGCGAAAACTTGGCCGCGACGAGGCGCTGGAAACCAAATTTGGCGGCAAGGTGGCGGACGTTAAAGAAGTTTACAACCTCTGGCAGGCGGACAATGAGGTTAAAAAATTACTGGCTTTAAGCGGAGGTGGGGAAATTTTGGAAAATGATATAGAAGAATTGGTGGTGGAAAACGGGGAAGTGGATGTATTTAAGATTATCAACGCCTTGGCTGACAACAAAAAAAACTTGGCTTTGGGCCTGGTGCAGGATTTTTTGGATTCGGGCAGCGGCGACGAAAAGGCCAAAATTATCCAGCTTAACGCCCTCATTTCCGAACAGTTCCGCAACATTTTGGCAGTGCAAGATTTATTGTCCAGGAAAGTCATGGACGAAGAGATTCTAAGCCGGACTTCCTGGAAAAGCGGCAGGCTTTATGTTATGAAAAAGAACGCGGTTAAGTTTAGCCAGGTTAAGGCAAAAGAGCTGCTTGCGAAATTGGAACATCTGGACGAAGAGTTAAAAACCTCGGCCACGCCGCCGCGGGTGCTGCTGGACCTGATACTGGCACAGATGTGATTGACGTTATAAAACATGAAGGGTGCTTTCCGGGAATATATGACAGTGATGACGCACATCTGGGATAAGCGGTCTTTAGATTGCCGGATAAGAATTATCATCAACCAAACTTAAGGAAAATTGTTCCAGATGTGCGTTATCTCCCAAGGGAAACTTTAAGTCCCTATCCAATAAAAAACCAGCCATTGGCTGGTTTTTACTTAAAATTATGCGTTGGTTTTTTCCCCGCGCCGGATTTTTTTGCGCTCAATGGAGGAAAGAATTTTCTTGCGGATGCGTACGGACAAAGGGGTAACTTCCACCAGTTCGTCGGGGCCAATGTATTCCAGAGCAAGATCCAAACCCATTTCCCGGGGAGGGGTTAAAATAAGGGCTTCGTCAGCGCCTTTTGAGCGCATGTTGGAAAGCTTTTTGGTTTTGCAGACATTTATTTCCAAATCGGTATCCAAGGCGTTTTTACCAACCACCATGCCCTCGTACACTTCCACAGCCGGGCCGATAAATAAGGCGCCCCGTTCCTGGGCGTTGTTAAGCCCGTAAGCGTTGGAAACGCCGCTTTCCGCGGAAATTAAGGAGCCATGCTCGTTGCCCCGCAAGTCTATATCGTGCACCGGCTTATAAGAATTGAAGATATTATTTATAATTACCGTGCCCCTGGTGCGGGTTAAGAGCAGGTTTTTCAGGCCAATCAGCCCGCGGGTGGGGATTAAATATTCCGCATGGATTTCCCCGGAGGCGTCGGAATCCATGTGCAATAATTGCCCGCCCCGTTTTCCCAATTCCTCGATAATTACTCCCTGGTGTTCGCTGGGGACGTCAATGGTTACGTCTTCGTAAGGCTCAAGTTTTTTTCCGTTTTCCTCGTGGTAGATTACCTCAGGCTGGCTCACTTGCAGTTCAAACCCTTCGCGCCTCATCGTTTCAACTAAAACCGCCAAATGCAGTTCGCCGCGTCCGGAAACCAAAAACGAATCACTGCCTTGTTCCAGGCCTTCCACTTTCAAGGCCACGTTGGTTTCCAGTTCCTTAATAAGGCGGTCACGCAAATTGCGGGAAGTGACGAATTTTCCTTCGCGCCCGGCAAACGGGGAAGTGTTGACGCCAAAAGTCATCTTAATGGTCGGCGGCTCAATTTCCACGGGCGGCAAAGTTTGGGGATTTTGCGGATCGGTTAAAACGTCGCCAATATGGATGTCGTCAAAGCCGCCGATTGCTACGATATCACCAGCCACGGCTTCCGGCACATCAACTTGCTTTAAACCTTCGTACATCTGTAAAGAGGTAACGCGGGAAACGGTTCCTGTAGGGGAGGGTCTTGACCCTCCCTTATCAACGGGCGACTCAAGAGCCGTCCCTGCATTAGCCTTAATTAGCATGGCGTTTTGCGCCTGGCTGATTTTTCCGGCCTGGATTTTGCCAATTCCCAACCGGCCTTTGTAATTGTCGTAAGCCAAAGCCAAAACCTGTAAGGCAAAAGGGTCGTCCGGCTGCACTTCGGGAGCGGGAATGTGTTGGATAATGGCTTCAAACAGGGGAGAGACGTCGGGGGATTTAAGATTTAAGATTGAAGATTTAAGATTTTCCAAATCATCATCAGCCAAACCGCGCACACCGCTGGCGTAAATAATGGGAAAATCCAATTGTTGGTGGTTGGCATTTAATTTAACGAACAGGTCAAATGTCTTGTTTAAGGCTTCGTCGGGATTTGCATCCGGCTTGTCCACTTTATTAATCACAACAATAGCCTTATGCCCAAGTTCCAAAGCTTTCTTTAGCACGAATTTGGTCTGCGGCATGGGACCTTCTTTTGCGTCTACCAGCAACAAAACACCGTCAGCCATTTTTAACGTGCGTTCCACTTCGCCGCCAAAGTCCGCGTGTCCCGGGGTGTCTACGATATTTATCTTAACGTCTTTATAAACCAAAGAAGCATTTTTGGCCTTTATAGTAATGCCGCGCTCGCGCTCCAATTCCATACTGTCCATTACCAAATCTTCCGTATCGTCTTTGACGGTATGGGTCTGCTTAAGCATCGCGTCCACAAGCGTGGTCTTGCCATGGTCAACGTGGGCGATAATGGCGATGTTACGTATGTTGTCTCGTTTCATATGCTTTGTTGTTCTAAGTGTCCGCTGATTAGTCGCTGACTGGAACGCTGATAAAACGCTGATCAGCGGCAGATCAGCGTTGGTGTTTAGATCAGCGTGAATTCAGCGGAATGTATAAATAATAGCATAAACATTGGTTTTTGTCACTATTGACAACTAGCAAAAAAAGTGCTATAATATGAATTCGTAATTACGTTCTTTAAAAATTATAAGAAGAATTTTGATGCTTGCGAAAAGCAATGCGCATGGAAGCAATAACGGGATTACGTGGAAGTATATAGAGAAAGCCTTATCTTACCTGCCTGAGAAGTCTTGGCCAAGGCAGGGGTTTCCGTTACCGATGGAGGTTTAAAGTTTAAAGGCCTCTTCTACAAAAATTCCATCCGCCTTGCTTTTCGCAAGATAATTGCGATTAAAGCAGGCCGCCTACCTCGAACGAAGGCTTGGGATTTAAAACCCCAAAGTCGCAGTTCGAACACCAATTGAGGGAAGGTCCGGCGGCCCTGACAGCCGCTAACCCGGCAAACCAGTCTTGCAGGGATCAACTTGGGACACGCCGTGGACTGGACAGCACGGCAAACTAGCCCTTGTCCCGGGCAAGGAGAGAATATGGTAAAGAAAGCAGGATATACCCTCCAGGAACTCCTGGCCAGGGTGAAATACAACCACTCTCGCGACCGGTATGCGTTTTGCCTAGATACCGGCGTAATGAGTACGGCGAAGAACATCCTCAGGGTGGAGCCCGGCGAAATAATTGAAGTCAAGTCGGGCTACCCAGCTCCGCAAGGATCCTGGTGGTCCGCAAGCAGATGGGTTGAGACAGCCGGGAAGGCTGTGCTGATCGAAGAGACCCCGGCGCGGGAAAATGACGCACGGGCGAAAATCCGTCTGGAATCTCCGGCGGTTGTGATGGTGTTCCGTACCTACAGGGGTGAAAAACGGGACGGCATCGCGTTCGATGAGGCTTACTACTGCGCCACGGACGAACAAATCGCCGAGGCGCAGGCGGCGGAGATAGCTAATTTCAAAAAGGCCGTCGCCGCTTGTGGACTGGAAGAAGTTCGCAACATGCTTCTGCCCATCGTCAGGGAGACGATGGAGACCCGGGACGGCGTGAACAGCTACCGAGTCCACAAGATCCAGGAAGTTCTGAGGGATCCGGGCACAATTACTGATCCCTACTTCCTTGGGGTGTCGTTCCGTTTCCTGCTAAGCATGCAGGCTGCGGCGAATCTGTCTGCGGAAGACCGGGATTCCTTGGGCCGGGAGATCAACGCGATCCGAGCGGATCGCATTCAGGAAATGGAAAGCCTGCGCCGCGGAGATTGCCGTGTCTTTGCGGAAGGGCAGCGGCGAGATCTGGAGGTTATGGGGTTTTCAGGAGAGGAAATCTCACAAATCTTCGAGGCCGCCAGGGTGAGCTATGCTCTGGGAGCCGCCAGGTTTGCGGAAGAGAGTCTGAGGCGCATCGACTACGATGCCTTTGATTTGATACTCTCCGGCGCCTCGGAGATCAAATACGGCAAAGACCGGATGATCGAGGCATTGCAGCGGTTGGGTTTGAAGCCGCCGCTCAACCTGAGCTCGTTCGGGCTTTTCCAGACACTGGCCGGCGCCCACGTGGCGGCCAAATTCTTTCATCGCCGCGCTAGACGGAAGTAAAAAATTTTGAACTGGCAAAATCCTGCCAGTACTTGCGGGGCAATCCGGTAAATTGAACCGCTCTTTAGCGGTTTAAGGTATCAATAATGAGCGCTGGATTGGCGGTTGTCGCACATGCGATGACCTGCTGACTCGGCGCTCTTTCTTTTTGCCCAATAATATGTCCATCTTGTCATTGCGAGTGCAGCCGAAGCAATCTATCGTTGGATAAGATTGCTTCGTCGCCAAAGATAAAGCCCTTTGACTCCTCGCAATGACATAAATATAGTAAACATTTTGCCTAAAAATGCTTTTTTTATTAATATTTGTTATACTGTTATTGAAATATTTTGTAGCTGAAACAAATAATAAAATGGCAGAGGTGGCATTGGGATGAATAATTTTTGTTCATTTTTGTCAATTTTGTCATTTTTGTCAATTATCTTATGACCAACAAACGCCTGCAAGTTATTAGCTTCTTTTCCCTTTTGGCCGTGGCGGCTTTAGTGGTGCTGCTAATGTGGTGGCCGTATTTAAAGGTAATAGCTTTGGCCGCAATTTTGGCAATCTTATTCCTGCCGCTGCATAAAAGAATTTCCCGGGAAATTAAATGGCCCTCCTTGGCCGCTTTTGTCACCACGCTGCTGATTTTGTTAATTGTCATTATTCCTCTATATATAATCGGCCAATTATTGTTCAATGAGCTGTCCAGCGTTTACGATCTGGTAAAATCTGGGCAACTGAATTTGGACCAGACTGCAATTGTCAGCCATTTGCCAGCCCAGGTTAGGGAATACGCGAACAATATTTTAAGCGGGCTGGGCCAAAAGCTTTCCAGCCTGTCCATAAACGCCAACAGCATTGCCAATGCGCTTTCCACGGGCGCCGGGTTCATCTTGTCGTTTTTTCTGGTATTTTTTACGGTTTTTTATTTGCTGCGGGACGGCTCCGGCATAAAAAAATATATTAGTTCCATTTTTCCTCTGGCGGAGACGCACGAAAATCAGTTGGTAACGAAACTGGAAAACGCGGTCAACGGCGTGGTCAAAGGATCTTTTTTGGTGGCCTTAACCCAAGGCGCAGTGGCTACAATCGGGTTTTTAATTTTTGGCGTGCCGCAGCCGTTCCTGTGGGGCGCTTTTACCGTGCTGGCCGCCCTGGTTCCGACCGTAGGGACTTCCATTTCTTTGATTCCGGCCGTAATTTATCTTTTGGTAACCGGCCATACGGGCGCGGGCATTGGTATGGCTATTTGGGGAGCGGCTGCGGTTGGCACCATAGACAACATTATTAGCCCCTATTTGGTGGGCTCGCGCACCCAATTGCACCCGCTGTTGGTATTATTTTCCATTATTGGAGGCTTGGACCTGTTCGGTGTAATCGGATTTTTGCTCGGGCCGATTATTATGGCCGTGTTTGTTACTTTGTTGGATATTTACCGGACGGATTTGAAGGAATATCTTGAGAAATAAGATTGAATTTGGAATTATGAATCAAGAATTAGGGTTTTAAACCGTAATTCATAATTCCAAATTCATAATTCATATTCATGTATTGGCACCAGCTAACAAAAACCCAACTTGAAAAAGAATTGCAAACAAACTTGCAAGCCGGCCTTAGCGAGCGGGAAGCCAAGGCCAGGCTTTTAAAATTCGGGCCGAACTTGCTGCCGGAAAGGTCCCAGCCAAGCTGGTTTGTTATTTTTTTTAACCAATTTAAGAGTTCGTTAATTTACATTTTGCTGGCTTGTGCCGTAATTGTGTTTTTTTTGGGCGAGGTTGCGGATGCTTCCATTATTCTGGCAGTTTTGCTGTGCAACGCCGTAATCGGCGCCGTTCAGGAAGGGCGTTCCGGCCAGGTGCTTGAAAGCTTAAAAAAATTGTCGTCATCGGAAGCGACCGTAGTCAGGGAGGGGGAAGAGCGTATTGTGTCAGAGGCGGAAGTGGTTCCGGGCGACATGCTGATTTTGCAGGAAGGTCAGAAGGTTACGGCTGACGCGCGAATTATTTCCAGCTACAATTTGGGATTGGACGAGTCGGCTCTGACCGGGGAAACCGGCGCAGTCCCGAAGAAAGACCAGGTTTTTCCGGAAGACAGTTTGCCGGCGTCCAGCCAGCACAATATGGCTTTTAAGGGGACGCAAGTCTTGACTGGCAATGGCCGGGCCGCGGTAATTGCTACGGCCTCCGGTACGGAAATAGGAAAAATCAGCAAGGCGTTGCTGGCCGAGCCAAAGGAAGAAATCCCCCTGCAAAAAAATATCCGTTTGCTTTCCCAGGTTCTGGTTTATACAGTGCTGGCGGTTTCCGCGGCTCTGTTCGTCTTGGGCCTGGCCTTGGGCAGGGAACCCAGAGAAATGTTTGCTTTGGTGGTGTCTTTGGCCGTGTCTATTATTCCCGAAGGCCTGCCTTTGGTGCTGACCGTAATTTTAGCCCACGGAGTGTGGCGCATGAGCAAACACCGCGCCTTGGTAAAAAAACTCCAAGCTGTGGAATCCTTGGGACAGGCCCGCGTTTTGGCCGTGGACAAAACAGGGACTATTACCGAAAACCAGATGGTTATTAAGCAGGTTTATGCAGGCAAGCGGATTTATAAAATAACAGGAAACGGCTACGAGCCAAAAGGCCGGGCTTTTTTGGGAGATGCGCCGCAGTCCGGCGGAAACAGCGACCTGACAATGTCGGCAACCATAGCCAGTTTGGCCAGCCGCGCCACGTTGCAGTATTTGGAAAGCCAGGAAATTTACAAAGTTTCCGGCGATCCGACCGAAGCGGCCATGGCTGTGTTCGGGGAAAAATTTGGTTTTCCGCGAGAATTGCAGATGCGTCATTATCGCGAGTTGGAAGAAATCCCGTTTGATTATAAAAATAAGTTTCGCGCTGTTTTTTACGAACATGAAGACAGAGTGTTGTGCGCCATAGCCGGCGCCCCGGAGGTGGTATTTAAGCATTGTTCGCACTTTATGGAGAATGGCCAGGCTAAGGAAAAAACTTTGCAGGATCAAAAATTATTTGAGGAGGTTTTGGAAGAATTCGCTTCCAAAGGTTTTCGTGCCGTAGCTTTCGGCTACAAGCATTTGGCCAAGTCGCGCGCTTTGGACGGTATTGATGACTTGGTTTTTGGCGGGTTGTTCGGCATAGAAGATTCCCTGCGGCCGGAAACCAGGGAGGCTGTCCGGAAAGCGGAAGAGGCAGGCGTGAAAGTGGTTATGATCACCGGGGATCATAAAAGTACGGCTAAGGCCATTGCCAAAGAGGCGGGTATTTTTAAAGAAGGAGATCTAATTTTAACCGGTCCGGAACTTCAGGATACGGATGAAGAAAATTTAAGCAAAAAACTTGCCTACGTTTCCGTGTTTGCCCGCGTTACTCCGGAAGATAAAATGAAAATTATCAAAGCTTATAAGCGCGCGGGCTTGATTATTGCCATGACCGGCGACGGGGTTAATGACGCGCCTTCACTGGTGGCTGCGGACCTGGGCGTGGCCATGGGCAAAATAGGCACCGAAGTAGCCAAAGAAGCGGCCGATATAGTGCTTTTGGACGACAATTTGTTCAGCATAATTACAGCCATTAAAGAAGGCCGGGTAATGTATCAGAATATCAAGAAATCCTTACAGTTCTTATTTTCCACTTCTTTGGGAGAATTTTTTACCATTGTGGCAGCCTTGGTCCTTAAAATGCCCTTGCCGCTTTTAGCCGTGCAGATTTTGTGGATGAACCTGGTTACCGACCCGCTCATTGCCGCGGCCTTGGCCGTGGAACGGGAAGAGCCGGTCATTAAAAAAAACCGTTCGCCCTTGTTTACCAAGTATTTTGTTGATTGGCCTATGTTATGGCATATGCTAATGGTGGGAGCGGTAATGACCGTCGGCGGCTTGTATATTTTTAACCTTTATTATCCCAGCAACCCGGTTCTGGCTCAAACCATGGTTTTGACCTTACTGTCCGTGTTCCAGTGGTATAATGGCCTGAATTGCCGGTTTTTGGAACAAAGCATTCTTCATCGCCGCGTTTTTGGCAACAAGTATATTTGGCTGTCAATTTTTATCAACGTAGTCTTGCAAGCGTTGGCAATTTATAGCTCTTGGTTTAACAGGCTGCTGCACACCACCCCTATGACTGCGGCACAATGGGTGCTGGTACTGGCATTCGGCTTCAGTATAATATTGGCGGAAGAAGCGCGGAAGGGCTTGCGCACTTTGCTAAAACCCTACCGCCCGCAGGCTCGGGCCGCGGTTGCGGCAGCCAGGGCTTGAAGAGAGGCTATTGGGCCACGCTTTAAATAATTTTGGCCTTTATTTTACAAACATTAAACTCGTAATTAATTTTTTTCCTTTCCGCCCGTCTGTGGTAATATTATAGCTGTTATGCCTACTCCAACGTCCACTGCCCATAATTTAAGCAAGGAATTGCCCCCGACCGTCTTAACCATTTTCGGCGCAACCGGAAATTTGGCGGCCGATTATTTGCTGCCCGCGCTGCTCCATATGGACCGGGAAAATCTTTTGCCCAGGGAGTTCAGGCTGGTCTGCGTGGGCCGGCGGGATTTTAACGAGGAGCAGTTTTTAAATTTTATCTTGGAAAAGTCCGCAGTTTTAAATAAGGATATTGGGGAAAAACACAAACAGCATTTTTTAAGGCAACTGATTTATTTTAAGGGCGACTTTGACAACCCGGAAAGCTTTAAGGGCCTGTCAAAAATGCTGGAAGACCGCGAGCGGCCCAAACACAAGTGTTATAACCGTTTGTATTATTTTGCCACCAGCCCGGAGTATTTTGCGGAAATAGCCAATATATTAAAAAGATACGGGTTGCTTACCTCGTGCGAGAGCCACCAGAGAAAAATTCGCATTCTGGTGGAAAAGCCGTTCGGGTTTAATTTAAAATCCGCGCAGGAGCTGAACCGTTTGCTGCTGAAATATTTTGACGAGGACCAAATTTACCGCATAGACCATTACCAGGGCAAAGAAACGGTGCAGAATTTAATGGTAGTCCGGTTCGCCAACCGCTTGTTTGAGCCGCTTTGGAACAAGGAATATATAGACCATGTGGAGATAAGCGTTTTGGAAAACGAAACAGTGGGCAGCCGCGCTAACTTTTACGACCAGGCCGGCGCGCTTAAGGATTTCGTGCAAAACCACATGCTGCAGATGTTGTCTTTAATAGCCATGGAAGAGCCGTATAATTTGACGCCCGACCTGATCCGGGACGAAAAGGTGCGCATTTTAAAAGCCCTGCGGCCGTTTAGCCGCGAAAGCATAAAGGCAAATTTGGTGCGGGGGCAATACCGGGGTTACCAAAAGGAAATAGGAAAAAAAAGCCAGACCGAAACTTTTGTCGCCTTAAAAACGCTTGTGAATTTGCCGCGCTGGGAAGGCGTGCCGTTTTACTTGCGCACCGGCAAGGCGCTGCCAAAAAAAGTCACGGAAATATCCGTGCATTTCAAGGAACTGGCGCGGTGCCTGTTTAGGAATTGCGCTTCCAACATTTTAACTTTCCGCATCCAGCCCAACGAACGGGTGCAATTGCGCTTAAACAATAAAATTCCCGGCTTGGGCGTGGTATTGCACCAGGCGGATTTGGATTTCAGCTACAGCCAGGCCTTTAAGGGAGAAATTCCCCCGGCTTACGAACGCTTGCTTTTGGATTTTTTGGAAGGCGACCAGCGCTTGTTTATCCGCAGCGACGAAATAGAAGCTTCCTGGAAGTTTATAGACAGCATTACCGGAAATTGGGACGCCCAAAACGCGCCGCTTTACCAATATCAGCCCGGCAGCGCCGGACCCAAGGAAGCGGAACGGCTGATGGAAAAAGATTTAAGGGAATGGTGGACGCAATAGATTCACGGATGCACGGATGCCACGGATTACGCGGATGAACGGATTAACAAATTTATGGTATAATAAACCAACATGTTATACGAGGATCTTACAAGGAAAATAATTGGCGCTTTGTATAAGGTATATAACGCATTAGGTTACGGTTACAAAGAAAAAGAATACCAAAAAGCTTTAGCTATGGAGCTGGAAAAATTAGGATTAAAATACCAAAGAGAGTTATGCTCAAATTTAAAATACGAAGACAGAGTGATAACTAAGTTCTTTGTTGATTTTTTAATCGAGAGCCTGGTGGTGTTGGAACTAAAGGTGGCAAATGAAATCTACCCAAAGCATTTACAACAGGTAATCCAGTATTTAAAGAATCACAGTTTGAAAGTTGGTCTTATTGGAGCAATTACTCCAAATGGAATAATTATTAAAAGAGTCGCTAATTAAAATAATGCGAATCCGTGAGAACCGTGTTATCAGTGAATCCGTGAATTTATGCAAATAGCAATTTTCGGATTAGGAAAAATGGGTATGCAAATTGCGCGGCGCTTGCAGAAAAGCGGGGTAGAGGTTTTGGCTTGGAACAGGTCAGAGGAGCCAAGGCTGGAGGCTGCACAGTCAGGGATAAAAACATTTAGCGACATTGGCGAATTATCACAAACGCTTAAAGGCCAGCCGCGAATTTTTTGGCTGATGCTGCCGCAAAATATTGTGGATGAATTTTTGCGCGACCATCTAGGAAAATACCTTAAGCCTTCCGATATAGTGATTGACGGCGGCAATTCGTTTTATAAAGATTCCATAAGGCGCGCAGAAGAATTAGGGAAGAAAGGCGTCCACTTTTTTGACTGCGGCACCAGCGGGGGAGTGTGGGGCGAGGAGAACGGTTTTGCCCTCATGGTTGGCGGGCCAAAAGAGCAATGGCCGGCCGTGGAACCGATATTCAAAATATTATCATCAGGAGAAAATTATGGCTTAGTCGGCAAAAACGGGGCAGGGCATTTCGTGAAAATGGTGCATAACGGCATTGAATACGGCATGATGGAAGCCATTGCCGAAGGCTACGGGGTTTTAAAGGCCAGTAATTTTAATCTGGATTTGGCGCAGGTCACCAAAATTTACCAGGAAGGTTCGGTAATTCGTTCGTGGCTGATTGACCTTGCCCGCAATATTTTTGAACGCGAAGACATAGAATCAACTTCGGGAATTATTGACGCCACCGGAGAAGGGGAGTGGACAATAAACGCGGCCAAAGAGCTTGGCGTAGACGCCCGCGTCATAGAAGACGCCTTTAAAGTCCGCCAGGAATCCAGGAGCGAAAAAAACCAGCAAAAATTCTCCAATAAAATCGTAGCTTTGCTCCGCAGACAGTTTGGGGGGCATGATATTGTCAAAAAATAATATACGTTGGATATCGCATTGCAGTGCTATGTGGATGAAGCAAGAAATAAAAATTTTGAGAATCCTAAATTCCCCTGCCAAAGTTCAGGATTTTTTAAACTCTTTAAAAATTAATTTTGAGCGGGATGGACAGACGTGCATGTCGCCGCGGCGCGTTATAAGAGAGCGCAGGGCGCATTGCATGGAAGGAGCCATGCTTGCGGCTGCGGCCTTGGAGTTCCATGGGCATAAGCCGTTATTGGTAGACCTCCGGGCGGCCAAAAGGGATTTTGACCATGTCATCGCCGTCTTTAAACAGAATAATTGCTGGGGCGCGATTGGCAAAACTAATCACGCGGTTCTAAGATACCGCGAGCCAATATATAAAAACATCCGTGAACTGGTTATGTCTTTTTTTCATGAGTACTTTGACGACCAGGGGAGGAAAAATTTGCGGGAGTATTCCTTGCCCGTGAATTTAACAAGATTTGACAAATTAAATTGGCGGACTGCGGAAAAAGATCTGTGGGATATCCCTTATGCCATGGATCGGGAAAAACATTTTTCCATTTTAACACCTTTTCAGATTAAAAACCTCCGCCTTGCCGATTCCATAGAAATTAAGGCGGGCAAATTGGTGCAGCAGGGAAAAGGTTGAAAGAATAAGACCTACATTCTAGCTTGAAGTGCAACCGCCCTTAGGGCTTAAGGCCCTTAACAAAGACCTCGTAAGGGGTAAGGTAGTTTAAGCGTTTTCTGGGACGGTGATTAAGTTCTCTGACTGCCCGATCAACG
>JAMDAY010000009.1 GCA_023484515.1 Patescibacteria group bacterium
TTTAACGCCGTTTGTTATAAAAATTGGCTGCAATCCCCCGGTTCCACCGGAACCGGGGAAGAAGGTAAAGATTTCGGTTATAGCATTCTTCCCTCTCCGGGCAACAGCAATACTTATATTTTGGTTGCGGACAAAGACGCCGCCCACCGAAGTTGGATATTGTCTCCGGAATCGGCCAATTTCGGCTTGGATTTTTTAGGCAACATGGCTGACGCGGGGTTTGCGGAGTTTTATTATCCTTCGGGGAGCGTGAACGGCAGTTCTGATTATTTTCGGAAAATCACCATTACCCTTGACCCTACGCCGCCTTATAATCATCCCGCCTCGGCTCCTTTTAACACGGACATTGGCCCGAAGGTTAAGGTTAAATCCCAGGTTTGGTGGGTGGATAACAGGCGTTGTCTGCGCGGCCCGGACCGGGTTGACTACCCGGCAAACGGCCAGTGCGCTGTAACTTTGGAGACTTATTTGACTAATTGGAAGAATTACTAATTAGAATTATGAATAAGGAATTAGGAATTAAGAAAAAAAAACAAAGCGGCTTCACGTTAATGGAAATTATCGTGGCGACTACGATCTTTGTCATGACCAGCACCGCTCTCTTGTCCTTGTTCAATTACGTTTTAAAAATTAACCGCCGGAGCGAGGCGCTGCGGCAGGCTTCCCAGGGAATGAGAAATTTTGCGGAATTCCTGGTCAAAGAGGTGCGCAACGGGCAAATAGATTATTTCGTGCTTAACGGGACGCAGCCGGGGACGGGAATAGGCCCTTGCCAGCCGCCGGTGATTGATTCAACGGTCCATGACACGTACGGTGCCAAAAGCAATTGGCTGGGAATAATTACGCCGGAAGGCGAAGAAGAGTGCGTATATTTTGCCGACCAAAACGGAAGCCAGCTTCCCTCGACGACGTTTACCGCCCCAAGCGGCAGCAATTATACCCTGGCTTTGGAAAAAACCGGCGGGATAAAACAAACCCTCAATCCCCCCAACTTTCGCATTGACAGCTTAATGTTTTTAGTCCGGCCGGTCAGGAACCCTTATTCTCCTTTGGGCGGGTATGAGCAAATTTCTCCTTCTGCGGTTATTATGATGAAATTTGTCGCCCAATTACCTACCGGCGAGCAGGTTCCCATTTATTACCAGACCGCCGTGACTCCCGACAGATATGATATCCCCAGATAAATTATTGTTAAAGATGGCAAAAATAACAAAAAATTTAAAATCGGGAAGCCAACAGGGAGTAACCTTGCTCTTGGCAATTTTGGTTTTGTCTTCCATTTTGGCTATTGCCTTTAGCATTGCCACCATTATATTCGCCGAAGTCCGCAATTCCAGCGACCTGCTGAAGACCGAAGCATCCATTTACGGCGCACAGGCTACGGCCGAAGAAGGGATTTTCAAGATAAAACGCCAAGTGCCGGCAGGGGATTGCGATTCCAGCACGCCTAATTGCTACTCTCCCCAAGTCGGCAATGTCAGTATTGTCTCCGCGACTGAAAGTTCTACCAGCAGCCCGATCCAGCAAATTATTGTCCCGGCAAGCTCCAACAGCTTTGCCAACACCGTTAATCATTACAGCCTGGTTAATCCCGACGACCCGGCCGGCCCCAGCGGTTTCGGCCATGTCAAGCTGACTTATTTAAGTCCGGGCAACGAGCCGGTTTACGTTTATATTTGCCAGTATGATCCCCAAATTATTTACAACACCATTGCCTGCACGGATCCAAACGACAGCAGTTCCCCTTCTTACTGGCTGGTTCCGCAACAGCCGATTAATTTCAGCAGTCCGGTATTGGAAAAAGACCTGGATTTGAACATGCACCAGGAAATTATCTTAGTCAACGGTTCCGTTGGCTCCAATTTATACGTGCAAATAGAAACTTTCGGGGCGTTTGATCCGGTGGCAAATGCCTGGCCGCCAAAAGGCATGCCGTATTTCGGCCAGACCTCCATTGACATTAACGCAAAAAACAGCGAAATTTACCGCCGCGTCAGGGTTCTAGTGCCGAATAATTAGCCGACGTTTGCAGCCCTTTGGTCCGACTTAAATAAAAACCCGCCCTTTAAGGGCGGGTTCAAATTGTAGGGACTGGTAAACAGAATTTTTATCTGGGAATTTTTAGGATTTGTCCCGGTTTTAAGGTGTATGGGCTTTTAAGGCTGTTTAGGGTAGCCAGAGTGGCCCAATTGATGTTGAATTTTTGGCTGACATTGAACAAGGTGTCACCTTTAATTACCGTATATTCTACAAAACTGACTTGGCCGTTGCCGGAATCCTGCTTAACGTCGCTGGCGCCTAAAACTTGCGGGGCGCTAATTGCCGAAGTTTTGGAATTTCCGCTCACCATTAGCCGCACCGCATTAATTGTCAGTCCCGCAGCTAAAATGAGGAATAGTACCGCGCTGAACTTTAAAATTTGGTTTTGGGAGCGGCCCCGGCCTACTCCCAGCTTGAGGCGGGGAGACAGTTCAAACTTTTTTCGGAAATTATTAGGCATAAA
This sequence comes from Patescibacteria group bacterium, assembly GCA_023484515.1. Lineage (GTDB taxonomy): Bacteria > Patescibacteriota > Doudnabacteria > UBA920 > UBA920 > JAMDAY01. The sequence goes on from JAMDAY010000009.1 coordinate 2,504, forward strand.
ATGGTTTTGGCTGTTTGGTTTCTTTATCCGCTAAAAGAAGGGCTTGTAACCTGCTTTTATTTTATATCACTTTCAACCGGGGTGCAATTGTGGATAAGTGCCACTTTCCGGACAATGGCACGGTTCGCAAAAAAATCTTAAAAATAGTATAATTTAAAGGTATTATGGAAAAGTTTCAGGCGAAAAAAAGGATAAAAAAGCTCCGGGAGCAGGTGGAAGATTTGCGCTACCGCTACCATGTTTTGGACGACCCCAAAGTGACGGATGACGTTTATGAATCATTAACCCGCGAGCTGAAGGCGCTGGAAGAAGGATATCCGGAATTTAAAGACCCCAATTCCCCCACTAACCGCGTGGCGGGCAGGCCTTTGGAAAAGTTTGCCAAGGTCCGGCACGACGTGCGGATGTTGTCTTTGAATGATGTCTTCAGTAAGGAGGAACTGCTGGCGTGGGAGAAAAGGGTTAAAAAATTATTGCCGGCGAACGCGCCGGTTGAGTATTTTTGCGAACTAAAATTAGACGGCCTGTCCGTGTCTTTAATTTACAAAGGCGGAGTTTTTATCCAGGGGTCCACGCGGGGAGACGGGCTGGTGGGGGAAGATATTACGCAAAACTTAAGGACTATCCAGTCCATCCCCCTAAAGCTGCGCGCGCCTTACCCGGAGTTCCTTGAAGTGCGGGGGGAAGGGATTATGTCTAAAAAAGTCTTGCGCGAGCTGAACGCCAAATACGAAACAGAAGGAAAGCCGCTTTTGGCCAACACGCGCAATGCGGCCGCCGGGTCTTTAAGGCAGCTGGATGCGGCTTTGACCGCGGAACGCCGGCTGGATTTTTTTGCATGGGACGTTAGTCAATTGAAAGATTCAAAGATTCAAAGATTCAAAGATTTAAAGATTCAGGGATTGAAAGATTTAAAGACGCATTCGGAGAAACACCAATTATTGCGGGAATTGGGATTCAAGGTTGACCGGCACGAAGAAAATTGCGCGGATTTGGCCTGCGTGGAAAAGTTTATAAATCAAATAGGAAAAATTCGCGCGGATTTGGCGTACGGCACGGACGGGGTGGTGGTTTCGGTGAATGATTTATCGCTGCAGGATCGCTTGGGCATAGTCGGTAAGGCGCCCCGGTATATGGCGGCTTTTAAGTATCCGGCCGAGCGGGCCACTACTGTTATTAAAGATGTCGTGTGGAACGTAGGCCGGACCGGCGTGTTGACGCCCGTGGCCATGTTTGAACCGACCATGGTGGCGGGATCAAAAGTCTCCAAAGCCACTTTGCATAATATGGACCAAATCAGCCGCCTGGGTTTAAAAATTGGAGATACCGTGGTTATCCAAAAAGCCGGCGACGTAATTCCCGAAGTGGTGGAAACGTTTCCCAAGTTAAGATCGGGCAGGGAAAAAGATATCAAGGTGCCGGAGAAGTGCCCGGTGTGCGGGGGCGATGTGGAGCGGCGATTGAATGGAAATGTGTCCTCCCGTAGGGGAGGGTCTAGACCCTCCCCTACAGAGGATGCCAAATCGACCGTGGCCTATTATTGCACCAATCCAAAATGTCCCGCCAAAAACCGCCGTTTTATGCAGCACTTTGTCAATGTGCTGGAAATTTATACGGTCGGTCCTAAAATCCTTGACCGGTTCCAGCAAGAGGGCTTAATTTCCGACGCTGCCGATTTGTTTACATTGAAAAAGGAAGACCTAGAAGGCTTGGAGCGGTTTGGGGAAAAATCCGCCGAAAATATTATCAAGTCAATCCAGGACCATTGCACGGTTTCGCTGTCCAAATTTATTTATGCGCTCGGAATTTTGCACGTGGGCGAGCAGACTGCGGAAGATTTGGCCGGGCATTTTGGATCGCTGGACAAGCTAATGGACGCGCCGTTGGATGAAATTAACGGCATAGAAAATATCGGCGACGTGGTGGCGCAAAGCGTTTATGGTTATTTCCACCATAAAGAGAACCTGAAGTTCATTAATAAACTTAAAAAGAACGGGGTTCGCATTGAAAGCTATAAGCTAACAGCTAAAAGCTATAAGCTAAAAGGCAAGACGTTCGTGATTACCGGCACGCTGGACAGTATGAGCAGGGAGGAAGCAAAACAGAGAATTAGGGAATTAGGGGGAAAAACCACGGAATCGGTTTCCAAGCAAACATCGTATGTCGTTGCCGGCAGCGATCCCGGCAGCAAATATGAAAAAGCAATAAAATTGGGCGTGGAGATTTTAAATGAAAAGCATTTTTTGGAGTTAATCAAATAATTCATGAATGTATTCATGAATACATTCATGTAAGGAAGCCATATAGGCATATTCGCACGAATAAGCCTATGGAAGGTGCGCTAATTTATGCCCACGCAGAAATTACAAAATTATAACATTCGCAAATTGTCCAAGGTCGGGGGAGGGAAGGTTTTTGCCTTGACTCTTCCCGTGGAATACGTGCGCAAGCTGAAGTGGAAAGAGCACCAAAAAATTAAAGTGGAACTGAAAGGCAGGCATTTGGTGGTGAAGGACTGGAAGTAATATTTAGGTATAGGCCGCTCTTTAAGACTGAACGGTTTTATAGCGGATAAAATAAATAAGTATCCGCCTTGCGCTGTAGCGGACCCATTCACCCAAACAAAGAACGGGCCGGCGGCGTCTCAAGCGAAGTTGAGAGGCGCGCGGGCCCGTTGTAGCGGGCATCGCCATCAGGCATCCTCAACCGTGGTCATAAGCCCGCCGAGGCGGACATGGTTCGGTTAGACAGAGAGGATGCTGCCGGAAAAATAGCGGATGGCGGTGGTCTCGTCTTCAAAACATTGGAAGATTCTCTGCACTTCCCCGCGGCGGGAATCGTCCTTTAGGTGTTGCGCGCCCACCAGAACTAGCCTCCCGCCATTGTTCCGACAGAAGCCGAGCAGTGTGGCAAGGTAGCAGATTACTAACTTATCGATCTCCTCAACATTGCTCATGTCAAGGATCGTATCGCGGCTGCCACAAGCCGGTCTCCACACCCCCGTGTACCAAAAATTGTCTTTTATAGGAGGGGAAGACGGACCAGGAATTTCGATGACAATCATAGGGCCTCCTTCGCAAACAACAATAACAGAACGCAGAGAGAGAGAGAGTCAATAAGGATTTAAGATTTAGGA
>JAMDAY010000028.1 GCA_023484515.1 Patescibacteria group bacterium
GTAATATGCTGGTAAGCCATGTAATTGTGGGTTTAATGGTAAAGTTTGTTGCTTTAACCATCTTACCTTAATTACTGGCCCTTTTTAATGCCTGCGGAGGCGGTTGCACTTCAGATTAGAATTCGAGCTAAAAGCCTTGACAAAACAGCAATTTTAGTGTAAAATATGGGGTTCTTTAACAATTTAATGGGGGAATATATTAAAGAAGAAGTTAACCCCATATTTTATGGGGATTTTAAACTGTCCTTTTGGGGAATTTGCATACTATACAAAATATAAACAAGATAAACACGGATTATTTACTGATATGCACGGATCACGGATAGATAATAGTACCCAATTTTCCCAAAAGGACAGCGGAGTATTGCTGTGCTTTTTGGCGGGGTTTTAGAGGTAAAAATTTCAGTTTTGGGTTTTGGAGAAACAAAGTGAAGAAAATGTTTTTGACGGTCATTTACGTGGCGATCTTCGTGGTCGTCGCATTTTCGCAGTCCAATCCGGCTTTGCAGCCGAACAATATGGCTCCTGCTTGCATCGGCGGCGGGGACATCTTACTGGTGGGGGAATCGTCTAGCAACATGTTGCTGACGATCTGCCAGACAGCCACTGGCTACGTCGTGGTGCCTTTCGGTTACTATTTGGCCGGCTTCAGCCAGCTCGTGCAGCGCCAGGGACAGGTCTGGGGGTATGGCTACAATGGTTGGCTGCTGCGGTTCGCACTGGACAAGAATGGCCTACAGGCCGACCCAAACATGCCGGTGGATATGTGGAAAGTTCCGAATGGCACATCCATGGAGTTTGTGAGCAACGACGAAGCCTTGCTCCACACTCCGAATGAAGTGTCGCTTTCCAAGGTTACCCTACAGCCCAACCGGAAATCTGAGACGGAAACCGTGGATATGTCCACGGCAGTCAATCCGATGTGTGATTTCCCGGTTGCCGGCGGATTACAGAACGATCGGTTCTGCGTAGACAGCAGCCAGGGCCAGGTGTGGCGCGTGCCCAACAATACCTTCGGCGGCCTGCAATATACGCGAGCGGAGGTATTTTTTGAACAGAAGGGGGTCGTCGCGATGCAGGCGGACGGCAACAAGCTGTACCTCATTCAGGCGGCGATTTACGATTATGGTACCATACCGCCGCCGTCCATCACCACCGCAGAAGGAACGTATTACCTGTCGCAGCCGCCCAAGCTCGTCAGTCCGGGCAAGCTGCTGTCAGTGGAAATTAATCCGGACGGCAGCAGAGGTAGGGTCGCGGTACTGCTTCCGGACCTGCAGGTGGACTACAACAACTTCCTGCTCGTTCGGAAGGGGAGGGTGTACTTCCCCGAGTTCGTAAAGTCCGGCGACTTCGTGGTGCATCAATTGGTGCGGTACGACGTCGCGACAGGGCGAAAAACGGTAGTGGTCAAGCCGTCTGATTTGGCGGGGGAATGCCCTTACCTCCGCGTCGGCACTTTCCTCAACTGACTTCTTCTCCCCGGCCCCTACTAAGGCCGGGTGCATGTCGGCTCCCACAGCTGACAGGGCCGCGCGGTCTGGAAAGATTGCGCGGCCTTTTGTTATGTGAGAGGATGGGAAGTTTTTTATCAATTTTATCCTGTAGAGGCGTAGGGGCAGCCTTCAGGCGCCCGAACTGCGAGCAGCTAAAGCTTGTCCCTACATCCCCCAATAATGTACGTAATACTTTACGTAAAGTATTACATACTTTTTTAAAGGGGAATTTACCCAATTCCCCGTTTATCCTATAATACCTTTATGCCAACCAAAAATACGACAACTTCATCTTTGCCGGGAAGAAAAGGGGAAAAAGGCAAGTATATGCTGGTAGACGGCAACGCGCTTATACACCGCGGCTACCACGCCATGCCCAATTTGTCCACCAAAACCGGCGAGCCTACGGGCGCCACTTATGGTTTTAGTTTGATTTTGCTGCGCGCCATTGCGGACATCAAACCCACGCACATTGCCGTAACATTTGACCTGGCCGCCCCCACTTTCCGCCACTTGGCCTATGCCGAATACAAAGCCCACCGCGTTAAGGCCGACCAGGAGCTTTACGACCAAATTCCGCGCGTCAAGGAAGTGGTGCGCGCCCTGAACATCCCAATTTTTGAAATGGCCGGGTTTGAGGCGGACGATTTGCTGGGCACGCTGGCTACGGACATTTGCAAGCGCTGCAAGAGCGACTGCGAAGTGTTTATTGTTACCGGCGACCTGGATACCCTGCAGCTGGTAAACGATTGCGTCAAAGTTTATACCCTGCGCAAAGGCCTGACTGACACTTTAATTTACGACGAAAAAGCCGTGCGCGAGCGCTACGGCTTGAACCCTAATCAAATGGTGGACTTCCGCGCCTTAAAGGGCGACCCTTCCGACAACATTGCCGGCGTAAAAGGCATTGGCGAAAAAATTGCGGCGGAATTAATAAAACATTTCGGATCAATTGAAAAATTATACAAGGAACTTCGCCAGGCAGCTAAAAAGCAAGGCGCTAAATTTCCAATTTCCAATTTCCAATTTTCAAATAAATTTCAAATTTTCAATTTTAAAACAAGGGTTTTAGACCTGCTGATTAACCAGGAGGACGCGGCCAGGAAATCTTACATGCTGTCTGAGATTAAAATTGACGTGCCTATAGAAATACATTTGCCCAAATACCAATTTGCCAAGGAAAATTTTGAAACTGCCTTTAAACTGTTCCAGGATTTGGAATTTAAAAGCTTAATTTCCAAATTGCCCAAGACATATGGTTCTACCATTACGCCGGAAAGATTTATCATCGCCGGCGCTGACACCCTCTCTGCCTCGTCTGACTCGGCATCTCCCCCAGAGGGGGAGAAAAATAATGTGCTTCGCGCTATTGGCGAACAAAAATATCAATTAGTGGACACTTTGGAAATGCTGGAAAAAGCCGTCAAGGATTTATCCAGGCAAAACGAATTGTCGGTTGACACGGAAAGCAACAGCTTAAGCGCCGTAGAAGCGGACCTGGTAGGCTTGGGCTTGTGCTGCAACCAAGGCAGTGCGTTTTACATACCCGCCCAAATAGTAAAGCAGAGCGGTCTGATAAAGAAATTATTGGAAAGCGACGTTAAGAAAATCGGGCATAATTTAAAATACGATCTGTTAGTTCTGCAAAATGCCGGCATTAACCTGAAAAATTTGTCGTTTGACACCATGATCGCGTCTTATTTGCTCAATCCCGGCACCAGGCAGCACAACTTGTCGTCCCTGGCTTTTTCCGAGCTTGGCTACCATATGCAGCCCATAGAAGAGCTGATCGGCAAGGGCAAAAAACAGATTACCATGGACCGGGTGGACGTGGAAAAAGTTTCGCGCTATTGCTGCGAGGACGTGGATATGGCCATAAGGCTAAAAACCTTGTACGCGCCGCAGTTAAGGCGGGAAAAATTGGACAAGATTTTTTACGACATAGAAATGCCTTTGGTGGAAGTTTTGGCGGCCATGGAACGGCAGGGGATTCTACTGGATTCGGGGCTCTTGAACCGGCTGGCCGGCGAGGCGGAAGTGGAAATTAAGCAGTTGGAAACTGAAATCCACAAGCTTACCGGCGAAGAATTTAACGTTAATTCACCCAAGCAGCTTAAGGAAGTCCTGTTTGACAAGCTCGGGCTGGTGCCGGTGGACAACAAGAAAACCAAGACCGGCTTGTCCACCGCAGCCGGGGAACTGGAAAAGATGCTCGGCCAGCATCCGGTTATTGAAAAATTGCTGGAATATCGCGAACTGGCAAAGCTATATTCCACTTATTTGCTTGCCTTGCCTGCCTTGGTTTCCAAAAAAACTGCAAGGCTGCATACCAGTTTTAACCAAACCGTCACTGCCACGGGCAGGCTGTCTTCCAGCGACCCGAATTTGCAGAATATTCCGGTGCGCGGGGCGGGTTTGGGCAGTAAAATCCGGCAGGGCTTTGTGGCCGAACATGGCTACAAGCTTTTGTCTTTGGATTATTCACAAATAGAACTGCGCATTGTGGCGCACTTGGCCCAGGACCAAAAAATGTTGGAAGTGTTCAAGCGGGGGGAAGACATCCATACCATGACGGCCATGGAAATTTTTGGCGTGCCAAAGGAGCAGGTGACCAAGGACATGCGGCGGGACGCCAAAACCATTAACTTCGGAATCCTTTACGGGCTGTCGTCTTTTGGGCTGTCGTCGCGCATTGGCCAGGTGTCGCGCGCGGAAGCCAAGGAATTCATAGGCAAATATTTTGCGGCGTATCCGCGCATTCAGGATTACATAGACAACATTGTCAAAATTGCGCACGACCAGGGTTTTGTGGCAAACGAGCTCGGGCGTATTAGGCGCTTTCCGGAAATTTACGCGCGGCAATGGGCCGTGCGCGCCGCGGCCGAGCGGGCCGCCATAAATTTTCCCATCCAGTCATTGGCCGCCGACGTGATTAAGGTGGCCATGATAAATATCTACAAAGAACTGAAAGGCAAGGAACAGGAAATAAGGATGCTGCTGCAAGTGCATGACGAACTGGTGTTTGAGGTCAGGGAGGGGAAAGAGCGGGAATGGGCAAAAATACTTATACCCATGATGGAAGGCGCCATTAAGCTGTCCGTCCCCGTGCGCGTGGAAGGCAAGGTGGGGAAAAATTGGGGGGAGATGGAAAAAATAGAATTATGAATTAAGAATTAGGAATTATGGAAAACTGCTTGCACCTGATTCCCATCAACCAAGGTAATGAACTTGATCCTCATCGCGCAAAACATGCGGAATCTGAAGAGTTGGAGGTTATGGCGGGAAGAATTAAGAAAGAAATTAAATGAAAATTTTGGAAATTTACCGAAAATACCAAATAATGCCGCAGCAGGCGGAACATCAGTTTAGGGTGGCTGCGGTTGCGGATTATATAGTAAAAAATATTGCCCGTTCCGTGCCTGTTGCTTTGGATAGCGAGGCAATTATAAAAGCCTGCCTGCTGCATGACATGGGCAATCTGGTAAAATTTGATTTTAACTACACCAGGGAAAAATTTTTGGGATTGATTGACGTTAAGACTTTGCCCTATTGGGAACAAACGCAGCGGGAATTCCGGAAAAAATACGGGACAAACAGCCACCAGGCGACCATGAAAATAATTGAAGACCTGGGCATAGGCGGCCGGGTAAAGGAGCTGGTAAATTGCATTGGTTTTACTACCGGCAAGGCCAATGCCGAAAGCGGGGATTTTGGCAAGAAAATTTGCGCTTACAGCGACATGCGCGTGGAACCGCACGGGGTGGTATCTTTGGAAGAAAGGTTTAGGGGCTTGCGTGAGCGCTACCGGAACCACCCTACGGACACGGGAAGCAAAAGGGAAGAATTTGAACAGGCCTTGCGGGAAATTGAAAAGCAAATTTTTAACCAAGCCGAGATTAAGCCGGAGCAGGTTAAAAACCAGGCAATTGCCCCGCTTGCGGAAAAACTAAGGGATTTTGAAATTTAACTGAACAAATTTTAAATTTTCTGCTATCATAATAACAGAACAAATACAGTAAAAAATACATATGGCTTTATCTTTATACCATCAACAATATGCCGCGCTTTCGGACGAGGAAATCCAGAAAAAATTGCAGCTTAAGGACATGGAGTTAAGGCAGGTTTTTTCCCAGATTTCCGTAAATTTTACCAATTCGCCCGTTACCGTGGCAGTATTCGGCTGCGGCGATCGGAGGCTTATTGCCGGGCATGAGGAAATTTTTGAAAAAATTTTGGGGCGGTCGGTGGAAATTACCACTTTTGACGTTACCACCGAACATTTACAAGGGGAAAAGAATATTGTCCAGCACGATTGCACCGAGCCTTTGTCCGAAGGCACGTTTAACATAGTTTTTGCCCATTCCATGCTGAAGTTTGTGGAAGTGGAAAAGCAGTGGCGCATTATCCAAAATTCCTTCCAGGTGCTTACCGAAGGCGGGGTAGCCATACATATTTTGGACGACCGCGACCGCGCCGGGTCGGGCCAGGCCGGAGCGGATTATTTTTCCGTGCCCTGGGGCAGGTGGAAAGTAAATTTAATGACCGCCCAAATCCCTTTTTTAGACATACCTTTCCAGCCTGTGGAGGGGGTGGATTACGAAATTCCGGCCTCGGCCCTGGTATTGTTAAAGCAGATATAGTAGTACTGCCCAGCGGGCATTAAAACAGCTTTATTTGCCAATCATATGAGCCAAGGAGAGCCTAAGGAAAAATTTCGGGGGGAAATAGTTATTTATCGCGACCAGGGCGGGCCGGAAATATCCATTAAGTTCCAGAATGGCGACCTTTGGGCCACGCAAAAAGAAATTGCCCAGCTTTTTGGCGTGCAGCGCGCGGCCATTACCAAACATTTAAGCAATATCTTTAAGAGCGCGGAATTAAGCGAAAAAACAGTATGTTCCATTTTGGAACGGACTGCCGCTGACCTTAAAACTTACCAGACGAAGTATTACAGCTTAGACGCGGTTATAGCCGTGGGCTACCGCGTCAATTCCAAAAAGGCTACTTTATTCCGCATTTGGGCAACGCAAAAATTAAAGGAATTGTTGTTAACGGGATATGCGCTGCAGGAACAGGCGTTAAAGGAGCAGCATAACCAAAAACTGGCGGAATTGCAGCAGGCTGTCCGGTTATTCCAGAATGTGATAGAAGCCAGGCGGGAAACGGGTTACGAAAAGGATCTGTTGAAATTAATTACGGACTACGCCAGTACCTGGGCTATCTTAAACGCCTTTGACCGGGGAACTTTGGAGGTGGGGGAAGTAAGCCACAGGGTTGCCCGCAGCCTGGAATTGGAAGAGGTAAGAAAAATTATCGGCAAGTTTAAAGCCAGGCTGGCCGGCAAAGGGCAGGCCGGTAATTTGTTCGGCAAAGAGAGTGGTGAAAGGCTGGCCGCCTTGCTGGCCGGCGTTTCCCAAACATACGGCGGGAAAGAATTGTACCCTTCCTTGGAAGAGAAAGCCGCGCATTTGCTGTATTTTACCATTAAGGACCATCCTTTTGCGGACGGCAACAAGCGCATCGGTTCCCTGCTGTTTTTGTTGTTCTTAATAGAAAACCACAGCCTTTACAATAGGAAGGGCGAACGCAAATTGAACGACAATGCCCTGGCTGCCCTGGCTTTGCTGGTTGCGGAAAGCAGACCGGAACAAAAAAACGCGATGGTTAAGCTAGTTGCCAATTTAATTAGTAAAAAGTAGGGATTTTCGCTATAAATTAAAAATATTTTTTTCAAAATGCAGTGAAAATTTGCATTGGCGGCGCATTCTAAAATAATTCTGGGGATAAGTTCAGCCAAAGAGAGTCAAATTAAAAAAAATCCTGATAATCATCGCTTAATTGGAAGCGGGCAAACTATTTGCCCGTTTGATATTTTAAAAATATAATAACTATAGTGTTAACACGGAAAAAGTTTAAACAAAACTTGGGGAACAAACACAAAATGCGGCCTCGCTTTTTCTTTTCGGTAAATGGGGAGAAAAGGCGAGGCTGGCAAAATATATCCGGCCGGCCGGATTTTATTTTTGAAATAACCGCGCCTTTTGGGCGTCTGCTTAAAAAGCATGTTGAAAATTATTTTTAAAAAAATTGAACTGGCGCTCTCCTGGCTAATTCATGTCCTGGCCGGATTGTTTTTATAGGCTGCAGCCAGGGTGAATATCCTCAAATATTAATTTTCCGCCTTAAGGCGGATTTTATTTTATGTATATAACTTTGCGGACCGTGAGAAAAAGGGCAGTCTTGGTTTTGTCCTGGCTGGTTCATAGCATAGGGAAAATATTGGTAAAAAAATAACCGGTGCTTTTTAAGTTTAAAGGATGTTGTTAGTCTTATAATTTGGCAGTTTTACCTTAAGGGGCAATATTTTTGGGGAGAAAGCAAAACAGCTTATATGAAAACAACAATTTTAAAATTAGGGCGTATTTCTGGGATAACTTTAGTGGCAGTTTTGCTCGCGTGGCCTTTTGGTTTTGTTAAGGCGGACGGGCCTTATTTGACCTTAAGCTCTTTCAGCGGAACGCCCCAAACCATACAGGCCAGCGGCGGCGGCTGGACTCCCGGCGAAACCATTTCCATTTATTTGGGCAGCGCTGTCGGTTCTCCGGTCGCGACCGCTAAGGCGGGGGCGGATTCATTTTTCGGTCCCGTGGGCATAACCATTCCGGCCAATACCCCCCAGGGAGCTTTGCCTATAATCGGGGTTGGTTCAAGCGGCGGACAAACGGCGTCTAATAGTTTTTATGTAACCAATTTTTATCCGGGCATTAATATTATATCTTCCAATAATACGCCTGGAAGTTCGGTAACGGTTGATGGCAGCGGTTTTGCGCCGGCAGAAACGGTAACTTTTACCCTGGGCGGCCAAACCGTAGGCACAATTTCCGCAGGCGATAGCGGCAGTTTTACGGGATTTTCATTTATTGTGCCGAACCTGGCGCCGGACACTTACCAGCTTCATGCAATTGGCAGCCTTTCCGGGGCGGAAGCGATTGCCTATTTTTATATTGGCGGATTTTATCCCAGCGCCGCGCCCTCCGTTTATTATTTAATGCCAGGCGGGACGTTGAGTTTTTCCGGCAACAATTTTTCTCCCAACGAGACAGTTGACGTGTCGGCGGGGAATAATCCCGATCCGGTCAGCACGATTATAGTTTCCTCGGCTGGAGATTTTGCCAATGCCGGATCTTACGAAATTCCGGCAAGCGCTATTGGCGGCATTATGACTTTCCATCTAAAAAGTTCAAAAACCGGAACCGACATTCCAATAATGGTTACCATTGGCCAATTTAACGCTTTGGTTTCGCCGGATAATTATTTTTTGGTTCCCGGCCAGGCCATAAAATTTTACGGACAGGGTTTCGCGCCGAATGAAAAGGTGGATGTTTTCCAAAACCAGGACAGCGCGGCGGTTGCGGTAATTGCCGCTGACAAGGGCGGCGGCTTTGCGGACGCGGGCAATTTAATAATTCCGTTCTCGGACGCGGGCAGGGATGTTACTTTTCGCTTTGTGGGCCAGCAAAGCAATACCGCTTCGGCGTTTACGGTTTCCGTGGGCTCTTTTAACCCCCAAATTACCCCTTCGGAATATTATCTGATTCCGGGCAAGAGCTTTACTGTTTGGGGAACGGGATTTGCGCCGGAAGAAGAGGTGTCGGTCCAGGCGGGAGGGGAGTCGGATGTAGTGGTAACGGACAAATACGGGGTGTTTCAGACTTCGGGCCCGTTTGCCGCGCCTTATTCCGGCAGTGACAATATCCGGGTCAAGGCTGCCGGTTTAAACAGCGGCGTTTCCGCGGATTTGGACATTGGGATAGGCGGATTGTATCCCAACATTGTCCCGGACAATTATTATATATTGTCAGGCGGGAAAATTAACTTTAGCGGTTACGGATTTGCTCCCAATGAAAATGTTACCATGTCTGACGGCCAAGACGCACTTGCCGTTATTCCGACTGATGAATACGGCAATTTTACGGGACAGGCCGTAACCGCGCCTTTTGGGCCTGACCGTAACGTTACTTATAAATTTACGGGGGACAAAAGCGGGGCCAGCGCCGGCGCAGACATTGCCATTGCCGCCTTGCGCCCTTTGGTATCTTTGGATAGCTATTATGCCACGCCGGGTTCCACTATATACGTTTGGGGCATAAATTTTTCTCCCGGAGAAACCGTTACCGTTACGGCCGGGTCTTCCACTGCCGCGTCCTTAGTGGACAAAAACGGCGTTGCCAGCACCACGCCCATTGTTTTGCCGTTTAATAATTCTTCCAATACCTTAGATGTGGTAATGACCGGCAACACCAGCAAGGCCAGCGGTTTTGCCGCTTTGTCCTTAGCCCCTTTCCTGGCCCAAGTTTACCCCAGCACTTATTACACCGCGCCGGGAACCGTTATAACTTTCAGCGGTTCCGGTTATGCAAAAAACGAAAAAGTCAACGTAAATTTTAACAACAGCCCTTTGGGTTTTGTAAACGCTGACGCAAATGGCGGCTTTAATACCACCAAAATTACCATTCCCGTAACAGCTTCGGGCAGCGCCAATTTTGCGTTTGTGGGCGCGCAAAGCAACGCGTCGTCTTCGGTTGACATTGCCCTGGCGCCGTTTATGCCGCAGGTTTCACCCAGCGCGTATTACACGGTTCCCGGAACGCCCGTAACGTTCACGGGCAGCGGGTTTGCTCCCGGCGAAGAGGTGAAGATATTTTTGAACAATTCTCCGGCAGCCGCCGTGACTGCGGATGCGGAAGGAAATATTGCGTCCGGCCCCGTTACTATTCCGTTTACCGCCGCTACCGCTAATTTCACGTTTAGCAGCTCGGTGACAAATTATAATACTGTATTAGATATTGGAGTGGGTCAGTTGAATCCGGGTATTGTGTTAAGCGGTTATTATGGTTTTGGCGGGCAGCCGTTAAGCATTAACGGCCAGGGATTCGGCGGCAATGAAAAAGTGGACATAACTTTTGCGGGCGAGGCTTTGGGTAGCGCAAACACGGACGCGGCCGGGAACTTTACACTGAATACCGCTGTCCCTTATGCGGCAGCCGGGGACAAGGCGGTTAAAGCGATAGGGGAAAGCAGCGGGGCGCAAGCAAGCGCGACTTTTACCGAGCCGCAGGCTTACGTTAACGTCCAGCTCGGCTCCTATGCCGGGGCGCCGGGCAGCGCGATAAATTTTATCGGTTCGGGATTCCTGCCTAACGAACCGGTGGAAATTACCACGGACCGGACAGGCAGCGCCGCTGTCCATACCATTGTAGCCGATGCCAAAGGCAGCTTTAACGACAGCGGCTATGTTGTCCCGCCTAATTTTGCCGAGGGAAATTTAAACCTGGCCATAACCGGCACTTACAGCAAGTCTGTAACCGATATTGTTTATTACGTGGCCGGGAAGTAGCGCAATTGCCATCCTGTTTATGCGGGCAAAGATAAAAAAGTAAGCTGAATAATTAAGCGCTTAAAACTATGCTGGTAACTTTGGCAATCATATTTCTTATAATTTGGGTTCTGGGAATGTTTCTGCATTTTCTTGGAGGGTTAATTTATATTTTTTTGGTTTTGGCCATAATATTTGCCATAATCCATTTTATCCGCCGCGCGGTATAGGGCCTGCAGAATAAATTAAATTTTAACAGCCGTTTATGTTTACGCATAAACGGCTGTTAAAATTTGACAATAAGAATTTGCCAGTATATTCTTAAGGCAAGAATATCTCTTAATTAAGAAACAAAACCCAGCAGAGCTTCCTAGAAGGCCTCCGGTCCGGCGGCTAAAGAAAGCAAAACTGGGCATATTTTTTCTTAAAAAATTTGGAAAAATTAACCGAGAAACCCAAACCAATGACCAAACCTCAAAAAATCTGGCTGTCAGTATTTTTAGCAATGTTCCTAATTCCTGAACTATTATGGAGCCCGATAGGGAATTTTGCGTATGAATGGTTCCAAAATACAAACTCAGTCGTTCCTTTAAGAAATAACTTTTTAATGGATCTTAACAATATTAACTGGTTTAGCAGCGTAGTTTTTATCCAAATGGCGGGATTGCTATTGCTGGTTGTGTATTTATTAATAATTAATAAAAATATTAAAAACAAATTGGCTTTATGGTCTGGCATAGTTTTGTCTTTTATATTGCTGGTTGCAGCGTTTTTTACTTTTGGCCTTTCGGTTTCCCTAAGGCATATAGGGTTTTAATATGAAAAAATATTTTATACTATTATTTTTTCTTTTATTGTTTTATTTCCCCAAAATAACCCATGCAGGAGTGGTTTTAGATACCACTTATGACCCTGTTTCCAACAACTATTGTTTAGACGACGACGGAAATAATATCCATTGCATTTTATATGCTTACCGCTTTGATACTGGCCAAGGATACCCTATTCATTCCACCGGGAAACTGGAAAGCATTACCTTAAAGGTTGACTTAATCGGGTTTCCCCTTTTTGAACCGGAATACGCTAATCGTTATGTGGGAATTAGAATTGACGGTTCAAAAACGTTTTTTCACCGCTGCTATAGCAGGGACATGACTTATGGCGAGATATATGCCCGTAATAATTCGTGGGTGGAAGTGACTTTTTATTGCGATCCCAATGACACAATAAATTTTGCCGAAGAAAAACTTGGGGTTATTTATGCCAACGAAGTTTCCCATCTTCATTTTGCCTTAACCACCCACGATTTAATTACTCCCACTACGCCTCCTTACGGAAATTGCCTTACTGACTATGCCAGCGAATATTACCACGAGCCTCCAATTACGGACCGCGATCTTTGGATGAAAATTACTGACACGCCGCAGCAGCCTGCAAAAAACCCGGTATTGCTTATTCCGGGGATAATGGGCACGGAAATTTATAAAGGATCGGAAAAACTATGGCCAGATGTTAATAGGATGTTTTATTCATCTAGCGATGATTTTTTAAATCCTTTGTCTCTAAACGATGGAGGTGTTCCTATATATACAGATGTGGTTTTAGGGGATATTGTAGGAAAGCCTAATACTCTTTTTGATTATAGTCAAGGGTTAATCAACGACCTCAAATCCCAATCCTACACCGAAAACCAGACGCTTTTTACTTTTCCTTATGACTGGCGCAAGGAGTTGGGGAGCGTGGCGAACAATGAGCTAAAAAATAAGATTGACGAAGTTTTAAATACTGCGTCATCGGCAAAGGTGGACGTTATTGCGCATAGCCAGGGCGGGCTGCTTATTAAGAAGCTGTTATACGACCACCCGGAATATCAGGAAAAAATTAACAAAATCATTTTTGTGGGAGTGCCGAATTTGGGAGCGCCAAAAGCGGCCAAGGCCCTGCTTTACGGCGACAGCATGGACATTAGCTTTTTGGGGATGGGCTTAAACCCCGAAGAGATAAAATTTTTGGCGCACAATATGCCTTCGGTTTACGAATTGCTGCCAAGCGGGGAATATTTTAACCATTCCGGCGGCTACCTGGGAGCTGCCCAGCCGGCCTGGGTTTCTTTGCTGGATACGGGTAATGTATTTAATTACGAAGCCACCAACCAATATTTAACCGCCCAAAATTTGAATAACAATTTAATTGTCCAGGCGGCAAATTTTCACCAGCCCGATTACGACAACTTAAGTTTTTCCGGCAGCGGCATTAAAACTTACAATATTGTAGGCTGCCAGCAGCCGTCGCTGAGCGCGGTTTTGGACCGCGGCAAGGAAAGTCCCCTGTTAAGATACGGTCCGGGCGACGGCACGGTGCCGGTATTTTCGGCCAGCAATATTCCGGGCGCAACCACTTTTTATGCGTTAAATTCCAACCACGGGGAAATGCTTTCGCAAGAAGGCATCCGCCAGCAAATAGTAAGTTTAATTGCCGGCAGCGGGTTGCCGGCCCAAAACGGCATTACAGCCGTCCAGACCGACTGCCGTTTTAACGGCCGCCAAATTTCCGTGCACAGCCCGGTAAATATGCATATTTACGATGAAAGCCAAAACCACGTCGGGCTGGACAGCGAAGGGCAAATGGAAATTAACATTCCCGGCGTGCAGTTTGACGCTGTCGGCCACGACCAGTATGCCTTTTTGCCCGAAGGCCATTCCTATACGGTAAAGTTGGCGGCTATTGGCAGCGGCAGCTTTGATTTTTATTCCACAATAATCCAAGACAGCCGGGAAGCTGGCACGGCTTTTTACCATAATATTCCGGTAGCAAGCTCTTCTTTGGCGGAAATTGCGCTGAATGCGGAAAATGACCAAAAAATTTTGTTGGATGCAAGCGGCGACGGCGAGGCGAAAACGGAATACGGCCCTTCGGCCAGTTTGGACAGCGAACAAATGCTGGACATAACCGCGCCCGAAACAACCGTTTCCTTAAGCGGCCAGGCCGGCAAGGAGAACTATTTCCGGAGCAATGTTTCCGTAACTTTGTCCGCGGAAGACCCGGTTGTGTCCGGCAGGGCAAGCCAGGCGTCAGGGGTTTTGGAAACGGAATACAGCCTTGACTCCGGCCCGGGCTTCCAGGTTTACGCTGCCGGATCTCCCATAGTTGTGGGCAGCGAAGGCAAACACAAAATAGAATACTATTCCGTGGACAAGGCCGGCAACCGCGAAGAAACAAAAACTTTGGAATTTGTAATAGACAAGACCGCGCCCGAAGCGGTTATGCAATTTAATTACGACGCCAAAGATTTAATCGTATCCGGGCAAGACAGTCTTTCCTTGCCGGTTGACGCGGTTGACAGCGGCAACAGCGTTACTTTGTCCGACCAGGCGGGCAATGTTACTATTATTAAATTCAAAGAAAATGACAGGAAGCGCGCGCTTAGCGCGGAAATTGCGGCCATAACTTACAACGGCCGGCCTGCGGATATAAGTAAAAACAAACTGGCCTTCTCCTGGAGCCTGGACAAGCAGGGGAATTTAAAACTGTTATCCCAGGACGCCAGGTCAATAAAAGATTTTAACGTGTCAGCAGTTTATAACGGCAAGCAGACAATAATTAAAGGCAGGGACGAAACCGGAAAAATTAACATTAAGTTTGGTTATCCTGTTTTCTTAAAGGTATTTACCCGGCAGGGCAGCCTGGGGTGGCAATATTAAAATATTTCCAAGCGGTTTAAAAATAAATTTTCCCCTTTTACGGGGATTTTATTTTGGCTAAAGATAAAAACCTTTTTACATAAGCGGGCAAGCTGTAAGTCCTAATGGCAAAAAAAGTCTTATACGTATGGAAAACAGAATGGTTTGGGCAGGCTGCGGCGGTTGTAAATTAAAACCGTTTTTTAAAACGTCCGGAAACTAATAAATTAAAGGTCGAAACAATTTATTGTCAATTAATATACAAAGGAGAAAATTTATTATGTGGCAACAATGGTTAAACGGAATATTGGGCATCTGGGTAATTGTCGCGGCTTGGAGTTATATGTCATCCGGAACCGGTAGAACTTTGCTGATTATTACCGGAATAGTGGTGGCAATTTTGGGTTTCTGGGGCGCGTCTATGTCTCCAACCTATCGCGGCAGCAGCAGGCCGGGACAAATGTAATTGGGTTTGCTTCTTAGTAACCGCTTCGGTTTTTGCCGAAGCGGTTATTTTGACGCAAATTTAAACAGCCCTTATTGCAAGGGCTGTTTGGAAATTTTGATATATTATGCCAATTTGGCAATAGCCTTGGCCAGGCGGGACTTTTTCCGGGATGCGGTATTTTTTTTGATGGTCTTGGTCTTGGTCGCTTTGTCCAGGGCGGACATGGCCGCCTTTAAGGCCTGGGCCGCTTCGCTCTTTTTGCCAGCGGTGATCAGCTTGCGCGTTTCTTTAATGGCGTCTTTGAACTTATTTTTAACTTTTAAGTTCCTGGCGCGGCGGCGCAGCGATTGCCTCATGGCCTTGGCCGCAGATTTAGTGTTGGGCATACAGTAATTTAAGGATTTAATGATTGAAAATTGAAAGATTATGACACGGTTCCCGTAAAAATACAGCAGCCATTTTAGCGGGATAAGGTGATTTTACCAAAGATGGCGGAAAAGGGCAAGGGCCGCAAGTTTTAGTTCTATTTTTTAAAATTTGATTAATATCAAAATTTGGAAAAAAGAGGGGAGAGGTGCGAGTCTCCCCTAGAAGGTGCATGCAACACCTAGGCCCCCAGTTTGCACCTGTTTGCCGAAGTTGTATTCGGCAAAGACAAGGAACTTGCCTTTGGGGATGGCAATACCAATTGGCCAGTTGTGCACCACGCCAGGCGGAGTGAACAGCTTATCCGCGGCATGCCCAAGCGGTACTGTGGCGCTATAGCCGCCGTAGAGCGTTGCCGCATGGAAATCGTGGCTGACAACTCCGGCCACAAACCAGATGGCCGCGGCTGCATCTTTCCGGCGGTTGAGCGGCGTACTCACCGTTTGGAACGTTGAGATATTCATCAGCTTGGTTTTAAGCAGATTAATGTTTGCTCCGCCGGAAATGGCCGTTTGCGCCTGGCCGAGCGCCGTGGTTTCGCTGACGCCGCCGAATACGTCGATCCGGTCGGTTACTCCACGCCACACCTGGGCCGTGGAAAACGTCTGCGTGGTGAAATCTTTCACCATGAGCGCGTTAGCCGAAACGAAGGCCGCGGTTTTACCCTTACCCATGGTGTCTGCAGTTATCAGAGTTTGGGCGTTGGCTAACATCGTCAGAGCCAGAAGTACCATCGTCGCGGTAAAGGTTTTCATAAGCCCCTCCTTTTAGAGACTGTTAAAACGTTGTTCGTTTTAACTGATAACTATACCATAAATAATAAGGATAGTCAATAATTGTGACTAGGAAGTATGTGCAAATTAGCCTTTTTGTAGAGGAATTTAGCAGTAATACAATAATTTGTCAGAAAAATTGACAAAATAGGAAAATAGGAATATAATTAGATTATGGAAATAAGCGAAGTATTGAACCAAGTTGGCCTAAATAACAAAGAAACCCAAGTTTATTTGGGTTTATTAGAACTGGGGACTGCCAGCGTGCAGTTAATCGCGCAAAAAGCGGGGATTAAGCGCCCAACTACATATTTGATATTGGACGATCTGCAGCGCAAAGGTTTGGTAAGTGTTGTGCCTCGCGCCAAGAAAGCTCTTTATACGGCTGAATCGCCACAGAAGATTTTGCACGACCTGCACCACAAACAAGAATTGGCAAAAAGATTTTTACCGAACATGATGGCTTTGTATAATGCCAAGATAGACAAGCCGCAGGTGTTATTGTTTGAAGGCAGGGATGCGGTGCGCGAGGTCTACAAAAAAATTTTAAAGGCCAAAGAAGTGGATTTTTTTTCCACTATCCGCGACATTATTTCCGCTTATCCCGATTACCCGAAACTTTTAAACCAAAAAGCCATGCAGGGTTCGGTCAAAGTGAGAGAGCTGCTGACAAGGAGCGAGGCGGATATTGTTTATGCTAATAGTATGGACCATGGCCAAAATTTTTTGCAAAGATTCACCCCGAGTCAAGGAGAATTTTTGACGGATAATTGCCTATATGATGGAAACGCGGTATTTTTTTCTTATCAACCTTACATTTTCGCGGTCCAAATCGCCAGCCAGGGGATATACAAGTCCTTAAGGAATCTTTTTGAATATGCCTGGCAGGCGGCGGAACCTTTTGAAAAACTTTTTTCTAAAGGTAAAACCGCCCTGGTATAGGGCGGATAAGCCGGTTTTGGCTTTTACGTCAAAGGTTTTATAATAAGGACATTTTATTTTTTCCGTAGCTTTCGGATTTTTTTTACTTCGTTTAGACGGTCGCGAAGTTTGGCGGCCAGCTCAAATTCCAAATTTTTGGCGGCCAGGTCCATTTGTTCCCCCAGTTCTTCCAAGTAGAGCTTAAGTTCCTGGGCGTCCATTTTTAAAGGATCTATGCTGCCGGAAGACCGGACAGCATCCGCCTCCATACCCTTGGCTCCAGCCAGCCGGGTATCGGCAATGGCTTTTTTTATGGTTTGCGGAGTTATGCCGTGTTGTTTGTTATAAGCTTCCTGAAGCTTGCGGCGGCGGTTGGTTTCGTTTATGGCGCGATCCATGGAGCCGGTCTTTTTGTCCGCATACATAATAACGTGGCCGCGGACATGCCTGGCTGCGCGGCCCATCATTTGCATGAAAAAAGTTTCCGACCTTAAAAACCCTTCCTTGTCCGCATCCAAAATGGCCACCAGCGAAACCTCGGGCAAATCCAGGCCCTCGCGCAGCAAATTTATCCCCACCAGCACGTCGTAAACTCCCAAGCGCAAGTCGCGCAAGGTTTCCAAACGTTCAAATGTGTCAACGTCGCTGTGCACGTAATGCACTTTTATGCCTTCTTCGTTCAGGTATTCGCTTAGTTCTTCGGCCATGCGCTTGGTCAGCGTGGCCGCTAATATCCTTTCATGGTTTTTTATCCGCCCGTTAATTTGTTCTATTAAGTCATCCACCTGGTTTTTAATGGGTTTGATTTCTATGGTCGGGTCAAGCAGGCCGGTAGGGCGGATAATCTGTTCTATGATGGAAGGGGGATTTAATGGTTTTGTAGGGGCCGCCTTTAGGCGCCCGCTATCATCGGACGGGCGGCTAAAGCTCGCCCCTACATTTTTCAACAATCGCTTTGGCCGAAAGTTCGCTTTTTGGGCAAGGGACGATTCAATTTCAAATTTGGCCGGCGTGGCGGAAACAAACACGGCTTGGGTTATTTTTTTTTCAAACTCGGCAAACTTTAACGGCCGGTTGTCCAGGGCGCTGGGCAGGCGGAAGCCGTAATCCACCAGCGTGGTTTTGCGCGACTTGTCGCCTTCGTACATGGCGCCAATCTGCGGCACGCTCTGGTGGGATTCGTCCAAAAACAGCAAAAAGTCGTCCGGAAAATAATCTATCAGGGTGGAAGGCGGTTCGCCCGGCGCGCGGCCGTCCAAATGCCGGGAATAATTTTCTATCCCCGCGACAAAACCGGTATTGGCCAGCATTTCCAAGTCAAAATTCGTGCGCTGCTCCAGGCGCTGGGCTTCCAAAAGTTTGCCTTGGCTTTTAAGCTCCTTAAGCCTTTGGACCAGTTCCTGCCGAATGCTTTCCATTGCGGTTTGCAGTTTTTCTTCGGGCGTCACGAAATGCTTGGCCGGGAAAATGGTAAATTTTTCCAAGTCTTCCAGTTTCTCGTTGGTCAGGGCGTCCAGGCGCTCAATTTTCTCCACTTGGTCGCCAAAAAAATCCAGGCGGATAACCGTGTCCTCGGAAGACAAAATCAGCTCCACCACGTCGCCTTGGGCGCGGTAAGTTCCTCTTTGCAGATCCAGGTCATTGCGGTGGTATTGCAAGTCAGTCAGGCGGCGCAGCAGCTTGTCGCGCTTTACGGTTTCGCCGCGCTTAATTTCCATGGACAGGTCCAAATAGTCCGCCGGGTTGCCCAGGCCGTAAATGCAGGAAACGGACGCGCAAATTATCACGTCGCGCCGCGACAGCAGGGACTGCGTGGCCGCGTTGCGCAGGCGGTCAATTTCCTCGTTAATTTGCGTTTCCTTCTCTATATAAGTGTCGGTCCGGGGAATGTAAGCTTCGGGCTGGTAGTAATCGTAATACGACACAAAGTAGTGGACCGCGTTATTTGGGAAAAACTCCTGGAATTCGGCAGCGAGCTGCGCGGCCAAAGTCTTGTTGTGGGAAATAACCAAAGCCGGGCGCTGCAATTTTTGCACCACGTTGGCCATGGTAAAAGTCTTGCCTGAGCCGGTTACGCCCAAAAGCGTCTGGTATTTGCGGCCGGTTTGCAGGGATTTAATTAAGCCTTCTATCGCCCGGGGCTGGTCCCCGGCGGGTTGGAATTTGGATTTAAGCTTAAATTGGTTCATGTGTTATATTATAGGACGAATAGGGGGCATTGGGACAAATAAGGCCTATGGGCCATCTTTTATCATAACAAAATTTTTTGGGTTTTGTCCACAATCTTAAAACTGCCCGCTTAACACGGATAGCAGGTTGTTTAAAATAAAAAAACGGGCCAGTCACGTTCTGGCCCAAGATCCAAGTGGAGGTAGGATGGGATAAGAGGGTCGGCAGGTTGGCCGGTTAAGGCCTGGCTACGAAATGCGTGAGACGAGCGTTGCTTTCCCGGTAAGGAAAGCCGTGTTCGTAATTTTCGTAGCACCCGGCGGGCTTTTATACCGCCAAGTTCCTGCCATAAAGTATAAATCCTCATTAAGATTGTTGGGGGAGCCGGAAGGAGTTGAACCTTCGACCTCCTGCTTGCAAAGCAGGCGCTCTGCCGTCTGAGCTACGGCCCCAACCGAATGAGCGGGCAAAAAGCGCCCGAGCGCAACCACAAAGGGCGCAAATTTTGCCCGCTCCCATGTGAAGAAAAGCTTACAGGATTTTTTTGCCTTTGTCAATAATCCGGGGAATTGGTAGAATATAGCTACAGAGATGCTCCGGTGTAAAGTCGGAGCCGTCCGTAGTTTTAGCAGATTTATGATCGCATACCTAAAAGGCACAATTTTAGAAAAAGGCCCGGCCTATATTATCCTGGAAACCAATGGGATAGGATATAAGGTTTTTGTGACGCCGGAAATTTTGGAGGCTAAAATAGGGGAGGCCGTGTCCGCTTATGTTTACCATAAAGTCAGCGAAGACGGGCAGGCCTTGTTTGGCGTGCCGGATTTTAACACTTTGCAGCTTTTTGAATTATTGGTTACGGTTTCCGGCGTGGGGCCGAAAGTCGCGCTGGCAATACTTTCGGCTACCAGGGCGGAAACAGTCAGGCAAGCCATTGCCAACCAGGACCCCGCCGTATTTACCCGCGTGTCCGGAGTGGGGACCAAAACCGCAGAGAGGATTATTTTGGAGTTAAAAAACAAGATGGGGGCGCTGGAAGTTTCCGGCGGCATAGCCGCGTCCGGCGACGTGTTTGACGCGCTTATCGCCCTGGGCTATTCGCAAAAGGAAGTGCGCGAAGCTTTAAAGAAAATAGACGCCAATTTGCCCAGCCAGCAGCAGCTTAAGGAAGCGCTAAAGATGCTGGGAAAAGCGTAAGATTACGGAATACGGATTGATACGGATAAAGGGTGAAGACGGCCTTCCGGGACCGGCCTTCTATAGTTAGGATGATGATAAACAATATCCAATAATTTAAAATCTGTTTGTCCCGGAAGGCCGTCTTCACTGCCAGAAAGGATCAAGCATTTTTCCGATTCGTAATCCGTAAAGTTTATCTGCTCATATATGAACCTTGTCCAGGCAACAGAAGAATACAGGAAAGAATACAACCACTTTGTTGCAATGCAGCCGAGTGGCAGTTTTTTGCAGTCCTGGGAATGGGGGCAGTGGCAGGAAGAATTGGGGAGGAAGGCGTTTCGGTATTTTATAGCAGGCAGCGATAACGATCACCGGAAAGCGGCGGGGGCGGTCCAGTTAATAAAGATGCCGCTGCCAACGGGAAAATATTATCTTTACGCGCCCTATGGGCCGGTAGGTAATTTAAGATTTAAGATTGGAGATTTAAGACCTGCTTTGCAGGAATTGCGCAGAAAATTTCCAGAAGCGATTTTTTTTAGATTTGAGCCAAAGTCTGGAATTTGCAATCTGGAATCTGCAATCCCGACGGCCCATATTCAGCCGAATAAAACTTTAATTTTAGATTTAACCAAATCCAAAGATCAATTACTAAAAGAGATGCGCCCCAAGACGCGCTATAATATCCGCCTGGCGCAAAGGCACGGCGTGCAGGTTAAAGCGGATTTGGCGGTTACGCCGGGGCACGGGCTGTATTTGCGGGAATCGCTGGAATTAATTTTGCAGACCAGCCGCAGGCAAAAATTTAAGACTTTTCCGGAAAGCTATTACCAGAATTTTTTAAATTTTTTCGGAATAAGGAATGGCCAAAGCGCGGTAAAAGTATATGTTTATAAAGCCTTGTATAACAAGGATCTGCTGGCTGCGGCAATCATGGTGGATTTCGGAAGAGTGAGAACTTATTTATTTGGAGGATCTTCTTCCAGCCGGCGCGAAGTCATGGCCCCGCATTTGCTGCACTACCAGGCTTTGGTTGATGCCAAAGCGGCCGGCCTGGAGCGGTACGATTTTTGGGGCCTGGACACGGCGCGGGAAAAAGACCCGGGTTTTGCGCGGTTCAAATTGGGGTTTGGCGGCCAAGTTTTGCAGTATCCCGGGGCTTATGATATAGTGCAGCGTAAGCTGCAATACGGAATGTATGAATTTTTCAGGAAGGTGAACAGGGCGGTTCACTAGCCTGACGCAATAAAGGGGGTTGGCCAAGATTGATCATAACGCCCATAACATGCTTATGCAATATTTAAAAAAAATCATTCCCGAAAAGATACTGAAATTTTTACGCCCCTTTTACCACGGAGCTTTGGCTTTGGCCGGGCATTTTTATTTTGGCCGGCCGTCCCGCCGGTTAATTGTTATTGGCGTGACCGGCACAAACGGCAAGTCCACCACCGTAAATTTAATCGCGCAAATCTTGCAGGAAGCCGGTTATAAAACCGGCTATACGTCTACCGTCACCATGAATGTCAACGGGAAGGAATATCTCAATAAAATAAAAATGACCATGCCTTCGGGCTGGGTGCTGCAAAAGCATATGCGGCAAATGTTAAAGTCCGGCTGCCAATATGCGGTGCTGGAAGTGTCCAGCGAAGGCTTGGCGCAGAACCGGCATTTGGGAATAAATTTTGACGCGGCTGTCTTTACCAATTTGACTCCCGAGCACTTGGAATCCCACGGCGGGTTTGAAAATTATAAGCTGGCAAAAAGCAAGCTTTTTGCTTCGCTTATAATGAATAAGATGTCCGCAGAAAAACGCAGGATAAACCGCAAATTGGGGAAGGCAATAGTTTTTAACGCAGATGACCAATATGGGAAATATTACGCCAGTTTTAAGTCAGACCTATGCCTGTCATACGGTGTAAAGAACCGGCAAGCGGATTTAATCGCATCTGATATCAAATATTCGCCTGATGGATTGGAATTCATAATTCATAATTCCAAATTCATAATTCATTTAAAGGGCCAGTTTGACGTTTACAATTCCCTGGCAGCCATAGCGGCCGCACAATCACAAAACATCAGTCTGGAAATTTGCAGATCGGCCTTGGAAAAAATTCCGGTGGTGCCGGGCAGGATGGAAATAATTCAGGGCAGTCCGTTTACGGTGCTGGTGGACTACGCCTACGAGCCGGAAGAAATGCGGCAGCTTTACGAAACCGTTTCCCGCTGGCCGCATGGCCGCATTATCCAGGTCTTAGGGCCGACCGGCGGCGGGCGGGACAAGGCAAGAATTTTTACTTTGGGGGAAATGGCGGGAAAATTCGCGTCCGAAGCAATTATTACCACGGACGACCCTTATGACGAAGACCCTAAGGCCCTAAGCCGGCCCATGGTTGAAGGCGCGGCCGCCGGGGGCAAAACGGAAGGCCAGAATTTATTTTGCGAATACGACCGCCGCCTGGCAATCCGTCTCGCGCTGCGGCGCGCGCAAGCCGGCGACCTGGTGTTAATTACCGGCAAGGGCGCGGACCAGAAAATGGCGCTGGCCGCGGGAACCTACGCGGACTGGGACGACAGGGGAGTGGCAAGGGAGGAACTTAAAGAGTTACAAGTTCATCAAGTTATCAAGTTTATCAAGTAAAAACAATCAAGTATATGAAAATAGAAAGATTCGAGGATATTATTTCTTGGCAGAAAGGTATTGACCTTGCTATTATTGTTTATGGTGTTCTAAAAAGTAATAGGGATTTAAGTTTTAAAGATCAAATCCAAAGGGCAGTGGTAAGTATTTCAAACAACATTGCGGAAGGGTATGAAAGAAAAAGCAATAAGGAACTTGCACAATTTTTATATATTGCCAAGGGTTCTGCTGGAGAAGTCAGGTCCATGGTCCATATGGCTTTGAGGTTAAAATACATTACCCCATCTCAATTTGACGATATCTATCAAAGATGTTTGGAAATTTGTCGGCTACTTTCAGGTTTTATAAAAACTTTATAGATTAGAAACTTGATAAACTTGACGAACTTGAAACTTGATAACTTTTATGGTTTTATACATTGACACAACTGATTTTGGCAAGATAACGTTTGCCGCAACGGACGGGAAAAAATTGTGGAAAAAATCCTGCAAAATTGACCCGCATAAATCGCATGAGACTTTGGGATGTCTGGAAAAATTTTTCAAGGCAGGAAAGTTTAGCCGTAGTCAGGTCAAAAAAATTGTGGTCAACAAAGGGCCGGGCAGTTATACAGGAACCAGGATTGGGGTAACAATTGCCCAGGCTTTGGGTTTTGCCTGGGGCGTGCCGGTTAAGTTTTTGCCCAAGGACAAGATGCCTGCCTTGTAAGGGAAGACTGGTGGTAACGGCTGCTTTGGCAAAATGCCAAGGCAGCTTTTTATGACGCGGATATTAACGCTGATCTTCTACGCCGATCCATCGCGAATCTAATAACCATAAGGAATGGGAAAGACGAAAACGTACTTCCGGGATAGAGTCAGTGATGACGCACATCTGGGATAATCTTGTTTAAGTTTGGTTGATGATGATTATTATCAGGTAATCTAAAGACCGCTTATCCCAGATGTGCGTCATCACCCAAAACATCTGTCTCCTTTGAACACCACAACACGTGTTGTGGTGTTCCCGCCATATAGGCCAGGCGGGTCTGTAGTTGCCTGATTCATCAGGCTCTTTGCAAAGCTGAGTGAACTAAGCGACTACAGCTTAAGGGGGCAAGGCTTAAGGTTTATTGGAGGTTTTTTAAGGTTCTTTTCCCTATGGCATTGCGTCCCCTTGGTGTCATTGCGAGGCACGTCGCTCGCGAACGACGTGCCGAGGAGCCAGGGCTTTAACTGGGCCGCGAAGCAATCTATCATAAGCACAAGAAAAAGATTGCTTCGCTCGGATGCACTCGCGATGACACGCGGGATAGATTGCTTCGCTCGGATGCACTCGCTCGCAATGACACCGCGCTTTATGCCAGTAATGACACCGCATTTTGCATGCCCATTGCAAGCCAGGTACCAGGCGGCACTGTGGCAAGGGGAGTTAATTACAAATTATCCTTTGTAGGGGCTGCCCTTTGGGCGCCCGAACTTGCGGGCAGCTAAAGCTTGCCCCTACATTCTTTATGGGTTTGTTGCCTGCTTTAGGGGGCAAGGTTTCCAAGTGTTCCGGTGTAACATTAAAATATGCGGAATAAGCAGCTTAATGAATTGGGCAACTGCAAGCTTAAGGAGGCTTTGCGCCTGTCCTTGTAGGGACAGGTCTAGACCTGTCCTTACGTCCTTGACATCAATGACCAGCTTGGCAATGGCTTTATCCGGGACATTCTTGGGCCTGTTCCTACTGTCCGTGATATCTGTGATCAGTGATCTGCGCCTTGAACCGAAGACCTTCAGGCCAGCTGGAACAGAGGGTTTATCCGTAATCCGTGTTTATCTGTCTGCCTTGATCCGTGTTAATCTGTTTGCAGTCTAACACCGGTTTAGCCTTGACAAATGGCTGTTTTTTTGCTAATATATATATAGAAAAAGTATCGGATAGCCAATAGGCAATAGGCAAGCCAAAACTAGCTTGCTTAAACAAGCCTAAATAGGCTAGAGTGAAACAAAAAACTACAGAATATATGCGGATTAATACGCTGATTTAACGCTGAAAAATTACGGCGCGAATCAGTGTAAATTGGATATTTATATTCTATAGTAGTTAAAGAAACAAATATCAAATAACAATTTAATCCCTTGTCTTCCCAAGAACAGTTGTCAATGCTGACTTCGGGCAAGCTGATTTCCATCAGCCAGGCCGCGACTTTAACTCCGTATAGTGCGGAGTATTTGAGTTTATTGGCCCGCAAGGGGAGACTGAATGCGATAAAAATTTCCCGCGACTGGCTGACTACGGAAGAGGCGGTTAAAAATTACGTGGCCAAGCAGGTCAAGAAGCACGAAAAAATGCTCAAGATGCTGGAAGGAGGAAAAATATGAAATCCTTCCTGCAAAAAATTGGGAATGCCTTGGGGTTAAGGCAGCAGCCCGTGGTGATTAACGCGAAGTTTATTACTCCCCAAAGCCTGAAAGAAAATTCCAAACCGGCAGCTCCGGCCTTTGCGGCTGCGCCCCGCGTCCCGGAGTCCCGGATCCCGGACAAAAACAAAACTGCGCCGCTTGCCCGCCAAACCGCCAAGAGCGCGCCTATGGCCAAATGGATCGGAAAAATTCCCAGGCCGAAATTCGTTTTGGCCGTGCCCAAGCCGCACCGCGCTTTGGCAGTTGTGCTGGCCAAAACGTCAGTCGTTCCGTTTAAGCTGCCGCAGTTGCCCGCGCCCCTAAAAAACAAAATGCTGGCTAAATTGCCTAACCGCGTTTTGGCGGGTTTGGCTGTGCTGCTGTTTGCCTTAAGCATGTCCTTGTGGGGCGCGGCCAAAGAGATACAGATAAAGCATGCGGTTCCCGCAGGGGTCAACTCCGGAATCCTGAAATCTTTGTCGTTCAGTATCCCTAATAATTTTTCAAACAACGGGCATTCAGGCAGCTCTGTTTCAGCGGCTGGCCAGCGCATTTATCAGCGCCCATTTGGCAAATACGAAAATTTGCCGGCCAAAGAAAAAGCAGTATTTTATCCAAGCAACGACAACCTTCATTTGCTGTCGTTGTTTACCGGCGGCATTGGCAACTGGTTCGGATATTTTGGAGGATTGCGGGCAGAGTATGCGCCGTATAAATACGCAGCGCAAAATAATTCAAAAGGCGAAGCGGTTAGCCGCCATGCGGATTTAGTAAAAGGCAGGGATTCTGAATTTGTTGGCCAGGCGGGCGGGGCCCCTAAGCTGCCAGTTGGGACAATAAATTTTTCAGCCAGGCTGCAAGCGGTTAAAATTTCCGCCCGCACGCTGGCTTTGGTTTGGACGGATTTTCTGTTCCGCCATCCGGCCATAAATTTTGCAAGCCTGCAAAGCGCGGCCCAAAATTGGAAGACGGACATTAGCCGGTCGCTTAAGACAGGCGTTGCCGCTTTTGCCGGCGTGGGCAAATCGGACGCGCAAATTTGGGGGCAAGCTTTAACCTGGCAAATAAGCGTCCGGAAAAATTTGCCGGAAGCGGCAGACAGCCAACGCGTTGCCAGCCAGGATACAATTGCACGTTATTTTGTAACATTGCAAAACTTTAACTTAAAGGCGAAGCAGTCTTTTGCTGAAATAAAGACTGCCGCGGTTTCATATTTTAAAGTTAAAGATATTAATTTCCGCAATGACGCGGCAAGCGGCCGCGTCCAAAAGGGAGAAGTCTTGGGCGCGGTAGACTATCCCGCCGGCCAGGAATCAAAATTTATAAAAATTTTCACCAATGGAGTAGGGGAGTGGTTTAAAATTTTGCCCGATGTAAAATATTCGGAGGCTAATCAACAGCAAAAAGCCGGCAAAGGCATGGTGCTGGGCTTGTCGTCCGCCAAGGAGAACAATTCTTCTACCGTGGGCAGTATTTCCTTAAATCGGCTGGCGCAAAAGAGCTTGCAAGGACTTAATAATGCGGCAGCCTGGGAAACAAGGCAGTTGGTAAAGTTGGCAAATTTTGGAAAAGTCGCAGCCAAAGGGGTGGGAAAAGTTTGGGGGCAGGTTGCCGGCGCGGGAAAAGGCGCCTGGAACCGCGCGGTGGCAACGGCAGGACATATTTTGCAGACCGGCAGCGAAGAAAATGTTTTGCCTTTAATTACGCATGACAAGTTTGGGCAAATGGTGGGGAACAATGGGCCGGCAGGCAATGGCGAAGCCGCGAACTTAAATTCCCAAACGCCGCAAACCGGTCCAGAGGCCGGGCATTCGGCAGCCGCCATTTCCCAACCGGCAGGCGCGCCCAACGCGGGCAGCGGCAGGCCGGCGTCTGCAGCCGTTTTAACGGCCGTTGACCCCATGTTTGTTAACCGGCTAATTGACGCGCGGCTTAACCAGTATTTGGCCGAAGGCAAATTTAAAGGCGAAAAGGGCGAAAAAGGAGACAAGGGAGACAAGGGGGACACCGGCTTAATTACTAACCCCGCAACCAACCAGTCTTCCGCGGTTGTGGGCGGCTATCCCATTGTCACTTATGTTCCTCCGGTTCCCGCCCAGGGATTTGCCGGCACTTCTTTGGCGGGCTTTGGCAATTTGTCCGCTGCAATTTTGTCAGTCTCTGACCAGACAAGCTTAAACAATCTTACTGTTACCGGCAATGTCAGTTTGGCTACCACGACCGTTACCAGTTTGACTATTGCCAGGATAAATCCGCAATTCACCGCCGGCTCTGTTGTTTTTCAAGGATCTTCCGGCCTGGCCCAGGACAACAGCAACTTCTTTTACGATGAAACTAACCATAGATTGGGAATTGGCACCAGCACTCCGTTAACCGTGTTGGAAATTGACGCTACGGACGCTTTGCGCATTCCGGTGGGCAACACCGCGCAGAGGCCGGCCGTGGCTTTAACCGGCCAAATCCGCTATAACCTGACCACGCACCAGTTTGAGGGTTACGGCAACAATAGCGTCTGGCAGGGTTTGGGCGGGGTTATTGATGCCGACCAGGACACTTACATTACGGCGGACACGAGCAATGCCGACGAAGATACCTTGCGCCTGTTCACTTTGGGCAACGAGCGCTTGACCGTGACCAGCGCCGGCAATGTTGGCATTGGCACGACCACGCCGGGCTATGCCTTAACCGTGGTTGGCGACGGTTACTTTACGGGCAATGTTAACATTGGCCAAAACTTGACCGTAAATGACGGGGCGGTAATCATTGGCAGCGCTACCACGACCAGCCTGACCGTAAATGCGGCCATTGCTTCCAATTTAATTCCCGATGGCAACAATACCAGAAGCTTGGGGAGCGCTTCCTATTTCTGGAGCGATTTATACGTGGGCGAGTTGCATGCCAACTTGATTTCCGACGCCTCTTCCACTTTAAGCGGCACGCTTTCCGACAGCTTTACCATTAACAGCGACAATGCCAGCGCCGATGCCGAAAACGCGGATTTAATCTTCTTCCGCGGCGCCTCCGGGGCAGACCCTAACGCCTTAATTTCCTGGAATTCTACAGCCAAGCGCTTTGACTTAAACCAGCCAACTTTTATCCAGAACGCCTCGCCTTCCACCACAACCATTCCAACTTTGCTGCTTCAAGGCTCTGTCAGCCAAACCGCGGATATTTTCCTCGCAGCCTCTTCCTCCGGCACTTCCTTGTTTAATATCACTTCCTCCGGCAACGTCGGGATAGGGACGACGGCACCAAGCCAGTTGTTGACGGTTGGTAATAACAATCAGTTTACGGTTAGTAGTTCTGGTGCAGTTGTGGCCGCTGGGCAGATTCAAGCCAATTCACTTTATACTCTCGGAAATGTGTATGGGTACGGTTTCCAAAGTGTTAATGGACCCTCGCAATCTTACATTGACATGACAAGTTATAGTAAAGCTATAGCATTTTCAGCCAGTTCCACAGAGGTAATGAGGTTAACAGGAAACGGCAATATCGGCATCGGCACCACATCGCCAGCGAACAAGCTAACGGTGGTTGATGCGGATACAACCTCCCCGGCGGGGATAGGTTCGATTAAGCTTACCCAGAATATTTCAAATCCTTACGAATTATTTATGGGTGTCAACAGCACCTATGACAACAACGAAGGAAACGGAGCCGCGTATATACAGGCGCAGCATTCGGGGGTGAATGTTTCCGGTCTGCTGCTTAACCCGAACGGAGGCCGCGTGGGCATTGGGGTGCTTCATCCTCAATCCGCGTTGGATGTCAATGGCGGAATGAGTATTGGTTCTTACGCCGGAACCAACACGGCTCCATCGAATGGATTAATAGTAAGCGGCAATGTGGGCATCGGGACAACAAGTCCGGCGGCGAAGTTGGATGTCGTTACTTCCAGTAATAATGAAATGAGGTTTTTGGACCAGATGACCTATGGTACTGCAAGCAGCAGCAATGCCACCGGATTGTTTCTGACCACTCCAACTTATAATAACGGCGGCGGACCGTCTATTGCTTTCGGCCGCGGCACAGGAATCAATGCTACGGAAATGTGGGAGACCGGCATAGACTATCGCGGCGGCGGCAATTTGTGGAGCGGCGGCGGAGCGGGCGCATATATTTTAGCCTATCAATGGGAACCCAACGGCCAGTCGGCGGACCGCATCGCCGTCAAACCTTACGGCCAAACTTCTATTGGTCTGCCGGATGCCGGCTTGAGCCAGTTTACTGCCCAGTTAGAAATTAGAAATCAAATAGCTAGTTTGCCAGTGGAGATTCTTTACCCCAATTTGACCCAAAGCGGCGATGTCTGGCAGGTACGCACTACGAACAATGGTTCGTCGGCCATTTCTATACCTTCCGGCGCTGTGGACGCTTCCAACGCTAACGCTATCGTTCCAATTTTAAGATTAATGCATCCCTCCGCTGCTAGCGGCGTCGGTAATGGCGCAGCCATTGATTTTGTCGCCTCTTCCGATGGCACGACCATTGGATCAGAAATCGCCGGGACGCGCGCGGCTTCAGGGGGCTGGGGTAACTTGCAGTTTTTGACTCGCAACGGTTCGGGTCTTTTGGAACGCATGAGGATAGATAATAACGGCAACGTCGGGATTGGGACAACAGGTCCCACATCGGCATTAGAGGTTACGTCTGGCTCTGGAAATGCTTCTGTAAAATTAAGTTCAAATGCTTATGGCGGAGTAATAAGTACTGCCTCGGGCAGCAATAGCGGATACTTGTATCTAACGCCAGTCGGACGGGTGGTTAGCTTGTACGATAATACCAACGCTTATAAATTGAATATTTATAACGGCAGTAATGCTGAGTTTTCGTTTGATTCAAACGGCAATAGCTGGTTAAACGCAACCACCGGCAACGTGGGCATCGGGACGACGAGTCCTGGGGCAAAGTTGCATGTATATGGGACAGATTATACCGGTGCCATTTTTCAAAACACCAATCCTGCCAATTTTGGGTATAACCAGTTTACTAACGCTGGTGCGGCCACTTCGTATCAATACTGGTTTGGTAATACGTATAGTTCTGCAACGAATAGGTATGTTCCATCATCATTCTTGCTCGACGCAGCAGGGACAGGCGGTTTAGGTTTGGCCGCTTCAAATGCTTCTGGGGCTATTCGCTTTTATACTGGTGGGGATAATGAAAGGGTCAGGATAGATAATAACGGCAACGTCGGGATTGGGACGACGAGCCCAAGCACTAAGTTAGAAGTTTGGGATGGCAATGATGGTTCTGGCGGAGTTATTACTGCCAAGGACGGCGGAGCTATATTAATGGCCGCTGATAGTAGCTATCCGTTGCAAGTTGGAAATAACACCGGAGGCGCCAATAATATTAGATTCCGTATCGGATCGGATGGCACTATTGATTGGAACAACAATAACAGTGCTATTCCCACGATAACTTTGCCGACAAACAAATATCTGGCAGTATCGGGTGGAAATGGAATGACAATAGCTGGCAACGTCGGAATTGGGACGATAAATCCGGCGGAATTGCTTGATGTGGCAGGTAACATCCGGCTGACAAACTTTAGGACCCATAATGTTACCAGGACTTTAAGTTCTGCTATTAACGGGGTGGTAGATATTGGCACCTTCAACTTCACGTTGGGCGCGGGGGAGTTGGACGTAACCATAGTCACGCAAGGCACAGGCTACTCTATTGCTAAAACTTACAGAATCCCGGTCAGATATGATGCTACAAGCAATGCTTGGAAAATTGTATTGCCTAATTACGATTCCGGAGTATATTCTGGAAATAATTTCCAACTGGAGGTTAAAGTCGGCACTACGAATGCCTCTTTGCGTATTCGCTCGTTGACTGCCAATTCAGCGACCGCTTATATTACCATCCAGCAAAATGGCTTGAATAGCGACAGTTTTACCGAATCCACAGCCACTTCCACCGAGGCGGCTATTACCCAGACTTATACTTACACCCCGGTTGCATTTTATAACGGTAATCTGGGAGTGCAAGTTGCCGCGCCAGATGCTGAATTGCAGGTAAATTCAATGCCTGTAAACAAGGGTTCTTATTCATTGTCAAACTGGAACAGTACCGGCTCCAGAGCCGCTGCGTTTTTTGCCACGCCGAATAACAACGGGGGCAACAGCTTGGCCAGCGCGGAACCGGCTTTGATCTTGGGCAGGGAGGGTGTAACAGGCCAATCTTATGCCAATTTTGCGGAATTTAAACTGGCACATTACGAAGTTTCGGGCACAGACGCCCGTACCAGGATGGATATTGCTTTGACACACGGAGCGGGCGATGCAGCCGGAACTAACGTTATGAGCTTGCTAAGCAACGGCAACGTCGGGATTGGCACTACCTCTCCTTCCCAAAAGCTGGATGTCTGGGGCAATTTGAACGTCGCTACGTCAACTACGCCTGCATTGTTTGTGAACACAGCCACGGGAATGGTGGGAATTGGAACCGCGACGCCTGGGCATCTTATTACACTTTCCGGCGGCGCTTATAGCGACGGCGCGACTTGGGAAAACGCTTCGGACGTAAACTTAAAGGAAAACTTTATTGACCTTGACCCGGCGGAAATTTTAACCAAGATAAATTCCTTAAAAGTCAGCCAGTGGAATTATAAGACGGACAAGAGCATCTCCTATATTGGCCCGACCGCCCAGGACTTTTATTCCACATTTAACGCCTTGCGCCCCAGCAGCTCGCCGACCTCCATTTCCACGGTGGACCCGGCAGGCGTTGCATTGTTGGGAATACAGGCTTTGGACAATAAATTCAACAATTTACAATTGACGATCAGTAATTTACAGGGAAGCCTGATGAATCAGGCAACTACGACTAATCTTGCTGTTTATAACCCTTCCAACTTCTCGGGCGACAGCGTGGGCCAGGCCAAAATTTTGTCCGGCGCGACCAGCACTTTGGTTTCCTTCCAAAACGCCTACCAATACCAGCCCATAGTTACCCTAACTCCGGCCGGCCCTTACACCGCCCGCTACTGGGTGGAAAACGCCAACGCAAACGGCTTTACCGTAGTTTTGGAACACGCGGAAGAATACGACGTTACCTTTAACTGGCATTCGTTTGCCAGCCCCGAAGCGAAATTAACGGTCAGCGACGGCACCACGCTGGACATTGTTTTGGTTTTGCCGCCGGCCGACCCGCCGCCTCCGGCCGCGCCTTTGGTGGTGCAGCCTGCGGCGGGGGACGCTACAGGCGGCTCTGCCGGTAGCAATCTTACAGACACTAATCCTCCTGCCGGAGGCGCAGATGGTTCTTCCGGCGACAACCTTTCTCCGGACGACTCTTCTAACAACAGCCTTTCCGGCGACAACCTTCCCGCAGGGGATCTCTCAGGAAATACTTCCGGCAATAATCCTCCCGCAGACAGCCTTTCCGGCGGTAATCTTACAGACATTAATCCTCCGGCAGGGGATGGAACAGGGGAAGGCGATCCGTCCGCTGATGGGTCTGCTTCTTCCGGCCAGCAAGGCCAGGTTTCCGGCGCAACCACAATTTCGGGCGATTCCACTTCGGCAAGCACTGAAACTGCATCCGGCGGCGACAGTTCTGCCGCCGGCAGCGATTCGTTGTCCGGCAGCGGTTCGGGCCCTACAGATACCTCTGCCGGTGTAGATGCCTCCACCGGCGCCACAGACGCATCCGCCGGCACTACGGACGCCTCTTCCGGAAGTACACCGTAAGAAATAGGACATATAAGACAAATAAGACAAATAGGACATATAAGACCTATAGGACTAATAGGACTAATAAAACCAATAAATTTATGACAGAATTAATCGCCAAGCACGGCGGCTACAAAAACTTAAAATCTTTCCAGGCGGCGGAAATTGTTTACGACTACACCTTTGAATTCATTAACCGCTATGTCCAATTTTACAAAGACAAGGAGCAAATGGAAGGCGCGGCGCGCGGCGGCAAGCAGAACATCGGCGAAGGCAGCCAGACCGGCGGCACCTCCAGGCAAAGCGAAATTAGGCTGACAGATGTCGCCCGCGCCTCGCTGGAAGAACTGAAGCTGGATTACGAAGATTTTTTGCGCAAACAAAGCCTGCCGCAATGGGGCAAAAACGACCCGCGCGCGCTAGCCGTGCGCAAGCTGGCATACGAAAAGAATAGGACATATGGGACTTATAGGACATATATGTCAGAGCCAGAAACAGCGGCCAACTGCGCCTTGTGCTTAATTAACCAGGCAACTTATTTACTGGACAAACAACTGGCGGCGTTAGACAAGCAGTTAGGGCGGGAGGAGGACTTTAAAGAGCGTTACAGGCAAGTCCGCAAGGAACAAATATTCGGAGCAAAAGACGACTATGATGAATTTTTAAAGCAGTTTGGCAAGAAACGGCTGGAAAACGGGAGGGTGGTGCCGCTGGATGCGCCGGATTGAACAAGGTGAATAGGACAAATAGGACGCATAGGACAGATAGGGCAGAGGGGCAAGGCCTATGCGACCAGTAAGACGAATAGGACGTATAAGAACAATAAGACAAATAGGACATATAGGACATATAAGACAAATAGGACAAATAGGACAAATAGGACATATAAGTCCTATAAGACCTATAAGTCCTATAAAGACCTATAACCTATAAAACCAAAACAGCCAAGCCTAAAACCACTCCCCTGCCTTAAATAAGAGCTAAAAAGTATCGGATAAACAATATTTAATCGTTTAAACTAACATAGTTAGATTGACCAATATATATTTGGATAAACAATATAAGATTGGATAAACTATACAAGATAGTTTAAATGATATATAATTGTTTTATCAATATAAGATCGTCAAAACAAACTAATATAGTTTAAAAAACCTTATATTGGTTAAACAGCTAAATATCGTTTAAAAAATAATAAATCGTTTAAACAATCAAAGTAGCTCTAGACGATACTAATTGCAAATAATCCCCAATAATTTTCCACAAATAAACAAACAGCAGTCACAAAATAAAGAAACAAAATGGCCTCCCCTAACTTACAATTAATTTCCGGCGCGCTTATCTCCATGCATCAGGCAGCAAAAATGACCCCGTATTCGGCGGAGTATTTAAGCTTGCTCGCGCGCAAGGGGAGGCTAAAGGCGGTAAAAATCGGCAGGGACTGGCTGACCAATGAAGAGGCAATTAAGGAATACGTGCAAAAGCAGGTCAAAAAGCACGAAAAAATGCTGGCGGCATTGGGAAAACTATAAAAAACGGATTTACACGGATACCGTCAAACGGATGCTCACGGATCACGGATAAAATACATATGTAAAAATATATGGACAGTAAAGAAAAAGGGAAATTATTAGAAGAAGGATTGTGTTCAAATATTATTCGGGCGTTTTATGATGTTGCAAATAAATATGGCAGCGGTTTAAAGGAAATTGTTTACCAAAAAGCCTTGGTTGAAATTTTGGAAAAAATGGGGCTAAAAACTGAACAGCAAAAAAGATAAGCATTTATTCCCTTGATTCAGGGAAAACACTGGGAACATATGTGCCGGATTTAATAGTAGAAGGCAAGGTTGTTGTAGAAATTAAGGCTACCGATTATACAATTGGCCGCAATATTAATCAACAAAGGTCTTATTTAAAAGCCAGTAAGTATGAAATTGGATACCTGGTAAACTTTGGAACCCCTAGATTATTTTTTAAGAGATCAATTTATACCAACGACCGCAAACCGTTTATTATATTATTAACCAATCATCCGTGATCCGTGGAAATCCGTAAGCAGTATCCGTGTTTATCCGTTTAAATATGTCATTTATCGCCAGAAACAAATTCCTAAACAAATATTTGCCCTTAATTCTTTCCGCCATATTGCTTGTTACCGCGTATGGGGCTTATTTTGTCGCACAAAAATCCAAAACCGCAGAGTCTGCCTGGTTTACTTCTTCTTCCACTGCCGGTACCTGGAACTACCGGCAAAGAATTGTCATTGACCACACCAAGGTCGGGTAATCGTTAAAACAAAATTTAACCGATTTTCCGGTTTTGGTTTCCACGACCAATGTGCTGTTTAAGTCCGTAAACAACGGGGGACATGTGGGGTTAGACAGCGGCTACGACATTGTCTTTACCTCCGCGGACGGCGCCACCAAACTAGCGCACGAAATAGAAAAATACGACCCCGCAACCGGCCAGCTAATTGCCTGGGTTAAAACCAATTTATCTTCGTCTTCCGACACCGTCTTGTATCTTTACTACGGCAACTCTTCCGCCCCCGACATGCAAACCGTAGATCCGGTTAAGACTGCGGTCTGGGACAGCAACTATAAAGGCGTCTGGCATCTTGGAGAAACCGGCAGGGGCATCAGGCGATTATAAAGACAGCACAACAAATAATAGTAATAGCATCAGTACTGCTAGCCAGCCTTCCGCGGCTGCCGGCAAAATAGGTAACGCGCAAAATTTTAACAATTCCTACATCCAATTTGACGGTTCAGGCTCCTTAAATATTTATTCCAGCCCCATAACCATTGAGGCCTGGATTAAGCCGACAACGCTTGACGCCACGCTTAGGGCGGTAGTTGATAAAGGGAGTGCTACTTATTTAATGGGGGTCTCCAGTTATCCAAGCACGGGCCATGCCAATACTTTCAGTATTAGCGGAAGCGGGGGGAGTGGTAATTATGTCGCACCTCAAAATTCTATAAGTACGGGGGTATGGTATCATTTAGTTGTACAAGGTATAAATAATCCAAAATGGTATGCCAACGGAGCGTATTTAGGGTACTACGATACCCTTATGACCTTGATTTCTAATACCGATGTTCTTTCCATTGGCGATAACTCCTTGCATACCCGCAAGTTTAGCGGATTAATTGAGGAAGTCCGCATTTCCAACATAGCCCGCACCCCCGAATGGATTAAAACCGAATACAACAACCAGTCCGCGCCCTCTGCTTTTTACGCGATTTCCGCGTCCAACGCTTCCTCCCGCCCCGCTGACAAGCCCCTCATCAAAACCCGCTCCGGCGTGAAGTTCCGCTAATGAAAACAAAAAACAATGGGCACCATTGTGCTGCACAATGGTGCCCATTGTAACCAGCTTAATATGAATAACCGGGATTATAAATTTTTTGCGCCCAATACAATCCATCATGTATACAACCGCGGAAATGGTAAAATGGATATTTTTAGGGACGGACAGGATTTTGCAAATCTGATTAAAAGAATAGCTTTAACTTTAGGCAAGGCGAAAGAGACCGCAACGGTGCCCATTGGCTGCCAATGGGCACCGTTGCGTATTGCGCCTTTTCCAAAGAACGCTTTTACCATACTGTGTTATTGCCTTATGCCTAACCATTTTCACTTCCTTATCAGGCAGAATACTGAAATTGCGATAAGTGATTTTATTTCAAAACTTTGCAGTAGCTATGGTAAATTTTTTAATAAAAAATACGAACACGCTGGCGGCTTGTTCCAAGATCAGTTTAAAGCTGTGCGCGTTGAAAATGATTCCCAGTTACTGTGGGCATCCGCCTACATCCACAACAACCCCAAAACCGCCGGACTTGTCCAAAAGTTGGAAGATTATGCCTGGAGCAGTTATTTGGATTATATCGGCAAGCGGCAGGGAACTTTGTGCGACAAGGAATTTATTTTAAAGATGATCGGCGGCGCGGAAAAGTATAAAAGATTTACGGAAGGCGGCTTTGAAAAAATCAAGGGGAGAAAAGAATTGGAACATTTGCTGCTGGATAATTAAAATCCCCAGAGGCCGGCCTCTGGGGAAGATGGACGTTATTCTTTTAGTTTGAATACTTTAACCGTTATCAGCAGCAGCGCTGCCAGCCAAATGCCTAAGATCGCCAGGTCAAAGGCGATTTTTTTTAAGTCAAACGCGGACAAGTAGGCGGTGCGCAGGCCCTCGGCCAAATAAGTAATGGGCAAAATTTTGGCAATTTTTTGCAAGGCCTCCGGCAGCACGCTTAGCGGATAAAACACGCTGCTTAAAAAAGTCAGGGGCAGGCCCACGGCCGAGGTGATGGGCGCGGCCGAATCGTAGCTGTTGGCATAATTGGCTATGAGCAGGCCAACTAGCAGGAAAATTGCCCCACCGGCCACAATTAGCAGGAACGAGGAAATAATATTGCCGGCAAATTGGGCGCGGAACGCCAAAACTC
The DNA here is from genome assembly GCA_023484515.1 of Patescibacteria group bacterium. Classification (GTDB taxonomy): domain Bacteria; phylum Patescibacteriota; class Doudnabacteria; order UBA920; family UBA920; genus JAMDAY01. The sequence goes on from JAMDAY010000028.1 coordinate 37,614, forward strand.
CCAGCAAGGTTAGAATGACCGCCTGCATTACCACTATTACCAGGCGCGCGCAAACCAGGCTGACTACCAGTTGCCATTGCTTGAGCGGCGTGGCCAGCAAACGCTTGGTAACGCCGCGCGCCTTTAAGTCCACCATCCAATAGGCCAGGCTGTATATACCTCCCTGCATAATGGTCATGGCAATAATTCCGGGCAGGACAAAACTGGAGTAAACGGTCTGGGAATTTATAATCTTGCCGATGGGAATAATCGACAGCGCGGTATAAATAAAAGCCGGCATCAGCACCGTCCAGTAAAAACCCTCCTTTTCGCGGTAGAACATTTTAAAATTGGCGAGGAATAGTTGGTAGAAGCTGGACATACGATTTTAGGGTTTTTCTAAAATTAAAAACCTGTAAATTATTCTAATTTTTAATTGACCTAATTATTTTAAACAATATCCAATTCCTAATTCCCAATATCCAACTACTGCAGTTCATTGGGAATTGGATATTGGGTATTGGAAATTATTTAGGGTACTTAGGAATTAGGTTAATTTTGTCACTCTTCCCCATACTCTTTCCCCGTCAGTTCCAAATACACGTCTTCCAAGGTGGCGGTTTTCACCATGAAGCCGTAAAAGGCGATACCTTCCTTTTTTAGCAAATTTACAATGGCGGAAATTTTGTCCAAACTGGAAATCTCCAAAATGACCTTAGGATAACTGGCGTGGATTTTTTTAACTTCCGGCAGGGCAGTGAATAATTCGGGAGTAATTCGCCCCTCCGTGAAAAAGGAAACCTGGGTCGTTTCGGAAAGCCGGTCAATAAGTTTTTTGGGCTGGTCAATTTCCAAAATTTTTCCCTGGTCCATAATGGCCACATGGTGGCAAAGGAATTCCGCCTCTTCCATGTAATGGGTAGTCAGGACAATGGTAATGCCTTCGGCATTGATTTTTTTAATAAGCCCCCAAAGGCTCCGGCGTGCGGCCGGGTCCAAACCAGTGGTTGGTTCGTCTAAAAACAAAATTTCCGGCCGGTTAACCAGGGAAACGGCAATGGCAAAGCGCTGTTTTTGTCCGCCGGAAAGGCTGGCGAATTCTTCACTGGCCTTGTCTTCCAGGTTCACCACCTGTAACGGGCTTGTGCTATTTGTCCCTGCGCCTTTGGGCTGCTTATAAAAAGAGGAAAACAAATCCAACAACTCTTTTAGCGACAAGTGGTGCAAATACTGGCTGGATTGCAATTGCACGCCTATGCGCTTTTTAACTTCTTCTGCGTCTGCAATGTTATCCAGTCCCAATATAGCTACTTTCCCGCTGGTTTGCCGCTTTAAGCCTTCAATAATTTCCAGGGTGGTGGTCTTTCCTGCGCCATTGGGACCGAGCAATCCGAAAATTTCCCCTTTTTCCACGGAAAAAGAAATGCCGTTAACCGCGGTTAAAAATTTGTTCCCTTGCCGGCCCAGCTTTTTGGCAAGGGGATAAGTTTTTGTTAAATTTTGGATCTCAATTACTTTTTCCATATTTTCCTGCTTTATTATATCACATTGTGTCAACTGTTTTTTTATGCTATCATATAAGTGTACATTTCCATTGCGGAGGGTAAAAATGGCATTCCTAAGATCCCGCCGGCTTTAGGCCGGGGAATTGGGGAAGCTGTCACTTGACAAATTAGTCTTGACAGGTATAATGCCAATATGCACAATTTCATAAGATTTTAAGCCTTAACGCCACGGCCTTTTTTGCATATGCAAAAAAGGAAATGTTTTATGCACTCCAAATCTAAAACTCCTCAAGAACAAGCCATTTTTAAAGCGCAGGCGGACAAAACTTTGCCCAGGAAATTTTTTAACCACGGGCACGAAACTTCCCTGTTGCCGAATTTAATAGAAGTCCAGTTGGATTCTTACCGCTGGTTTTTGGAAAAAGGCTTAAAGGAACTGCTCGGGGAAATTAATCCCATCCGCGACTTTACCGGCAAAAATTTGGAACTTTTTTTCGGCGATTATTTTTTGGACAAGCCCAAATACGACGAATTCACTTCCCGCGAACGCAATACCACTTTTGAAGCCCCGCTGTATGTAAGCGCGAAATTGGCAAACAAGGTTAACGGCAAGACCAAGACCCAGGACGTTTACTTCGGCGACTTTCCCTTAATGACCCCCCGCGGCACGTTTATCATCAACGGCGTGGAGCGCGTGGTGGTAAACCAGCTCATTAAGTCTCCCGGCGTGTTCTTTACCGCAGAAGGCCTGCGCGGCAAGAATTTTTACGGGGCCAAGATTATCCCCAACCGCGGCGCCTGGCTGGAGCTGGATACGGACGCAGCCGGCGTCATTGGCGTCAAAATTGACCGCAAGCGCAGAATACCCATTACCGCTTTGCTGCGCGTTTTCGGCTTGTCTTCCAATGAAGAAATTTTGCAGGCGTTCCGCGACGTTGACACCGATCCCGATACCAAATATATCCAGGCCACTTTGGAAAAGGACGCAAGCACTAACAGCGACGAAGGCTATAAGGAAGTTTACAAAAGGATCCGCCCGGGCGACCTGGCCACGGTGGACAACGCCAAGTCCTTAATTTCCGGGATGTTCTTTAATGCCGAGCGCTATGACTTGTCCGAAGTCGGTCGCTACAAGTTTAACCAGCGGCTGAATGTGGAAGAAAACAAAGGGCAAATTTTAACTAAAGAAGATCTAGTAACCGTAATCCGCGAAATTATCCGCCTGAACAATACCCAGCAGCCGGCCGACGACATTGACCATTTGGCCAACCGCCGCGTGCGCGCGGTGGGGGAATTAATCCAGACCCGCTTCCGCGTAGGGCTGGCCCGCATGGCCAGAATCGCCAAAGACCGCATGAGCCTGGCCGACCTGGACACCGTGACCCCGGCCCAGCTTATCCATGTGCGCCCGATTGTCGCCACCATGCAGGAATTTTTCTCTTCTTCCCAATTGTCCCAGTTTATGGACCAGACCAACCCCTTGGCCGAACTGGAGCACAAGCGCAGGCTTTCCGCCATGGGTCCGGGCGGGCTTTCCCGCGAGCGGGCCGGTTTTGAAGTCCGCGACGTGCACCACAGCCACTACGGCCGGTTGTGCCCCATTACCACTCCCGAAGGGCCGAACATCGGGCTGGTGGCCCATTTGGCCACCTACGCCCGCGTGAACGATTTCGGGTTCATAGAAACCCCTTACCGGGTGGTCAAAAAATTTGCCAAGAACGACGGCAAGGACGCGGCAGGCGAAATTGCCTTGTTTGACGTTAAGTCCCAGGAAGGCGGAATTTTAGCCGCCGCCGGCCAGGCGGTGAGCGAAAAGCAGGCCAAGGACTTGGCCAAGCACGGGGAGATTTTGGAAATCCGCATCAAGCCCCGCCTGACGGACAAGGTTGTCTATTTGGACGCTTACGAAGAAGAAAAATTGACCATTGGCCAGGCGAACATTGAGGTGGACGGGAAAGGGTATTTTACCGCGCCCCGCGCTTCGGTCCGCGTGCATACCGTGCCGAGCATTGCTTCCACCGACGACATTGACTGCATAGACGTTTCGCCCAAGCAGATTATTTCCATAACTACTTCATTAATTCCGTTTTTGGAACACGATGACGCTAACCGCGCCCTTATGGGCAGCAACATGCAACGCCAGGCCGTGTCCTGCATCCGTCCCGAAGCCCCCTTGGTGGGCACGGGTATGGAAAGCAAGGCCGCCCACGACAGCGGCACCGTGGTTTTGGCCGAAGAAGACGGGGAAGTGCTTTCCGTTACCGGCGACAAAATTATAGTGGCAGGGGACAAAGGCAAGAAAAACGAATATCAGTTGCTTAAATTCTTGCGCACCAATTCGGCCACGGCCATTAACCAGATTGCCCGCGTCACCAAAGGCCAAAAGGTGAAAAAAGGCGACCTGCTGGCAGACGGCGCTTCCACGGAAAACGGGGAGCTGGCCTTGGGTCAGAACGTGCTGGTGGCCTTTATGTCCTGGGAAGGCGGCAACTACGAAGACGCGGTGCTGCTTTCGGAGCGCGTAGTGCAGCAGGACCGTTATTCCTCCATTCATATTGACGACTTTAAGATAGACGTGCGCGACACCAAGCTCGGTCCGGAACAGATTACCCGCGACATCCCCAATGTCGGGGAAGAAAAATTGAAGGATTTGGACGAGAACGGCATTATCCGCATTGGCGCGCAAGTAAAAGCAGGGGATATTTTGGTGGGTAAGATTACCCCCAAAGGCGAAACTGACCTGACTGCGGAAGAAAAATTGCTGCGCGTCATTTTCGGGGAAAAATCCCGCGACGTAAAAGATACCTCCTTAACTTTGCCGCACGGCGAATACGGCAAGGTTGTGAATATTCGCCAGTTTACCCGTGAAGCCGGGGACAAATTGCCTTCCGGCGTGGTGCGCTCCATTCAGGTGTCCGTGGCCGTGCTCCGCAAGGTCCAGGTCGGCGACAAAATGGCCGGCCGCCATGGCAACAAGGGCGTTATTTCCAAAATTATTCCGGTGGAAGACTTGCCTTTCATGGAAGACGGCCGCGCCGTGGACGTGGTGCTGAACCCCTTGGGCGTGGTGTCCCGTATGAACTTGGGACAGATTTTGGAGACGCACTTGGGCATGGCCGCTTATCGTCTTGGCTACAAGGCGGCTACTCCGGTCCTGGAAGGGGTAGTAGAGCGGCAAATTAAGGAAGAACTGGCCAAGTCCGGCATTCCGGAAGACGGCAAAGTGGTATTGTATGACGGCAAGACCGGCGAGCGATTTGACGAAAAAGTCACGGTCGGCGTGATGTATTTCTTAAAGCTCCATCACTTGGTAGACGACAAGATGCACGCCCGGTCCACGGGTCCCTATTCGCTAATTACCCAGCAGCCGTTGGGCGGCAAGGCCCAGTTTGGCGGCCAGCGTTTCGGAGAAATGGAAGTGTGGGCCCTGGAAGGATACGGCGCCGCCCATACTTTGCAGGAAATGCTTACTATAAAATCGGACGACGTAGTCGGAAGGTCCAAGACTTACGAAGCTATTGTGAAGGGCGAGCCCATTAAGAAGCCGAACATTCCGGAAAGCTTCCGCGTGCTGGTCAAGGAATTGCAAAGCTTGTGCATGGACGTGGAACTGCTTGGCGCGGACGGGGCAATAATGTCCGCCTCGGAAGAGAGCGAAGTGGTGGTTCCCGGCCCAATACAGCAGCCCGTAACCGTGCCCGAAGTTTCGCTGTTTGAGGAAGAAAAGCCTAAGGAAAAGAAAAGCAAGAAAAAGGCGAAGTAACAATAACTAATAACTATAACAATATATAGATGTAGGGGCGGGCATTGCCCGCCCGCCACAGAACGGGCGGCCGATGGCCGCCCCTACAGGAACCTAAAAAAATTTGTGTCATTGCGAGGTCAGGGCTTTATCTGGCCGAAGCAATCTTTTCCTTATGATATAGTAAGTAAAATAATTTTTTAGCCTTCAATAGCGACAGCCAAATACGAGTGCATTGTAGTTGCCTGATTTATCAGGCTCAAAGGGCCCCATAAATGGGGCAACTACGCAAGGGGCGGCTAAAAATTTATTTGATTCACTATAGTTTGCTTCGCCCCTCGGATGCACTCGGGGCTCGCAATGACATAAAAAAAGCGCCGCGTCCGTCCTTGCCCGAAGGCAAATCGGATTTTCAATAATGTTGAAATTTAAAAAATTTAAGAATTGGGCATTTATTGGAAATTAGAAATTGGGAATTTGAAATTTTTAACTACAAATTATCAAATAGCCACTAAAGTGGCAAAGCCATCAAGTATTAATTTTTAAGAAGAACGTTAATTTATGTTCACCCAAACCGAAGACTTCAAGGGAGTACGCTTGAAACTGGCCAGCCCGGATACCATTTTGCAATGGTCCCACGGCGAAGTCACCAAGCCGGAAACCATCAACTACCGCACCCAGCGTCCGGAAAAGGACGGGCTTTTCGACGAGAAAATTTTCGGGCCCATTAAGGACTGGGAATGCTACTGCGGCAAATACAAAAGGATCCGCTACAAAGGGATAGTGTGCGACAAGTGCGGCGTGGAAGTCACCAAGTCCTCGGTGCGGCGCGAGCGCATGGGGCACATTAAGCTGGCCGTGCCCGTGGCCCATATTTGGTTTTTGCGCGGCGTGCCTTCGCGCCTCGGCTTAATATTGGATTTGGGCGTGCAGGAACTGGAAAAAGTGGTATACTTTGCCGCTTACATTATTACTAACGTGGACGAAGAAGTCCGCATGTCCACCCTGGATCAGATTGAACGGGAATTCAAGGCCAAGAAAAAGAACATAGAAGAAAAATATGAAACCTTGATCGGAAAAGCGCGCAGCGGCATCCAGCAGCACGGCGGCAGCAAGGACCAGGACGTGGTGCAGGCCGAAATAGACGCGGAAGTTACCAGGCTTAAAGACGCCTGGGCCAAGGAAGTGGACGGCCTGGAATCTATCCGCGACCAGGCGCGCAGCGAACTAAAATCCATCAAAAAATACCAGATTATCAGCGAACTGCAATATCGCGACCTGTCCTTAAAATACGGCCCCGTGTTTTCCGCAGGCATTGGCGCGGAAGCGTTAAAGGGCTTATTGGAAGAGACTAATCTGGAGAATTTGGCGCAGGAACTGCAGACCGAACTGCCCAATTTGGAGGGCCAGGCTAACCGTAAAGTTTTAAAGCGGCTCAAACTGGTCAAGTCCTTAATTTTGTCGGGCCTAAGGCCGGAATGGATGCTGGTGACCATGCTGCCGGTTATTCCGCCGGACCTGCGGCCCATGGTGCAGTTGGACGGCGGCCGGTTTGCCGCGTCCGACTTGAATGACTTATACCGCCGCGTCATTAACCGCAATAACCGTTTAAAGAAACTTTTGGAAATTAAGGCGCCGGAAGTTATAACCCGCAACGAAAAGCGCATGTTGCAGGAAGCCGTGGACGCGCTTATAGACAATTCCATCCGCCACGGCAAGGAAGTTACAGCTTCCACAGGGCAAAAGCGCAAGCTGCGCTCTTTGGCCGACATGCTTAAAGGCAAGCAGGGGCGGTTCCGCCAAAACTTACTTGGTAAGCGCGTGGACTACTCCGGCCGCAGCGTTATTGTGGTCGGCCCGCACTTGAAATTGCACCAGTGCGGCCTGCCGAAATTTATGGCCCTGGAATTGTTTAAGCCGTTTGTCATTTCCAAGCTGATTGCCCGCGAATATGCGCACAACGTGCGCAGCGCCAACCGCTTAATAGAGCAGGGGCGCACCGAAGTTTACGACATCCTGGAAGAAGTGACCAGCGACCATTATGTGCTGCTTAACCGCGCGCCGACTTTGCATCGTTTGGGTTTTCAGGCATTCCAGCCGGTATTGATAGAAGGTAAGGCCATCCAGTTGCACCCTATGGTGTGTGCCGCGTTCAACGCGGATTTTGACGGCGACCAGATGGCCGTGCACGTGCCTTTGACCGAACTGGCGCAAAAGGAAGCCAAGGAAATTATGGTTTCCGCGCATAACCTGCTCAAACCGGCTTCCGGCGACCCGGTGATGACCCCGGACAAGGACGTGGTAGTCGGCTGCTACTATATAACCAAGACCCGCGAAGGCTTAAAGGGCGAAGGTAAATATTTTTCCAATCCGCAGGAAGCCATTTTGGCTTACAATAATCATTTCGTGCACATCCAGGCAAAAATCAAAGTAAGGATGCCTGCGGAAGACGGCGCCGCAGAGGAGATGGTAGAAACGTCCGTGGGCCGCCTTATCTTTAACAAAATTATCCCCAAGGAATTGGGTTTTAAGAACGACGCCTTTGACAAGAAAAAATTGCAGGCTTTGGTCCGCGAAGCGCACCGCCAGTTGGGCAACGAGCGCACTGCGGAATTGATTGACGAAATTAAGCGCACCGGCTTTACCTATATGAAACAGTCGGGATTGTCCTGGGGCATGGACGATTTGCGCGTGCCGCAAAACAAGTATGAACTGTTCGGCACGGCCGATACGGAAGTGGAATCCACTTACCAGCAGTACCGCGAAGGCTTGCTGACCGAGGAAGAGCGCAAGAACCGCGTGGTGGAAATTTGGGCTGACACCAGCGAACGCATTGCCAAGAGCGTAACCCAGACCGTGGACGAGCACAGCACGGTTAATTACATGGTCAGCAGCGGAGCCAGGGGGTCGTTTTCCCAAATTACGCAGATGTCAGGCATGAAAGGACTGGTGGTCAACCCGGCCGGCGACGTTATTGAATTGCCGGTCCGCGGCAGCTTTAAGGAAGGCCTGGCCGTATTGGAATATTTTATTTCCACGCACGGCTCGCGGAAAGGCATGTCGGACACGGCTTTAAGGACCGCGGACGCCGGCTACCTGACCAGGAGGCTGGTGGACGTGGCGCAGGATATTGTGATTAACGCGGAAGACTGCGGCACTGAAGAATATGACTTAATAACTTTGGCTGACAGCCAGAGAATGGGCAAGCCTTTGGATCGCCGCTTGTTCGGCCGCGTAGTCGCCGAAGACCTCAAGGACAAGGAAGGCAATATTATAGTGGCCAAAAACCAGGGCATTGACGATTTCCTGGCCAAACAAATTGTGGAACTGGGCATAACCGAAGTCAAGTGCCGCAGCGTGCTCAAGTGCAAGCTGACCCGCGGCATTTGCCGCCTGTGTTACGGGTTTGACCTGGGCTTTAACAAGATGGTCCAGCCCGGCGCGGCCGCCGGCATTGTGGCCGCCCAGGCCATTGGCGAACCGGGCACGCAGCTGACCATGAGAACTTTCCATACCGGCGGTTCGGCCAGCGTAAAAGACATTACCCAAGGTTTGCCTCGCGTGGAAGAACTGTTTGAAGCGCGTGAACCAAAAGGGGAAGCCACGGTTTCGGAAATTGACGGGCAGGCATATATTAGCAAGCCTAACAACAAGGAATACATAGTGCGCGTGCAGGGCGCGGACGTGGAAACCGACGTTTACGAATTAGGGGGCGCCCATGCCGCAGTCAAGGACGGCAGCAAGGTGTCCGCTGGCGAAACTTTGTATCTGGACGAGGCAGGCAAGCCTGTCCGGTCCAAGGACGCGGGCTTTGTGCGCGTGGAAAAAGGGCGGATTGCGGTAGTGCACGAGAGCGACGACGTTAAGGAATACGTTATTCCGGCTTCGTTCAGCCTTTTAATCAAGGACGGCGACCTGGTAACCAAAGGACAGCAGTTGACCGAAGGCAACTTAAATCCCAACTTAATTATGAAATTGCGCGGCGTGGAAGAAGCGCAAAAATACATTACCAGGGAAGTCCAGGACATTTACGTGTCCCAGGGACAGAACATCCACGACAAGCACATTGAAGTGATTGTCCGGCAGATGTTCTCCAAGATGCGCATTGCCGATTCCGGGGACAGTGAATTCGTGGTGGGGGAGATAGTGGACAAATCCAAGCTGAATTATATTAACGAAGGCCTGCTGAAAAACGGGCAGCGCCCGGCCCAGGCCGAACAGTTGCTGATGGGAATTACCAAAGTATCCCTTAATACCGATTCGTTTCTGGCAGCCGCTTCTTTCCAGGAAACTACTCGCGTTTTGATTGAAGCCGCGGTGACCGGCAAGACCGACTACTTGCGCGGGCTTAAGGAAAACGTGATTATTGGCAAGCTCATTCCGGCCGGCACCGGCTTTAGCAAAGAAATCGCCAAGGAAAACCTGCAGGCCGAAGAGGCGGTATCGCTGGCTTCGGAGTAGCATCCAAACGGATTTACGCGAATGCAAAAACGAATAATTACGAATACGTGAATATACGGACGGATACCATCCGCTCCTGCAAATTGATTAATTTAGAAAGGGACGGCCAAACGCCGCCCCTTTTTCGCGCTTGGATAAATTTTAAAAGGTTGGTTGCGGACCAGTTTTTTGAATTCGGTCCCTAATTTTGTGTTTGACTTGGAACCTGCAATCGTCTAATATTAATATGAAAAGACGGAGACGCATGAAAACATTATTTTTAGAATCAGCGGTCTGGAAAGAGGGCAAATTTTACGTTGCCCAGTGTTTAAACGTGGATGTTTCCAGTTTTGGCAAAACCAAAAAAGAAGCTTTAAAAAACTTGCAGGAAGCCTTGGAACTTTATTTTGAGGACGAAAGCATAAAGCCTTCAAAAATAGCTTCCGTGGAAAAACCGGAACTGACCAGGCTGCCCATAGCTTATGCCTAAATTATATTCTTCAAGCCAAATTATCAAAGTCCTGGAAAGCCGGGGCTTTGTTTTTGTTTCCCAAAAAGGCAGCCATGTCAAATATCGCAAATATGGTAATCCTACCTTGACCGTAATAGTTACGGCGAATAAAAGACAGATTCCTTTAGGAACTTTTAAGTCTATTTTAAGGCAGTCCGGGTTAATGGAAGAAGATTTTAGTTGATGTATTTTGGGTATCACTATAGTTTGGAGGCAAAATCTGTTACAATAAAACCATGAATAAACTCCAAATTTCCCAACGCGCGCAAAAGATAATTGCTTCTCCCATAAGGAAGTTTTTGCCATTGATGCTGGAAGCGGAAAAACGGGGGATTAAAATATATAAGATCAACGTGGGCGACCCGGATTTATTGCCACCGCCGGAATTTTACCGGGAAATAAAACGGCATTTGGCCGGCAATTTGGGTTATGCTCCTTCTCCCGGCATTGCCAGCCATGTGGCAGCCTGGCAGGAATATTACAGTCAAATGGGCGTAAATTTGCAGCCGGGAAATATTATCCCCACGCAGGGCGGCGCAGAAGCTATTTTACTGGCCATGCAGGCCGTGGCAGACCAGGGCGACGAGGTGGTAGTGTTTGAGCCTTTGTATGTCAGTTACCGGTCCTTTGCCGCCATGGCCGGCATTAAGCTGGTGCCCGTAACGTTGTCTATTGCCAACAACTTTAGCCTGCCTTCCGTTTCAGTTTTGAAAAATAAAATCACTAGCAGAACAAAGGCAATTGTAATTGTGAATCCTGACAACCCCACAGGCAAGCTATGGAGCAAAAAAGAACTGGACCAGATAATCCAGGTTGCCAAAAAACATAACCTCTATATTATTTCCGACGAAACTTACCGCGAAATTAGGTTTGACGGCAAAAAATTTTCCTGTCTTTTGACGCGCAAGGATGCCGCGGAAAATATAATATTATGCGACAGCGTGTCTAAGCGTTTTTCCATGCCCGGCGCGCGCATTGGCTGCGTGGCCAGTTTTAACAAAGAGATAATGTCAAGCGTGCTCAAGTTTGCCCAGGCCAGGCTTTCCGCCGGAACTTTGGAACAGTTGGCCCTAGTTCCGCTGATAAAAAATAGCCGCTCCTATACCCGGAAAGTCCAAAAAGAATATTTGCGGCGGCGCAACGCGGTGGCAGCGGGCTTAAAAAATATTCCCGGCGCCGTATTCCGGCCGGCCCAGGGCGCATTTTACCAGGCCGTAAAACTGCCGGTTAAGTCCGCTGAGGATTTCGTAAAATTTATGATCAGCGAATTCCAATACAAAGGCGCTACCGTCATGGTCACGCCCATGAAAGATTTCTACCTGACGCTGGGTTTAGGCGAAAATGAAGTCCGCATAGCTTATGTGCTGAATGTTAAAGATTTGTCCGCAGCCATGGATGTTTTGCACAGAGGACTAATAGCATATAAAACGAGTCCCTTGAAGAGACCCTTCAAGGGGACCACATGAAATATAGAGATTACAAGGTGTTTGCACCGGGAGGATATTATCATGTATATAATCGCGGTGTAGCTAAAACTGATATCTTTTTAGACGATGACGACCGCAAATTTTTTCTATTTCGCCTTAAAGAATATTTGTTTCCCTTGAAGGGTCTCTTCAAGGGAAAAAGGCAGAATTTACCTGGAGGGGCGGCAATTGTGGCCGAAACCCATACCCCTTATAAAAGAAAAATGTTGCCTCCAGACAGTTTTTCCTTGCTTTGTTATTGCCTTATGCCTAACCACTTCCATTTTCTTATTAGGCAGGAAGGTGTGTTGGAGGTCCGGAAGCTGTTGGCTAAAGTTTGCACCAGTTATTCTAAATTTTTTAACCAAAAATATGGAAGAGTTGGAAGCTTATTTCAGGATGCCTTTAAAGCCATTTCTGTAGAAAATGATCCGCAACTCCTTTGGGTTTCATCATACATCCATAATAATCCAAAAACAGCTAACCTTGTCGATAACCTAACTGATTATCCTTGGAGCAGCTATTTGGATTATATCGGCAAGCGGCAGGGAACTTTGTGCGACAAGGAATTTATTTTAAAGATGATCGGGGGCGCGGAAAAGTATAAAAGATTTGCGGAAGACAGCTTTGCGAAAATAAAGGAAAGGAAAGATTGTGAAGGATTATTTTTAGATTAAATCCCCTTGAAGGGTCTCTTCAAGGGGATATTTTTAAGCGCTTTTTGACTTTTGGACAACCATCCAGCCGCCAAGGGCCGGCGGGGAAATTTCCAGCTTGTCTTTTTGCAGATAATATTTGGACGCGGATTTTCCATCAATCAGAACGGCGTATACATTCCCATTTTTGTCCTTTTTGTAAACTTTCCATTCGGCGCCTCCGCTGCCGTCGTTAAGGCAGGTGATTATATCGCCTTCCGAAAATTCATTGCCGTTTGGAATCTCCCTAAATTCATTTTTATTGTTTCGCATAAAATTATGTTTTAAGCCGTTAAGGCTATGTTAATTAATTTTGATTATTTATGCGGTTGCGGCCACTTGGAAACCATCAGCATGGGGTCGTTGCCTAGTAATTTTGCCTCATGCATTATTGACCACAGCTCTTCTGTAATAAACGGCATAAAGGGGTGCAGGAGCTTTATGGAATTAATAAGCACGTGAAGCAGGAGTTTTTGGGTGCTTTCTTTCAAGTTTTCGTCGGCCAGTTGTTTTTTGGAAGCTTCAATATAAATGTCCGCGAATTCGTGCCAGACAAACTGGTAAATTTCCTGCGCGGCTTCGTGCAGGCGGAAGTTTTCGAGATGGTTAGTGGCCGAAATTTTTAGCGCTTCCAGCTTGCCGTTGATTTCCTTGTCCGCATCGGTTGTAGGGGAGGGTCTTGACCCTCCCTCCTTGGAGGACAGGTCTAGACCTGTCCCTACAGCCGCGCTATCTATATTTGCCAGCACGAACCTTGCAATATTCCACAGTTTGTTGCCAAAGTGCTTCATGCCTTTTATTTTGTCTTCGGACAAGGGAATGTCGTTGCCAGCCGCAGTAGAGAAGACAAGCGCAAACCGAAGCGCGTCCGTTCCATAGGTGTCAATTACGCCCAAAGGGTCTATTACGTTGCCTTTGCTTTTGCTCATCTTCTGCCGGTCCTTGTCGCGCACCAGGCCGTGCAAAAAGACACGTTCAAAAGGCGGTTTGCCAACGCGGTAATAGGAAAACATAATCATTCGCGCGACCCAGAAGAACAAAATATCCCAGGCGGTTTCCATGACTTGGGTCGGATAGTAGTTTTCCAAAGTCTTGGTGCCATGCTTGGCGTCGTTGGCCATCATAGTGGCATACGGCCATTGGCCGGATGAAAACCAGGTATCGAAAGTATCAGGATCCTGATACCAACCTATTTCTTGTGGAGGTTTCTCCCCAATAAACCTTTCGGCTTCTCGTTGTGGTCTTGGAACCTTGTTTTTTTCTATCCAGGAGTCTTCCAAAATTCCTTTTTGCTTTAGTAAATCAACATAACCTATATACATTTGTATAATTCCGTCTTGGAAAGAAGCCCATGATATATTTTTATCTTTCCACCTACTTTCTTGTTTCAAGTCCCAGGAAAATTTATTGAATTCTTTTTCATCGGTCAAGCCTAACTTTTTACAGATGACCTCGCTTTTGAAATGAAATGCTTCTTTATCAGAACCCACCTCAGTTTTATACCAGACCGGGATCGGAATGCCCCACCAGATTTGGCGGGAAATTGGCCAGTCGCGGATGTTTTCCATCCAATGCCGGAAGATTTTTTCAAAGCGCTCGGTTACAATTTTAACCTCGCCTTTGTCCAAAGCCTGCAAAGCCATATCGCGCAAAGAAGGCCTGTCGTCCTTCAGCGGTTCGGTCATTTTCACGAACCACTGCGGAATTATTTGCGGCTCTATGAGCGTGCCGCATTTATAGCAAAGCTGGACATTGTGCTTGTAGTTTTCGTCTATATGGTCAACTAAACTTTTAGCCTTGAGCTTTTCAATAATTTTCGGCCGCGCTTCCAGAATTTTCATTCCCGCAAATTCGCCGGCAATGGGAAGCAACCGTCCGCGATGGTCAATAATTTGCTCTTTGTCCAGCTTGAGGCGTTCGGCCATTTCAAAGTCAACCGGGTCATGCCAGGGAGTTATGGTCATTACGCCGGTACCGAATTCCATATCCACCGCTTTGTCCTTAATTACCGTTGCGGTTATGGGGCCGTTTATCCATTCCAATTCTATTTTTTGCCCGTTTTTGTATTGCCCGTATCTTTTGTCGTCAGGATGCATAACCACGTATTTGTCACCGAATTTGGTTTCTGGACGAGAAGTTGAGATAATGAACGGACCATATTTAAGATAGTAGAAAGGTTCTTGCCGTTCTTCGTATTTAGTTTCCAAATCGGACAGTGCGGTCTGGTGTTTGGGACACCAGTTGCCCAGGCGGTCGCCGCGGTAAATAAGGCCGTCTTTATACATCATTTCAAACGTTCGGTAAACAACTTTGACAATTTCCGGGTCAAGCGTAAAAATATTGCGGCTCCAGTCGCACGAGGCTCCAAGGCGGCGTATGCTTTCTTCGGTAATATGCTTGTTGGCCTGCACGTAATCCCAGCATTCTTTGTAAAATTCGTCGCGTTGCATCTTAAAGCGCGATTTGCCTTCCTTTTCCAGTTTTTTTTCAAACACCACTTGGGTTTCAAACCCGGCATGATCGGTTCCGGGCAGCCATAAAGTTTTTTTACCGCGCATCCGGTTAAAACGGATTAAAATATCCTGGATGGTAAAACCCAAGGCATGGCCGACGTGCGCCGGCGCGTTGGCGTTGGACGGCGGCATAATAATGGCGTAGGGCTCCCGGTTTTCCGCATCGGGAAGATTGTCAGGATTAAAATACCCCGACTCCAGCCATTTTTGGTAAATTTTGCCTTCCACTGTCGCGTGGTTGTATGCTTTGTCTAGTTCCATATTCCGCTGATTTCTCGCTGATGGTTACGCTGATCTAACGCTGATCAGCGTTAGATCAGCGCTGGTGTTAAAATCAGCGTCCGTTCGGCGGTATTAAAAATAAAAACACTCCCAAAGAGTGCTCAAGAGCCTGTCGGGCGACGGGCGGTACCATCTTGATTTATCTGCTTAGATAATTACCTGGATTTCCAGGCAGATATCTAACCAGATCTTAATTTAACCGCTTTAACGGGCGGCCTCCGGATGGGTCTAATGGTGCAGTTGCCCAATTATTGAGCTGAGGGCCTCATAAATGAGGCAACTACAGGTTCTTCCATCGCCTGCCGTTCCGGCGACATCCGGAACATAAGCTTTATAACATTATACTTATTTTAAAATAGCATGTAAAGTGGGAGAGGTAAACCTTAAAGCTCCAAGTTCGGGTCTGCCTTTACAGCCTTGTAGCTTTTTGGTTTATAACCGTTAAACAGCATGAAAGCCGCGGCCATGCCTATTATTTCCGCGTTGTCGCCGGTTAGGGACAAGGGAGGGGCGAAAAATTTTAAATTGAAGGTTTTAGATTTTAGATTTAAAGATTTTCGGAGCGCAAGGTTTGCCGAAACGCCGCCGGACAGGCTTATGGACCTGGCTTTAAATTCATTGGCTGCGCGCAGGGTTTTGGCAGCCAGCACGTCAACCACGGCCTGCTGGAAGGAAGCGCATACATTAGTTTTTAGCTTATAGCTTTTAGCTGTTGGGGGATTATCGCGTAAATAGTAAAGCACTGCGGTTTTCAGGCCGGCAAACGAAAAGTTGTAATCTTTGGAATTAATCATGGGCCGCGGGAAATTTATGGCTGCAGGGTTTCCTTTGGCGGCCAATTTGCCAATTTGCGGACCGCCCGGATAAGGGAGGCCTAAAAGTTTTGCCACTTTATCAAAAGCCTCGCCTGCCGCGTCGTCCACGGTCTGGCCCAGGACTTTGTAATGTTTAATATCTTCCATTAATACTAAAATCGTATGGCCGCCGCTTACGATGAGGCTGATCATGGGGAAAAAATTAGCTTTTAGCTTATAGCTTTTAGCTGTTAGTCGGCCAAAAGGCGAATAGAGGTGGCCGGACAAATGATTAACCGGAATAACAGGTTTGCCCGTAGCCAGCGACAGCGCCTTGGCGAACTCCACGCCTACGATTAGCGAAGGAATAAGGCCAGGACCGGCCGTGACCGCAATATAATCAATTTGGCTTAAAACGTCCTCGCCGTTTTTGCAACTCAATTTTTGACGGCCGTCAAAAATTGAGTTGCAGGCGCCGGTTAAAGCTTTTTTTACGACCGGCAAAATATTTTTCACGTGCGCGCGGGCCGCCGCTTCGGGCACCACGCCGCCCATTTTGCTGTGCAGGCTAATTTGTGATTTTACCACCGAAGACAGGGTTTTAATCTTGGGGAAGCCCGCTGCAGAGCCTGAATTTTCCAGGCGCAAGACCGCCGCGGCTGTTTCGTCGCAACTGCTTTCTATGGCAAGGATGGTTTTACGGTTTTGTACGGTCATAAAATGCCTTTAACGTTCAGGCGTTTATCCTAAACGGATTAAAATTAGTGCCAATATCATAGGTATCGGAATTCTCCGTAATTTTTAAATAGCCGATAACCGCGTAAGTCAGGGGAGTGGCTACCACCTCTATCAAAACTTTAAAAACATAGATGGTTGCCATTAAATTTATAACCGCTGGCAGGGGCATGGTTCCGTAAAAAGCGCAAAGGCCGAAGACCAGGGAGTCAAGCGCCTCGCCGGCAATGGTGGAGCCAATGGTGCGCGTCCATAAATATCTTCCCTTGGTCCATATTTTCATTTTGGCCAGCACGAACGAATTGGTAAATTCGCCGGCCCAGTAGCCGGCAATGCTGGCTAAGACCAAGCGAGGGACAAAACCCAAAATGGTTTCGTAAGCCGCCTGGTTTTGCCAATCCCTAGCAGGAGGCAAGTATTGGACAATGGCGAAAGTAATGGCCATAAGAACTAGGCAGGCAAAGCCAAGCCAAATGACCCGCCGTGATTTGCGGTAGCCGTAAACTTCGGTCAAAACGTCGCCAAAAATGTAGGAAACGGGGAATAAAATAGTCCCGGCGTCGTAATTAAACGGACCCAGGCTTGCCACTTTGGCCGAGGCAATGTTGGAAATTATTAAAATTGCCACGAACAGCCCGGTAATCACGTCAAAATATTTTAACCCCTTGGTCTCTAAATCCATATTGGTTATAATATCAGATTTCAAGCAGGGGAGGAATGGGAGATTTTAAACAGATAAATATTGGTGGGTTTTTCGTCATATATTTAGGCTTTAAACCAAAGCAGATTTAAGGAGGAAACTGTTTGTCTTGCGCATGGCAGGAACGCCATCCTGTTCGGATTGGAATTTTTGCCAGGTATTTTAAAAGCAGCGAAGGAGTAGGAAAGATGGCAGTAAGGAAAAATGCAAAAAAGGACGTCCGCGGGCGGTTGTCCAAGACGGACATTATCCGTTCAAATTGGGGCAAAGACAAGGCGGCAATGCTGGAGGCTTTAAGGAGGCATTATCCCAGCGCAAACATGCATGACGTGCATGCGAACTGGACTCGCGTAAAAAAAGAGATGCTGCACAAGGCACAGAGCGACAGTTTGGCAAAGGCCAGAGCGGCAAAAAGAGCCAAGGCCGTCGGAGAGCCAGAAAGGACTCTTTCACCCAAAGAGGCAGGACCGGCAATCGTTTCCGCAGGACCGGCAGCCAAGGAAATTTTTGCCGTTGCGCCTGCTAAAGCTGTTCCCGCAGAAAAGCGCGATATAGTGTTTCGGATGCGCGAATTCAAGCAGGACATAGACGGCAATCTGGAAGAAATACGCAAAGAAAAGGAAAGGCTGCAAAAACAGCTTGCCGAGCTGGAAGAACTGGAAGGCATGCTGCAGCGGGCCAGGCAAGCGGAGTCGGTAAAGGCCGGCAAGTCTGGGGGGGAAGACAAATCTTCCTGATTTTTTCCGGTTGGTCACAAAAACCCTTGTCGGCTGCCTGACAAAGGCAGTTTGGCAAGGGTTTTTTAAAGCTATTTTTTTGCGAAGCTTATTAAATTTCCATTAGGCGACTTGGGGAATTTCTTCAAATATCCGCTTGACGCGATTCGTTAACACGCCCACTGTTACGTCCGCCTTGGTGAAATAGGCTTCTATGCCCTGGCTTTGCGCGCGGTTAATGCTTTCCTGGTCGGCAAGGTTGCTGACTACCAGGACCGGAATTTTGGCAACTGCCGGGTCAGGATTGGCGCGCAGTTTTTCCAGAATATCAAAGCCGCTAACCTTGGGCAGGAGCAGGTCTAGAATGATCAAATTCGGCCTTTCTTTTTCTATTTCCCGCAAGGCCTCTTCCCCGTCCTTGGCCGGGAAGGTGGTGTATTGTTTGGTAAATTGGTCCATTAAAATGCCCCGCAGCATGTCGTCATCTTCTATTATTAGGACTTTTTTATTGTGGTCGTCCATATGTTTGGTAGATTATTTGCTGTCTTAATAATTATACCACTTTTTTTCCGCTGTCAAAATATTGGGCAAGAGTGGGGATTGACAGATATAGGTATTTGATATATAGTTGATTTGTTAATTATTAATCAAGTATTTATGGTAACCATAAGCAATAAGTTAAAATTATTAATGAAAGTGGTTAAGGCGGGGACAATAATTTCGCGCAAATTCGGCAGCCAAGGCCTGGGTTTCGGGGATTTAGCGGTGCTTTACGCCATCAACCAGGCTCCGGAAGGGAAAATCCGCAGGATTGACCTGGCTGACGCGGTAGGGCTTACCCCTTCCGGCGTGACCAGGATGCTTATTCCTTTGGAGAAAATCGGCGTAATAAAAAGGGAAGCGCACGAACGCGATGCCCGCGCCAGTTACGTGGCCATGACCGAATCAGGCCGGGAAATGTTCCAGAACGCCCTAAGGCACATAGACGACAAATGCGGCGATTTGCTGTTAAACGAACCGGAAAAAAAGCTAAAAGACGCGGCCTTGCTTTTGGACAAAATTTCCCAGTAAGGGGTCTTTCCAATCTTTATCCCACATAAATTTTCCCTATGCCGGAAGGCGCGCCTTCCGGCATAGGGAAGCATTGCTGTCTTGCGCAAATTCCGAGGCGTAACTCCCCACAACTCCCCAAAGCCTTGATAAATTAAGGGAAATATGTTAAACTGACAAAGCTGTTGAGGTTGCGGAAATTTTTAAATTTTAAATTTTCAATCTTTAAATTTATCTTGGCGCATTCGTCTAGTGGCTAGGACATCAGGTTTTCAGCCTGAGAACAAGGGTTCGATTCCCTTATGCGCTACCACGAACATTCAAAGCGCCCGAAAGGGTGTTTTTGATTTGGTTTTATTGGTGCAAAATAAGTTTTCCAAAATTTTGGTATGATGGAAGTACTTATCAAATAAGCGTATAATTAAAGTAAATTAGTTTTCAATCATCTTTGGTATCCAACATCACAACATGACCCACAAAACTCCACTTGATAATTTAATAAGACAAATCCATTTTGATATATGGTCAAATCATAAAAGTGATGAACGTTTAGTATTTTGTAATGAACAACTTCGTTCTTTAAAAGTAACTTATAATCTGATGAGGCAGTTTGATTTCAGTAGGGTCAAAGAAAAGATCAGAAATGAAGGTAAAAATACCCTATTAGTTAAAATGAATGATCTAGCGGATCAAAAAATAGTATCGGCCTATTTAGGATTTTACTTTTTTGTAATGTTACTGAAAAAGTTTGCTGACAATTTAGATAAAAGGAAAATTGTAAGTTTGGATGAATTTCCAAATTATCTTTTTGTTAAACTGTTTAGAAATAAAGTAACTCAACATTGGGATGAATACACAAAAACTATGGGTCTTGGCAGATTAGCCCATCTTTCCGAGTGTCCCATATCAGTTCCCCTTATACATGAAATAACTATTTCTGCGGAACGCATAAAATTTTTAGTAAATAAAATAATAGAAACCTTTCAATCTTATGGTATTTCAATAAGTAAAGATAAATTTCCATCAGAACCAGGTATAAAGCATTTTCTTTTCATTTCAAAATCTAATTATCATAGCACTTTATACACTTCTTTAAGTATATTAGCTATGAAAAATAAAGGTAAAATACCAGATTCAATTACAGAATCTTTATTTGAATTGGGTTTCCCTTTACCCATGGCTAATGTAGATGAATATTTAGAAATTTTGGCACAATTATTAGAAGGTAAATTAAAATCATTAGGATCACTTAGTGACAAAATCAATACCAGAAAAGCAATTTACCATCATGGTTTCCTTGGTTTTTACAAATCAGATGGTGATATAGTCGTATAGTTCTTTTACTAACACTAAATAAGTTTTCCAGTCATTCAGACGACCTCTACCACGAGTTTCCGTTATCGAGGGATGCTGAAGCCTCAAGTTGCTTAGAAAAGTTTTAGACACTGATGCTTAAAAAAATAAATTTGATAGTGTGAACTCGCAAAATCACGACTTAAAATAGGTCGTGATTTTGTATTAAAACAAAAAAGCGTACATCCCGGGCAATGTTTCCAGGCGGACGCTTTTTGCTTTTTGCTAAGATTTTCCCTCCTTGATTATAAACGTGTTTACTGCACCTTGAGCTTTTGCTGTTCCCAAGCCTCAAAGAACAATATGATACAGCCGACGGAAACCTTGCTGCTACTGCCTAACTCAGGTCCGTCGAGTTCATCCAGAACTGCTCGCCGTACGCCAGGGTCAAGATACATCCGCTCCGTAACCTGGTTAGGCTGCAGATTATGGTGTTTGGCAACCACGAGAATCACTTTTTCTCGTATGGTTTCTCTTTGCATTTCCGTTACTCCTCTATGACAACCTTGGCTCCGATCGGCGGGTAGCCAAATAAAGCCTGGGCGCTGGAACCAACGACAACCAGATAGTGAACCGGCTGACCGTTAAGCTTGAGGCTACCTGTGGTAAGCGTAGGTTCTCCGGTCTGGCCGGCGAAAATACCGTCAACGTGACGAAGCCGGGCAATCTTTTCGCCGACGCGAAACACGCGATATTCGCCAAGGGCAGGAACCCACCCCTCAGATCCGATTGAAACGACGTAGAGGTTTCCGTGTTCATCCCAATCGGCGACGAAAATTCCCTGTTCCGGCTCGGGAACTATTAACGGTTTGGTCGTAAGTTCGATATTTTTATGATCCCGCGCGCCCAGAACTTTGGCTAGCGTCGGCACCATGACTTCCATTGAGCGGAAAGGCGTGGTCATTCCGGAAGTATCGGTGACCAAATAGGACTCGCGAATGCGTGACTGAATGAAGTAAAAATTCAAGCCCGCATTCGGACCGACTACCCACACATTATTGTCGAGCAGTAATGCGTAAATTTCTTCCCCTTCGCCTTTGCGGCCATCTCCCCTCAATTTTTTTCCGTTTTCGGTGCCATGTCTAGGCGCGGCATTGTCGAGGATGCCGATTTTCTCGTCAATGGTGAAGAACGGAGCATCGTCCCTCTCTTCAATGGGACCGAAATGGTCGATTGTGGAGAGTGCATGGGCTGCGGTGGTGAACCCTGCATGCAAAGTGTTCATACTTTGAGTTCCGAAAAAAGTCAATTGTGGCTCTTTCGGCCAAAAACTGCGCCGGGCAGCGATTTCGTAACGGCCGCGATCGCTTCCGCCGCAGTCCGTTACCAAAACCAAATGAAAGCTTCTTAGAATGTTTTTCGACATTGGGTCCTCCTGTTATTTTTGTTCTGCGTTAGTTCGCATGGCTGGCGGGATTGCCAGAACCACGACCTCCGCACAAAACAAAGCCGCCTCAATCTTTTCGTGAAAGAGGCGGTGTCAGGAATGAATATTATCATACCCAAGACGGCCGCTTCCACAGAGGCTCGGCCATCATCATATTTATATTTTTTGGAATAAATTGCATAAATATCTATTACAGGCTGTAAATAAAATTAATCTCCTTTGCTGTCTAAAACCTTTGGTTCAAACATTAAAACGTATGCTCCTTTTTCGCTTTTTGGACAATGCCTGACACCCTTTGGGACAACCGCCATTTTACCCTCTTGTAAGATTATAGCGGGTTGATTTTCTAACTGTATAACAATAGTGCCTTTTACCACATAGAAAAATTCATCTTCATCTCTATGTTCGTGCCAATGATATTCTCCTTGCATCAAAGCCAAACGGACTACCTGATTATTAACTATTGCGATGTTAATCAGAAACCACGGCTTACCGTTAATTTTTTTGATTTGTTCTTCTAAGTTGACTGGCTCAATCATAAAGTTAAGTTTAATAATAAAAGCCCTCTTGCAAGGGCTTTGAAATGTTGAAGAAAATTTCGGGTAACTTAAATCCAGCCCTTGCGATTAAGGTTCATCAGTTGCATCATCATTTCGGTTTTGGCAAATTTAAGCTGGTTCATATGCTTCAATTATACGCTATCTAAGAAAAGTGTCAAGGATACGAGTGTCAAGGATACGAGTTATTTTCCTAAAACTACTATTTTATTTTCCAGTATTAATTTGCTTTTTAGGCTACTCAGCAATTCTCGTTTTTCAATCGCACTTCCTGACTTTAGTAAATATTTGGCGTAAGATTTGGGGTCTATGGCTGGCGGATTCTTGACATCAACTTTTTCTCCGCCCAACATCCCCTGAAATTTATTGTACCGTTCAAATTCCTGGTCAATCTGATGCCGCACGCTCAGCCCGTTTACATCCATTTGGTCTATTAAATTTATTAGCTGCGCGATTAATTCTTCTTCCCGCAAATACCCGCCCTTGCATTTTAAGTCCCTCGCCCGGGTACAGCCGTAGTAAATATACCTAGCGGTCGTGCCATCTTTGAGCTGCTTAAGCTTGTCCTGGGCGGTTATGCCAGAACCGCAATGACCGCAGGTGATCAGTTTGATAAAAGCAAATTCCTTAATATTATATGGATGACCTTCTTTGTTCAGTTGCTCCTGGACTTTTTGGAATAACTCCTGGGTTATGATGGGAGTAAATTTTCCAGTATACCATTGGCCGCTCTTTTCCGGCCATTCGTGGACGCCGTAGTACATAGTGCGGCGTAAAATTCGGTAAATGTTTCCTAGCGCCAGGTGTTTGCCGTTTTTGGTCGTAAATTTTATTTTGTCTTTCAGCCAGAAGTATAGTTCCCTGCCACTGCTGTGCTGGTAAGCCACTCGCTCAAACATTTTTTTAATAATTGGCGCTCGCTTGGGGTCGATTATTAAACTTCCTTTGCGATCGGAACGATTTTCGTTAAGATAGCCAGTCGGGGCCTGCCCCGGCCACATGCCCATTTCTACTCTGGCTCGCAGTCCCCGTTTGACGTTTACGCTCTTGTTATCGTTCTCCAATTTGGCCTGGCTACACAAAATCATTAGCAGGAATTTTTCACTTGGCGAGTTGGTAAATTTTTGGCCATAGGTACGGATTTCCAGCAGTAGCTTTTGGTCCATCAAATCTACCAGACTGCCTAAATCCCCGGCATTGCGGGAAAGCCTGTCCGGCGCCCAGGTCAGGATAGCATTAAATTTCCCCGACCTGATTTCCGAAACAATCTCGTTAAAAGTTTCCCGTCCACCTGATGCTTTAGCCGAGTGGCTTTCTCGTTTTGTCTCTACTATATTAAGTCCCTCCCGCTCCGCAATCTGCAGCATTTCTTTAATTTGGCTGTCTATAGAAAGGATCTGTTTTTCCTCCTGCTCCGTGCTTTTACGGGCATAGAGGCAGTACTTAATTGGCACGGCCGCTGCGGTCGGGTTGGCCGCTTTAGTCCTCTCCAAAACTCTCTGTAATACTTGATCATTCATGGCTTATGTTATTAATGATTACAACACATTAATGACGCGACCCTGGTGAGTAGTCTAGACGCAGAAGTAGATAAACTGTAGGTAACCAACATTTCCAAAAACCCCACAAAAATGCTAAGATTAGTGGGTACTTTACTTCTTAAATCGCCTTATGAACAAAGCTGAATCAATACCGGATATCTTATCCCGGCGCAAGGAAATTGAACAGGAAATAGAAGGCTTGCTGCGGCAAACCGGCAGCAATTTTAATTTGAGAGACATAAAAGAAGCAATCTATAACGAAACTGAGCAAAATGATCTTGCTAAAATGCTTCGGATGTTCGACACCGGCCAAGAAGGCATCGAATTAAATAATATTATGGAAACGCTTATGGATGCCTGGAACTATTTTCCTCATAAATCCTTGGGCGGCATCTCGCCAGCCGAGAAATCTTTGGAATCACCAAAGGGCAGCCGCCCGACCACCGGCTTCGTCCCTTTTGAAATCCGTTTTCCCAAGCTGGCCGAAAAATATCTGATTAATTTTACCATCCCGCCGGGACATGCAACTTTGCCTGGCGGAGTATACACCGTCAAACCCAGCTTTTGCCTGGAAATCTACGACGGCTGTGACTGCCGCAAGTCAATTTTGAATGTTTACGACAAAAAGAGCGAACATCTGGCCTCGGTACATTACGGATGGGAAGATCCAAGTTACTATGTCCGCAAATTTCCTGATGTCCCCGGCGTGGACGAAATGTCTGGCCTATATCTGGAACCGATGTGCTATCAAAGCAAGCTTGCTCCAGCTATACTTGATGAACTTAAAAATGGTTTTAATAATTTGCAATGGGATAAAATCATTGAGCTGCAATACAAAGTCTGGTATCAGTGCCTGACCGGAGAAAATGTCGCGGAAGTCAAGGACAATGAAACTGCCTATGCATTATTAGACCAGCAGCTTTATGGCATCCCCTATAATGCCATCAAATTTTTAAGGCAGCAGCCGACCACGACACAATTATTCGATCAGATTATTTTTTCTTCAATCCACGCCTACGATGACACCTATTATGACGAGCAGTTTGACTGGAACCACGCCACGCCCTTGTGGTATGCGATAGTGGCCGAAAATCACTTAACCGAAAAGTTGATTGATCCGGTGCTCGCTTTGTTTGCCGAAGATTCTAATGAAACCTGGGATTTTTTGGATGAGCAGGGAGAAAAACTTTTAGGCTTGCTGGTAGATAAATTTCCAGGAAAAACCATTGCCAAAACCAAAACCTTTTTGGATAAGCTGCTCAAGAAAAACATCAAGTCACCGTATCTGCATACTGCCGCAGTTTTTGAACATAAAGCCGCCAGAGCTGAAATTCCCTGGCTACTGAAATTTATCAGCCACCCCAATAATCAGTGGCAGGGATACTATGCTTACTTGCTTGCCAAACAAGGTATTACGGAAGCCATACCAACCTTAAAGGCCATGCATGCAAAAATCAAAAATGACCTGGAGCGGCGAGAGATTGAGACTGCGATTGAAGACTTGGAATATTTGAAGACTACCGGCAAAAAAAGATCGGATGAGGATATTCTCGAATACAACGAAGATTACAATTGGGAAACTCATTTTAAAAAATTTGAAGACCGCTTTTACCCCGATGAAGAGGATAATGAAGATGACGCAGGTGAGATATTTGATGAAGAATTTGAGGAACGCACTGGCAAATACTTATATGCCAAGCCGGGCACGCCCAGGAACGCGCCTTGCCCCTGCGGCAGCGGTAAAAAATATCGCAAATGCCATGGAAAATAATTTTTAGCTCTTGCGGATTATCCATGAGGTTTTGCGCCCATGCGCTCAGTTGCCACGTATTGCGTTTAGGGCAGGTGGTTCTTACCGCCGTCTATCCGCTGTTTTGTGTAATTGTCAGCGGCCTTACCGCAAGATATAAATTTTTCTGCGGGGACATTAATGCCGGACTGGCAACTGTTCGTCAAGTTGGTAACTTTTCGCTTAAAAACCTTGTAAAATTATGTTTCCTCACGCGTTAAATAAAATGGACAAAACAATGGTATTCGTGATAATATTTAACTACAAAGGATTAATCATATGGCTATAGACTGGTCCAAAATCTATAAAAAATACAAAGGTCTCTGGGTGGCATTAAAGGATGATGAGCAGACCGTGGTTGCCAGTGGCAAGACCGCCAAGCAGGCTTTGGATATGGCAAAAGAAAAAGGTTTTAAGGAACCCATTTTGCACCGCGTACCGACCGAGGTTATGCCGTATGTCGGCAGCGCTTGGCTATGACCATAAAGTTCAAATATAAAAAGATCCCCTTAACCGTAAAAGCCCCGCTTTTCGGTTTTTCTATTTTACGGCCAATTATACCGGTTCAGTTATTTGGCAATGGAGAAAAAATCAGCTACGAAGTCCTGCTGGATTCCGGAGCAGACACTTGCGTGTTTGACGGAAGCATTGGCGAGCTGTTAGGGCTTGATGTTACCGCGGGAACGCCCGTGCAATTTAGCGGGGTGCAAAATGCAGCGGCTGCCAAAGCTTATTTGCATACGGTAGACTTAAGTTTAGGCGGACACAAACTATCCATTCCGGCCATTTTTTCTTTTGACCTCTCCGATAGAGGTTATGGGATTTTAGGACAAAAAGGATTTTTTGATTTGTTCTGTGTTAAATTTGATTATCAAAAAGAAGAAATTGAACTTAAGCAAAAATAATTTTATGATTACCAATCCACACCGAAAAAAACAAATTGAAGAATTTACCGACAAAGACCATGCTGTCATGAGCAAGTTTTATGATGTCACAGAAGAGATAGCAGACCGCAAAAAATTAAAAAAAGAAATGCGCCAACTTATTGAGGAAGATCCGCTATTCTTTGATCCATACATAACTTTAGCCGACTTGCTTCTGGACGAAGGAAAGGAAACAGAAGCGAAGAAGTTAATCAACGACGCATATCAAAAGGCCATGCTACTGATTGCGGATAAAGACGGAAACTGGCCAAAGGAAATGGCTTGGGGCTGGCTGGAAAATCGCCATATTATGAGAGCCATAGAGCATTATGCCTACCAAGTATGGGAAGAAGGTAAGGCTGAAGAGGCTCTGGATATTTTCCGCAGGCTGCTTAAAACAAATCCAGGAGATAACCAGGGCGCAAGGCATAGCATTTTAGCCATTCGTTTAGGTCTGAACACCGATTGGGAAGAACAGTTCATGGTCAAAGACGGCCCCATGGCGGGCCAGGCTTTGGAAGCAGGCCCTTTACACGAATGGTTCGATAAAAATGCCAAGAAATTTCCGGAAGAATTTGATTGAAAAAAGCGGCTAACCCGGCCGCCGGTTGTGTCTACTAAACGGGGTACGCATCACCATAGACTGTCTCATACTGTCCCATTTTCCGGTTTTAGACCAGCGACGCGGGTGCTTCGAGTAGCTACGGAAAAGACACCCCAAAACCCTTTGAAAGACTGCCCAAGACTTGTTTATACACGCCAGTGCACTACCAAATTAAAATAGCCAAAATTTTGGCTATTTTAATTTGTTCCGAGCGAAGGCCACATAGCGGGAGGAGAAGAGAGGTGTGTAATTAAAGGGCGTGCAAAATAGAAATTTTATATTTGGCTCCTCTTTATGAGTTGGGTTTGGTTTTTGTTTTTTAAGAATAAAGGAAGTTTTGCGTTTTATTATATTGTCGGGAAATAGTTTGACATACAAAATATTTGAGAGTAGAATGAACTTACTTAAGCTGATAAATATGCCCCAAGAGATAAAACGTTCCATTTTAAGCCATTTGCACCATGTGGGCCGGTATATGCGGCAGCAGGGGGAAATGGGCATGGGCGTGGAGCATCTCACCATGCACCAGGTCCAGGCCTTGTTTTTCGTAAAAAAACGCCAGCCCGTGCGGATGCGCGATTTGGCGGAAAATTTGCGCATTTCCCCGGGTTCTACTTCGCTGTTTTCCGACCGCCTGGTCGAATCCGGCTGGCTATCGCGCTGCCAGGACAAAAACGACCGGCGCGCAGTTTGCCTGAAGCTTTCATTGGCGGCGGAAAAAAAACTGGACCGGATGTTCAAAGAGAGGTTTGAGCGCGTCGGCCGCATGCTGGACGCGCTAAGTCCCAAGGACCAGCGCGAACTTGACCGCATATTGGGGCAGCTTGAGGATTTTGCATCCCGCAATATCGCAAAGGCGAGAGAATAAAGGCGTCCGGCAGGATGGTTTTACGGTCACCGCCAAGGACACAGCCAATCAAGAGGTTGTTGAAAAATATTATCAGGCCATACTAAAGGATAAATCCTTCTTGGCGAATATCAAGAAAGCATTGGGACTAAATTTTTGTATTGCAGCCAGGCAATGTTGTTGGCCTGTTTTTATAATCATAAAAAACATCCATGAGAAAACTTTTTAAATACCTTATTCCTTATGCCGGACCGTTAATTTTGCTGGTTGCCTTAACCTATGGACAGGTTGCGGCCAATTTGGCCCTGCCCGATTATATGGCCAGCATAGTGAACCGGGGAATTGTGGGGCAAAGTTCCGGCATTATTTACCATTACGGGTGGTTGATGCTTTTGGTCACCCTGGCCGGCGGCTTGTGCATGGTCGCGGTCGGCTATATTGCTTCCCGAATTGCCGCCGGGTTCGCACAGCGCGTGCGCGACCTGGCTTTTTCCAAAGTGGAAGATTTTTCCCTGGTGGAATTCAATAAATTTTCCACTGCTTCGCTCATTACCAGGAATACTAACGATATCCAGCAAATCCAAACCATTTTGGTTATGCTGCTCAGGCTGGCTTTAAGGGCGCCGCTCATGGGCGCCTTGTCCATTTGGAAGGCCTACCAACTGGCCCCTTCCATGACCTGGATTATGGCAGCGGCGGTTACGGCCTTGATAGTGTTGGTTTCCGTCCTGTTTGCCATAGCAATGCCGCGATTTACCAAACTGCAGAAATTGGTGGACAAGCTTAACCTGGTGACCCGCGAAATACTGACCGGCTTGCGGGTAATCCGCGCTTTTAACAAGGAAAAAATTGAGGAAAAGAAATTTGAAAAAGTCAACGAAGAACTTACCGGCATGAATCTGTTCGTCAACCGTTTAATGGTTGTTATGCAGCCGGCCATGATGCTGCTGATGAACGCGGCAATGATCGCCATAGTCTGGATGGGGGCCCATTATATAGACGCGGGCAGCTTGCAAATAGGCAATATGCTCGCCTTTATGCAATACGCCATGCAGGCCATTTTTTCGTTCCTTATGATTTCTATGATTTTCATTATGGTCCCGCGCGCCTCGGTTTCGGCCCAGCGCGTTGCGGAAGTTTTGGAAACCGAAGCGACCATTAAGGATCCGGAAAAACCATTAAGCCCGCCCAAAACCGGCGGCAGGGTAGAATTTAAGGACGTGACTTTCGCTTACGCCGGGTCGGAAGAGCCGGTACTGCAGCATATTTCTTTTGTCGCCGTGCCCGGGCAGACAACTGCGTTTGTCGGCAGCACGGGCAGCGGCAAGTCCACGCTGGTTAATCTTATTCCGCGTTTTTACGACGTGGCGGAAGGAGAAATTTTAGTGGACGGGACTGACGTGCGCAATATGCTCCAGTCCGACTTGCGTTCGCGTATTGGCTATGTTTCCCAAAAAGCCATGCTTTTTTCCGGCACGGTCGCGGAAAACATTGGTTACGGCCGGTTCAATGGTGGCGAACAAGAAATAGCGCACGCGGCAAATGTTGCCCAAGCCTCGGAATTTATAAACCGGCTGGAACAGGCATACGAAAGCCCGATTTCCCAAGCCGGAGCCAATGTTTCGGGCGGGCAAAAACAACGGCTGGCTATTGCCAGGGCCTTGGCTAAAGAGCCGGAAATTTATATTTTTGACGACAGCTTTTCGGCCTTGGATTTTAAAACCGAAGCAGCCCTGCGCAAGGCTTTGCAAGAGGAAACCAAGGGCAAAACCGTGCTGATAGTTGCACAAAGAATAAGCACCATTATGCAGGCCGAAAAAATTATTGTGTTAGAAGACGGAAAAATTGCGGGACAGGGCACGCACCGCGAACTTTTGCGTTCATGCGGGGTCTATAGGGAAATTGCCTCGTCCCAGCTTTCGGAAGAAGAGCTTTGCGAAGCGGATAGCGCAAGCATTCCGGAAAATTTTTCCGGCCAGTTAACCGGAAAGGAGGCTGTATGAGCGACAAGCAACCCTTATCATCCCAATCCCAAAGCAACACCGCTCCCCGTCGTTCCCCCATGATGGCCTCTATGGGCCGGGGCGGTCCTATGATGCAGGGGCCGGCGGAAAAGCCCAAAGATTTCAAGGGCACCATGCGCGCCTTGTTTAAGTATTTGCGCCAGTTCAGGTTTTCCGTTGCCGCTGTCATTATTTTTGCCATAGCCAGCACTGTTTTTACCATAATTAGTCCCAAGCTTTTGGGCGATATAACCAACAAGATTGTCAACGGATACGTCAGTGAAAAAGTCTATGACCAGGTCGTAGCCAACTTGCCCGCGGGCACCAAACTTGCCCCCGGCACCACCGGCAGCATGGTATTAAGCCAGATGCCGCAGGACATGGTAAAGAAAATTCCCGCTTCCGAACTGGATGCCATAAACAACATGGATTTTTCCCGCAGGCCGGGCATTGACTATAGCGGCATAGCCAGGATTATAGAAATATTAGTCGGCATTTATTTGCTTGGTTCCTTGTTCAGTTATATCCAAGGCTGGATTATGACTAACGTTTCCCAGCGGGTGACTTTTAACATGCGACGGGACATATCTCTGAAAATTAACAAGCTGCCGCTGCGCTATTTTGACAGCCGCACGCATGGGGAAATTTTAAGCCGTGTCACCAACGACGTAACCACGGTCAGTCAAACCTTAAACCAGAGTTTGACCCAAATAATTACCGCCGTTACCACAATTATAGGAATCTTGGCAATGATGCTGACTATAAGCTGGCAAATGACCCTGGTGGCGATATTGGTGCTGCCTGCCAGTTTCGGCCTGCTTAGGGCCGTAATCGGAAAGTCCCAAAAATATTTTGTAGACCAGCAAGTGTCCCTGGGAAAAATTAATGGCCATATTGAGGAAATGTTTTCGGGCCATACCATAATGAAGGCCTTTAACGGCCAGCAGCGCTCTATTGCGGCTTTTCGTAATATTAACGGCGAACTTTACGACAGCGCCTGGAAATCCCAGTTTCTATCCGGCTTGCTTTATCCTATCACAAATTTTGTTGGCAATTTAAGCTACGTGGCCGTGGCCGTTCTTGGCGGATGGTTCGCATGGTAAAGAAAATTCCCGCTTCCGAACTGGATGCCATAAACAACATGGATTTTTCCCGCAGGCCGGGCATTGACTATAGCGGCATAGCCAGGATTATAGAAATATTAGTCGGCATTTATTTGCTTGGTTCCTTGTTCAGTTATATCCAAGGCTGGATTATGACTAACGTTTCCCAGCGGGTGACTTTTAACATGCGACGGGACATATCTCTGAAAATTAACAAGCTGCCGCTGCGCTATTTTGACAGCCGCACGCATGGGGAAATTTTAAGCCGTGTCACCAACGACGTAACCACGGTCAGTCAAACCTTAAACCAGAGTTTGACCCAAATAATTACCGCCGTTACCACAATTATAGGAATCTTGGCAATGATGCTGACTATAAGCTGGCAAATGACCCTGGTGGCGATATTGGTGCTGCCTGCCAGTTTCGGCCTGCTTAGGGCCGTAATCGGAAAGTCCCAAAAATATTTTGTAGACCAGCAAGTGTCCCTGGGAAAAATTAATGGCCATATTGAGGAAATGTTTTCGGGCCATACCATAATGAAGGCCTTTAACGGCCAGCAGCGCTCTATTGCGGCTTTTCGTAATATTAACGGCGAACTTTACGACAGCGCCTGGAAATCCCAGTTTCTATCCGGCTTGCTTTATCCTATCACAAATTTTGTTGGCAATTTAAGCTACGTGGCCGTGGCCGTTCTTGGCGGATGGTTCGCGGTTAAGGGGACTATAAACATTGGCGATATCCAGGCATTTATCCAGTATATGAGCCAATTTACCCAGCCCATAACCCAGACGGCCAATGTTGCTAATGTGCTGCAGTCCACGGCTGCGGCTGCGGAACGCGTGTTTGAATTTTTAGCCGAAGAGGACGAAGTGGCGGAAACCGAAAATCCGGTTGAGCTGAAAGAGGCTAAGGGCGCGGTGGAGTTTGATAACGTAGTATTCGGTTATTCGCCCGGCAAAACTGTCATAAAAGGCTTTACGGCCGGCATTAAGCCGGGACAGCAGGTGGCCATTGTGGGGCCCACTGGTGCGGGCAAGACAACCATGGTAAATCTCCTTATGCGGTTTTATGACGTGGACAGCGGCTCTATTAAGGTTGAGGGCGTGGATATCCGCAATATGAGGCGCGCCGACCTGCGCAAGCTGTTCGGGATGGTGCTGCAGGATACCTGGCTGTTTACGGGGACAATAGAGGACAATATTGCGTACGGAAAATCCGGCGCTGCGCACGCGGAAGTGCGGGCTGCTTCTATTGCCGCGCACGCCGATCATTTTATCCGCGCGTTGCCTAAAAGCTATAAGTTGGAGCTTAACGAGGAAGCGGATAACATTTCGCAGGGCGAAAGACAGCTCTTGACCATTGCGCGGGCCATGCTCGCGGACGCGCCAATACTTATTTTAGACGAGGCAACCAGTTCCGTGGATACCCGCACCGAAGCGCTCATCCAGGCGGCCATGGAAAAATTAATGAAAGGACGGACCAGTTTTGTCATTGCGCACCGCCTGTCCACCATTAAGAATGCCGACTTAATTTTAGTCATGCGCGACGGCAATATTGTGGAGCAGGGCACTCATGCGCAGCTCCTTGCCCGAAACGGGTTTTATGCTTCCCTCTACAACAGCCAGTTTACTACCAAGCTGGCCGCAGTTTAAAATTATTTTGGGGAGATGTTAAAATTTAGCCCATACGCCCTTTAATTAAAATGAAAAAAATCGTTACTATCTCTTTTTTTGGGTGTCATATAAGGTAGGCGTTATGCAGATGTTATCGCATAACCTTATTTTATTTAATCCCTTTAAAGGAGGTGAAAATTATGAAGTCCATATACAACATGGCTGACAGCGACCGCGGTTTGGGATCTGCCGACAAACAAACCCGGGAACGCGTGGCTCGCGAAGGAGGCGAAGCATCTCACGGCGGAGAGATGTAAGCGGGCTTAAATTATAAACTTTAGACAATTAACAATTTTGGAAAGGGGTGGTCAATATGGCACGTGGATCAGGACGCGGTTCCAAAGAAGGGCAGCGCAAAGGCGGCAGGCATTCCCATGACAACCAGTATACCGTCAGGTAGCGTGAAATATTACTTTTAAACTTAAAAAGCAAGGAAAAATTTTTCCTTGCTTTTTAGTTAAGAAAACCGTCCGGTTTTGCCGGACGGTTTTAGTTTGCTAGGCAGCGGGCTGGGCGCCTTCAACAGCGGGAGCCTCTTGCGCAGGGGTCTCCGGAGCCGGGGCGGTTGTCGGTTCAGCCGCAGGCACAACAGGCTGCGCCGGGGAATTTATTTCGTCTGGCATGGCAGTCTCCTTTCCTTGTTACTTGTAAGCTACTCCATATTTTAACAATAACAATTAAATTTGAATGGCGCAAGAGTTTTTAAAAGAATTTGAATATGCGCGGGTATTCTGGAAATGGAAACGTCTTTGTGGAAGTAGCATGTTTGGAAAAAAACATTGGTTGTCATCAGTCAAACGCGATCCGCTCAATTTGTCCTGCAGAGGTTAATAGAAGGCTTGCCCGAAGGGAGACTTATGCCATTCTTGGTCAAAGGTCCGCATTATGCAAGGAAGCGATGGCAGTGAAGGCGCTCTTCCGGGATCAACTTACTAAAGTTAGTTTGATGATGATCAACATCTGATAATCTAAAGTCTGTTTGTTCCGGAGAAAGGCACCTTCACTTTCCCTGCACAATAGGCGCCTTTGGCTTAGCCCTACAACCTTCAGAAAAATTCGTGTATAATGGATTAAGAAAGTAAAATAAATATTTCAACTTACAAATGGTTTCTACTTTGGATGGAATAAAAAAAACCAAAAATACGCGGAAAAATTACAAATTGCCCGCACACGTTAGGCGCGGCAGTCCCGCACGCAATGCCATTGCCAGAAAGATTGGCGTAGATGCTGTTTGCACCTTGGCGGTGGCAAAAAACAGCGGCACCTTTACCCCGCGGGAAACTTTTTTCTGCACCCCGTTCATTCCCAAGTCACACTTTGCCGGCTTTTTCCGTCATATAAGCCTAAGCAGGCAAAAAATTTCCTACGCAGCCGCCGCCTGCATGGTTTTCGTGGCATTCGGCGCCGGCGCGCTGGCAGCGCTGTCCACTCCCAGGTCCGAAGCCGGGCAGGAATTGGCGCCTGCGGCCAGCCTTGCAGAGCATAGTCCCATACCCTTGGGCCAGGCGCAGGCGGTTGTCAGGCAGGAAGAAGGCAAAGGCGGCAATTCCGGCCTGGACAACGATATGCTGTTTAACACTCCCCTGGAAGCGTTGCAGGAATATTTGCAGACCCAGGCTACGGCCGCGGCTTTGGACGGGCGGAAAGTAAAACTGGCAGCCTACCTCAAGGAAAAAAATTCGCCCTTGGCCGGCGAAGCCGGCACCATTGCCGAACAGGACCATTGGAAATTAATCTTAGCCATCTCTTTTGCGGAAA
The DNA here is from genome assembly GCA_023484515.1 of Patescibacteria group bacterium. GTDB lineage: Bacteria > Patescibacteriota > Doudnabacteria > UBA920 > UBA920 > JAMDAY01. The sequence continues at coordinate 72,280 of JAMDAY010000028.1, forward strand.
GCACGCTGGGTAAGCGGTGTTATTATAATAATTGCAGCGGGATAGGCGGCTCAAATATCCGCGCCTATAAGTCCTTGAAAAATTGGATTTTAGACTTTAACCGCTTGCTGGAAAAAAGGTATAAGGGCGACACTTTGGAGCAGATGTGCGGCGTTTACGTGCAGCCCTGCAATCCCAATTGGCTGCTGGCCACCAGGCAAATTTTGTCCGAGCTGGACGAGGAGGGGATAGAGTAGAAAATCCAAATGTCAAATTTCCAATATCAAAAATTCGGCGGTATGGTTGAGAGATTGGATATTTGGATTTTATTTGAGATTTATAATTTGATATTTGAAATTTAACCGATACATTTATGTTCAACGAATTTTTCAACAAATATTTCAAAGTACCCTTTATTGGTTTAACTGTCATGGCTGTGCTTATAGCCGCGAACGCTGCTGTTTCGCAAAAGTTCAGCCTGAACGGTTCCCAGCCTTCTGCGGCCCAGGGGCAGGCGGCCACCGACGAACAGCAGGCTATCTTGGCCGTGCGGAATGCGAAGTCTTCGGTGGTGAGCGTCGTCGGATTTAATCCCAACCAGGCAAATAACAGCGCTGCCGCATCTGACGGTTCAGGCAGCAGCTCTGACATAGTTGCTGGCACGGGTTTCGTCTTGTCTTCGGACGGTTATATTGCCAGCAATAACCACGTGGTGCAGGATCCATCCTTAAAATACGAGGTTATTATGCCGGACAATACTTCTTATGACGCAAAGGTTGTCGGACTGGACAAATTTGACGATGTAGCAGTGTTAAAAATAAATGCCAACAATCTGGCGCCGGCCAAATTGGGCGATTCCGACAGTTTGGAAACCGGCCAGACTGTGTTTGCCATTGGCAATTCCTTGGGTAAATACCAGAATACCGTAACCCGCGGCGTGGTTTCGGGCCTTGGCCGGTCGGTCAGTGAAGGCGGTGACAGCAGCGCGTTGCCCCGGATTCCCAACTTAATCCAGACCGATGCGGCCATTAATCCCGGCAACAGCGGCGGGCCGCTAATTAACATGTCCGGCGAAGTGGTGGGCATGGACACCATGATAGACACCGGCGGCCAGGGTTTGGGCTTTGCCATTCCCATTAACGTGGTTAAGGCCGCTGCCGGCCAGCTTAAAACCGGCGGCCAAATTCGCGTTCCCTATGCCGGATTGTCGTTTATTACCATAGACACAATCACCAAACAGTTAAAAGGCCTGCCGGTTGGCAATGGCGCTTACGTGGACAGCGTTGTCAGCGGCGGGCCGGCGGATAAGGCGGGTATTAAAGCCGGAGACATAGTGCTGGAAGTCAATCGCCAGCCTTTGGACCAAAACCATGAACTGGACATGACTGTCCGGCAGTATCAGCCGGGCAACCAGGTGTCCATGACTATATTGCGCGACGGCCAAAAACAGGACGTGGCTGTGCTGCTGGGGGAGTTTAAGTAAAACGCGGATTTTAACGCTGATCTGGGACGCAGATCTATAACGGACCTGGTAGCCAATAGGAGCATCTATATTATTTGCCATAGATTTACAGAGCTGGTTGTTGCACAAATTAGGCGCCTAAAACGCAGAGATATTTCCAAAAAGAAAGGCCGGCAGAGAGCAATTGCTCTTGCCGGCCTTTGCAACCCGGGGACTTACAATGGCCGTTATTAAATATTAATGCATTCCGTTTTCCGTCCCCGATCTGGTTGCCAGCAAGATTGCCAGCAGCATTAGAGCTGCGGCAACGTTGACAAAGGAAGCGTGCTCCACCGCCTTGAGCAGTTCGGAAATTTGGGCGGTAATAATGAGCATGCTTACCATTTTTGGCGCATATTGCGCGGCGGTTTTTTGGCGCAAAACCTTTGCCGTTTTGCCGGTGTGGCTGGCGGCTGCGCCCAAAACAGCGGCAACAACAATTGCCATCAGGGACAAGGCCATCATATAAGTCCTTTCTCCAGCCAAACGGCTGGCGCTAATGGCCCTCCTTTATAATTTAAGGATCTTCCCTCGGACCAGGCTTGGCCGGCCTCGCGCGGGGGACCCGCAATTGTAGTGTAAAATAACAGGTTTGTCAAGAGCCAGCCGGTTTGGTAAAATATAAAATGGAATTAAGAATCAGGATAAACCATAAATTGAAACGATTATGGAAAACGACAAATTGCATAATGTGGTAATTGTGGGCAGCGGGCCGGCCGGGTTGACTGCGGCCATTTACGCGGCGCGTGCGAACTTAAAGCCTCTGGTGCTGGCCGGACTTACGCCGGGCGGACAGTTGATGCTGACTTCGGAAGTAGAAAATTTTCCGGGATTTGTTACCGGTATAATGGGGCCGGAGCTAATGGACAACATGACTAAACAGGCCCAGCGGTTTGGCGCGGAATTCATTTACGAAAACGCGGTGTCCGCCAATTTTGCGGCAAAACCGCTGGAGATAAGCACGGCCAAGGAAAAATATTCGGCCAAAACCGTCATAATTGCCACGGGCGCGGAAGCCAACTGGCTCAACCTGACTAACGAACAGCGCTTGCGCGGCAAAGGCGTTTCCGCCTGCGCCACCTGCGACGGTTTTTTCTTTAAAGATAAAGATGTCGTGGTAATCGGCGGGGGAGACAGCGCCATGGAAGAAGCCAATTTTTTAACCAGGTTCGCCAGAAAAGTCACCATAATCCACCGCCGCGACGAATTCCGCGCTTCTAAAATTATGTTAAAGCGCGCGCAGGACAATCCAAAGATTAATTTTATAACCAATGTCACGGTCACGGACGTATTGGGCGAAAATTCCGTGGAAGGGGTAAAGGTAAAACATAACGTGACCGGCGAAGAGTCCGTAATTCCGGCGCAAGGTTATTTTGCGGCCATTGGGCATACGCCCAACACCAAAATTTTTGCCGAGGCCGGGGTGGAAGTGGACCAAAAAGGCTATATTGCGGTAAAAAACCAGACGCGCACCAACATAGAAGGCGTATTCGTGGCCGGCGACGTGAACGATCCGCGCTACCGACAGGCCATTTCCGCGGCAGGCATGGGCTGCATGGCCGCTTTGGACGTGGAAAAATATTTGGAAAGTTTGGATGAACATTAAAACCGTTAAAATTTCCGGCAAGATTGTTAAAGGCGACCAATACGGCCGCAAACTGGGTTTTCCCACGGCTAATTTGGACCGCCGGAGCTTTTCGCGGCAGGAGACGAAAATCAAATTGGGTGTTTACGGCGGCTGGGCGGAATTTAGGCTAAAAGCTAAAAGCTATAAGCTAAAAGCTGCTGTTGTCATCGGCCCTCTGGATAAAAAAGGCCTTCCCAAAATAGAAGCGCATCTTTTAAACTTTAAGGGGAATTTATATGGTATATATTTAAATATATATTTAAATATATACTTGCGCCCGTTTAAAAAGTTTAAGGGGGAGGCAGAGCTAAAAAGGCAAATTAAGGAAGACATAAAATTAATTAAAAGTTTAAATATCAAAATGTAAAATGACAGTTAAAAATTCAAAGTTAAATTGGCAAGATTAATTTTACATTTTGCATTGTCATTTTATATTTTGATATTTACAATTTACATTAATAACCATGGATCGCAAAAAATTTAGCCCCTTCATTGTCTTTCTTTCCTCCCTGCTTTGGGCCGGGGACGCGCCTTTTAGAAAGCCTTTGCTAGTGGGCGGCTTGTCCGTGCCGTTTGTCGCCTTTTTGGAGCATTTGATAAACAGCGTTGCCAGCCTGCCCGGACTGGTTAAGCATCGCGCTCAGCTAAAATCAGTTACCGCCAAGCAGTGGGCGGGGCTATTTTATATTGGCGCGTTTTCTTCGGCCTTGGGCGCCTTGCTTTACGTGCAGGCCGCCGTGGTTATGGATTACAATTTTACCGTGGCCGCCTTGCTGCAAAAATTGCAGCCTTTGTTTGCCATTACCTTGGCCGTAATTTTCTTAAAGGAAAAACTTCATCCCAAATTCTGGCTGTTTGCCGTTCCGGCTTTAATTGGCGCTTACTGGGTAACGTTCGGCTTTGCCGCTCCCCACGCGCTTTGGCAGTCGGCCGGGTCGGCCAGCTTAACCGGGCCGGCCTTGGCTGTGCTGGCGGCTTTGCTGTGGGCGGGCGGCACGGTTGCGGGCCGGTCGCTAATGGTAAACTTGGAACTGCAACTGGTTAACGGCATGCGTTTTGTGTTCGGCTTTTTGTTTTTGCTGGCTTACGTGGCCGCGGCCGGGCATTTCCAGTTTTCGGCAATGACCGGGTTTTTCTGGCGCAACGTAATAATTATTGCCCTGCTGACCGGATTTTTCGCTTTGCTCATATATTATTACGGCTTAAAAAATACCAAAGCTTCCGTGGCCACCTTAATGGAACTGGGGTATCCGCTGGCTTTAACCCTGGTCAACTGGAAATTTTTGGGGATAGCTCTAAGCTTGTGGCAAATAGTTGGCGCCCTGGTCCTGCTCGCCTCGGTCACCGCCTTGGTCCTTTCCACCGCCAAATCCTCCCAGCCCCAACTCTCCCCCCTCGCCCCCGACTCCGCGGGGGTGTAGAAATTAGTTAAAAAGATTATATACCAGCATGCAATCTGAAATTGGTCCAGAAATTTATCATCAAGAACCATTAGCTTCCGGCCAGAAAACATTGGGACGGGAATTTCGAGATATTGAGTTCTTGGATGACGAACAAATAGCTGAAAGAACAGAAGGTTTGTTTGATGATGATGTAAACTCCGCAAACCAAAATTCAGAAGAGCTGTTAAATTATATCGCCGGCTTCCAAGGAGTGGAAATAGGACGGGTGCACAGGCTGCAAAATTTAGACGCAGCTATTTCCAATACTATGGATAAACATAAAGGTCCAAACTGGAATACATTAGCCTTACTTTCGGAAATCGAGCCTTCACGTCCCTCTGTTTATGCGCACTTTAAAATCTTGGATGCACTGGAACGGCATCCTGATTTCCTAACGCCGCAAATCCGTGAACATGTTGAACGATTAGCTGCTGATCCTAACCCTGAAAGTCAGGTTGCGGTGCATAAATTTTGCGATTTTTTGTCCGGCTTAGCCATTACCGCTCAATTTCAGGAGCATCCCAGCGACGCTTCCGAGCAAAGGCAGCAAGTTTTATTGGATGCAATTTATGACTTTGCGGCAAAGCAATCTCAAAAAACCCAAAATTACCTGTTAGCCAGTCACTGGGAAGACATAGTTGAAACCCTTAAGGGAAGATTTTCCAAAAAGCAGGATAAAATCTCTGGCGTGCCAGGCGAGTCGTCCGATTACATTATAATGACTTACAACGAATTCGTGTTGTTGCAAAGTTATTATAATAGTCTCATGGCTGGCAAAGACCATTTTGATCCGGAGCAACCGTTAATACCGGTAACACAAGGATATTTTGGTCAGTATAAACGCGGACAGTTACAGGAAGTATTGACCGAAGACTGTTCGCAACTTGATCAGGCTTATGAAATGGATAAAAAACTTGCCGCCCAAAACGATCAGGCGGACAATTGGATTTATGCTCGCTTAAATCGCGCGCCTGCCGATGAGCAGACTTGGGTATTGTCAGATTTTTTCAAAAAACTCGGCAAAAAAGATAGAGAGTTCTATTTCAACATCATCAATGACGATTTGGACGACCCATATCACCCAAATACCAAATGGGATGTATCCCATTCTTTGTAAACGCTGTCTACAGTTTAACGGATACCTGATTAGTTGTTAATAGTCGCGCCGCTTGGGCGTAAACCGCTGGCGGCATTTTTAATTTGGTATGGATTCTACGGTG
>JAMDAY010000022.1 GCA_023484515.1 Patescibacteria group bacterium
CGTTGATCGGGCAGTCAGAGAACTTAATCACCGTCCCAGAAAACGCTTAAACTACCTTACCCCTTACGAGGTCTTTGTTAAGGGCCTTAAGCCCTAAGGGCGGTTGCACTTCAAGCTAGAATGTAGGTTATAATCAAGACAGAAAGCCAAGAATTAAACGTCTTTAAAGATAAAACTAACAGTAAAATCCGAATTATCCGAATACTGTGATCCGAATGATCCAAATAGGAATCTATTCCGGGCATATGGATCCGCCATATGGCCACGTGGAATAAATTTACGTGGCTGGCGGATAATTCAGGGCATTAGGATTATATTTTTTATGAAACACACCCTCCCAAAACTCCCTTATAGCTTTAACGCCCTGGAGCCTTACATTGACGCCAAAACTATGGAAGTTCATTATACCAAACACCACCAGGCTTATTTGGACAAATTTAACGCGGTGCTGGAAAAATACCCGCACTTGCAGGACCGGCCGGCCGAAGACATATTGGCAAATTTGAAAAACTTGGCCGTTGACGAAGCTGACCGCAACACCATCCGTAACCACGGCGGCGGTTACGTTAACCACAACCTCTACTGGAGCATTATGGCGCCGCAAAAAGAAATTGACCAACGCCTGGTGGAACAAATTAACGGCGAATTCGGTTCGGTTGATGAGTTCAAAAAAAAGTTTACCGAGGAAGCGACCAAACATTTTGGCAGCGGCTGGACCTGGCTGGTGCGCAAACCGGATGGAAAATTGGCGGTTTATTCCCTGCTCAACCAGGATTCCCCGCTCACCCAAGGCGACACGCCGATTATGGCTATAGATTTATGGGAACACGCCTACTATTTAAAATACCAAAACCGCCGCGCGGATTATATTAACGCATGGTGGAATGTGTTAAAACTGGTTTAATCCATAAAATAACGGGCATCATAGCTAAGCTATGATGCCCGTTATTTTAACTCAATTTTTAAAAATTCTTACCCCCATAATACTCTCTCTCTGGATAAGTCAAACAAAAACTCCCCGGATTCCGGGAAGTTATCGTTATTACTTCTTCGCCGCCTTGTTCTTCCTGGCTCTCGGCGCGTTGTCCTGGAGCTTTCTGACGTAATACAGCTTGGCTTTGCGCACGACTGGGGCCTTGGTCACTTCCATCTTTACGATGTTTGGGGAATGCAAGGGATAAATTCTTTCCACGCCAACGCCGGAAGAAATTTTGCGGACCGTAAAAGTGGCGTTTACGCCTGCGCCGCCTTTGCGGGCTATTACCAGGCCTTCAAAAATCTGTACGCGTTCCTTGCCGCCTTCGCGGATTTTTTGGTGGACGCGCACGGTGTAGCCGGGTTTAAAGTCGGGCAATTGCTTAAGTTGAGTATCGGTGAGGTGTTTGATGATGGGCATTTGGTTTAGAATTATGAATCAGGAATCAGGAATTATGGGTCAAAACCCTAATTCATAATTCATACTTCCTAATTCAATTAATTATAGCGTGTTGGCTAATTTGCTATTGAGGTTTTTTAATACTTCTTTTAAATCATCCGTCAGTTCGCTTTCCGCCTCTATCCACGTCCCGTCAGACAAGCGGACTTCTATTTTCCTGGCATGCAGGAATTGGCGTTCTAAGCCGGACAATAGTGATTTTTTGCCGCCGTACAGGCTATCTCCCATAAGCGGATGGCCGAGGGAGGCCAAGTGCACGCGGATCTGGTGTGTCCTGCCTGTGTGTAATTTTACCAGAAGAAGGGTGTATTCGTCAACTCCAGATCTTTTTGTGTCATCGCGCTCCCCCTTCGCTGAAGCTTCGGGGGACAAGTCGGATGCACTCGCAATGACACCGCCAGCATTCAAATATTCCAAAACCCGATACTCCGTCAGCGCCTCTTTGGGATCCTGGGGATTTTCCGTGGTTTGTTTCCGGAAATCCGTTTTGCTTTTGCCGATCGGCACATCTATAAACCCGTGCGGTTTTTCCACGTGCCCCAAAACCAGGGCAATATATTCTTTTTTAATTTTCCGTTCGGCAAAAGCATTCTTTAAATATTCGTACATCTCCTGCGTCTTGGCCACCAACATTACCCCGCTGGTGTCCTTGTCCAGCCGATGCACAATGCCCGGCCGGTGTTCTTCGCCGACCACATAAATATCCTGGTAATGATAAAGCAAGGCGCTAGCCAATGTCTCGCCTTTGAACCCCGCGCCAGGATGCACTACCATTCCTGCGGGCTTATTGATTATAAGCAAACCGTGATTGTCGTACAGGACTTTCAACGGCGTATCGGTTGGCTGCAGCTTGGCTTCTTGGTTCTTGAAATTTGGTTCTTCGTATAAAATATCATCGCCAAGCCTGACCACAAATTTACTTTCCACAACCTTCTTACCATTGACCGTTACCAAACCCGCCTCAATATCCCTTTGGATCTGCGAGCGCGAAACACCTTTAACCTGCTGGACCAAAAACTTGTCTAGCCGGGTTTTTAAATCTTGGACAACGAATTGACGTTTTGGCATAAAATCAATTTTACCATTTTTTTAATTCTTGTTCATTTTTGTCATTACCAACAGGTCCGGCCTGCGCTTTTTAGTGCGCTTGACCGCTTCTTGCATTCGCCATTCGTCAACTTTCTGATGATTGCCCGAAAGAAGGACTTTCGGGACGCGTAAATGTTGTGCTTTTTTCTTTGTAGGGGCGAGCTTCAGCCGCCCGCCGTCCGATAACAGGCGCCTAAAGGCAGCCCCTACGTCAGGAATAGATATTTCCAAGACTTCAGGTTTCGTGTACTGCGGATACTCCAAAATATTTTCCGAAAACGACTCGTTATGCGTGGACTCAATTTTTCCCAAAATGCCGGGGCGAAGGCGCATGACGGCTTCGCTGATCACAAGTGCCGGCAATTCTCCGCCCATCAGCACGTAGTCGCCAATGGAAATTTCTTCGTCCGCAAATTTTCTTATTCGCTCGTCAAACCCCTCGTACCGGCCACTGACAAAGATCAATTGGTCGTATTTGGACAGCCTGGCGGCGTCTTTTTGCGCAAATCTTTTTCCCTGCGGCGTAAGAAGGATTATCCGCTGCTTCCTTGTAGGGGCGGCCATTGGCCGCCTTTTTCCGGGAAGCCAATGGCTTCCCCTACATGCAAATCGGATAGCTTTATATAAAACATCCGGCCGCAGCACCATCCCCACTCCGCCACCGTAGGGCCGGTCGTCCACCACCTGCCTTTCGCCAAGGCCGAATTTTCTTAAATTTACGGGTTTTATTTCCAGCAAGTTATTCTTTATTGCTTTTTTCAATATGCCAAAACTTTCCGAAAAACTGTTAATAAATTCGGGAAAGAGGGTGATTATTTTTATAGTCAATTTATTGCGGTAAACTTTCATAATTTATACCGATCTGCAGATAGGCAGATTTTTCGGATACCTACAGATGGCTCGGGCGATATCTGATAATAATTGAATAGATATCATTCGGGCTATATCTGTAGGCATTTGCTCCGACGTCAAGGTTGGAGATCCGACTAATCTAACGTTGGAACAGAATCTGTATCTGTAGCTATTATATCAAAATAACCCCAAAGCTGCCTGAACGGCAATTCTTCGGGGTTATTTTATTTCAAATATGTTTCTGCGTCCTATAACTTAAAGTCGTCAATGGCGTCAGAGTCGCTGGCCGGCGCGGTTGCCGGTTGCATGTGGCTGTGACCGCCCTTATGGGAACCTTCCGGTTCGTAGATCTTTAAGTTCACGCGAGCCTTGCGCTTGGCGCCCACAACCCTCAAGAGGGTGCGGATGGCCTTGGCAGTCTGCCCCATGCGGCCAATTACCTGGCCCATGTCTTCGGGGTTGAGGTGGAGGGTAATTAACACTCCCATCTCGTCAACCACGCGCTCGGTTTTGACGTCATCAGGGTGATCTACCAGAGCTTTGACAATGAACTCAACAAACTGTTGATCTTGCTCCATATAGAGGTACTGGTATTCCGATAGCTGCTACTTTAGCTTCGACCTTTACTGCTTAGCCTGCTATCTAAAATGGATTATAATATAAGGATTCCCGGTTGTCAATGTTACGTAAAATTGCGTACTTAGTGGTCCTTATGTTGGTATAGTTTATAACCATTTTTTGCTTTTTGATAAAAATTGGCCAACCTTCTTGCCGCCTTATTACTACTTCTTAGCCGGATGGCAGTTGCCAATAACCAGGCACGCGGATCCTGAAAACAAAAGAACCATCCTGGCTGGCAGAATGGTTCTTTATAAAACACTTGTTATATTTTTAAGAGGCCGGCTGTTCGGGGACGGGAGAAGCTTCCGACGCAGGGGTTTCCGCGGGTTTTTCCGGCGCGGGAGATTCCGCAGCCGGAGCTTCGGCCTGGGGAGCCGGGGATTCTGCCGGAGTTTGAGCCGGCACAGCGGCTGTTGCTTCGGTCTCTTTCTTTGGGGTGCTGAACGCTTTTACCTTTGGCCCTTCCATTAGTCCTTTGGCGACCAAAAGATTATGCACGGTCGGCGAAGCCTGGACGCGCTGGCCTAGCCAATACTTCAGCCGTTCTTCCTTGACTTGAAAATATTTTTTTCTGGGGTTATAGCTGCCCAAAACTTCTTCCACTTTCTTTTTGACCGGCGCTTCTTTTTCCGCGAGCACAATGCGGAAGTCCGCCTGGTTCTTTTTTCCGGTGCGTTGCAAACGAATGGTTAACATAAGTTAAATGAACAAAAATGACATAATTGACAAAAATGAACAAAAATTATTTGTAGCCATTTCCGTCGTTTTTGTCATTTTTTTAATTTTTATTATTTACGCTGAATCTCAAAGCAGCAAACTTGAGATTGGAACATTTTAGGATGGCACTTAATGAGCGTGCCAGTATCTTACCATTTTTCATAATTTTGGTCAATCTGCTGCACTCGAATTCTAATCTGAAGTGCAACCGCCTCCGCAGGCATTAAAAAGGGCCAGTAATTAAGGTAAGATGGTTAAAGCAACAAACTTTACCATTAAACCCACAATTACATGGCTTACCAGCATATTAC
>JAMDAY010000008.1 GCA_023484515.1 Patescibacteria group bacterium
TCCCAGAAGACTGTCTTCAACCAGTATATTTTATACATCTTTCATAATTAGTATAGCATAAATTTTTACTTCTATCAAGTTGACAATAAAACATCAATTATGTTATAATCTTTACTACGTTCTTACAAAAAAGGAAAAAAGAGGAAGCTATGAAAAACTTTGAAGAAGCTTTTCTGCTTTTCGCGTTGTTCCTCGCTTTCTTCTCGCTTGCGGCTCACCACACCCAAGCGCAGACTCTGACCTACACCGAGGTAACCGGCCTCGGCCAAATTGGCCCAATCACTGCAGACAGCGATTGGATATACAGCCGCGACCTGAACGACCGCACTATCAAGCGGCTTCGTGTCGCGGACATAGGCAAAAATGTTCAGCCTGAAGTTTTCATTCGGGAAACCGAAATGGAAGGGCTGAAAATTTTTGTGCCACAGATAAGTCCTTACGCCCTGTTTTATTCGGCCGCCGCCCTCCCGCAAGGAGGGTTGGCCTACCTAGCCTACAAGGATACCATAGGCGGCATCCCAATGGCGGCCCTGGGGATCAAAAGTAATGGGACAAACTCTATTTTGCTGAAACCCGGTAGTGCAATAAGCTACTGGGATGGAAGCAGCGTGGCTACTGCCACATGCATCGGCGTTTTAGGTGTTCAGTCCCAAGGGGGCAGGCTGATGGTGCAAATGTACTTGCAACCGCAAAATGGGGAATCCTTCCTTTGTGTGTTGGAGGTACAATCCTCGAGTCTAGTAAAAATCATTTCCACTAGGGATGTCTCGGCAACGGGACGAATGTCTTTCGGCTGCCCCACCGATAACTATCATTACGGGATTCTCGCACGGAAAAGCGGACAAGGAGGGTTTTTCCTCTTCCGTGCGAGCAGATACAAGGTGGATTTGATAAAATCCGATATCCAGCCGCCCTCTCCAGACAACGAGATCACGGCCTGCGAAGGCAGCATGGCCGTTGCGGCGATCAAGACCTCCCAAGGCCTTGAGTTGCGCCGCTTCCTGTACACCATGTCCGAGCGGGAGATGAAATCGGACGCTTCCATCTGGAAGACCGGAATCACCAGCGTGGCTGGGGTTCCGCTCGGCCAGATGCTCCGGTTACAGATGTATTCCGGGACACTTTACTTCATGATGGATGCCGGCGCGAGTAAGACGGGAATTTTTCAAATCAGCCCCGATGGCAACCAAACAAGGTGGCCTGACCCACCCGAAAATCCGTCTAATTTCTTTGTTACAGGGGCCCACAGCGCCCTTGTTTCCACGGGCTCCATGATAGACGGCAAGGCCAAGCTGTATCTCCTAGGTCCCAAGGCGTCTTACGAGCCGCCGAGCGGGAATTTAACCCTCTCCCCTAACCCGGGAGAGGCCGGCAAGCCTGCCAAGCTGTGCTGGACCACGTCGGGCGACGTGGACAGCGCGGTTTTGCAGGGCTATGGCCCGGTGGATCCCAAGGGCGGATGTATGACGGTGACTCCAACAACGGACACCGTGTATGTGCTTGACCTTGTGGGACCGGCCGGAACAGCCCGCGCGGAAGCGCGGTTCGTGGCGGTGGACCCCATCGCCGCATACGTGCCGCACGACATCAAACTCTACCGCTACGAGGCCAACGACCCTCTCAATACCATTTCAGCGAGGATGCAGATGAGTCTCAGTTTCACCAATGCGGCCAGTTCATTCGGCCAATTTGGCGATGCTGGGACCAACTTCTTCCGAAAACTGGGAAGCGTTTCTGTCAGTTTCTGCGGCGCAGACGCGATACTCCTCCGCAACTCCGGCAACGGATGGGTTGACCTGGTCACACCCATGGAAGTAGCCGGAAAAGAGCAGTGCGATGTGGTGGTAAGCCTGGATTCGCCCTACGGCCCGGCCATGTCGGAACCGGTTAAGGTGAACGTCGTGGAAGAAAACTTTGCGCCGTTTACCAATCTTGTCCGCCTTGCTGCGGACGGCACCCTGGATCCGGCAAGCAAGCTTCCTTACATCACCAAGACGATTACTCTTAGTGATGGGTCGCGAGCTCTGGCTCACATTGGGCCGCCGGAGTGGAGCACTCCCCAAACGCCGCTAGTCGCTGCCCAACCGGGGGACGAGCTGGCTGCGTGGGGGTCTGGTTGCGGACCGGCCATGATCACTCTCGGCAACGAATTCACGCCCGACGGAGCCACGCTGCAAAATCCTCCCCAGGCAACCTTGGGAGGAGTGGGTCTTGAAACGTCCGGAGACTTCGTGTATGGGTTTGTAGGACTCTGTAAAGTAGTATTTACAGTTCCTGCATACTTTGAAACGGAGCCGAAAAAACCCCTCCAATTTAATGGGAAGGGGGAATTCACAATACCGGTGGAGGCTGCTGCGGGTGACGGACAGTAACCTCAAACGGTTTCTCTTGTGCGTCTCTTTTCCGACAAAAAGAGATCCACGCGCTTACGCGCGGCATTTATTCCTTGGATGGAAATGCCGCGCGTTTTTTATGTTTAAATTATCCTTAATAAATTTCAATCACATTTCTATGTTTACCCCGCCATCCATAGTACAACCTCTCTGTCCTGTCATCCGACAGGACATCTCCCCTTATGAGGGGAGAAGGCTCCGCGCCTTTCCCCGGACTTGATCAGCCAAAAATTTGATTGCAAAATTAAAAGCCGCTTCTTAAATATTTTATCCCGTCATCCATAGCAGAGTGGCCAAAATTACCACGAATGAGCTGTTGGCAATAAGGCTTAGATGTTGCACGTGGCGGCGGATGCCTATGGCCAGGACCATGCTGGTTAAAATTACGGCAATAAAGAGCAAATAGAATTTTTGCTCAAAAACCTTGGGATCAAACGCCCGGCCCAGCCAGCTCACCTTGTCCGGCTTGGCGGTTTGCAGCACGTTATAATTTTTTACGGTGCTGGAGGAAAAGTCCGCGAGCTGCAATTCCGCGGTTTTGCCGGCCATGTCAAACGCTTTTATTCTCACTTGCGCCTGCCCGGCTGCCAGCTTTCCCAAATCTGCCTGCCCTTCCCACTGGCCCTGCCCCTTGGGCTGCAGCATAATGGCCTGCTGCCCGAAATAAGCAATGACTTTTACTGCCGAATCGGTCGTGGTCGCGGTAATAACCGCCGAATTGCCGGCCACTGCCACTTCCCCGCTTTGCACGGCAACGGGCTGCAAAATATTTTCCAAAGATGGAGCTGTCTGGCTGGCCGGAGTCTGCGTGGCCGCGCTGTTTACGGCTTGCTGGGAAAGGACAGGAGGAACAGGCACTTCTTGGGTCTGGACAATTGTCGGTTTGTCGGACAAAGCGAGTTTTTGCGCAATGGGCGTGCCAAACATCTGCACCACAAAAATGGCAGTATGCCCCTGGTATTGCCCCTGGGAAATGCCAATGCCAATTTCCTCAAAATTTTTGTTTAAAATATTCGCCTTGTGCCCCGGGCTGTTCATCCAAGCGGTTTCCACGTTTTCCGCCTCCGTAAAGTTTACGGCCAAATTTTCCCCGGCCATTATGTAGCTATACCCGGCCGTCTCAATAAAGCTCCAGGGCGTGCGGCCGTCCGGCGTATTATGCGAAAAATAGCCGCGCGCCAGCATGTCGTCGGCCTTGGCCTGGGCGGCAACGGCCAGCAGGTTGTTTTGGGTTAGTTCCTTTAACCCGTAAGCTTTGCGTGACTCATTGGTTAGGGCAATAATGTTTTCCTGGGTTATGGCCGAAGAAAAAACGGGCAGCACCGGACCAAGGGACAAAATAGTCAAAGTGAAAATTTTCATGCTGACCAGCATTACGGAAAACAAGGCCAGGGCGCGGTGGCCTAAAATATGCGGATGGTAGTTGTTGCGCGGATGCGGGATAAAGTGGTCGTGCAAATGGCGCGCTCCCGCGCCAAAAAATGCCAAAAGACGTTTGACCTCAAAACTTGGCCATTTAATTATGGTCAGGACATATTCCATTTAAATTTTGTTTTGTTTTTATTTTGGTTTCTTCCTGAACTTCACTGTATCTATTATATCACAATTTACAAAAAAAATCAATCCCAAGCTTTAAGCTTGGGATTGATTTTAAGGCTGTTTGTAAGAAATTATTTTTTGTCCTGCAAGATATTGCGGGAAACGGGGATGTCAGGAGTATCACTCGTCCCGTCATCGCTTAACACAATAAAGCTGACCAGGGAAATCCCCGCGACTACTAAAATTACTATGGTCCAAATAAACCACCGGGGGTCGTAACCGGCCGATCCGGGTTTGGAAGAAGACGCGTTAGCATTAGGCATATTTTGCGTTTGGTTAATGTTTTTATTTTATGAGGTGGTCTAAAAACTCGCTTTGTAGGCGAAATTGCAAAATTTCGAGGCAGTTGGGGCAAATAAATTTTGATGTTTAGCCGTAGGCTAAGCGGAGAAATTTTTTGGCCCAAATGGCCGAAATTTTGCAATTGCAGCCCAAATGGAGTTTTTAGACAGCCTCTATCTGACTAATTTGGCAACTTCCTGCTTGGCAGCGCGCACGCCGTAAATGGCAAAGCCCAGCGACACTATCCACAACAGGACAATGGGCAGCAGCACCAGGGCGCCGCGCTCGTAGAACGTCAAAAAAGCGTAACAGACTATGCCCAGGCTGTAGAGTTCTATAAGCAGCACGACTACCAATATTTTAACCAGCCGCCCCACTATGGATTCGGCAAACAGCTTATGGACGCGGTATCCTTCCACAATCAAATAAATGCTGCCTAAGACAAGCATGCCCAGGGCAATCCATAAATATGTGGCTATGTTTGAAAAATCCATTTTTATTTCTACAGATTATTGCTGCAGGTATTATAGCATACTTTTTACCCTTCCGCAATTGCCGCCAGTTGACAATCTTTTTTTTAATCTGTAAAATCACATTTGTAACTGCTGGCAATTATTAAATCTCTATATTAAAGTCTTAAATTAACCATGGCCAAACCATTAATAATAGTTGAATCCCCCACCA
>JAMDAY010000024.1 GCA_023484515.1 Patescibacteria group bacterium
CGTTGATCGGGCAGTCAGAGAACTTAATCACCGTCCCAGAAAACGCTTAAACTACCTTACCCCTTACGAGGTCTTTGTTAAGGGCCTTAAGCCCTAAGGGCGGTTGCACTTCAAGCTAGAATGTAGGAAAATGGCGGATTCTTGCCCCTTAACGTTTTACGTTGTATTATAAATAAAATAGACAAGGCTAATTTTGAAACAAAAATATGGAAGGATTGGCGACAAAGGAGGCCCAAAGACAACTGGAAATTTTCGGGCCGAATGAAATTAAGGAAAAAAAACCCGGGGCAATTTTAAAATTCTTCAAATGGCTCGTTTCCCCCATTGCCTTGATGCTCTTGGCTGCGGCCCTGCTTTCTTTGGCCGCGGGCAACACGTTTGATTTTTATTTTATCCTGGCTTTGATGCTGCTGAATTTCCTGGTCAGTTTTTGGCAGGAAAACAAGGCTGACCGCGCCGTGGCCAAACTGCAGGAAAAACTTTCGGTGGAAGTCAAAGTCTTCCGGGATGGCGGCTGGCAATGGGTTAACTCCCGGCTGCTGGTCCCCAAGGACCAAATTGAACTGGGAGTTGGCGACATAGTTCCGGCAGACGCGAAAGTAACCAGCGCGGACAACTTAACGGTCAACGAAGCCTCCTTAACCGGCGAAAGCCTGCCTAAGGAAAAACAAGCCGGCGATTCCTTGTATTCCGGCTGTTATTTAATGACCGGCAAAGCCACGGCCGAAATTTTTGCCACGGGCAAGAATACCAGTTTCGGCAAAACCCTGCTTTTGGTGCAGCATGCCAAAAGGCGCAGCCTTTTGGAGCAGGACATATTGCGCATTTCCAAATTTTTGTTCCTTTTAAGCCTGGCGGCCGTAATAATTTTAACCGCGGTGCTGGTGCTGCAGCACGCCCCGGTGCTGGAAGTATTATTGCTTGACCTAAGCCTGGTTATTGCCGGCATCCCCATTAGCCTGCCCACCGTAATGAGCCTGATTATCGGGTTCGGCGTCTTGGAACTGGCCAAAAAAGAAACCATTGTGCGGCAATTGTCCGCGCTGGAAGATTTTGCCAACGTGGATTTGCTGCTGACCGACAAGACCGGCACCCTGACTAAAAACGAAATTAGCGTGGAAAAGGTGATCAGCTACCAAAAAGACGTTTCCGGGGACGATTTGGTAAAATTGGCCGCGGCTACCGCCAGCCAGGAAAAAAATCCCATTAACCGCGCTATTGTTGCCAAGCTTGCGTCGTTAAAGACGGCTAATGATTATAACATTGTCAAAATTATCCCCGGCGATTCCGTGCGCAAGCGCAGCACCGCCGTAATTAAGGAAAAGACCGGGCGCCGCAAATGCGTTACCGTTGGCGCCACGCAGGTAGTGGCCAAGCTCTGCAATTTAACGCCGGAACTGTCCGGGCAATTTTTCCGCGACGTCAACAATTTTGCCGCGCAAGGTTTCCGCAGCCTGGCCGTGGCCGCGGCCAATAGCGAAGAAGAAAGGCATATGAAGCTCCTAGGGCTTATTTTGCTTTCTGACACGCTGTATCCGGATGCCAGGGAAGTGGTAGACTTTCTCAAAGACAACGGCGTTGCGGTAAAAGTGCTTACCGGCGACAGCCAGGCCATAAGCAAGCGCGTGGCGGAAAATTTGGGTTTGGACGGAGCGGAAGGAAAGGTTGTAAGCAAGCAGGTTTTGGACCAGATAAACCTGGCAAGTACCGATCGCGCATGGTGGCGGGACAAAAATGTGTTTGCGGAAATTTTGCCGGAAGACAAACTTAAAATAACCCGCGCCGCGCAAAAATATTTCCGCGTGGCCGTAACCGGCGACGGCGTTAACGATTTGCCGGCCATTAAAACCGCGGATGTCGGCATTGCGGTCAGCAATGCCGTGGACGCGCTAAAAAGCGCGGCCGACCTGGTGCTGCTTAAGCCCGGCATTTCCGTTATTGAAGCCGCGGTGTTTGAAGCCAGAAAAATTTTCGCCCGGCTTTACAGCTATTCCGTTTACCGCATTTCGGAAAGCCTGCGGCTTATTGTGACTATTGCGGTCTTGGGGGTTATCTATAAAATTTATCCGCTTACTCCGGTCCAACTTATCCTTTTAGCCTTTTTAAACGACCTGCCCATAATTTCCCTGGCCTTTAACCGCGTGGCCGTTGCCAACCGCCCCGCGGCCATTAACGTCAAACAGCGGTTTTTACTAAGCAGCCTGCTGGGCATGGTGGGGGTAATAAACAGCCTGCTAATGTTCTTTTTGGCTTCCGGTATTTTCCATTTGCCGCTGCCGTTAATAGAAACCTTGTTTTTCCTGAAATTAACCGTAGGCGGGCACATGCTTATTTACGTGGCGCACACCGAGCAACGTTGGGACAAATTCTTGCCCAGCCGCGCCGTAATTCTGGCTACCAGCATTACCCAAGCCGCGGCGACTGTTTTCGCCCTGGCCGGTATTTTTATGGCCCAGGCTCCGGCAGGATGGGTAATTATAACCTGGATTTGGGCCTTCTTCTGGATGCAAATTTCCGAACTGGCCAAACATTTGCAGAAAAAACTTTTACGGCAGGGATAATAAATTATAGATACATTCGCCTGGGTCTGGCATTACTTTAATAAAAAATGTTATTTTTAAGGACAGAAAGGAACAAAATGAATCAAATTTTCCGTTTTAAAAGTTTTCCTACGCCGGGTTGGCTTGTTATATTAATGGTCCCGCTGGTTATTGTTTATCTTAATTTTGCCATTAAAGTTTTTAACCGTTTCGGCCTTGGCCAAGTGGACAACAAAGTGGCGCTGGGAATTATGTATTTGCTGCCTTTATACGTCTTGTACTATTTAGTCAGCTATCCCACAGAGGCTTATTTGAAAAGAAATTCTTATTTGGAAATTAAAGATGGTATTTTAAGTTTAGTCATTCTCTCCAAAGTCAAATGGAGCGTTCCCGTAAATTCCATTATTGCCATGGATGCGGAAGAGGGGCAGCGCTCGGTAAAGTCGGATTTTTTAAGGACAGCAGTTGGCAGGGGCAGGGGAGCGCCGGTGATCGGTTTCAGTTTTGCCGCCCAAAACCAGATTTACGAAGTCAAACCCTTATTGCAAGATTTTACCGGTTTCAAACAAACGGTTACCGCCTTGAATCCTACAATCAAATTTGACACGGTCACGGCTAAATCAAACCAAGACTTTTACAATCAGGATTTGGGAAAAGCAATCCAGGAAAAGGCGCACGGCTTGCCCATAGTCACGGGTTTTGGCAAATTCGTTTCCAGGCTGAATTTTGTTTCCGCCTTTATTATCGGGTTAGTAATTGTCTTTGCCTTAATAATTTGGCTGGCAATTGCCACCGGGTGAAGCGATTGTTACCCGCTAATGACAACAAAGGCGCCCTTTGCGCAGCGCAAAGGGCGCCTATACTTTTGCTGCTTTGATGTTTTTTACGCCAATTCGTTATATATCTTCAAAAAATCCAATATCAGCCGGTTAAACAGGAAGTTATTTTTTACGGTGAGGCGGCCGGCCTGGCCGAGTTTTTTGGCAAGCTGGGGATTTTTTTCCAACTGGACAATCCTTTTTGCGCATTCGGCCGGCGAACTTACAATATAGCCGCTGCGGCCGTTTTTAATTTGCGCTTTTATGCCCAAAGCGTCGCCCCCAATGACTGCCTTGCCTTTCCACATGGCCTCGGCCACGGTCAGGCCGAAACCTTCGCGTAAGGATTTTTGGATAATAACGCCGGAACGGCTTTGCAGGGCGTTGACCCACGTTTGGTAGGCGGGACCGGCCAAGGTTTTTTCTCCGTGCAGATGCAGGTCCGGGTCATTTTGGTATTCCATTTTAAGTTGTTGATAAATGCCTTGGGCCTGGGGGTCGTCCTTGGCTTCCATGGCGCCTTCCAAAACCAACTGCAGCTTGGGAATTTCTTTTTTCGCCAGATAATAGGACTGGATAACCCCTTCGGGATCTTTCCACGGGTCAAAGCGGGAAATTTGCGCAATTAACGGGCGCGACAAATCTATATTGAACAATTTAAAATATTTTGCCGTCCGCCTAAGGGAAAGTTCCCGGTTTTTCGGCGCAAAAGGATTAATGGCAGGATAGCTGACCGCGGTTTTTTTCCTGTCCAGCCAGTCCGGCCTAAAAAGTTCGTGGCTAATAATTACCTTGTCGGCTTTTTCCAAAAACGGCCGCAGGAATTTCAAGGCCGAAAGGTTGGCTGTAGAAAGGTCAATATGCAGCCGAACCGCTATGCCCGCAGCCGGCGGAAGATATTCCATAAGCGGGAGCACTTGCGGGTCGTGCAGCACCACCACCGGCTTGCCCGGAATTTTGTCCAATAGCCGCCTTAGTTCGCGGCCGGGCTTGGCCAGTTGGTCCAGGTAGTATTTTTTTTCCGGTTCCGAAAGCAGGCCTTTTTGCCCCTGCAGCAGGTTATGGATTTGCTTGGTAATAAAAAAGAATTTTTTTGGCTCCTGCAAGGCCAGCCAGCGGGAATTTAGGCCCAGGTTTTTTTCCAGGGGAATTTGGCTTTTAAGCAGTTCGGCCACGCCGCCGCCCGCGGCCGTGGAATTAATATGGAAAACTTGCAGGCCGCGCAGGCCCTTGGCCAAGGTTTTGCATTCGCGGAAAACCCGCTGCCCGAATTTTTTATACTCCCCGAAATCCTGCGCCGCCGGCGAGGCAGGCAAAAAATATTTCATGGCTGTATTATAGCAAGCTATCGGGAAAAATTACAATTTTACCGTCATTTCCGGCCCA
>JAMDAY010000015.1 GCA_023484515.1 Patescibacteria group bacterium
TTTAATTCGTTTGAGTATTTGTTCCTTAACCTCCTTGCTAACTGCTGCTTTGGGCATATTGGATTTTTCCTTTCTTTATCCATTATACCGATGAGGACTAGGTTTACAAATTTTGGGGGACCGGTCACCGTGATAGAATAATGAACGGGCGTTGTCCTCATTAACCTGTTCAATCTCGGTAATTTTGGCAAAGTTGCAATAGTAGTTAATGACTTGACGGTATCGTGCAACGGTTGGCTTGGCATAACCACGGATGTAGTTTGAATAATCGTAAAATTTTTGTGCTATCAATTGGATATCCATAAAATAAAAAGCACTTCAAGTTTATTGCAGTGCTTTTTACTGGAGCCGTTGGCCGGAATTGAACCGGCGACCTACTCCTTCACTTCTACCTCAATTTCGCAACGCTTATATGAGGGTTAGACTGTATCTTATGCTTGCTCTTTTAAGAGTTTAGCGTCCCTTGTCAGTCGTTCGGGCGATTGCTCGCCACGGTCTTGGCCTGCTTAGGCTATTAACCGTTATTCGGGGTTCGCCAGTAAGTTTCCTTACTGGTGGGCTTTGTCCTGTGGACAAGACCATGGAGTTGCTCTACCAACTGAGCTACAACGGCATATGAAGTTTTTAACGTTCCCTTGCTTTAGCCAGCGACCACTTTTGCAACTAAGGAGGTTGTTTGGCTATCCCTTTTTGTTGATTATTCCGATTAACATTGGCGTTTCTGATTTTCCGATTAGGACCTATTTATTACCATGGAGTTGCTCTACCAGCTGAGCTACAACGGCGTGCAGGAAAAAGATTTTTATGCGCTTACGGTTTAATTTTTATTATTTTACCAGATGCGTTTTAATAAATCAATGCAAATGCCTTAGCCTGGCGGCAAGAGATTCGTTTTCCGGGTCCAGTTTTTGGGCGTTTTGCAAAGCTTCCCTGGCCTGGCCAAGGTTTTTCATTTTCACGAAAACCGTGCCCAGACTTTGGTAAAATTTGCTGTTTTTCGGTTCCAATACAATGGCCTGCTTGAACGCCTTAATTGCCTCTTCCATTTTCCCGCAGGCTTCCAGGCTTAAGCCGTAATTGTAAAATCGGTTCGGCTGGGTCGTGTCCAAAGACACGGATTTTTCATAATGGATTACCGCCTGGGGAAAGTCGCCAAGCTTGTAACAGCAATAAGCCGCCCGGCCGTGGTAATCCGCGTTAGCCTGTTCGTGCTTTGCCAGATAGTCGTAAATGTCCCGCGCATCCTGGAAATTCAACTTTTCCAAATAATACCTGCCCAAGGCGTCGTAATTGCCCAAGTTCTTCGGGTCCAGCTTAATCGTGTCCAGATAGTAACGTTCGCTTTTTATTTCGTGCGTGGTAAGCGGCGGAGACATGATTGGCTGCTGGGGCGCGAACTTGTTGCCGAAAATTTTTCTAATTTTATAGCCGGTAACGGCCGTTGGCCGCAAGTCCTTGGCTTCCAGGGCGAAGTTCCAGATTTTTTTTATCCAAAACTTGAGCCATGATTGAATTTTGGAAACAGCCATGGCTGGCAGGCCTTTGTCCAGCAGCCTGGCTTCCACCGGGAGCTGTTTGGGCTCGGAAGCCTGCAAGGCTGCGGCCTCGGGCAAACGGCGCAAGATCAATAATAAGATCCCTGCAACGGCCAGAATAAATATTAGGTTCGGGATAATTTGGTAGGACAAAAGTGCAATGAGCAAAAATGAGCAAAAATGGCAAAAATAAATAAAAATTAGTTGCGGAATATTTTTGTCAATTTTGTCATTTTTTTAATTTTTGTCATTGTTTTTAGTTTCCCAAAACAAACCTGGAGAATCTCCTTACTTGGATATTCTCTCCTATTTTCCCTACGGCCTGGGCAACCAGATCCTTGATTTTCAGGTCCGGGTTCTTAATGAACGGCTGTTCCAGCAGGCAAACTTCTTCGTAGAATTTGACCAGCTTGCCTTCCAGCATTTTGTTTATTACGTCTTCGGGCTTGCCTTTGGCCTGATCTTTGTAAATTTCCTTTTCTTTTTCCACTACTTCGCCCGGCACGTCGTTAATGGAAATGTAAAGCGGATTTGCCGCGGCAATGTGCAGGCAAATTTCCCTGGCTAAGGCCTTAAAGTCGTCGGTTCGCGCCACAAAGTCGGTCTCGCAGTTCAGTTCCAGCAAAACCCCCACTTTGGAGCCGGGGTGGATGTAGCTTTCCACCACGCCTTCCTTGGCCGCGCGCTCCGCTTTTTTGGACAGCTTGGCCGCGCCTTTTTTTCGCAAAATTTCCAGAGCCTTGGCCTTGTCGTTTCCGGCTTCGGTTAAGGCTTCCTTTATTTCCAGCATGCCGGCACCAGTTAGTTCACGAAGTTCTTTTAGAAGATTGTTATCCATAAAAATATTATTTGTATTATGTTACTTATTTTTTTCCGCTACAGGCTGTTCTTTTGCCGCTGCCTGGGTCTGCCTGCCTTCGCTTATGGCTTCGGCTAAGAAATTGGTAACCAGGCTAATGGCTTTGGTGGCGTCGTCGTTGCACGGGATGGGAAAGTCCAGGCCGCTGGGATTGCTGTTGGTGTCCACCAGGCCGATTATCTTAATTTTGCTCTTTTGGGCTTCCTTGACCGCAATGTCGTCGTGCTTGACGTCGGTGACAATAATGGCTTCTGGCAGGCGCTTCATGTTTTGGATGCCTTCAAACAGCTTTTTCAGCTTTTCTATTTCGCGTTCAATTAGCAGGCGCTCTTTTTTGGTGTAATGGCTTTCCAGTTCGCCGCTGGATTTTAAGTTTTCCAATTTTTCCAGCTTGCGAATGGTTTTTTGGATAGTGCGGTAATTGGTAAACGTGCCGCCCAGCCAGCGCACGTTGACAAACGGCATATTGCACGCCTGCGCCGCGTTTTTGATAATTTCCTTGGACTGGCGCTTGGTGCCTACGAACAGCACGGTGCCGCCCTTGGAAGCCACGCCGGAAACGAACTTGGCCGCTTCCTGCAGGGCTTTTTTGGTTTGGGCCAGGTCCAGAATGTGGATGCCGGAGCGGACCGTAAAAATATACGGCTTCATTTTGGGGTTCCACCTGGAGGTGGCGTGGCCGAAATGCGCGCCGCTTTTTAACAAATCTAACAAAGTGACATCTTTCATGTTTATCCTTTTTCTTCCATTCCCTCTACGCTTTTTGGCCCTCAAGCCTTAAAGCGCAGGATAATTATGCGGGAATGTGACGGATTAATAATCTGGAAATATTATAGCAGGCCTTGACGATTTTGGCAAGAGATTATATAATAGATGAGAACCATTCATTTAATTTATGCCGATCTGCAGATTAACTGATAATACGGATACCTACAGATGGCGCTCGGGCAACATCTGATAATAATCAAACAGATATCATTCGTGCACTATCTGTAGGTATCCGAAAAATTTGTGCATCATGCAGGCCGGAATATATTTATCATATGAAGAACAACATTCATCCCAAATATTACACAAACGCCAAAGTGGTTTGCGCCTGCGGCAATACGTTTACCACCGGCTCTACCCAGCCGGAATTGCACACGGAAATTTGCGGCCAGTGCCACCCGTTTTACACCGGCAAGCAAAAATTGATAGATACCGCCGGCAGCATTGACAAGTTCAAGAAGCGCGCCGCTACGGCCGCCTCAATCAAGTCCGCGGCCAAGCCGAAAAAAGAGCGCAAAGCAAGGGCCAAGAAATAACGGTTGCCCTGCCTTATGAGAGGCAGGGTTGATTGTAGTTAGCTCATTCATGAGCTGTTAAATAACAGCCGATAAATCACGTAAATTTATTCTACGTGGTAAATTGGCTAACTACGCCACCCTCCCCTGCGGAGGGTTTTAATTTGTGATACAATTAAACCATGGAGCCCGCATTTAAAAAGATATTGGAAGAGTATGACAACCTAACCCGACAGATGGCCGCGGGCAACGGTTTTGACATGGCCAAGCTGGGCAAGCGGCAGGCGGAATTGGCGCCGTTGGTTGACAAGATTAACAGCTTGAACAAGCTGGAACAAGATTTAAAAGGCAGCCAGGAATTACTGGAAAACGACGATGCGGAAATCAAGTCCATGGCTTTGGACGAAGGCCGCCGGCTGGAAGCGGAAATTTTAAACTTGAAGTCGGAAATAGAAGAACTGCTCCTGCCCAAAGACCCTAACGACGACAAAGACGCGATAGTGGAAATTCGCGCCGGCGCCGGCGGGGACGAAGCCACGCTGTTTGCCGCGGAAATGTTCCGCGCTTACGGAAAATTTGCGGAAGAAAACGGTTTTAAAATTCGAATAGTATCATCGTCACGATCGGACGCGGGGGGGTTTAAAGAAGCCATCTGCGAAATTGTAGGGGCGGGCTTTAGCCGCCCGAAATTGGAAGCGGTCGGCCAAGGCCGGCCCCTACAGGTGCAAGGGCCATATTCGGTTTTCAAATACGAATCCGGCGTGCACCGCGTGCAGCGCGTGCCGGAAACGGAAAAAAGCGGGCGCGTACATACTTCCACCATTACCGTCGCGGTGTTGCCCATTTTGGAAGAAAAGGATTTTAATATAAACCCCAACGATCTGAAAATTGAAGCCACCACTTCTTCCGGCCATGGGGGGCAATCGGTTAATACCACATATAGCGCGGTGCGCATTATCCATACCCCTACCGGTATTACGGCGCAATGCCAGGACGAACGGTCGTTCACGCAGAACAAGGAAAAAGCTTTGGAAGTCATCCGCGCCCGCGTAGCCGCGCATTTTGAAGAGATTGAGAACAAAAAAATCCGCGACCTAACCAAGTCGCAAATAGGAACCGGTGACAGATCGGAAAAAATCCGCACCTACAACTTTCCCCAAGACCGCGTAACCGACCACCGCATTAACCAGAACTTTAACCAGATCAGCTTAATTATGGAAGGCAAACTTTCCCCCATCATCTCCGCCCTGCAAAAGGCGGATTTGGAAGCGAAAAAGGAAGCGTTAAAGAAATAATATGATCGAAAAATTTAAAAATCCTGAACAAGAAAACGAGCTTTTAATGTTTATGACGGATAAAGTTATAGAATGGTTGAGTAAAAATAAAAAAGTTGATTCGGCAGAAATTACCATTTTGGATAAAAGAGAAATAAAAGAAATTATTCAAACCCATAAGCCCTCAGATTTTGGGAGTAAAGATTTTATGGAATTCGGGTTGGAATATTGGGCCAAACAGTATGCTTTGATTTGGCTGCAAAAATCATTATCATACCAAAAAGAAACGGATGAACTTACGGAAGCGGAAATTAAGTTATTATTAAAAAGTAAGAATAGTCTAAATAAAAATGAAAGTTAAAGAAGCTTTAAAAAAATATCATGCGATAGAAATCGAGTTGCTACTCGAAAAAGTCCTTGGCAAGTCCAAGGAGTTTATTTTTTTGCACCCGGAAAAGAAGTTATCAAGTTACCAGGTTTCAAGTTTATCAAGGTTGATAAAACGGCGGCAAAAAGGCGAACCAATAGCTTATATTTTGGGATATAAGGATTTTTACGGGTTAAGGTTTAAAGTTAATCGCAACGTGTTAATCCCCCGCCCGGAGACGGAAATGGCGGTAGGTTTAGCAATTGAAAGATTAATTGAAAGATTGGGAAAACCAATTAAAATTCTGGACGTTGGCACGGGCAGCGGGTGCATTATTATCAGCCTGGCAAAAGCGTTATCCGCAAGGGGACACCTTGCGCTGCGCAAGGTGTCCCCTTGCGGCGAATTTTACGGAAGCGACATTTCCACCAAAGCCTTAAAAATTGCCAAACAAAACGCCAAAACCATTTTAGGCAAATACTCTAATACTACAGGGTATGAGAGTATTTGCGCGAAAATTAAATTTATTCAGAGCGATCTTTTGGCAAATATCAAATTTAATCCCGAAATTATAATTGCCAATTTGCCGTATGGCTGGACTGGCTGGGAAAACAACACTTCCGAAGAAACAAAAGGATTAAAGTTTGAACCTAAATCCGCATTGTTTACTAAAGACCACGGACTGTATCATATACGGCGTTTGTTAAAACAGGTTGCCGAAAAAAAACAAAAACCCCGGCTGATGTTTTTGGAATTTGACCCGCGGCAAAAACAAGAGCTGGAAAAGCTGATAAAAAAACACCTCCCCGAAGGAGATATTCGTTTTTATCGGGATTTTAACGGCTTTTGGCGTTATGTTGAAATTAAAAACAAGTAACAAGCAATATATAACTAGTAACGGTTACTTGCTATAAATTACTTGTCTTTGGTTAATATTAATATCCGTTGTTGCCCGCCGTTTATTCCCCTGCCAGAATCGTCTTTTTAAATTGCTCCAGATCTTCGTTGCCATGCACGCGAACGCGGGGAATTTGCATTAAATTATTTAGGCTGTTTAATTGTCCTTGATGCGTGGTCAGGGCCATTTTAAACCCGGCTTTTTGCGCCTGGACTATGTAAGAGGCCGTGTAATGGCCAAAAGGATAAATTAATACCGGTTCGGCCTGCCCCAAATGCGTTGCCAGGTTTTTTTGGCATCCGTTCAAATTATTGTAAATGTAATCTGACGCAAATTTTTTATCTGATCCGTCAAAGTGGTTTTGCGTGTGGCAGACAATTTCCATGCCCTGCCGCCTGGCTGCAAAAATTTCGTCCCAACTGGCGTATATATTGGTGCCTTGGGTTTGTCCGGGATAATTGGTTATAACGCCAAAGCTGCCGACAAAGCCGTATTGTCTTAAAATCGGAATTGCGTTTTGGAAGGCGTCTTCATAGCCGTCGTCAAAAGTAAAAATAACCGGCTTTGGCGGCAGGCTGGTTTTGCCCTGGGCAAAAAGGAGCAGGTCCTGCAAGCTGACGGATTCATAGCCGTTGTCTTTTAGCCATTTTACTTGTTCCGAGAAAGTTTCCTCCGAAACGGTCAGGTCGCGCCTAATGGCGTCGGCATGGGCGGGGACATCCCCAATGTGGTGATACATTAAAATTGGAATTTTATAATTTTGCCCTTCGTTTTGCGCGCCAAAAGCTACCCGCAGCGTAACCCAGTTTTTGGTTTGGGAAAGCGGGTTGCCGGCTTGGATTGCGTATGGGGTGGAGTTCCGGAAATTTGAAATTATAGGCCGCCAAAAAAATACATAGGCCGCTGCCGCGGAAATTAAAACGGCAAAAACGAACATAATGGCAGTATAATATTGTTTAGGGATGAGTGAGGGTTTCATTTTAATATATAATTATACGAGTTACACGAGGTCCGCCCTCTGGGACCAACTCTCTTAAGATTGGAAAATAATAATTAGTATTTGGTTATTTAAAGTGCACATATCCCAGAGGGCGGACCTCGTGCCAGGGCTTCATACCAAAGATGTTTTAAAAATTTAAAAACCCCGTCCGGTTTAGGGGACGGGGTAAAAATATTATTCTTATTCCGCTTTGGCTTTTTCTTCCCCCGCCTTTACGGCTTCCTCGGGCTTTTCTTCGGCTGCGCCTTCAACCTTGGTCACGTCTTCCACCACCGGGGCGGCCAGTTCGGCTTCCACGTCGCGCGGAGCCTGGACTTTGGCAATGACTTCTTCGCCGGGCGTTAAAATTTTCACTTTGGCCGGCACTTGCAAATCTTTTACATGAATAGTGCTGCCGAATTCCTGCATGGAAGAAATGTCCACAGCAATGGAGTGGGGCAAGTCGGCTGGCAAACATTCCACTTCCACTTCGCCTAAAACCCTGACCAAAACTCCGCCCAAGTCCCTGACTGCCCTGGCTTCGCCGGTAAACTCCAAAGCAACTTTAGATTTTAACTTTTCGGTCATACTGACTTCGTAAAAGTCTATATGCAGGGGTTTGGAAGTCAAATAATGGTTTTGGATGTCATGGATCAGGACGGAGTGGTTTTTGCCGTCGTCTGTAGTCAGGTTAATAAGGGTGCTTTCCCCTGCTTTCTTTAAAACTTTTTCAAATTCCGCCAGGCTTACTGCCAAATTCTGGTTTTTAATATTGTGACCGTATAGCACGGCCGGAACATTCCCCTGTTTCCTAATCTTTCCCGGATTTAATTTAATGTCGCGCCCTTGGGCTTTAAGTTGCAATTTTTCCATAAACGCTTTCTTGCGGTTGTGCCATCGGCTTTTGCTTGGATCATTTATTGACCGTCAGCTACCGGCCTACTCTCAACCTTATTTGATACTTGCTGATTATAGCTTAAATTTGTAATTTTAGCAAGGCCTGGATGTTTACTGGCCTGCCTGTACTTCCGTTTTTTAAGCTTAAGATATAATGAGGTTTATCCCAGTATGGAATAAGCAATTTTTAAATTAACGGCTCAACGCGTTGAGCCGTTGAAAAAAATGGTTTTTTCGAGTAAAATACCTGCTCGGAATCCTGAAATTTCGCCTACAAAGCGAGTTTTTAGACCACCTCGTTCAGTCTTTCTTGGCTGAAAATGCCTTAACAAAGTCGCCTTTAAAGCGGCGGAGGGACTGGTGTATGTTAATGACTTCGTTGGCGCTTATGGGCTCACGGTTCTTGAATTTGGCGCTGTCGCTGCCGGTTAAGTCCGTGACCATGCCCACGCTGAAGACTTCGGGGCCTTTTATTTCCACATTGAACATGACCGAACTTTTGCATTTGCTGCAGTCGGAATGGATTAAAATTTTCGCTTCCCCCAAACGCTCATCCTGCTGGCTGTCAATGACTTTCGTATTCTGCAAATTATACTTAAAGCCGCAAATCGGGCAGCGCAAAATAAACCCGAGCCACTCTATAACTTTTTTATAATCAAAATTATCCATATGCATATATTATACCAGGTAAATTTAGAACCGTAAAATTTTAGATTGCATAGCCACGTTCTGCGCAATGCCCAAACCGATTAAGGCGACTATGAGCGAGCTGCCGCCCGCACTAAAAAAAGGCAAAGGGATGCCGGTTACCGGCAGCAGGCCAATGTTCATCCCAATATTTATAATGACGTGGCTAAAGAGCAAAAAAAACACCCCGCCGGCAATATACATTCCTAAATCGTCCTTGGCCTTGCGCATAATTTTTAAAAGGCGCGTAAATAGAAAATAATATAAAGCCAGCAAAGTAAGTGTCCCGATAAAGCCAATCTCTTCGCCGCCCGCGGCAAAAATAAAGTCTGTCTGCTGTTCCGGCAAAAATTTATGCTGGCCCTGCATCCCTCCGCCCAATCCCCTGCCCAGCAATTGCCCGCTGCCTACGGCAATAATAGCCTGTTTGACGTTATAGCCTTTGCCTTTCGGGTCCAGTTCGGGATTTAAAAAAACCATTACCCGCGCTTTTTGGAAATCCTGCAGCAAGTATTTCCAGGTAACCCCCCCGGCAGCCAAAAAGACAATGAATAAAATTGCCAGGAATTTTTTTTTAATGGGGCTAATAAGCAAAATTCCCGCCCAAATTCCCAAGACTACGAGAGCGGATCCCAGATCCGGTTCTTTAACAATCAGGGCTGCGGGCAGCGCCGCGTAAGCGAACGACCAGGCTATCCTGTTCCAGGAGTTTATCTGTCCGCGTTTTAAATAGAGCAAGCGGGCCAGGCCCAAAATGACCACAATTTTTACGAATTCCGCAGGCTGAATCCCGAAAAAGCCAATATTTATCCAGCGCTTTCCTCCCCTGACCACGGAGCCGAAAATTAAGAGATAAACCAGTAGAATTATAAAGACGACATACAGAATTTTATTGGTTTTGGCCAGCGTATGATAGTCAAAAAAAGAAAAGAACAGGTACGCGGCGGCTCCCGCGCCTAAAAAAAACGCCTGCCTCCAAAATACTGATGTGCTGCCGTTGGCCAGCGAAGTGCTGTAAAGTATGCTTAAGCCGGCCGCTGTCAGCAGCAACAGGCAAATTAGCATCGGCAAATCGAAATATTTAAATTTTCGGAAAATGGAAAGCATAATAATAACAACAGTTCCTAAACTTTTTCAATTATCGGGTATTAATTACAGATTGCCGGCTACCACTGTTCCTGTTCGGGCCTGGACAAGTCCGATGCGGGGGTGCCGCTACTAGCGCTGTCCGGCAGGAAAATATTTTCCTGGTCCAAAATGTCAGTTTCCGCAAAAACTTCGGCGCTGGCCACGCTGGTGCTATAAACGCCCGGCCATAGCTGCTTGTAACCCCGGCGCTCATATGGCTTGACGGTAAATTCGTCGCGCTGGCTTACGGAGATAATGCGTTTGTTTTGGTCATAAAGGAAAAAAACCAGCCTGACCCGTCCCAAATTATAAGGGCTTTGGTTCTGGAAGCTGCCTTCCGCAACAAAAGCCATGGGCTCGTATTGGTTATATAAATTAGGGTTGGAGGAAACCAGATTTACCTGGGGCAGACTTATTTTTTTCCGCCAGATTATGTTTTTTTCCATCTCCAGGGAGGCTGACACAACCGGCTCGGCAACGGTTATCCTTGGGGCAACCACGTATTTTTTTTGGTTCGGCAACAGGAAAATTTCTCCGCTAACCGACCCTGACAGCGGCATTACTTCCCGGCCGCCGGCATTGGCCAAATGGAACCGGTAAGGAATGTTGTCCGCCGACAGGTCTAAATTTTCGTTTTGCACTATGGCAACTATGGCATAAACGTTATTGCCGGTGGTGGTTACGGCCACGGTTTCAACCTTGGGATCCTGCGGATCCGAAAAGCTTGGTTTGGCAATAAGCGAATATTGCCGTAAATTGCCTTCCCAGTATTTGGCCGAAATTCCTTTGGCCGCGTAATACGAAGGAACAGTGGCCAATACGCAGGCAATAAACAGCCAGCGCATCAACGGCGGGAGCTGGTGCAGGCTTCTTTCCGCCGCAAGCTCGGCTTCTGCCGCCTTAATTTTTAATTTGTCCGTGAAAAGAGTCATATACCTTTTTGTTTTGCAAATTTAACCTTTATTTATTGATGTAATTATAGCAAAGAACGGTTAATTTTGGTAATATAAGAGTATATGGATTTTGTCCACTTACATTGCCACAGCCATTATTCTTTGCTTGACGGCCTTTCCAAAATTGACCCGCTGGTGGAGCGGGCCAAAGAGTTAGGCATGCCTGCTTTGGCTTTAACCGATCACGGCGTAATGTACGGGACCATAGAATTTTATTCCAAGTGCAAGGAAATGGGAATTAAGCCCATTATCGGCCTGGAGGCTTACATTTCTCCCCGTTTAATGAATGACAAGGAAGGCCGGGCGGACGCGGACTACTATCATTTGACCTTGTTGGCGCAAAACGAACAAGGCTATAAAAATTTAATGCTGCTCTCCACGATGGCGCATTTGGAAGGGTTTTATTACAAGCCCAGGATTGATTTAAAAACTTTATCGCGCTACAGCCAAGGAATAATCGCCCTGTCAGGCTGCCAGCGCGGCGAACTGCCAAGGGCCGTAAAGGATAAGCCGGAAGCCGAGGCGGAAAAAGTTCTGGCGAAGTATCTGGATATTTTCGGCAGGGAGAATTTTTATATAGAACTGCAGCGGAATAGCAGGCAAAAAGACGAACAAGAGGAAATTTTGGTAAAAAAACTGGCCGCCCTGGCGAAAAAACATAGCTTGCCAGTCGTAGCCACTGCGGATTGCCACTACATTTATCCCGAAGACAGCGAAGCCCAGGACGTGATGGTTTGCATTGGCATTAGCCGGACCGTGCAGGACGAAGACCGTCTGGATATGCGGGGGCACGACCTGTCGCTGAAATCATCCGAAAAAATGCAGGAACTGTTTTATGACATACCCGAAGCTTTGGAGAACGCCAAAAAAATCGCGGACAGGTGCAGTCTGGAAATTTTGTTAAACCAGCGATACTTCGCCAAGGTGGAAGTGCCGAAAGGCGAAACTACCGAACAATATTTAAAAAATTTGACTTATGAAAAAGCGCTGCCGCTATACGGCCAGGCCGCGTCCCAACAGCAGGCTGGAGAAACAGGCTCTGGCACCCAAAACCTGCAGATTCCCGACGGCATAAAAAAGCGCATAGATTACGAACTGAATATTATCTGCAAAAAAGGCTTTGCGCCGTATTTTTTAATGGTCGCGGATATTGTGGACGGCGCGCATAGAATCGGCGCGGTCACCAACACCAGGGGCAGCGCCGCCGGCAGCATTGTCGGCAGGATCTTGGGCATTACCAACGTGGATCCCTTGTATTACGAACTGCCGTTTGAGCGGTTTTTGACCATGCACCGGCCCACGCCGCCGGATATTGACCTGGACATAGCGGACAACCGCCGCGACGAAGCCATTGCTTACATTACTTCCCGCTTTGGCAAGGACAAAGTGGCGCAAATTATTACGTTCGGGACCATGATGGCCCGGGCGGCCGTGCGCGACGTAGGCCGGGCCCTGGGCGTGGCTTATTCCAAATGCGACCAGATTGCCAAAATGATCCCCATAGGCAAGCAGGGTTTTCACATGACTTTGGACAAAGCCTTGGAGATGAACCCGGAGCTAAAGCAAATTTACGACCGCGATCCTGAAACCAACCGCGTCCTGACCATTGCCAAAAAATTGGAAGGCTGCGCCCGCCACGCCAGCGTGCATGCCGCCGGTATTGTCATTACGCCCGAAGCCCTGACCGAATATATGCCCTTGCAGAAAGAACCGGACGGCGAGCGCATAATTACGCAATACGACATGTATGCGCTGGACGTAAATGCCAACAGCAAGGCCATTGGCGTAATCAAGATGGATTTGTTGGGCATCCGCAACCTGTCCATACTTGAATCCGCGGTCCGGATGGCCCAGCAGCGACATAACGTGAAAATTGACATTTACAATCTCCCCCATCCCGACCCAAAGACTTTTAAACTTCTGGCCGACGGCCTGACTTTCGGCGTTTTCCAAATGGGGTCGTCCGGCATGACCCGTTGGCTCAGGGAATTGCGCCCCACCAACATTTTTGAAATTATGGCCATGATAGCCTTATACCGCCCCGGCCCCATGCAGTTCATTCCCGATTACATTGCCCGCAAGCACGACCCTTCGCTAATTAAATATTTAGACCCCGCCTTGGAGAAAATTTTGCACCGGACGTTCGGCGTGCTGGTATATCAGGACGACCTGCTCACCATAGCGCACGACCTGGCCGGATACTCCTGGGAGGAAGTGGACAAATTCCGCAAGGCAGTAGGCAAAAAAATTCCCGAAGAAATGGCCAAGCAGAAAATAAAATTTATCCAGGGCTGCCAGGAAACCAGCAAATGGAGTTATGAAAAGGCCGCGCAGGTCTGGGCGTGGATAGAGCCGTTTGCGGCTTATGGATTCAATAAATCCCATTCTGCTTCGTATTCGGTTGTCTCTTATCAAACAGCATACATGAAGGCCAACTATCCGGTGGAATTTATGGCCGCGCTGATGACTGCGGAAAGCGGTGACGAAGACAAAATTTA
This sequence comes from Patescibacteria group bacterium, assembly GCA_023484515.1. GTDB lineage: Bacteria > Patescibacteriota > Doudnabacteria > UBA920 > UBA920 > JAMDAY01. The sequence goes on from JAMDAY010000015.1 coordinate 13,359, forward strand.
CGAAGCCGTGGAAGATTGCGAAAATTTGGGGATTACGGTATTGCCGCCGGACGTGAGCGAATCGCACGACAATTTTACGGTCGTGGACGACCGGACTGTCAGGTTTGGCCTAAACGCAATAAAGAACCTGGGTTCTGACGTTATTGCCAAAATTATGGAAGAAACCGCGGCCAACGGGCCGTTCAAGTCGCTGGAAAATTTCCTGACCAGGGCTTATACCAAAAATTTGAATAAAAAATCCTGGGAGGCCTTAGTCAAGTCCGGGGCTTTGGACAGGTTCGGCGAGCGCGGCCGGCTGCTTGGCAATACGGAAGAAGTATTGGAATTTGTGCGTGAATATTTCAAGGATTTAAACAGCGGCCAAAACTCCCTGTTCGGCAAGACCATGCAAATGGGCAAGCTGCGCCTGAATGAAGCGGCTCAGGCCACCAAGGAAGAAAAGCTAATGTGGGAAAAGGAACATCTGGGCATGTATATTTCAGCCCATCCTTTGGACAGTTATGTCCGCGTATTAAAGACGCTCAGGACCATTAAATCGCTAAGCCCGGATGAGATAGGAAGCCAACAGACTATTGGAGGAATTATTTCCCGCCTAAAGCGCACTCTGACGCGCAAGAACGATCCGATGGCATTTTTTACCATAGAAGATTTGTCCGGCAGCATGGAAGTCCTGGTTTTTCCCAAAGCCATGGAAAAAGCCCTGCCTTTTTTGGCCAACGACAAGATTGTACAAGCCACCGGACGTTTGTCTTCGTCCTTCCGCCCGTCCGGCGCAAAAGGGACGGAAAGCCAGCAAAATCCCGAAACTGAAGAGCTTAAACTGATCGTGGACGACATTAGGGAATTGCCGAACGACGATTTATACCAGATGGCTTTGGCGGAACTGGAAAAAAGCAAGCAATTGGTTTTGCACATGGATACCCTTGCTGACAGGGAAACTTTAAACAACATCAAGGAAATTTTGCGCCAATTCCCCGGCAACGTGCAAGTCTATTTGTCCCTGGGCAGCGGCATGGCCGCAAAAAAAATCAAAACCCAGTCCCAGGTCCGCATGTCCAACGAGCTTATTGCTTCCCTGCGCTCCGTTTCCGGGATTACCATGGTGGACGTTAATTAGCACCGCGGATTGCACGCTGATAGTAACGCAGATCAGTCGCTGATTAGATAACCAATAGAAACAACTTTTATACATCCCGGATTTTAAAACAAATCTAATACGCCGACCTAACAACTAAAGATTGTTAATCTAATTAAAGAAGTATCTCTTAAAGGACGTCTTCGCAATCCTTGGCCAAATTTAAGAGCCGGCTGCGATTTAATCTCGCCGGCATTTTGGCTGCCAGCTTAGTAAAGGCAATCTTGGTTGCCGCACTTAGCTGGAAGATGCACGGATTAACAGTGCGATCAGGGCCATTGCGGCCAGGGCAATCCCGACAATTGCCATCTGGTCTTTGAAAGTCAGTTGAGCTATCAACTGGAATAAGTGCGAAATTGTATCGGCCTGGAGCCTTTCCGGGCCGGCTACTATTGAAAACATAAACCCTCCTCGACCTGTAAAGTAACTGTAAAAAGAAAAAATGTCAAATAATAAAAATGAGGCCGCCGGAGAAGTTGGCGGCCTCTGTGGAGGAGTGATGGCAGATTTTCTGGTCCCGGCTTATCCTTACAATGCCGGGTGTCACTCCGCAGAATATAAGCGGGGCAACGTTTATGGGGTCACGCGAAAAAGAGGGTTTTCCTCCTTGTAAATTTTCTCCGACGGCAGCGGGTTTTTACCTCACCCGGCGGAACAGGTTGCGCAGCCGCGCTCCGGGCGGTTTGCCAAAGTAAGCGATCAAAATCAAATTGATCGCCAAAATGGCAATGCCTAGCGCTTGGTGGTCAATGCATTTTAACGGCATAGGCATTTCTATTTACGAGTTTATTTTAAAATTTATCTTAAGTCAATATTATACAAGTGAGGAAATTTTTCATCTAAAATCGGGCTTAATTAAGATAATTAATATTGTGGATAAATTTGTTGCTTTGGATTTGCTTGTGTGTTATAATGTTTTTAGTTCCTCAAACTATGATCCGGCTACCAACCGGGGAGTTTGAAACAAACAAATCAATAGCTAAATGTTATCTAGAGGACATTTAGTCAAAAGGCTTGGTGAAAGACCAGGCAATCTGGGACGGAACGTCCGCTGCTTAAATGCACGGACCCCAGAATCCAGTTTCCGATTACAGTGAGAATATCGGATATTGGGTTCTGGGGTTTTTTGTTTACATATTCAACAGCCCCGCAGGGGCAAATATATAGAAAACAACCCTCCGCAGCTTTAGCGAAGGAGGGTGCAAAGGATATAAATATATGGACAAAGCACAAAAATTATATAACATCCGCCATTCATTAGCGCATATTTTAGCGTCAGCGGTCTTGGAAATGTTTCCGAAGGCCAATTTGGGCGTTGGCCCGGTGGTAGAAAACGGATTTTATTACGACTTCCTGCTCCCCCGCCCCCTTACGCCGGACGATATTAAAAAATTGGAAAAACGCATGCGCGCGCTTATTGCGGAAAAATTGCCGTTTGAGCGCAGCGAAATGACCATACAAGAGGCAAAGAAGTTCTTTGCCGATCGCGGGCAGACATTCAAGGTGGAATTGATAAATGACATTGAAAAATTCGGCACGACCAAAGCGGACGAAATTTTAAACCAGGAAGCTGTTCCTGTAGGGACAGGTCTAGACCTATCCCTACAAGGCAAAACATCCGATAAAGTTTCTCTATACAAAACCGGCAAATTCGTGGATTTATGCCGCGGCCCGCACGTGGAAAACACCTCGCAAATTCATGCTGACGCCTTTAAACTCGACAAGGTCAGCGGCGCTTACTGGCGCGGCGACCAGAATAATCCGCAAATGCAGCGCGTCTATGGCCTGGCGTTTGAAACCAAGGAAGAACTGGAGGCATATCTTAAACAGCGCGAAGAAGCGGAAAGGCGCGACCATAAAAAATTGGGAGTGGCTTTGGATTTGTTTACGTTTTCGGAAAAAGTCGGCGCAGGCCTGCCGCTATGGACGCCCAAGGGAACTTTGGTGCGCAACCTGCTGGACGACTGCATTTGGGAACTGCGAAAAAAAGTCGGGTACCAAAAAGTAGAAATCCCGCATATCACAAAAAAAGACCTATACGAAACCAGCGGACATTGGGCGAAATTCAAAGACGATTTGTTTAAAATCCAGACTCGCGACGGGCATTTATTTGCCATGAAGCCGATGAACTGCCCGCATCATACGCAAATTTATGCGCGCAAGCTGTTTAGTTACCGCGAGATGCCGCAGCGCTATGCCAATACGACCATGGTTTATCGCGACGAGCAAAGCGGCGAGCTGTCGGGTTTGTCCCGCGTATTAAGCATTACCCAGGACGATGCCCATGTATTTTGCCGTTTTGGCCAGGTTAAAAAAGAATTGGGCGTAATTTGGGACAAGATTGTAGTGCCGTTTTACAAATCGTTCGGTTTTGACCTTAAATTAAGGTTGTCCCTCCACGACCCGCAGCACCCGGAAAAGTATTTAGGCAGCCCGGAAAAGTGGAAAGAAGCGGAAAATATCCTGAGGGAACTGGCCAAGGAAAGAAAAATGAGATTTTATGAAGCGCCCGGAGAAGCGGCGTTTTACGGGCCCAAACTTGATTTTATGGCAACTGATTCTTTGGGTCGCGAATGGCAGGTGGCGACTATCCAGCTTGATATGAACATGCCCGAAAGGTTTGACCTGACCTGCGTGAACGAAGAAGGGCAAAAAGAGCGCATTGTTATGATCCACGCAGCTATTATGGGCTCCATTGAAAGGTTTCTGTCTATATTAATAGAACATACTGCCGGCGCGTTTCCGCTGTGGCTGTCGCCGGTGCAGGTAATGGTGTTACCGATTAGTAGGAAACAGAATGCGTATGCAAAGCAGGTGGTTAAAGCGCTGATTGTAGGGGCGAGCTTTAGCCGCCCGGCAGCCGGTAGCGGGCGCCTAAAGGCGGCCCCTACGTCAGGAATTGAAAAATTTAGGGTCGAACTGGACAACCGCGATGAGTCCATAGGCAAAAAAATTCGCGAAGCAACCATGCAGAAAATTCCCTATATGGTTATAATCGGCGAAAAGGAAATGAAATTAAAAAAAATCTCGGCGCGGACCCGCGAGGGAATAGATTTAGGTATTTTAACCCTGGATAAATTTACGGAAAAACTTGAATCGGAAATCAGCAGGAAGAAGTAAAACAGAAAACCCCGCACCATGCGCAAAGCGCGGCGGGGTTTCGGATATGACAAAATTTATGGCGAGTCAACATGCCTGATTTCGGCAACATAAGAATTTTTGTTCACCCTTTCTACCCGCGGGTGAGGAGCGGCGGAAAATAAAGTTTCCAAAGTGTCGGAAATTTTCTGCTGGTCGTCCGGCCTGCCTATTACAAGGAATCCATCCCTTTCGGATATTATTTTTGCTTCTTTAACCCCTTTATGCCGGAGCTCGCGGGCCAGTTTTTCGCAAAACGCGGGAATCCAGGCGGATTCGCCGGTAAAATGCCTGTGCGTCTCAGTAGTCGGTTCTTCGCCCTCCATGACAACGGATGCAACATACATGTTTTCACGGCGTTTTCGGAGCAGCTTAAAGGCCAGAAACATAAGCAGCAAAACAGCCAAGCATAGAAGGCCAAGCATTACCCATGGCCACCACAATAAAAGGCTATTAATTCGGGTTGCCAGGCTGGCAAGCTGCGGCGGAATTTGTTTCGCCGCGACAGGTGCGGCCGGTATTGCCGCTTTCCTGGGAACAGCGGCCAGCAGCGGGTTTTTAATGTTAAACCACGCCGGGACCTGGATTGTCCCTGCTAGCGGACGGTTCGGATCCGGGATATTATTAAGTGAAGCCAGCCTGCTGACACAGCCGTTATTCTGAATATTCCGGCAATATGAACTTATAGAGGCGCCTTCCATGGGGACCGGAACGGTGCTGACCAGTTTTTTGCTAATCAAGACCACGTCGCCTGCATGGTAATGCGTCTGTTGCCAGTAACTTTTGCTGGAGTAAATTTTTCCCGTCTAGCGGTTTTTTACCTGCACTCCATGAAGACAGAAGTCTCTGGGGTTGTTAGTGTAGTTCCTTATGATGTTCCAAGGGATTCCTCCTTTGGACAAGGGTTGGGAAACCGCGTATTCAGTGTTTGACGCCAGTGCGCAATTCGCAAAAAAAGTCAGACTGCCAAAAAATGCGAACAGCAAAAACAGAACTTTTGCCATTGTTATTGCAATCCTCCTTCGCCGAATGTTTTTATTTTGACGGATAATTTTCCCGAGGCTTATCAGTAAGTAAAATGCCGCCCTTAAAAAGGCGGCATTTTATAAAATTTATTTGCGGCAAGATGCTGAAATTGTGAAATTGCAGCCAAAATGAGGTTATGAGACTAGCTCTAAATAAAATAAGTTTTTACCCAGGCGGTGTAGCGACCGGCTCGTCTGCTTCATAGATAAGTCAATAAATGGTCAGGCTATAGATAATACCTCTGGCTTATGTCAATATTCTTGCCCCGTCTTTGGTGACTGCAATGGTATGTTCAAAATGCGCGGAAAGTCCCCCGTCCTTTGTTTGAATGCCCCATCCGTCAGGTTCCATTTCCAAAAAGTATTCGCCTTCGCAAAGCATTGGCTCTATTGCTAAAACCATGCCTGCCTGCAGCTTTAGTCCCTGCCTTTTTTTCCCGTAACAAGGCACGGAAGGGTCTTCGTGCACGGCATAGCCGACGCCATGCCCTACCAGGTCGCGCACAACGCTGAAGCCGGCGTTTTCCGCCGTGCTTTGGATGGCGTATCCAATGTCCCCTATTGTCGCCCCTTCCCTGACCGCTTTTATTGCCGTAGCCAGGCTTGTTTTTGTTGTTTCAACCAGTCTTAAAGCCTCGGAAGACGCCCTGCCAACCGGCACGGTTAAGGCCGTATCCGTAAATAAACCCTTATATTCCATTCCTATGTCCAGGCTTATAATGTCCCCTTCTTTTAAAATATCAAATTTAGAAGGAATGCCGTGGACTACCATGGAATTAATGGAGGTACAAAGGCCCGCCGGAAAAGGATTTTTCGCAGAGCCGTAATTTTTAAAACTGGGGCGGCCGCCGGCTTTTTCTATTTCCGCTTCCGCAAATTCATTCAACCTCCAAGTGGTAATGCCGGGCTTGGCCAGTTCCGCGGTGCGCTGTAAAATATCGCGCAAAATTTTTCCGCCCTCGGCTATTAATTCTATTTCTTGGGATGTTTTAATGAATCCTTGTTTCATATGTTCATTGATTGAAAGATTGAAAATTAAAAGATTTTCACATTTACCGCGATCTTTCAATCTTCGATCTTTAAATTTTTCAATTTATCCAGCAACCTTTTCCTAGCTTCCGGCACTGTCCCCATTGTGGAAACCCTGACGAATAAATATTGTGTCTTAAAAAATTTGACGACTTCGGAAATATTTTTTTTGTAATATGCCAGACGGTTCTTTAGGGCTTTGTTGTTGTCGTCCGGCCGCTTGGAAAACTTTCCTTTAAAATATGTTTTGCGGCTGGTCATGCGGCTAATGGTTTCATTAAGCGGTATTGACAAATAAACAAAAAGCACGCGGCCGCGCTTTTCCTGTTTGAGCCATTTGGCCACCAGCTTGGCTTCGCCGAGCATTTTAGGGGTGCCGTTAAATAAAATGCCCCGGTTTTTGGGGGTGGCGCGGATTAAGTCGCGCAGCAGTTTCCTGACCAGTTCGGTGGGCGTCAATTTGCCGCTGTCCAAAGTCTGGCCCAGGCGGTATTTTTTGCGGAGTTTGGGGTTGTGCTCCAAGGCGCGCAACTCGTGGCCCATGTCCAAATTATAAAAACGGAATTTTTTCGCAAGAAATTTCCCGTGCGTGGCTTTGCCAGCAGCCGGGTCGCCGAGGAGAATAATATTTAAAGGCAAGTTTTTTTTCATAGTTCTATATTCCGATTTACATACGGACAGATTTTACGGATGCCTACGGATGCGGCCCGATAAATATCTAATTGAAATAAATAAGTTAAGCAATTTCCAACAATCTGTCAATTTCCTTTGTGACTTCCTCTACTGCCGGACTGCCGTCAATTTCCATATAGGAAGTCTCTTTCATCATGTAATCCAAGACCGGTAAGGTGTCTTTTTCGTATTGCTGCAAGCGGAATTCAATTTTTTCTTTGGTGTCGTCTGCCCGCTTTTCAATTTTGGCGCGCTTGAGCAGCCGCGACAGCGATTCTTCTTTGGGCAAGTTGACGAATAGCGTGGTAAAATAGGTTCTCCCCTGTTTTTTAAGAAAATCCATAAGATGCTCAGCTTGGCCAATGCGCCGCGGAATGCCGTCAAAGATTACGCCTTTGTCCGCGGGAATTTGTGAAAGCCGCGAGTCCACCACTTCGTATAATTGCTCGTCGGAAAGCAAAACCCCGCTGTCCACCAAACTTTTTACCCTGCTGCCTAATTCCGTATTTTCCTGCGCCACTTGCCTTAAAATTCCGCCCATCTCCCAATAAAAAAAATCAAGTTTCCCTGCCAAAATTTTTGCCTGCGTTCCCTTGCCCGATCCTTGCGGGCCAATGAAAAAAATCGTGTTTAGTTCCATTTAAAAATTTTATAAATTTTTTATGCTTCAATTATAATAAAATTAAACTTTTTTTGCAAGTTATGCTATAATATAAAAAATTTAGCTTCCCTGAAATAAAAATTTATAAATTTTCAAAATGAACGGGATATTTTTGGAATTAACCATAATTTTGATAACCGCCGGGACCGCAGCGGTGCTGGTCAGTTTTTTCAAACAGCCGAGCATTATTGCTTATATTATCACCGGCTTAATTGTGGGGCCTTTAGGTTATTACCATCTCCACCAAAAGGAAGTTTTTGACGCGCTGGGACAGATTGGCATCACATTGCTGCTCTTTATGGTCGGGCTGGAGCTGGATATTACCCAACTAAAAAAAATCGGAAAAACCGCGCTTTATACCGGCATTGGCCAGGTGCTGTTTACCACAACCATAGGATATTTTATTTTGCGCGGGCTGCATTTTTCCCAGACCGCCTCCTTGTTTATTGCGCCGGCCCTGACATTTGCCTCTACCATTATTGTGGTTAAGCTCCTTACGGAAAAGCGCGATTTGCAAAGCCTGTATGGCAAGCTAGTAGTGGGAATATTTTTAACGCAGGATCTGGTTGCCATTTTAATCTTAATAGGCCTGTCCAGCCTGTCTCCCGGCAATTCCAATTTTTACGGCAGCCTGCCGCTGTGGCAGAATTTTACGCTTATTGCGATAAGGGCGCTCGTCCTGGTCTTGCTGGTTTTTTGGGCCAGTTCCAGGCTGTTCCCGAAAATTTTAAGAATTATCGGCAAGTCGGACGAATTATTGCTCGTATTCGGCCTGGCCTGGGCCTTGGGCCTGGCCGTATTCGTGTCTTTGCCGTTTATGGGCTTTACTCTGGAGATTGGCGGTTTCTTGGCGGGATTGGCCCTGGCCAAAAGCGCGGTGCATTACGAAA
>JAMDAY010000027.1 GCA_023484515.1 Patescibacteria group bacterium
CGTTGATCGGGCAGTCAGAGAACTTAATCACCGTCCCAGAAAACGCTTAAACTACCTTACCCCTTACGAGGTCTTTGTTAAGGGCCTTAAGCCCTAAGGGCGGTTGCACTTCAAGCTAGAATGTAGGAGCTCAAATGTAATTTAAAATTCAAAATGCACTGGTTTAAAGCCCAAATACACCCTGGCTTTAAATCCGCTGCAGGTTTAGAATGTATGATTAGCCCCCAGGGTGTCCAAAAACCAGTTAACCGACAAACAGATTCGGCCATTGAAGACAAAATAAACATCCAGCCGCGAAAAAATCTCGGCTACCTGACCCCGAACAAGGTCTATAGCCGAGATATCAGAGGACTTAACTGGCGCACTTAACGGTTAAATCCGCCACCGCACTACATTTTTTGCACTACCTGGCAGCAGCCGCCGAGTCAAAAAACATTCCGCTTAATACGACATTGCTTCCGGTAGCAGAGGTAATCCTGAATTTGACGTGCCCTTTGACTTGCCAAGATAAATATTTCCCATCATGGAAGGAAAAAATATTCTGAGAATTTAAGACCTGGCCGCTAACAGCATCTAAGACATCTACGGTCTGCCCTCGATTGTAGCTATCGTAATCCAAAAAGTACAAGGCCACCTGGTGCTCATTATTATCCGTAAAATTCATATCTACCGAAAATTGAGAATAGTTATACCAGGAGGCGGCAACACGAACGTCCGAGTCGGCTTTTTGTAAAGCGCGCACGTCGGAGCTGGGATCAGCCCAAATAAAAGGGATGTTATTAATGCCAAGAACTTGGACGTAACTGGGATAATTTACACTGCCGCCAATTATATTATATCCTTCATTGCCATATGCATTTTTCCAATTGCCTTGTGTTTTAGTGTCTGATGCAACAAAGGTTGCAGAGCCGGCGGCAAGGTTTGATGAAGGACCGCCTACAAACACCCCGCTCAATACCGCGTTCCCCCCTCCGGTTAATGTAATTCGGAATGTAACACGGCCTTTTACATTCCAAACCAGATAACGGCCACCATGAAAAGAACTAACTTGCCGGCTATCTAAAAGCTTACCGCTCGATACATCCCTAACCTCTACAAGCTCGCTCCTTACAAAGCTGTCATAATCCAAAAAATATAACGCGACCTGGTGGAACATATTATCGGCAAAGGACACCTCCACAGTAAAATTATTAGGAGCAAACCAAGAGGAGGCAATGCGACTAGAAAAATCCGAAGCCTCCGCGCGGGAACCTTTTTGCAATGCCCGTATATCCGAAACATTGTCAGCCCAAGTGTATAGCTGCCCCCCCTGCTGTAAGACATGCGCATCTATGGGGAAAAAGCTGCTGTCGTTTACCACCAAATACCCCTCCCCGCCATAAGCACTTTTCCAATTACCTTGGGTGTTATTGTCGGTATTTACAAAAACCGCGCTCATGCCGGTTCCAAAAAACATTCCGCTTAATACGACATTGCTTCCGGTAGCAGAGGTAATCCTGAATTTGACGTGCCCTTTGACTTGCCAAGATAAATATTTCCCATCATGGAAGGAAAAAATATTCTGAGAATTTAAGACCTGGCCGCTAACAGCATCTAAGACATCTACGGTCTGCCCTCGATTGTAGCTATCGTAATCCAAAAAGTACAAGGCCACCTGGTGCTCATTATTATCCGTAAAATTCATATCTACCGAAAATTGAGAATAGTTATACCAGGAGGCGGCAACACGAACGTCCGAGTCGGCTTTTTGTAAAGCGCGCACGTCGGAGCTGGGATCAGCCCAAATAAAAGGGATGTTATTAATGCCAAGAACTTGGACGTAACTGGGATAATTTACACTGCCGCCAATTATATTATATCCTTCATTGCCATATGCGTTCTTCCAATTGCCTTGTGTTTTAGTGTCTGATGCAACAAAGGTTGCAGAGCCGGCGGCAGGCGCGCTTTCGATGGAAAAAGTCCCGTTAGATTGAACGTGAACACCAGCATTACCATCCCTAGTGTCACAAATAATCATTCTATAGCTATCCGCCGGCGGCAAAGTTGTTGGAATGGTCCATTCAAAACTGCCGGAATTAGCTATGTTATCGGCTATAGTAATCTCAGTCGGATTAAGATCGTTAACCAACCGAATATAAACAGATGGCAAATTTTGACCTTCCCATCTAATAACATAAGTTTTTCCTGCTTCCCACTTTTCACCCCCTTGAGGCGATAGTAAGCGCAAGGTTTGCAAGGGACGCTCTAGTCTGGGTCCGTTACGACTAATAATATCATTTACGCTTACGCTTTTATTGTAAACAGCCGGGTGGGACGGCTCATTGGGGGCAGTGGGAGGGTTGGGGTCCGAGTATACCGGATATTGCCTAGAAAATTCAGCCTCCGGCAGCACCCCCATAGTGTATAAAGCAAACGGATGAAAAACAGGAATAACATCACCAACCTGTGGCGCTAAAACAGCACTGCCGGAATCGGACAACTCCCACTTATTAGCATATAAAATTTCCTTATTTTGCCGTTCATCAAAAAAACTCAGACCGGGAAAAAAATGACCCGTGTCCGTGTTTAAAATTGCCGTAGGATCGCTGACTAATCTTGGATCAAAAACTTCTCCAAAATAACAACAAAACTGATGTCCCAACCCTTCATGTACCACATACCACATATGGCCTCGCAGGCCCTGATTAAATATATTATCTACCCAATACATATTATTAATTCCCTTAAGCCTTCCGCTACTGCCGTACTTTCCAAAATCGTTAAAAATACCCAGGCCTATACCTTCAACATTATTACTTACGAGAGTATGGTAATAACCGTCAGTGGGAAAAGAAGGGTAAATATAAAGAAAATCATAAACATCGGAATGATTTTGGTAAAATGCATTGGTAATAAGTTCGTGCTTTAAAATATACCCATCGCTTGAAATTTCGTACATATCAGGCGTAGCAACTATAACCGATATTTCGTCAGGCGCTTCCACGATAATACGGCCGTAAGTAGCGGCTTTAGAAGCTGCGGGCAAAAAAGACCTTACCTGATTAAGAATTTGCAGCCTTTCCGCAGTAGCTTCCGCCGGATCCCTAACTACCAAAAGTATGGCACTGGTATACGTTTTTAACACAGTCGGTGACCATAAAGGACTATAATCGGTGGTGGGGTATGCTGCCTGCTCTTCTGTAGAATTTATCGCAGCCTGAGCCGTGCCTAGCAAATCCACATCTTCGCCTATAGAATGGGCTACTAAAATTACCGAACCGGCTGAATCGGTGAGCTTGGCATTTAAACTGGGATTTGCCGTATCAATAGCATATGCATAAATTACGTGTTTTTGCCCATCTTTGACTTCTGTCGGAATTTGCCATTTGAAACCATGTAAGCCGGTGATCTTTTTTTCCTCATTCACATCACTTCTTTCTTTCTCTGTATGTGTAAAACCTATAAGCCTGCCTTCACCTGCCGGTTTATCTAAATAAAAATGAACTTCCACGCTTTCATCAGGCCTGTCAGGATCGTACGCCCAGCCTCTAATCTGACCGTCAGAGGTAATTTGATCTACATATCCGACCGGAATACTGTTAGACAAGCCCATCACTTTAGCGTTTAGGGTCCGGACAGGCAACTCAAAAATATTCTCCTGACTGATTTCCGGATATGCCATTGCTATAAGCATAACCAAAAAAACAACAGTTAAAAAAACCATCGGCCAGGCAATAAACGGCCTTAGATGGAATTTCAAAACCTTCCACGCCAAACTCGCTAATTTGTTTTTTTGTGACATCTTTTTAAAGGGAAAAAAAGAAAATATTATTTCCTTAATATCCGCTTGGTTATATTTTGTTGTCTTTTTGTTTCAAAACAATCGCTGTCCAGGAGTGGAGACAAAACCCTAACTACCCGACTCAACCGCCTTCGTTGAAGATTGGAGTAGCAGGTTGGGGTGTAAAAAGGCCTTGCAAACGCGCCTCCAAATGAGACAAATCAACTTCAACTGACATCGCCTGATCTTGAATCACCTTTTATATATCTATATTATATCATATTTATTATAATATGTCGAATCTATTCTTATTTACTATAATTCGAAATACAACCGCCATTTTCGCGATTTTTATTTTCAATCTTTAAATCTTTCTATTTTTCTATTTTTAAATAATTCCTTACCCCTCCCCTGCCACGCGGAAGACTTCTTCCACGTCGGTAATGCCGTCAATGGCTTTAAGCAAGCCGTCCTGGACCATGGTTATCATACCCTGCTTAATGGCAGCTTCGCGAAATTCGGCCATGGAAGCTTCTTTCATTATTAATTTGTCTATGTCCGGAGTCACTTCCAAAACTTCGTAAATTCCAATACGCCCCTGGTAACCCAAATTATGGCACTGCTCGCATCCGGAAGAATGGTAAAATTCCAATTTTTTCGGCAAGTTGATATTGGCCGATTCTGGAATTTGATTTAATAAATATTTAATTTTCTCCAGCACCGCCGGTGAAAGCACTGCGTTTTTTTTGCATGCCGGACACAGCCGTCGCACCAAACGCTGGGCCAAAACCGCAGACATGGCCGGACCGATCACAAACGGCTTTACCCCCATATTTATCAGGCGCGGAATAGCGCCGGCAGCGTCGTTAGTGTGCAGGGTGGACAAAACCAGATGCCCGGTTAAGGCGGCCTGCATGGCGGTTTCCGCGGTTTCCTGGTCGCGGATTTCGCCGACCATTACAATGTCCGGATCCTGCCTTAAAATGGCGCGCAGGCCCTTGGCAAAATCAAAATCCACATTGTGGTCAATGGGCGTTTGCACAATGCCTTCCAGTTTGTATTCCACCGGGTCTTCCAAAGTGATAATTTTTACGCCCGGCTCGTTCAGCTCGTTTAAAAACGCATACAAAGTCGTAGTCTTGCCGCTGCCGGTCGGCCCCGTGGTAACAACCATGCCGTTGGGTTTGGCCAGTTGCTTTTCCACAATTTTCCCGGCCTCGTCGCGGAACCCCAGGTCCTTTAACTTTAAATTGGCCGCGCCCGTGCCCAAAAGGCGCATGACAATTTCTTCGCCGTAAGCCGAAGGCAATATGGACACGCGGACGTCTATGGGCTTTCCCAAATAATAAAAAGTAATGCGTCCGTCCTGCGGCACGTTTTCCACGTTCAATTTTAATTTGGACAGTATTTTAATGCGCGTAACCAGCGGATGCTGCAATTTCTTGCTTAGGTGCAAAATATCCTGCAGCACGCCGTCCACCCGGAAGCGCATTTTCACGAAATGGTCTTCCGGCTCCAGATGGATGTCGGAAGACTTGTAAAATATGCCGGCGCCGAACATTAATTCCAAAAGTTCGGTGGCGGTTTTCTGCTCCTGCGCGCTCTCGGCCTGCAAATTTTTAAGTTCCTTGGAATAATCCAATTCCTTTTCCACGCGGACCGACTCGTCGTGCGCGGCCTTGGGCCGCAACACTTTGCTAAAGAACCGCATGGTCTGCAAAAGGCTGCGCCGGGAAATAAAATAGAGCGACACCTTGCTGTCTTTGGAAAGTTCTTTGACTTTTTCTTTCAGCAAAGGGTGGTCAGGGTTGACGGTGCCAATACGGAGGTCTTTTAAATCCTTAAAAAACGGCACAGCGCCCATTTCCCCCGCTTCTTCTTCGGTAAAAAGCCCCAGCACGTTCAAATCCACGGGAAAATTATGCAGGTCAATGTAAGGCAAACCCAAAGTGACGGCCTGGGCCGCAGCCTCTTCTTCCTGCATCTTGCGATTAATGTCATCCAGGGACCGCTTAAGTTCGTCCTGGGTGCTGGGCAAAAAATTATGCTGCATGGAAAAATTTAATAATAGAAAGATTTAAAAATAGAAAGATTTCAAGTTGCCGCGGCCTTTTTATTTTTATATCTTCAGATTGGTGTTTGGTTAACTATATTATACCATTGTCAAACAAAATCACAAACCTTATGGTTATCTAATCAGCGCTAAGGTCCGTGATGGATCTGCGTAAAAGACCAGCGTTTAAATTCGCGGCATAAAAAAACAGCGCCGGAATTCGCCCGCAACTGCTTATTATTCCCATAATAACAGGATTCGCAATACCAATTTGGATATTTGTTAAGATTGATATATTTGCGATCACTGCCTGATTGCCTCTAAAAACTTCGCTTCCGCGTCTTGCAGGGAAATGCTGCCCAGGTCAACATCCAGCATCTTGAACGGAGCGGGAACGGAGTTGGTAATTTTTGCCTCGCCCTCAAATTTGTCTTTTAAATTTTCTATGTCCCTTTGCGCATGAACGGCAGCCAACAGCCTGATACTCCCATTAACCTGGCCGATTATGCCGACAATCTGGTAATTAGCCACGTTATTTACCAGTTCCCTAACTGCGCCCGGCAGGTCTTTGCCGTCTGCTTCCGATTTTTCAAAATCGGTTTGGTTTAGCAAAGAATAAATGGCGGATTTTTCTTCGTCGGCCTTCAGGCGGGCCAAAGCCCTGCCCCACAGCTTGAGCAAAGGCAAGGGCTTGGTCTTATAAAAATGCTTAACAATTTCCTGCTGCCTGGCGCCCAAAGAAACCAGGTCCGCGGCCTGCAGCAGGGACTTGGGCGTGGTCTGCGCCTGCTGGAAGCTGTTAGTGCGGCTAATAATGCCGGCCAGCAGGCAGGTGGCAATGTCTTCGTCCACCAAATCCTTTTGGAACTGGAAAATCAGGCCGGTTAAAATTTCTGCAATGGACGTGGCGGTCACGTCCACCAAGTTTATGGCCCCGAAATATTCATTACCCGCCTTGTTGTCAATGTTAATTTTCGGCGTTTCAAAAAACAAATCCGCATGGCTTTCAAACAAGCCGCCCAAGTCCTCCAAAGACTTGCCGTCCAGAATGAAGATAATGTCTGCCGCGGACTTTTCCGTGTTAAAGCTGAAGTCTTTTTCCAAATATGTTCCCTTATTGGCTTTTAAGTAAATATCAACCTTGTCGTCGTGGGTTTGGTAGCTTATCTCTTCCAATTTCTTTTCGCCGGTATTTAAAGAAATCACCAGGCTTTGGCCGTTTTGGAAACTGCCCTTGACCGTATCCGCCTTGGGTAAAAATTCCAAGGTTTCGGCAACCTTGCCGGCGCTGGCCAGTTCCACGTCTTTTCCCATTTTCTGCAGCATCCCCGCCAATGCCAGGCCGCTGGCCAAACCATCCGGAGCCAAAAAAGCCGGCAAGGCGATTAAAATTTTATCGGCCTTGCCTACTTGGTCAAAAATTTGTTGCCCGACGCTTAATTCCATATGATTAATCTGGAAAATTTTTAACAATGGTCCGGTTATTTACGAAAGTTACAATAAAAATAATAAAAATACAAATAAATAAGGGTGCCTTAAAAATTTTCTAGATTAATCAGTATATAAAATTTTACTATTTCCGTCAATCCGGGTAAAATATAGCTATGGAAAAAACCCAAAATATTTCCCTGGCCCAAATCCCAAAAACTGCCAAACAGGTTGCGCGCGAACTTAAAGGCGGGGAAATTTTGGCGCTTGTCGGCCCGCTCGGCAGCGGCAAAACCGCTTTTACCAAGGCCTTGGGCAAGGAATTGAAAGCCAAGGGCAAGATTGTAAGCCCTACCTTTATATTAATGAACCAATTGCCGGCCAGGCTGCCGGTTTCCAAAAAATCAGTTTGGCTTTACCATTTAGACCTTTACCGCACCAAAAATTTTCGGGAAGTCAAGGCTTTGGGTTTAAAAGAAATTTGGGGGCAAAAAGACGCTATCACCATAATAGAATGGGCTGACAAGATAAAAAAACATTTGCCTAAAAAAAGCATAATAATTAAATTTGGATAACAACAAGCATCCTGGGGCAAACGAAGGTCCCGCTGTCAGGATATTAAAACAATGGATATTCCCATGGCTCGCTTCCGCGTTATTTTAACCTGTCTTTATTTGCCGGTCCTCTGCCTGTTCTTGCCGAAGGTGGTTTTGGCAGCGCCCGCCGGCCAGGATGCCGCTGTTTTTACCTATCAAGACCAGGTTTTCACGGCTGACAGCCAAACCCTAAATTCGTGGAAAGGGTCCGGCAGTTTAAATCCCAGATTGTTAATTACCAACCCGGTAACTTCCCTGGCCGACCAACTGGCCGAATTTTCCGGAAAAAAAATCCCGGCTGCCCAGCCGGTCAGTTACCAATACCAACCGGATAAAATTTACAACTTTGTCAAAGGCCTGGAAAGCCAAATTAATGCCACGGTCACTGAACCAAGCTTGACCATTCAGGACAATCGCGCCGTAAACTTTACTCCTCCCCAAAACGGCCAAAGCCTGGACGCCTACCAAACCGCGCTTAACGCGGCCCAGGCTTTAAGCAACGGACAATATTCAGTTACGATGGAGGTTAATCAAACTTTTCCCCAAGCCTCTTTGGCCCAAACCAACGGCTTAGGCATAAACAGTTTAATTGCCCACGGGGAATCCAACTTTAAAGGCAGCCCCAAAAACCGCGTACATAATATAGAAGTCGGCGTGGAAAAAATGAAGGGAATAATTATAGCGCCCGGCGACACTTTTAGCTTTAACCGATACCTTGGGCCGGTGGACGGCCAGCACGGCTTTTTGCCGGAATTGGTCATTAAGAGCAACGGCACGGTTCCGGAGTTCGGCGGCGGCTTATGCCAGGTTTCTTCCACCACTTTCCGCGCGGCCATGGACGGCGGCCTGCCTATTGTGGAACGGCGCAACCACGCTTATGCCGTGTCTTACTATTCCCCGCAAGGCACTGACGCCACCATTTATCCGGGCGTAGTGGATTTAAAATTCACAAACGACACGCCGGGTTCAATTTTAATCTGGCCTTACTTTAAGGACAAAAATACTTTGGTGTTTGATTTCTACGGCACCAAGGATAGCCGCCAAGTCACTTTGGAAAAACCGGTCCAATGGGACCGCAAGGCCAATGGCGCCATGAAAGCCTCCTGGACCAGGATAACCACCAAAGACGGCGAAACTTCCACTTCCACTTTTACCTCCACCTACCTCCCGCCGGCCTTGTTCCATAAGGAGGAAACTTCTACCCCCTCCCAACCCCCTCCATCCGGCATGCGCGTTGGCGATCCTTCTGCACCACCCAATAACTAACAAACAGTTTCTAACCCGACAAAACCAAATTAAGCCCAGAACTAAGGCCCAAACAATTGGGCCTTTAATAAAGTTCCCCCGCCGCAGAGCAGCGGAGTATTGCTGCAGGAAACAGGCTGTTTTCGCGGCAGAGTCGGCAGGTTTAGAACCTTTCTTAGCTCCTCGCCTCGCTTGTGCCCCTATTCAAAACAGGGACAGACTCGGCTACGTGCGAATAAATCTTTAGATTTCTGCCTGTCAAGACGACGGAAAAAATGGTAAAATATATTTATCTTTCATTTTTTATCTTAAGATACGCCAAAATGCCAAAAAATGAAAGATAAATATTATGATTGAATCCAACCACAACCCAAACCCCTCCCCGCTTGATTCTTCGTCCCGGGACGACGAAGATTTAATAATGGACCAAAATTTGCGGCCAGCCAGCCTGGACGAATACGTAGGACAGGATTCGGTAAAGGAAAATTTGCGCATTGTCATGGGCGCGGCCAAAAAGCGCGGGGAAGTGCTGGAACATTTGCTGTTTTACGGCCCGCCCGGGCTGGGCAAGACCACTTTGGCTTTTATTGCGGCGCGGGAAATGGGGGTAAACATTAAGATCACTTCCGGGCCGGCCATAGAACGCGCCGGCGACCTGGCCTCTTTACTTACCAATTTAAGCCAAGGCGATGTTTTGTTCGTGGACGAAATCCACCGCTTAAATAAAGTGGTGGAGGAAGTGCTTTACCCGGCCATGGAAGATTACGCTTTGGATATTATCCTGGGCAAAGGCCCGGGCGCGCGCTCCATCAGAATGGATTTGCCCAAGTTCACTTTGATCGGCGCCACCACGCGCATCGGCTTAATTTCCTCCCCTTTGCGCGACCGCTTTGGCGCCACTTACCGCCTGGAATACTACACGGCCGAAGACTTGCAAAAAATTATCATGCGGTCCGCCAAAATTTTAAACATTAAGATAGAAAAAGTTGCGGCCATGGAACTGGCCAAGCGCAGCCGCTTTACCCCCCGCATTGCCAACCGCCTGCTGCGGCGCGTGCGGGATTTTGCCCAGGTCAATAACCGTGATACAATAAATTCGGAAGTTGTGGACCAGGCGCTGCAGCTTTTGGAAATTGACAAGCTCGGGCTGGACAAAAACGACCGGCGCATTCTGGAAACTTTGGCTGTAAAATTTTCCGGCAATCCCGTGGGCCTGTCCACCTTGGCCGCGGCCACGGGCGAGGAAGAAGACACCATTACCGACGTGCACGAGCCTTTCTTAATCCGCCTGGGTATGGTTACCCGCACTCCCAAAGGACGCCAGGCCACGGAAGCCGCTTACCGCCACCTGGAAATTACCCCGCCGAACGCTGCGGGACAGCAAAAAATGCTGTAATTAGCCTAAGCGCTCCTAAAAAACGCCTAAGACCGTATTGAAAATTGAAGATTAAAAATTAGAAAATTATTTAGAACAATTAGGCCAATTGGGAACAATTAGAATAATTTATGGACACCTCCTCCTCAATAAACCTGATCGTTTCCACTGTTTATTACGCCATAACCGGCATCTTGATGCTTTTTTCCGCGTTTGCCATTTATATCTTAATCCGCTACGGCCGCAATATTATTTTAACTTTGCTGGTCAGTTCCGTTTATATCTTATTCTTTTTAAGCATACTGGCTGCCAGCCATTTTTCTTTAAACGCCTTATTGGCTTTGTAGCAATACCGCCAAAACGATTATGAAGGGCGCCTTCCGGGAATAGCAGACTTGAGATTATTAGCCAATGATCGTTATCTGCCAATTTTAACAAAATGGTCCCGGAAGGCGCCCTTCATTCACGGCATTTGCTGCCAATAATCTAATTGACAATATAAATACCAGGCTCTTTATAGGCCAATGACTTCAACAACCTTGCGTAAAAAACTTTTCCCCAGCCAGTTGGACAACGAAACCATATTTCTAGTGGTCCGCGAGCACTGGGTGCATTTGCTGCTTAAAATTATTGTCTGGGCGTTTTTTGCCGCTGCCTTGCCGCTCTTCAGCTACCTGGCTCATGCGTATACGCCCGCCATTTTTGACGGCCGTTCCGGCCATGCGTTCTCCTTGATAACCCAAATTTATACTTTGTTTTTAGCTTTAAGCCTGCTGCTAATTTGGGTTTTTTATTATTTAAACATCCAGATTATTACCGACATAAGGATTGTGGACATTGACCAGGTGGGGCTGTTTTCGCATGTGGTGTCCGAACTCCATATTGATAAAATTGAGGACGTCACCAGCGAGACGGACGGCATTTTGGGAACAATCTTCAACTACGGCTACGTTTATGTCCAAACCGCAGGAACCATAGAGCGGTTTGAATTCCAAAACGTCCCCCATCCGGCATCCATAGAAAAATTAATCCTGGATTTGTACGAAAAAAATTCCAATTTTGCCAAGGATACGGGCAATAATGCAGCCCAAAGACAGTTGCCTTAACTTTATCCGTCTATTGTTATATCTTAAATATTCAAGGAGCAACCTTAAAGCCACAGACAACTCCTTGGTCCCAAAGATTTAAAAACTTATGAAAACAATTGCAATTTCCGGAGGGTTTGACCCGGTCCACATTGGCCACATTGAACTAATGCAAGAAGCCAAAGCCTTAGGCGGCCGCCTGGTGGTAATTTTAAATAACGACAACTGGCTAAAAAAGAAAAAGGGGTTTGCGTTCATGAACGAAAACGAGCGCAAGGCCGTAATTGAGGCCATAAGATACGTGGACGAAGTGGTAATTACGCAGCATCCGGCAAGTCCCGACGATATGTCAGTGTGCGCCGCGCTGGAAAAAATCAAACCCGACATTTTTGCCAACGGCGGCGACCGCAAGCCGGACGGCGACCCCATTCCCGAAGTTGAGCTTTGCGAAAAGCTCGGCATCCAGCTTGTTTACAATATCGGTAAAAGCGGCAAAATTCAAAGTTCCAGCGCACTGGTTCGAAAAGTCAAAGAAGCGGCAAAGTGACAAATAATAAATCAAGGCCGGGAAACGTCTTGCCGACGCCCGGCCTTTTAAATTAACAATACTCTACCACGGTAAATTAACCTTCGGATCAAAGCCAAGCTGCTGCAGCCATTTTACCCCTTCTCCGAAAGAACGGGTGTAAACCGGAAACTGGGCAAACCCCCCTTTTTGCGTGTAACCCCCCACTTCCGTACTGCAGTCAAGCGTAAACATGCAACCGCCGCCTTTGGCGCAGCGGGCGGAAAGATCAAAGTGTTCGCGCGTTGAAAACCAGAGAAGGGAGTCGGGCACGGCCAGCGAATAAAGGGCACCGACAAATTCAAACTCCTGGTCGCCGTAAGAATTTGGGGCTAACTTCATGGGAATCCCTGCGCCGTTCTTCCAACGCGGCATGCCGAAGATAATATTGGCCCCGTATTCTTCTTTGAGATATTGGGCGTGGGCGATTGCAGCAAGCGTTTCAAACCGCCAATCTGCAAGACCGCCGAGAAAAGCCAATCCAACGGCCTTGATGCCGCCTATAAGTGCCCGGTCGTGGGCATTCAGGCGGTAGTTGAAGTTGGCCTTTGGCCCTTTGGGATGCATCTTGCGATAAATGCCGGCTTGGTAAGTTTCTTGCCAGACTATCGTAAAAGTACAACCTGCCAAAACCAGTTGTCGGTAGTTTTCCGGCTGCCTGAACGGGAACAGGTTGATGCCGATATTTTTAGCCCCCGCTGACTTTGCCGCCTTGACGAATTCCGCAGCCCGTTCCGCCTTTAAGAGTTTGGAATCTGTCGCCGCTACCAACTCAACATCCCCGTAACCTAAGGACAATAGGTGCCGCGCTTCAAACGCTACTGCTTCCGGCGGCAGGCGCTTAAGATGCTGAATGGGGATATTGCCGTTTCTCCACGGGCAATATACGCAATGGTCAAGGCAACCTCCCCTGCCAGGATCGCCATCTGAAATGTACAGCGGCGGCATAAGGAACAACCGGCGCTGCCAGCGTGCGGAACGCAACTTGCAGGCGGCTTCAATAACGAGCTTGCAGGCAGCGGCGTTGTCGCTGGCGCTTAGCAAGAAGGCCGACTGTTCCAAGTTCAATGGATACTGGTTAACTAAACTTGCAACTTCGGCTAAGCTTAGCGGCGTAGAATGCAACAGCGAGCGAATAAACCTAGGGTTAAACTTTTCACTGAACATTATTCACCTCTTGCGGTAAAGTCCGGCAAGCATATGCAGGTGGCCATAGTATTCCACGGCAACTTCTGCAAAACCGGCGCCAAACATTCGCCGATGGAGTTGTTCTGCCGTTGGCTTGTAAGAAACCAACAGATCTTCGCCCCTGCAAGCCATGTGCAGCTCTGCCGCCTCTTGATCGTACCAAATTCGGACATTTTTGCCTGTAACCGGATATCCGCGCTGGGAAAGCAATTCAAAGACCGGCGCAATAAGGTACGACTTGAACATTAGCCTGTTGGATTCCTCGAGCGTCAACAGAAACAAGTCGTCTGTCCCCATCGCCTGGAGAATATTGTTATCCATCTGGTGATTGGAGAAGATGGCGCCGTTGCCGGTAAGGGCGATCAAGGCCGGCCCGGGCAAATGTCTCCTCAGGCGGCTGATATTTCCGGGTATTTCAACATCAACCGCAATAGCGCCAAAGACCGTTTGCGGAAAACTTCTCCGCATCTTTTCGCACGACTGTTCCGCCACCTCCGGGACAATGTCAGTCAAGAAATAATTTCTTATGCCAGGCATGGCGCCTACAATGCTCGGGACTTCCCGCCCCGTGGAGGAAGCCAAATGCAGCACGTCCGCCTCTTTTGGGACAAGGCGCGAGGCAGTTGCCAAAAAACGGATTAGGGCAGCCAATTCCCGACGCCCCAAATTGTATCCCGGGTGGGCCGCAACGGCTTCCCAAAGGCGGTCTTTATATAGCAATTTAGTGTCCATAGTTCCTCCTGTAAATTATTAAAGGATAAAATATTATACCTAAATTGTTGATAAATTGTTGATAATTACGGTTAAACCTTGACATTTATCCATAATTATTAAATAATATTAACATAAACTGTCATAAAAAACTGACGATATATGATTAACAACAGCCAAATCCAGCCAATTCTTAATAATTTAGGTTTGGATCAATTAGAAATAAACTGTTATTTAGCCTTGATTAAAAAGAGCCCTCAAAAAGCCTCGGAGCTGGCAAAAAAATTTGAAACTCCAAAGGCCACCGTTTTAACCGCGCTTTATCGCCTGGCTGATCATTTTGGGATAATCAAGCGTTCCAGGCAAAAAAACAGCTTCTTGTTTTGGGTGGAAGAAACTAACGACCTGCTTCATTACGCAAGACGCAGACACCAGGAAAGTCTGGATAGTGAGAGGTTAATTGAGCAACTTGTGCCGGAACTCCGATCCATGATGAACCTGGACGCCGCCAAGCCGCAAATTTCTTATTATGAAGGCAAAGAAGGGTTAAAGCAGGCGTTTGAAAAAGTACTGGAGGAAGCGGATGAAATAATCGGCTACGGCAGCAATGAAGATGACGTTAAATATCTGCCGGAACTTTATCCCCATTATTACGAGCGCCGCGTAAAAAAGAAAATCCCGGTCAAAGCCATTATTCCCGCCACTGATTTCAACATACAATCTTTCTCCAACAACACCAAAGAACTGCGGACCGCGCATTTCGTCCCCAAGGAATTCAATTACCCTATCCAGGTTAACATCTTCAAACACACTACGATATTTTACTCTTTTGAAGAAAGTTTTGCCTTAGTCATAAAAAGCCGGCCCATAGCCGACTGCTTAAAAATGATCTTCGGCCTGGCGTTCGTCAAAGCCGGAGAATTGAATAAACATTCTCATTGTTGAACCTTCCGGTATTTTACCTGATTACCGTCCATTCCTTGCTGGCTGAGCGGTGGAGGAATACCGCATATAGGTAATCCAGCGTCCAGGTCCAAAGCAGCTTGGCCCAGCCGATTTGGTGCGGCCGGCGGCCGGTATGGAAAACCAGCAGCCTGGGGTCGGTTTTCACGCGTCCAATTTTAGCCAAGCGGCGGAACAGTTCAAAATCTTCATCCGCTGCCAGGGTTTCGTTATAGCCGTTTAATTTGTGAAAAATTTCGGACTTTATCATGCCAAACTCGCCGCAGTTGCCGCCGACTTTAAAAACATTATTATGCAAATAAAATGACCAGTTAGAAAAAATCCCATAGCCGATTCTGTCCCCCAAAGTTTCCATTTCCGGAAAAACCTTAAGCCAACCTCCCAACCCCGCCAACTGCGGGTCTTGCGCAAAATGGTTCAAAGCCCGGCTAAAAAAATCATCGGGGTTCGCGATATGCACATCAGCGTCTAAAAACACCAAAAAATCGCCTTGAGCTTGAGCAGCGCCCAGGTTCCGCGCCTGGCCAATGGTTTGCCGCCTAGCCTCCCGGTACACCACCACCTTGTCAGCGAGACTCCAGGCAATTTCCAAAGTTTTGTCCATACTGTTGCCGTCCGAAACTATAATTTCATATTGAATTGTTTTAATCTCCCTCAAGTTTTGCAGCAATTTAGCCAAAACTTTTTCCTCGTTCAGGGTAGGGATAACAAAAGAAATCATAACTCGTTTTTTATCAATTTTTGCTTGAAATATTTGCTAAAACCCCGCAGTGCTAACAACACAATCACAATAATAAATACGGCAAAAGCCCATTTAAAACTTTTATCAATTATGGAATAGAGATTGCCAAAAAAATATCCCAAAGAAATTAAAAAACCGGTCCAGAGGAAACCGCCAAAAAAATTAATAGCCGCGTATTTTTTAAACGGAACCCTGACCAGTCCCGCAGCCACTAAAGTTGCCAAGGCAAAACCAAAACCCATGGTAAGCTTGGAAATGACTAATATTTTTCCCTGGTGCCTATGGAACATCTTTTCCAATTTTTCCATCACTTCCGGGGTCAGGCCAAGCATGTGCCCCCATTTGGCTGCCGCGGGGTTGCCGCCAAAATACCCCATGGCATACCACCCCAAGTCCGCTGCAAAATCGCCCAGCACCAGCAAAAGATAAACCGGCCAGAAGCTGAAATATCCCAAATGCAGCAAAAAGCCGCAGCCCACCATTAAAACCGGCCCCTCAATAACAGCCAAGGGGAATACGATAAAATATTTATAAACCAAAATTCTCGCCAGTAATAACCCAAGTTGAGGAGTCAAAGTTGTAAATAAATTATAACTTTCTTATTTTACCACAAAAAAGGCAGCGAGAAAAATTTATTACAAATCTGACAGTCGAGATCCCGCGTTTGTCGCATTTTTAGCCGCTTTATGACCGGCCTTCCCGCTATAAATCACGGCCGTGATTTATAGCGGGAAAAATTTTAAACCATGCTTTGTAAAACTGCCAGGCCGGCAAGGGCCGCGGTTTCGGCGCGGAGGAGGACGGGACCGAGAGATACCGACGTGCAATTGGGTAGGGACTTGAATTTTTCCACCTCCTGCGGCGTAAAGCCACCCTCCGGACCGGTAACAATTGCGTAAGATTGCCAAGATTGAAATTGGTTAACAAGGCTGCAAAACCTCTCCCCTTGCGGATCAAGGAGAATTATTTTTTCATATTCCAACAAACTCACTTGAATATCATCTGCAAGTTCTAGTTTGGGAGGGTGGACGCGATCGCTTTGCTTGGCTGCTTCCCAAAGGATTTTATTCCAGCGCTCCCGCTTCTTTAAATATTGGTCGCGGAAGAGTTTGGCCGCAGTGTTGGCAACATTAAACAAAATAATTTTGTAAGCTCCCAATTCCGTGCCTTTCTGCAAAATAAAATCAAGCGCTTTTTCATTTGCCACGGCTTGCAGCAAAGTGATGTTAATTTTCGGTTCCGGCGGAACGGATATTTCGTTTAAAACTTCAACCGTTAAATCTTTCCTGCCGCAAGCCGCCACCTCCGCCACAAACCGCCTTTCATCGCTTCCTTGCAAATTGAAAAACTCCCCCCTTTTTATCCGTCGCGACAGTAAGATATGTCCGGCTTCCCTCCCAGTAATTTTATAACTTTTACCCGCTTCCAACCTTCCTGAAAATAAAAAATAAGACATAACGCCATATATTGAAAGGAAATACGAAAAATACTATATTTTTTGTATTTCTTAAAAAGTTACGCCGTCTCCTCTTCCTGGACCGCCGGAGTTAAGGTAATATGCTGGGCCGGCATTTCCAAAGCATGGGTAGTGGTAATAAAAGTCTGGAATTTGCCCTGCAGATATTTCAGCAGAAAAGTCCGCCTTGTTTCGTCCAGTTCGGAAAGCACATCGTCAAGCAATAACACAGGTTTTTCCCCTCCTTTGCTTAAATACTCCAACTCCAAAATTTTTAACGCCATTACCTGGCTCCGCAACTCCCCCCGGGAAGAGAACGGGGTTAAAAACAAACCATCGCTTTTTAAAGTAAAATCATCCCTGTGGGGGCCTGTCAAACATGTCCCCAAAGCCGCTTCTTTAGCCGCAAATTTTTCCAGTTTTTCCGCCAGATTACCCTTTATTTCGTCTAAAGAGTTCCCGGGTAAAGTCTCGTACACCACCTCTACCGGCCTGTGAAAACCGGAGATTGTCGTATAAATGTCAGCAATGCTGGTATTTAAATAATTTGCGAATTTTTTCCTTTCCAAAATAATATAACCTCCTAATTGGACCAATTGCTCGTTCCAGGCAGACAGGTCGGCGGCCTGCCCCCTGCCGGCCTTAATGTCCTGGAGCAGCCTGCCTTTCTGGTATAAAACCTTTTTATAATTTGACAAGGCCTCCAAATACCCCAAATTTTTCTGGGATAGCACCATGTTAAAATATTTCCTCCGGAAATCCGGGGTTTTATTGAACATGTCAACATCAGTAGGGTCAAAAATTACCACACTTACAAATCCTTGGGCCTCCCTTCTCTTTTTCCTTACTCCGTTTATAAGGAAATTGGCGTAAATTTTCTCCCTTTTTTCCAAAAATACTTCCAAGGTTTGGTCCTCACCTTGTTTTTCCACAACCATTTTTAACTCCAGGGTGTTGCAGTCCTTTAAAAAAATAAATTCTGTGTCGTCCCTGAATGACTTGAACAGAGAGGCAAAATAAACCGATTCGAGCAAATTTGTCTTCCCTACCGCATTCGGCCCGGTAAACACCACCACGTCGTTAGTAATTTGCAAATTCAAATCGGGATAATTCCTAAAATTTTTAATCTGGATATTTTTTATGCGCATTATTTTAGCTTTTAATTGGCATTACTAAATAAATATAATCATCCTGTCCTTCCGGCACAATCAGACTGGCCGAACTCTCATTGGTAATTTTTAAAATTATTCTTTCCACATCCAAATTCTGCAGGCAGTCCAGGATATAATGATAATTCAGCACCAAACCTCCGGATTCCCCTTTAATTTCCGATGCCAAGTCTACCACACTTTTCCCTAAATCTTGGGATTCAGTAATTAGGGTCACTAATTGCTTGTCAGCACCATATTCAAGCTTGACGCTGTTGGTATTTTGGCTAAAAATACCTGTAGTCCGCAAAGCACTGGTTAGCGCCTGTTTTTCTATGGATATTTCAGTGGAAAATTCTGTTGGGATAATGGATTTATAATCTGGATACTGGCCGTCCACCACACGGCTGATTATTTGGGTGTCATTAAACTGCAAGGTAACTTGATTATCCCCCATAATCATGGATATTTTTCCTTTTTGACTGCCAATAATCCTGGAAAGTTCTGCCATTGTTTTTTGCGGGACTATAACTTCCTTGCGGCTGCCGCTGTTTTTAACTCCAAGGTTTAACTTTTTTTCTGCCAGCCTGTAGCGGTCAGTGGCAGTTATTTTAACCTCACCCTCTGCCAAGCTTACCAAAATTCCTGAAATTTCCGGTTGTGTCTGGTTAAGAGAAGCGGCAAAGACAACCTGATCCACAGCTTCTTTAAATTCTTGTGCGTCAAATTCCAGATTTTGACTGCTTTCTATTTGTGGAATTAAAGGGAACTCTTCAGCCGGCAAGGTTTTTACGGAAGTGTGGTAATTTTCCGCCTCTATGCTTAATAGTTGGTTTTGGGTTTGCAGGGTGATATTTTTATTAGGGAGGTTACTAACCAAATCTGTAATTGTTTTAGAAAAAACAGTCACACCACCCCCTTCTTCCACTTTACATCTAATATGGGTAATAATAGCCACCTCCAAGTTTGTTGAGGAAATTTTTAAAAGGCCATTTTCCGTTTCCATTAATACATTACCCAGGATCGGAAGGCTGCTGTTTGAGGATATTATTCTCCCTACCGCCAGTAGCCCGGATTTTAAATTTTCCTGCGTGCATATTATTTTCATATATATAATAAATTAGTAATAATAATAATTAGTGTTGATATGTTGATAATAAAAATTCTTTAAGAATTTTAATATTTTTTTGATTACTTTCTTGTGGAAAAAAGTATTTCTAATTGTTTATTAAATCCATGTTTCTAAAAAAAATTCCTAAAGAATTTTTTATATAAACAACTTATCCAGAATTAAATCCACCTCTTGTTTAAAAGAATCCTTTTCCGCAACCAATTTTTCCACCTTTTCTACAGCGTGCATTACCGTAGTGTGGTCCCTGCCGCCAAAAAAATCCCCTATAGAAGGAAAGGAGTTGTCCAATTCCTTGCGAATCAGATACATAGCCACTTGTCTCGGCTTTACAAACTCCTTTTTCCTTGATTGTTTAATTAAATCATCCGTGGAAATATTGTAAAATTCCGCCACCAATTCCGCAATCTTTTTTGCTGAAGTAACGCGTTTTTTAGCCCCAATAACGCTGGCTAAAATGTTTTTGGCCTGCTCCAAAACCAACCCCCGGTTTTCCATTTGCTGGTAAACCGCCAGCCGGTTTAAAGCCCCTTCCAACTCCCTTACGTTGTTTTGAATATTCTCGGCAATGTAAAATAATATTTCTTCCGGTATTATCACACCTTTCTTTTCCATTTTTGTGCGCAAAATAGCCATTCTGGTTTCTAAGTCGGGCGGCTGGATATCGGCGACCATTCCCCACTCAAACCTGGAAACAAGCCTTTGTTCAATAGAAGGAATTTCTTTTGGCGGCCGGTCAGAGGTTAAAATAATTTGTTTTCCCTTGTCACGCAATTCGTTAAAAGTATGAAAGAATTCTTCCTGCGTCCCTTCCTTGCCCGCCAGAAATTGGACATCGTCCACCAACAGGCCGTCTATGTCGCGGTAAGCCTTTTTAAAACCATCCATTCTTTTTTGGCTAATAGCCCCAATATAATCATTGGTAAATTTTTCGCTGGTTACGTAAAGGATTTTTTTATTATTGTTTTGCAAGAGCCGGTGGCCGACAGCCTGCATGAGGTGGGTTTTGCCCAAACCAACCCCTCCGTAAATAAATAGGGGGTTATACTGGGTTCCCGGATTTTTAGCCACAGCAATACTGGCGGCATGCGCCAGCTCGTTATTTTTACCGATAATGAAAGTTTCAAAGGTATATTTAGGGTTAAGGTTGCCGGTGTTTGCCGTCTGTGTTTCTTTGTAATTTCGCGCCGTGGCAATGGAACCAGCAACAACCTTAACAGAGTGGATTGCTGGCGTAAAAGAACTTCCAACCTGGTATTTTATTTCCTTAATCTCCGGAGCCAGAGTTTTTAAGGCTTTCAGCATCTCCTGATGGTATTTGGAAGAGATCCAGTCCCTGCTGAAAGCGCTAGGCACCCCTACGATAATAAAATCCTGGCCACGTTCAATAATATTGGTATTTTTAAACCAGGTGTTAAAATTGGCTTTACTTAAGGAGACCTCTAGTCCCCCTAGGATTGCCTGCCAGAGTTGTTGGTTGTTCATGATTATGGAAAAAATTATGTAAACGCCGAGAAAAATTATAAATCAGCCTTTTATTTAAGCGTTTGGTCCTGGGTGCTTTTATGCCTGAATTATTGTAATGATGCAAATTTAGTTTACCAAGGAAGTTATCAACATGTAAACAATATAAATTTCCTCTTGTTTATAAGACAAAACAGTCTCGGTGTTAATAAATTGTGGACAAAGTGTGCCTAAAATATTATTTTTTCTTTCAAGGCGGCCTACATTCTAGCTTGAAGTGCAACCGCCCTTAGGGCTTAAGGCCCTTAACAAAGACCTCGTAAGGGGTAAGGTAGTTTAAGCGTTTTCTGGGACGGTGATTAAGTTCTCTGACTGCCCGATCAACG
>JAMDAY010000030.1 GCA_023484515.1 Patescibacteria group bacterium
CCCCCATCTTTCCTCTCCAGTCTTTGGGTTTGTTTTTAGGTTTTGGTTTTAGTTAGATATTGGAATTTAGGTATTTGGAATTAAGACAAGATAATAGGTTAAGGTAAGAATAGATAGTATTGATGTTCTAATAATCCCTTACCAGTGGCTACTATCTCACCAGAGAATCAACTGAACGACTAGTATCTATACTAACTCTACTAAACATCAATACTATCTATTCTTACCTTAACCTATTATCTTGTCTTAATTCCAAATACCTAAATTCCAATATCTAACTAAAACCAAAACCTAAAAACAAACCCAAAGACTGGAGAGGAAAGATGGGGGGAAACCAAGACACAGGGACAAAGAGGCAGGGATCCGAAAAAAGGGGATTGGCAGACTGGCTGAAAACAAGGTAACACCATAAAGAAATTAATAGAAATAGAAGATAATGCGCTTGCCCCACCCACCCGCGGCGCGCGCATTGTTTAGCTGTATAACTCCCTGCTTTGATCGCCTTAAAGGGCGTTTTTTAGTATCGGAGGTTTTATTTATTTTTTTAACCTAAGCTCTACGGGCAGAAATTGATCAATTTCATCTTCACTAAACGTCAGCTCTTCCCGAATTTTTAAAGCTTCTTGAGCCTGCTTGTATGCCTTTGAGCTTGTTATAGGGGCAAACTTATAAATCAATTTTAACTCCTCTATTAGCTGATTTCGTCTACTGATTATAGTTTCTTCGCTTATCTGTTCGCTCATAATATCCGCGATGAGATTTACATACCTTTCCCTAACGTACCACAGCTCTTTCGCCGCTTGCCGGTGCTTTTCTGCTGCCTCTTCCGGATTAAAGCTTAGCTGAAAAATCACAAAGGCCAAAGTGACCGCTGAAAAGACGGCGCTAATATAACCGAGCGTTGCCTTGTTGGTGATAATCGTGCTTATCAAAGTTCCCGAGGTTAGAGTAGTTAAGGCAATATTTGTCCATTTGATTTTAGTGGCGCGGCTGCTTAATATTTCCGCGTCCTTTTCGTGGGTCTTGTGGGTGTAGGCAACTTTACCAAAGCATTCTCTTATGACTTGCAAATTTATTTTATCCATAAAGTTATTTTATATTCACAAAAAATTTTCCGCTGCGAGCCACACATGTTCCATTTTGGACAATAAAGCATTCAATCCAGTGTTTGCCTGGATATAAAGTAGACTCCCATCTTGTCTGTCCATGAGAAAAAATATTACCTCGCAAGCCTCCAGCCTTTTTTGCTTCTTCACCGGTGTTAACAACCTGCCAGTAATACTCAAAGTATCCCTTGGTATTTGTTTGCGCTACATACTTAAGATTGAAACCAGCTGACAAGTTTCGTCCATCGGAATTTACACCGCCCAACCTTTTGGTTTTTGTGTCATCATAAATATAGGCATCGATGCTAACCTTTGCCGTTTCTACAAAATTCCATCTTAAAGGTTCGTAGTGCGAATAGTCTGACAGCGCAGGCTTGATGTCCGTAACCAGAAGAGTCTTTTTGAGAGTAGCGGGAAAATCATCCCCGAAAACTTTTCTCCACTCCTCGACGGACTTTTCCAGATCATCGTCTTCTTCAAACTCACATGCCTTTGTTGCCCGACTAAGGGCAGTGCTTAGGTGGCTTTTTAGATCAGTGTCGGTTGTGGTGAGGTGGAAGTGGCTGAAAAATTCTTTTGCTAAAGTTGAAAGTTCTGTTTCCGCAAAATCGCCGCTCGTAAAAAACTCCACCACCTTATTTTCTATCTGGTAAGATTTTAATTTTGCCGTACAATTTTCCGACCACTTTTTTATCATGCGGATGAGCATCCGGGTCCGGCCGGTTTCCGAATCAGAATCCGCAATTCGTTGCATTTCGGCCCGGGGGTCCCACTGCTCCCAAGAGCCGCCATTTTCGGAATTGGGAATCGTGAAAGTGCCGCTGTCATTTTCCCACGCAGGCAGCAGCTCGACATCGTGCTTGGTATCGGCAAATTCCAAAACTACCACTTTGCCGAAGGCCTTGATCGGCGTGTCCGGATATTTCTCTTCCAAAATGCATTTAACATCCTGAAGCAGTTGGGATTGCTTGTTGGACTGGTTGTCGTTGTACTGGTCGAACTTTTCCGGCGGCATTATAAAAATAACGTCGATGTCTCGTGCGGGGCGGATATGGGTATGTTTGCCATACGACCCGATCAGCAGCTTTGTGCTGCCGTTGTATTCAAGGTCGGGGTAATAAAAATCGTGAAGTTTTTTGCAAACTCCCGTGTACTTTGTTACTGCGTCCTCCCTTTGGGCGAGAGTCAGCTTTATATTTTCGTAAAATTTCTCAAATTGTTCTTGAATACTCATAGCTACGAGTTAAAACTGACTTAATTTTAACACAGGGCTTTACAAGAGGCAAAATTTGTGCTAAAATAAGAGTAGATGTGCATCGGATAGGCAAGGACAATAGCCAAAACAAGGCAAATTGCCTACAAAAGTCTACTCGAAGCTTTATAACCTGTTTCTCCAAAATTAGGGAAATCGGTTTACGAAACCAAAATAAAATCAAAAATATGTCCCCACAAAAGCGGCAATTATTGCTGGCTTCGGAGCATTTAATCCCCCTGTCCGAAGCGGCTAAGCTTACTCCATATAGCGCGGAGTATTTAGGGTATTTGGTCAGGAAAGGTAAAATCGAAGCTATAAAAATGTCCCGCGACTGGATGACTACCAAGGAAATTGTTCTTGAATATACCGGAGAACAAGAAGGGCGGCAAAGAAGGCTGTTTGAACGGTTTCAGCAGGTCAGCGCGGTTAGCCAAGCCGGCTTTATTGCGTTTAAAACTTTATTAGGAACGATATGTTTGGCAATTATTGCCACGGAAAGTGTCTTGATTGGCGGCGCGGTACATTTGCAACCGAGAAATCTTTTGTCTGAAACAGCGCACCAAATTTATTTTAAAACATCATCTATTACAAATAAGTCGCTAGCCGTGGCTGGCAGTTATGCCGGTTATTTTAACGCCGAGCTGGACCGGACGATTTTAGCTCTTGGATTAAATATAAACAGTGACTTGGAAAGCGCGGATTATTTGGCGTGCAGCTTGGGATATCAAACTAAGCAGTTAGCCAAAAATTTAATTACCGACGTCAAAGCGCCGTACATTGCTGCTGGCGATGTTATTCGTTCGGCCCTTGGCGAACAAGCAACGCAAGCTGCCTGGGCTTTTGGCAATGCCAAAAGCGGATGGAACCAAATGGCTTTATTTTATAATAATCAGTTAAGTGTAGTGGCGCACAATGCAGCACACATGGCAAAACCAGCTGTCTCAAACAGCTGGAATAATGTGGTAGAAAATGTGGGGCTGTTGGATAAACTTGCCGGAAATAATTTTAGTACAGACTCTTATGTTTCCAAGGATAGTCATTTGATTTCAGGATCACAGGTCGTAGCCCAAAATGACACAAAGGGTAAAGTCCTCGGTAAAACTATTTCTGTTAAACCAGCTGTTCCGACTGCCAGCAAAATCGCCACTGTCAAACCGAAAGCAACAGCCATTAACCAAAGACCAAAAACTCAACCCGTTAAATCCGCAGTAATAACTTATTCAGCCGCTGACCCTAGTTACATAAACCAGCTTATTGACTCCCGCTTAAACCAGTATCTGGCGGCAGGTAAGTTCAAAGGCGCAAAGGGCGACAAAGGCGATGCGGGAGGAATGGTTACCGGCAGCAACGGCCAGCAGACCGTGGCGGTTGGCGGCTATCCTTTAGTCACTTATTATCCTTCCAACCCCGCCCAAAACTTTAGCGGTGCGTCGCTTGCCGGATTTACGGACTTGTCTTCCAATAATTTTTCCACTGGCAAGGCAACCGTTAGTAATACTCTAACCGTAAGTGGTGCGGCCTCTTTTCTTAATACCGCTTCCTTTGCCACTACTACCATTTCTTCCTTGGCAGTTTCCGGTACAGCCACATTGCCAAATATTGCCACTACCACTATCTCCAGCCTTACGGTCTCCGGGCCCGTAACTCTTTCCGGTTCTGCTACTATTGTAGGTTTGACCGTAACCGGCTTAAATCCGGGGCTTGCTTTGGGCAGCGTGGCGTTCCAGGGAGATGCCGGTCTTGCGGAAGACAACAGTAATTTTTATTGGGATAAAACCAATCACAGGCTGGGTGTAGGTACTAGTTCTCCGGTTACTGCTTTGCAGGTTGCAGGTATCGCGACGTTGTCAGGCCTGCAAGTTTTTGGCAACTCAACTACGACCGGCAACCAAGTTATTGGCGGTAATAATTCAGTTTCAGGCAACCAAAATATTTCCGGGCTTTCCAGTTTAGCCACCACAACCGTTACTCGCCTTACTGCCACAGGTTCCACGACCATCCAAACTTTAACCGCTGGCGTGGTCCGTTCCACTTCGGGCGGAGATTTATTTGTCGGTCAAATTAATAACGCCGATTTAGTCAATTCGTCCCTGACAGTCACGGCTGGGACGGGATTAACCAGTGGTGGCAGCGTGTCTTTAGGCGGCTCCACTTCTTTGGGCGTGGCTTATGGAGCGGCACTGGGCACAGCGGTACAAGGTAACACTCAATTAACCGTAACAGCCGGTACTAATTTGACCGGCGGTGGCACTATTACTTTGGGTTTGGGCGGCACTTTGGCTTTAGCCGTTTCATCAACCCCAACCTTTACCACTATAAATGGGCTGACATTAACAGCAGGCACCGGAACACTGGCTTTAAATAATAATACTTTGACTGTTACCGGTAATTCCACGATCAATCAAAATTTAACCACAACTTCCACGCCAGCCTTTACCGGCCTAGCTGTTAATGGGATATTAACTGTAACGGGCGCGTCCAATTTAGCAACCGCGACCATTACTTCCCTGGCCGTTTCCGGCCCTGCCGTGTTAAGCGGTTCAACCACCATTGCCAGCTTAACTGTTTCCGGAATATCAACTTTGCAAAATTTAAATTTTGCAATCGCCACGGGCACCAGTTTGACTGTACTTTCTACCAGCACGTTAAATTCAGTTTTTGCGGTTAGCCTCACCGTTACAGGTACCAGTACTTTGGCAACTACCTCTGTTACAAATCTATCCGTAACAGGTCCGGCAGTCTTTAATTCCTTAACCGCCAGTGGTACCGTGTTCAGCAGCGCGAATTTAATCGGCACCACCACCTCTTACGGGCTTTTAACCATTCAGGGCAGCGGCACTTCTTCTCCGTTCACCGTGCTTTCCGCGCCTGACGCTTCTTCATCAGTCAGCACAATTTTGGCCGTCTCCAGCGTCGGCAATATTAGTATGGGTTTGGCGGCCACAACCAGCACCAGTTCATTGGTTTCCCGTTTGAATATAACCGGCGTGGGTACAACTACGGCTTCTTCTTCCTTGAATATCCAGAATTCTGCCGGACTGGCGCTTTTATTTGCCCGTAATGACGGACAAATAGGCATTGGCACCACCTCGCCTAATGCCACGCTCGCCATTCAGGGTACCGCCGGTTCCACGGCCCAGCTTTTTGATGTGGCCTCTTCCACCGGCATTTCCTATTTCCATATTACTTCCTCCGGCCAAGTCGGCATTGGCACCTCCACGCCCGCCGCGCTTCTGTATCTTTATTCCACCTCCACCAGCACGCCGTTATTTGCCATTGCCACTGCCACTAACGCCAGTATTTTTAATATCTTAGCCAACGGCTATACGGGAGTCGGGAAAATTCCGTTGCGTCCTTTGGATGTTAATGGTATTGCCCGGGCCGATAGTTTTGAACAAAACTGCCCAGCCGGATATATTTGGGTTCCAGGCTCGGCCAAATACGGCACGCTTCCCGGTTTTTGCGCTATGAAATATGTCGCTTCTTCCGATGGTACTACTAACTGCAATGGCGCCGCTTGTCCGGTGTCAACAGCCGCTAATTTGCCGTGGGTTTCCATTAATTGGAACCAGTCCCAAACCGCCTGCCAGTCTTTGGGTCTGAATTATCACCTTATTTCCGACCAGGAATGGATGACTATAGCCGACAACGCGGGCCATACGCCGATTAACGATTTAGACAGCGCCGCGGGTTTGCAAATGGCCAATGGCCACAGCGACAACGCTCCGGCCAATGCTTTGGCTTCTTCGGCAGGCAGCGATCCGGTAGTTTCCGGCTGCAATTTGAACAAACCTATGTATGACGCCAGTAATGCTTATGTTGCAGGTTCTTGCGAGATCCGCGGGGCAGGCAGCGGCGGTTATACGGATGCGGATAAAGGTTATTATGGCACCGGCCAGCAATACGCCACCACCGGATATTCTTCCGGCGGCTCTAACAGTTCCCAAATGCGCACCAAAGTTTTGAGTAACGGCACCGTGATTTGGGATATAGGCGGTAATGTTTGGCAGTGGACCGACGCTTATATTTACAGCGCCACTTCCACCGAGCCTACGGAAATGCCAACTCCGGCTGACCAAAACTGGCACAATTATTCGTCTATTACTAATTATAAAGGCCTGAATTATATTCGTCCCTGGTTGCAAACTTTAACCAGTTCTAACGGTATAGGTCAAATCTATACCAGTAATACCAATGCTGATGACGGTAGCGGTTACCACGCCTTCGAACGCGGCGCCGGTTGGGGCATTGGGTCGGCTGCCGGGGCCTTTGCCCTGATTCTGAACTATGGTCCGTCCTTTACGTTCGGCGACATTGGTTTTCGGTGCTCCCGTTGAGGCTGGTTGAGGCGGGTTCGCGAGGGGTTTCCTGGAAATTTAGCAATAACTTAGTTTAAAGCCCAAAATTTTGGAACCGTAAGAACGGTGAATCTAAAATCAAAAATCTAATAATCTAAAAAACCCGCCCCTTCGGGGCGGGTTTTCAAAATTTTTTTATGGTTCTACGTCAAAATATAATACCTATTCCAGTTTTGCCATTTTTCATAGCAGAAAATTAAGGAGTTTGCGGAAATGGTTCCAAAGAAAGGATGTCTTTGGCTTCTTTAGTGGAAATGATTTTGTTTTTTTCCAAAACTGATACCAAGGCCAAAAGCTTGCGGTCTTCTTTTTTTATCAAAACGGTGAGGTCGCCTTTCAAATCCAAAAGCTTTTCGTCCAGATAATCTTTGGTGACCATATTCTGCTCAATTTTTGTGACCCGGCTCTCAAGTCCGTCAAACCTTTTTTCCACTTTATTGGAAAACACTTGGACTGCTTCCAGCACGTCGCTGATGGTTGGTTCGTTTTTTGGCATATGTTTATATGTTAGTATCCGTAATTGCAGTATAGGCCGCCTGGTTTTGGTTGTCAATCATAATCCGCAATTATCAAGACGGCAAACGCGCTAAAATCTTTCAAGTTTTCCACTTTTTATTATTTGGATAATGTTGTAAAATAAAAATAAGCGCTAAAGCGATTAAAAACCCGAGAAACAAAAAGCAAGAAAATTTGCGCTACATAATTGAAGGAGGATTTTTTTATGTTGTCTGATTTGTTAGTCTTTCAAAAAGTTTACGAGTTCGTGCTGTGGGTTAAGCCAACTGTCCAGCGGTTTGAAAGGGTACATAAATATAGTTTAGGTCAGCAATTGGAGAATGAAACTTTGCAGCTGCTCAAAGACGTGGCTAGGGCCAACTTAAAGCGCGATAAAGCCGCAAGTATAGAAGACTGCCTGGTGTGTTATGAATTGGTTAAAGTGCTGGTTCGATTAAGCAAAGATTTTAAATTATTGAGCATAAAACAATACGAATTTGCCGCAGTCAGGCTTGACGAAATAGGCAGGCTTTTAAACGGGTGGAAAAATAAATTCGGCAATATAAACAAGCCGCTTTCGCTCCAAAAGAATACTTAAACAAATTATAAGCCGAAAGTCCGTAATTACGTTTATGGATTTTTCGTTTATGGTTTTACGGATTTTAGGGACAAAGCGAATAACGCCTTCAAACGCGGCGCCAATTGGAACAATGGGTCGAATGCCGGGGCCTTTGCCCTGAATCTGAACAATGGTCCGTCCAATACGAACAGCAACATTGGTTTTCGGTGCTCCCGTTGAGGCTGGTTGAGGCGGGTTCGCGAGGGGTGGGTAACACCCTGGCCAAGAAATTGGCCTTGCTGGAATTTTTATCTCCTACGGGAATAAAAAGAGAGCACTATAAACCCCAGCTTTGCTCCTTCTTGAGTAAGCCTTTTTGGGCTGAAAGGGAAAATATGGGCCGTTACCCCAAAAGCGTAAGGATTATCTTTCGGGTTTGGGTAAAGTAAAATAGGTCCTTTCGTGGGATGGGTATTTTCTACGTCGTCTTTATGGGCCGGGAAGATACCCATCTTGCTATATTATATGTTCAACAAAGTTTGCAGTTTCGAAAATCTCTATCAGGCATACATAAGAGCCCGCAGATGCAAACGGCAGCGCGATTACGTTTTGGAATTTGACGCCCACGCCGAAGAGAACCTGCTGGCCTTAAAAAATGAATTAAAGGAAGGCAATTATTGCCACGGCGGATATAAGGAAATGGTTGTCTGTGATTCCAAAAAACGGCTTATTAAAGTCGCGCCTTTTAGGGACCGGATTGTCCACCACGCCTTGTGCGCGGCTATTGAGCCAATTTTTGACAAAGGCTTTATTTTTGATACGTATGCCTGCAGGAACGGCAAGGGTACGCACAGCGCCGTAAAAAAGCTGCAGCAATTTTTGAGGCAGCCGGAAGCGCGGTATTGTTTGAAATGCGACATATCCAAATATTTTGCCAGCATTGACCATGAAATATTATATCTTCTCATTTGTGAAAAAATAACTGACGAAAACACTTTAAAACTTATCAGGAAAATTATAGATTCCAGCTATGACCGCCTTGTTTACGAGGATTTATTTACCGTCCGCAAGACCGGTATTCCGATTGGCAACCTGACTTCCCAATTGTTCGCCAATATTTATTTAAGCGAGTTAGATAATTTCGTCAAGCATAAACTTAGGGAAAAATTCTATTTGCGGTATATGGATGATTTTTTGGTGCTGGGAAATGAAAAATTACGGTTGGGGCGGATAAAATCCATAATTAGGCAATTCTTGAGCAGCCGGATGCGCCTTGTTTTGCATCCGAAAAAAGCTGAAATTTTTCCGGTGCGTGGCGGGGTGGATTTTTTGGGTTATAAAGTTTTTATTAATTACAGACTGCTGCGCAAGAGCACCGTGCGGAGGTTTTTGGCAAAATACCGGCGCGGCAGAAAGCTGGTGAGTTCGGGTAAGATGGAAGAAAAAACTTTACGCGATTCGGTACGGTCCTGGCTGGCTTACGCCAAATTCGGCAACTCTTGGAAACTGCGCCAAGAGTTGCAGATTAAGTGGCTGAAATGAACTAAAATATAAGCTTGTAAATTTTGAAAAACGCTCCTGAAGGAGCGCTTTTTCGTTATCTCTGGCAAAAATTCCTTTTGCTTACCTTAGGGCTTCCCATTGTAACTCTGGGTTTTTGGCCGTCAAGGGTAAAACCTTTTTATCTGCCGTCAGCCATAAATCGGTTTTAATCCCTGTGACTGCCAAAACATTCCAGAGTTCTTTTGCTTGCCATAACAAGTTAAGCAAAAAGGAGTTTTATGGAATACCAAATCAACATAAATTACCAGTTCACGGCCGAGAGCGAGGCTGAGGCCAACGACAAGGCCAAACAATACCTCAGCGATAACCTCACGGTTAAACCTTTGCCGGAGTCCATACTCAGCCCGCTGGAGGTAGCCGCAAAGTGCCAGGATTTCCGAAAGAAAAAGAAAGAACACTTCTGCGTCTTTTTCCTGGATACCCAAAACCACATTCTTGGCCGAGAAACGGTCAGCATTGGCACGCTGAATGCCAGCCTGGTCCATCCCCGAGAATGTTTCCGGACGGCGATCGTAAAAACCGCGGCTTCGGTCATTTTCGTCCACAACCATCCCAGCGACAGCCTGGAGCCGTCTCCCGAAGACCTCCAAGTTACCAGACGACTAAAAGACGC
Organism: Patescibacteria group bacterium; assembly: GCA_023484515.1. GTDB lineage: Bacteria > Patescibacteriota > Doudnabacteria > UBA920 > UBA920 > JAMDAY01. The sequence goes on from JAMDAY010000030.1 coordinate 9,950, forward strand.
CGGAAAACTTCTGGGTATTGAGGTGTTAGACAACGTGATTGTCACGGCCGAAGCTTTTGTCAGCATGAAAGAGCGAAACCTCCTTTAGAAAGCTACTAAAGGAGGAAAATATATGGTAATGCGCTTTACCCCAGCCCACCCGTGCGTGCGCATTTATCTATAAACTCCCAATAAGTATTACTGCAAGAGTATTTCCGCAGTATTGACTTGGCTGTTGCAGTTGACGAGTAGGTGGATCGGTAGGTTTTTTTGGTTCAGCGCAACCAAGACGTAATTGTAAGCGGCCACCGAATACGAATGTCCGGCAACAGTAATTGTTTGTGCTGCGTTGGAACGGTTATCCAGCATGATTGTGACAAGGTTAGCAATAGCCATTTGGCTCGGAATAGCCTGACAGCTTGAGTTGAATTGTATGCGGGAACTTGCGTACTTAACTACCGTGTCGCCATAACTGAGGGGCTTGGGCGGGGCAGGTTTTGGTTTGCGGAATGGAATAAACTTGCTAGCCGGAGTAGATGTATTAATCGTATCCGCAGTAGAGGTTGCGGCTTGGGTGGGCGCAGGGATCTGGTCTTGTACGGGAACGATTGCTGTGATTTTCACTATTGGGGTTTTTTGGGTAGCCAGACGCTTAGGCCTTTGCCTTTCGTAGGTTATTGAACTAATAATAATCATAATGACAGCCACAGTCGCCCAAATTATTGCCTTCGTGTTTTTTGTCATAAGTTCAATAAAATATTTACTTTTGCCAATCGCTTAAGCTGGTTTGGGTAAAAGCATAAGCCGGGTCTATGGGCTGGCTGCTTCGCCACAAGGCAAAGTGCAAGTGTTTGCCCGTAGCCCAGCCGGTGCTGCCTTGCAGGCCAATGACTTGTCCTGCTGTGACTTTGTCGCCAACTGCCAGCGGCGGCTCGGTTGCCAAGTGGCAATATTGGCTTGAGAGTGAGTCCGCATGGACAATGATAACTTCATAGCCGCAGCCATATTGCACGTCAGCGGCTTCTTTTACTTGGTACCAACAAATGCCGTAGTCGTTATCGTCACAAAATTTCCAGCGTCTTGTTGTGTTTTCTAAAATATTGCTGTTTACCGCTGCTACTGTTCCGTCGGCAAAAGCCCGGACTTCAGTTTGCCTGGGCTCGTAGTCAGCCATGTCCCAAGCAACATGCAACCGCCCGACTTTTGCCGAGGAATCTAGAATTACGCCTTGCGTTAATGACCCCAAGGTCGGGAAAGCATACGGGTGCTTAAAGTCATACCAGGTCTCGCCGTAAATGGTTTTGTAACTAAAGCTTTGAAATTCGGCAAACTGCGCTAAATTGGGGTTTACCGTGCCGTCTGCAACTTTGCCGTTGCCCTGCAAGACCGCAATAATAGTTGCCAAAACCAGATACAAGATAAAGGCGGCGCTCAAAGTTAATAGTGCCAGCCACAGCAAAAATCGCTTAATTCTATTCCTGTTGGCATAAAGGGTGTAGGCGGCCTGAGCTGGGTTCATAAGGCAATAGATAATTAGCGCGGCGGCTTAGTGGTACAAATTAGGTCTTCCTCCTGGCTGCTTTTTATGGAGAGAGGTATCTTGGAATCATTGATAATGAGCAGGCCTTTGCCAATTTCCAAGCGTTCCAAATAAGCGCGCTCGGGTTTGTTAATATGAACTTTTTCGTTGAGCTTATCAAAAGAGTCACTGACTTTGTGCTTCATGATCAAGGTCAGGGAAGACTGGTCAAATAAGTCTGAGGTGCGCGCAAACCCGCTGTTGTAATAATGGTTAATGGATTGGACAATGGTCGTGACCCCCGAGTTGTATTTCCTGCCCCGCAACGCCAAGGAAGCCAGCTTTTCCACAATCAGGCTGGATTGGAACAGTTGGCTGGCTTCGTCCACAATCAAGCTTTTAAACCGGGCTTTGTTTTTGGGATGGTTAATGTAACTCCAATAACTTTCTAAAATCACGGCCACCACAAAGTCTCGCTTGTCCACGTACTTTAAGGCAAAAACAATTAAGTCATCGCTGGCAAAATCAATATTTTGCTGCTTGTTAAACAGGTAGTACTGTGGATGCCGCGGTTCGGTGTAAGACCTTAGGACCGTAAGCAAGTTTTCGATTGTTCGGTTTTTTACCAGCCGGTCAATCTCCCTGATAAAGTCCTTGAGTACCGGTTGGTGGTTATTTTGGAGGCACTGCTCATACACAGCACCGATAGCTTTTTCCAACTGCGTCATGTCAGTTACGCTGATTTTTTCGTTCTGGTAGAGTTTCTGGAAAAGCTGCCTGACAAACTCGATTTTTTGCGCCTTGTACTCCGGGCCTGGAATGTGGAAAGGGTTAATGTAATAAATGGATCGATCGGAAAGCTCTATGTATTTGCCTTTGAGATAACTGGTGACCATTTCAAATTCGTTCTCCACGTCCAGGACAAATGACTGGTAGCCGATCATGCGGCTGCGGATGAGGTCTAGCTTGATAAAATAGGATTTGCCCGCGCCGGTGGAAGCGATAATTGAGCGGTTGTAGCTTTCCAGCTCTTTAATGTCTATGGTAACCAAGGAGCGGTTGATTTCGTCTACGCCGTAAAGGATGCCAGTATTAGAAGAAATTTGTGGGGTAATGAAGGGAAAAGTAAAAGCCGCGACTGAGGTGTCAATGTCCCTGTGGTTTTTGGTGTCAGTATTGCTTGCGCCCGCAATGAACGTGCCTTTAAGGCCTTCCAGCTGCTCGTAGTGGTAAATCCTGGACTGCATCATTTTGCGGCTTAAGACCCGCTCCATGTTCATGTGCACCATGTTTAAGGCCTGTAAGGTACTGGAACGGAACGTAACCTCGATTTTTAAGTCAATGGGCTTGATCTCTGACTTTAAGTATTGCCTTTCAATCCGTTCCGTGCTTTCCAGCACCAAGTTGTCAGCGATGTTTTTTGGCTTGTGCGCTTGGGTCTCGTCAAAAATTTTGGATTCAATGCGGTGGCGCTTTTCGGTAATTTTCATCACGGTCTCTTTGGGGTCTTTGCTGGTAAAGGTAAACATAAGGTCTGAGGCGTAAGGGAACATGATGATTTCCTTAAACCAGTCAATATAGGCATAAGAACCGAGTTCACTAATGAATTCCGATCGCAGGAGGTTTTTGCCGTTAATACTTAACAAATCAATGTTTTCTTCTTCAATAAAATCCGGGCTGATTTTGTTAATGATGGAAAACGGCAGGCCTTGCTCTAAAGCCTTTTTGCGAAAGTCCTCAATGTGCCCGTAAAACTGCCGGTTATGGAGGAATTTCTCTTCATCCAGGTAAGCCATTATCACCCGGACAAGCTCTTCGGTTTCCATAATTTTGACTTTTAAATTTATAGCCTGGAGCTGCGACTTAAAAGTGGTGAGGATGGCAATCATGCTTTGCCTGGCTTCTTGGAATATTTCCTGTTCGGTAATCCGCCGCCTTTTTTTGCCATCCTTTTCTTCCCGGCTGACAATGTCTTTGGACAACGTGTATTTCAGCTCGCTGAATTCCAACAACAGGAAGAATTTTTTGGTGATAATCTCGTAGTCTTTGCTGATGTCCCGGATAAAGTCGGCGTATTTTTCAAACAGGTCATAGGTGCCCAGGCCGCGGATGCTGTAGGCGTGCTCCAGTTGGCCGATATAGTCATCGGCGTTGGTCTTGCGGGTTTGCACTAAGACCCGCAGCGGGTACTTTACGTCAATTTCCCTGAGGACCTGCTCAAAGCCTGTAATGGCTCGCTTCTTTTCCGCTTCATCCATGAGGCCAAAGTTGGCCGGAAAAACTTCCAGGCACATGCGGTATGAGCCGTTCTTCATAATTAGGCAGCCGCCCTTGATGTCCTTGAACTGCCAAAAATTAGCCAGGGTCTGGAATTTAGGCTTGGTTTTGAAAAAGAGCTTATTGATAAATGACATGGGAGAGGTAGTTGCCTATGAAAGCCAAAAGGAGGAGGCCTAAGGCCAAGGCAATAAAAATAATAATAAAAGTTTTCATATGGTTTTCTTCCTGGTAAACGAGTTGTTTGGCTTTAAAGCTGGCCGTGCCGCTTGCGGCATGGTGGTGGTAGATTAAGGCTTTAGGCTGGTTTTTGTAGTAGAAGAAAATAAAGAGCAGGTGACGATAAAAATTTCTGCCATGAATTTCGGCAATGCCGCAAAGCGATAAAGTGGCTAAAGCAAACATGCCCAGGCCGGTTGGCAGTTGTTTGTCCACTAGGCTAAATACTCCAAGGCCGACAAACAGCGTGGCAATAAATACCAGCACAATTTGTCTAAGGCCCAATCCCCAAAACAAGGTAACTTTGTAGCCTTCGATGGATTCAGGGATGTCGATTTTAAATGATTTATCTTCGGGCATAGGGGTTTTGGTTTAGGTTAGCTTTTTAATCTCTTTAACCGGTAATAGAGTCCGGCTCCGGACTGCGCGCCTTTCCTGATGACCGAACGGAAGCCTGCCACTTCAGAGGCATTGGCAATCTGCTGCAGCAAGTTGTTGCTATCCGCGACAATGGCCATACCAACAAGCATCAAGATTAAATTACCCAAAGAGAAGCCGCCGGAGCTTAAAAACACAAAAACTATGAGCAGGATCAGCAGGTCAAACATCAGTCCAAAGCTGGTCACAAAAAACTTGTGCCAGAAAATCATAGCCATATTCTTGGTCTCGTTAAAAAACAACATGGGCGTGAAAATGGGAGACAAAAGGATCATGATCAGCAGCAGGAAATACCGTTTGGCGTTCCTAAACACCACAAAGCCAAACAGGACAACATAAACCAGCACAAAGATTGTCAGGCCAATTAAGGCCAGGCCAAAGCTGCCGGAAGAATTCCAGAGGCCGTCGGCAATCAAGGCTTTTAAGGCAATGGTTAAACCATTGGCTAGCTGGGTATTAAATAAAAAGGTGGCAAAGGCTTGGGCGGTTAGGATTAAGGCTTCGGCCAAGTACCTGGCCAAAAACACCCCGGCAAACCCCAGCAATATCTTACCCACGTCTCCCACAAAATCGCTGGAGAAGTCCTGGTCCAAGGAAAAAATTATGGCTTTGAAATAGTGGGTCACCACCAGCAAGTAGACCCAGGCCAAACCGATAATCTCACTGAGCTTAAGCAGGCTGTTAAAATTGGCAATCTGCTGCAGTTTGCCTGGGGACAGGTTCGGGTCGCTATTAAACAGTTCAGCTGGCAGGCTGAATAAAAAATTAAAATTAAATTTTTCCACGACTTTTCCCACCACGGTTCCCAGTCCCCGGACTACTTTTTCAATGATAATGCCTAAGACGTCATTGATAGTCTTTTTGACGCAGTCAATGGTGTCAACCACAATTAAAATACACTTGGGGTCGGTGATGTTGCTTTGGATGTCACTAATTTCACTGCCGAGCAGATTGGTGTTATTAATGTCATTCGTGGAGGGCAGTTTGCCCGTAATGTCCTCTTTAACTCCGGCGTAGAAATTGCTCATGTAGGCTTCGTGAAAGGCAAAGACAAAGGCTCCGGAAAGGAACAACATAATAAAGCCCACAATTACGGTTTGGACGACCAGGTTGGAGCGAACGACGTCATCGTGCTTGCCAGTGTTTCTTAAGGCTCCGGCAATGGCAATGACAAAAACACCAACCACCATGCTGATGGCGATTATGGCTGGGACATAATGCGCTAAAACAGCTTTAATCAGGTTGTCCATAATTTATTTGGGAGAGGTTGTTAATTTGTTTACAGCCTTCGTAGCCATATTTAAAATATATTTTTGGAGATTTGGCAAAACCTACGCTGATCCGGCTAAGCGTGAGCTGGCTGTCCACGCCGTTTTTTTCCAGGATTTCGTTGTCAGCCAAAAATATCCGGTTAGATTGCGAGTCCCGGAGCACCAGAAAAGAAAACAAGCCTGCGGGCTGGGTCTGGGCATTTCGGGATTTGAGTAAGTCCTTGTCTTCCAGGTTCGGGTCGCGGACGTCCAATATTTTATCCCCGATTTGCGCTTTCCAATCCGGGCTCGTTTTTATGAATTCAGCCAGTTTAGCCATGGAAGAATAACGCCAGTCATAAAGCTCAATGCCGGTGGCTTTTTCAGTCTTGTCATCAAGGTCGCAGACCAAGCCGCCAAGTTTTACCAGAGTTGGCTGGTCGCTTAAGAAGCCCTTATCCTTGGCGTACTGGTAGCGGGCACGGGCGTGATTTTCCAAATAATTGAAGCTTTCCGGCACGACTGTAGACAAGTCACCGCCGGTTAAAGGCGTCAGGCCGCTGTTAATGAACAGAAGATCTTCGAACTTCCTGCGGACCAACTCCTGGTTCTTTCCTTCCAGCCACTGCTGCAGTTCGCCCGTAAAAGATTCTACAGTTTGGGTCTGGATTTTTTCCTTGTACGCCTGGCTTTGCCAATAGGTCTCGTCGGCAATTACCGTTTCCCGGGTCGGAGAAGGTTTTGGGTTGCTTACTTTGGGTTGGGGGGAAATGCGCCAGATTTGCAGGTAGATTGCCACTGCAAACAACAGGCTAATGTACAAAACCGCCCGCAGGTTAAAGTTGGGAACAAAAGTTTTTACCAAACCATCCAGCCTGTAAAGCCAGCTATTTCTTTTGGGTTGTTTGGTTTCTTGCTCATCGCTCATAGGCTAATGTGGTTAATAATTATCTTGGCTTTAAGCATTAGACTTTATGCCAACCAGGCCTAAGACATACAGGATGAGGCCAATGATAAAGATGGCAGCAAAAGTTATGCCCACGCCCACGACCGTGGATCTCAGTCCGGCCTTGGCTTCTTGGGACTTGATGGGATCAGAGCCTGAAGACTGCAGCTTAATGCCGTACCAGGCAACCATGATGACCGCGTAGAGGACGGCAATGCCGAAGATGACCCCGATACCGATATTGGCAAAATCCCGAACCGGTTTCATTTTATCTGACTCCCAGACTGACATGTCTGGTTTGGGCAGTTCCTGGGCAAGCGCGATTGAGGCGGTTAAAAATAGGGCGGAGACACTGGCCCCAAGTGAAGCAATAAATTTTTTCATTGTTGTTACGTTAGTGTATTAATAATTGAGATACCCTAAAGATATATTCGCTCTCAGCTATCATTGGAATAGATGTAATTGTTCATCATAAAAAATTAAATAACTTAATTCTTTGGGTAATTTCAGCTTTGAGCAGCCCGTCTTTACTTAACCTAACTGTGCTTTCTGTTGCATAAATTGGTTCTAAAAATTGCTTGGCTCCGGCAATTAAGTCCAAGTGGGTAGTGACAATGTTGAGTTTTAGAAGGCCAGGGCGGTTCATAAAAATATTGAGCCAAAAGGAGCGCTCCATCCCTTGGGTTTGGAACACTAACCGCAGAGTGTATTGTTCAGAGTTTTGCAAAGCAAGAAAGTCCCAGTACCTTTGGACCTTATTAAGCAAGGATTCGTTGGATTTTCGGGTGCGCTCAAATTCCGTGTAAACTTTGTACTCCGCCTGGCTGGTCTTGTAAACTACGGTGTAATCGGGGGTTAAGGCTTCCACACGTTTGTCGCTTATATAGTCTTGTGTTTGCGAACTGTCTTCGCCTTTAAAGCTAAAACTTAAATTTGCAGACTTGTTCAAGCTTTCCAAACTGGCCAGCTCCACGATTTGGGCTTCATGCTTGAACAATCCCCAGGACAGCAAAGTCTTGGCTGTCGGGTAATTTTTCAGGCGCTGCCACTCATACTGGCCACACTCAGTCAAGACTTTTAGTCCTTGTTTGGAAAGCATATAAAACAGCGAGAAGCCGCCGCCGGAAAAAACCTTAAAGCTTTCCAAAAGTTTAGCCTGCCACATTCGGCGGAGTTTGGTATACATGTACCGGCTCCGCTCTTTTTGGCTGAGGAACCTGGTAATATGGCAGCTGGAGGCCAGCCTAAACTCCAAGACTAAAGCCAAAATCTCCAACGCGGACTGGTTTATTTCCACGTTATACGGGCTTACGTTAGCCCTGGGGGTGAGTTTTACGTCAAGGGTGTTTAAATACATATTTTAGTTTTGCTAAATTAAAAATTTACTGCAGCCGGTGCCCGTTCTTTGTCTGGCTCAAAGGTAGTGTGCCTGCCCATGAGCTCCCGGAAAATTTGCTCCCTTTTAGCCGAGTAATAAATGCCGTTGATATTGTCCCGTTTTTGTTTTATGACTTCCAAAGGCGTGCCATAGCTTTCCATGGTTTCTTTAATGAAATATTCTTCCGTGTCCCTTAAAATGTCTTTGGGATGGGGAGTTTTTTGGATATTGATGGACATGGCGTCTTGCGGCACGCCTTGGACTAAAGTTTTGAGGTAAGCCGTGCCGGTCGGCAGGTTAATAATGTCTTCCACGGTAATCCTGCCGCCTAATATCTTTTCGGCGATTTCACTGTCTCCGACTGACTGGGTGCGCATGAAGATTTTGGTGGCAATGTTGGACTCAATGGATTTTTGGATGCGCTCGTCCAGTTGGCCCATGAATTGGTTGGAAATGACCAAAGCGGTGTTAAACGCCCGAACTTCGGAAAACAGGGTTTCAAAGATGTCGCTGGCCACCCTTTGGAACTCGTCAATAACGAACACACACGGTTTGCGGTCTTCGCTATTCAGCCTGGCTTGGCCGAAAATTGCTTCGGCAATATGGGCGGAGAGGTATACCGAGTAGTACTTTTTCAGCTGCTCGCTGGATGAGCCAAAGTTGGCAATAAAGATCTTGCCTTGCTTGATCATGTCTTCAAACGTAATCTTGGTTTCCAGACGGTCGGCAATGTTCATGAATTCCTGGTAATCCAAAAATTTGCCGATCTTGTTGTTGGTCGTGGCCAAGTACCTGGCAAGGTCGTTATTGGAACGCTTTAAGATTGAATCCGTCCAAAAGCTTTGCAACCTTAAGGGCAGGTACTTTAAGAGGTTCTTTATTTGGTTGGGTTCGTGCAATAGCTGGTCCAGACCCGAGAGGGACTGGGCAGGCAGCACGTAAGCCGTGGTAAACAGCTGCCTTAAGATGTTTTCCAGTTCCGGGCCCCAGGAGTTAGCTGAATCAATCTGCACGAACCGCTTCATAATGGAGATTAAAAAGCCTAAACGCTCTTCGTCGCTTTTGTCCCCGGAAAACTGTGAAAAGAAGGGAAAGCTTAAAGGCTTGTCTTGCTGTTTGGAGGGATTAAAGTAAACTACATCCGCTTTCCGTTCTTCGGGGATCATGGTTAAAAGGTCTGTGGCAAAGTCGTTTTTGGGGTCAATAACCAGGCAGGCGGCTTTGTCCTTGCCTGTTTTTTGCAGGACGTGGCTTAGGATGGTTTTTAAAGTTTCGGATTTGCCGCTGCCAGTGCCGCCAAGAATATAGACATGCTTTTTCATGTCGTCCCAGGTCGGGATGCCAATTTTGGTGTCTTCCTGCATGCGGAAGTTAGACTTGCCCAGCTCCACGTAGAAGCTGTCGTCGTATTCGCGCATTTGCTGGCTGGCGGGTTTCTTTTTGAACTTAACAGTCTTAACCGAAGACACGGTTTGGTCATTGGTATCAGGCAGGTGCCAGAGGGAAAATAGCTCAATGTCAGAAATCACTTGCCCGAAATTCTGGTAGCCTGAAAAAGGCCATAACCATAATTTTCGGGTTCTTAAAACCGGCTTGGTGTCTATAATTTGCCGCAGTTGCCCCGAGGTTGCCAAATCCTCCACCTGCCTGGTAAACAGTCTTTTATGCTTGAGCATGTTCATGTTCTTTTGGTTGACCTCTGTCAGCACCCCCTGGATGTTGGCCAGTTTTATTTCCGCGTCTTCCGGGGTTTCGGAAACCGCCCAGTAAGAAATAATGGTTTGAAACAGGGAGGCTTTCATTTTTTCTTCCATGGCAATCTTCAGCGAACTGGCCAAGTCCGAAACAGGCTCCTTTTTGTAGGAAGGGGTTTGTTTGGCCGCTTGGGCCACTTCTTGCTGCGCCCGTTCCTGGTCTTCAATCAAGTAGTGGATGATTTGGTTGAAGTAATGGGAAGAAGGGGAGATGAGGATGTTGTAGGCCATAAACCGGCCCTTGGCCAGCGCTTCCATGGTGGAGATAACGGAATCCACGGGGTCGGAGGACACGTCCTTGAAGGTTTTTACCCGGTGGTAAAACTTGCCCTCAATGGTGGTTTGGCCGTAACTCAAATAACTTTTTTGATACTTGGCCACCTCTGCCAAAACCGCGTCTTTGTCTAGCATGGTGATTTCGGCATTGGGATAGGCATTAAAAATAGCCTTTTCCATCCGTTGGAAAAAGGCTATGGGGATTTGGAGGCGAAAGGATATGTAAGGGTATTGGGCCCAGACCTGCATCGTGAAAAATACTTGTTTGGCCAGGGCAACTTTCCAATGGCGGTAGAGCTTCTGGAAGAAGTAAAAATACCTGGAAAATTGGTGCGGCCCTTCAATCGGATCTTGGTAGACCGAATGGAAGGCCTTGAGGATTTTTTGCTGGATCTGGAAGGCTGTGGTTTGGGAGTCTTTGGGAATGGTAATTTCAAAATACAGCGTTTTGGGGAATTCTTTGTCTAAATCCTTGTTTTTTATTTTAATTTTTTCAAAAGCGTGGAAAATATCAAGGCGGTAAAGGGAGAAAAGCTGGTAGAGGGAAAATAGAAAAATGGTGCCACAAAGGGTCAATATTCCAGTCGTCCATTCCCAAGTGGGGATTTTCCTGACTGTCTCTAACCACAGCTGGTAGCCAATGTTATTAGGCATAGTAAGCAGAAGTTAAATATTCATGCGTACAGTTACTAGCCCTCCCCGGCGTATTTCTGTCCCGCCGCTTCGCGGCGGGCAACTCTTCCCCCCATCTTTCCTCTCCAGTCTTTGGGTTTGTTTTTAGGTTTTGGTTTTAGTTAGATATTGGAATTTAGGTATTTGGAATTAAGACAAGATAATAGGTTAAGGTAAGAATAGATAGTATTGATGTTTAGTAGAGTTAGTATAGATACTAGTCGTTCAGTTGATTCTCTGGTGAGATAGTAGCCACTGGTAAGGGATTATTAGAACATCAATAGACACAGGTGATTTAGAAGATTTGCTAGTACAATGGGGTTGCACTATTGGTTGTACTAGCCAGCCGCTGGTTCCATAGCTCCAGCTTAATAGAAAAATCCCTGATTAGCAAGGGGTAGTTTGCCAGCTTGTCAAGAAGACAAGGCTAGCAGGCCAAGGTCAGGGGTTTTGCATAAAGTAGGTTTTAGCAGCGTTCAGGATTTTCCACCAAGGGAAACTTTCAGGATTTTTAGAATTTTTTTTGGTCGCTTCGCTCCCATTGCAAACGGGGGGAAATGCAGTTTGAGCCAATATTTCTGCGTGCAAATCCCACGGCGGAAGAAAACGCAAGCGCTTGCCCCACCCTCCCGTGCGCGCGCTAACGCAGCTCCCTATATATTATTAAGAGATTAAACAAAAATTTAAAATAATAGCCATAAATGATAGCTATTTTAATTTACCCAAACGATCTTATTATCTCTAATCCAAAAGTGACTACCACAAGTTCCATATCCTCTCCATAAGGACGGCATTAGCGTTACTCCTTTATTGCTTCTTGTTAGTCTCCAAACTGGATAAATGCTTTTCATCAAATTTACTTCAATTTTATCGCCACAGCCACACGGACAGGAAAATACTAACCACTTTAAGTGACCCTCATTGACTACTATATAAAAATAGGAACCAAGTCTATCTGGTAGTTCGTTCAACGATTTAATTTCCCTTGCCTGACCTAACTCACTCTTGCGTTGCCACTTTTTTACTAACTCTTTAAGCCAATTAAACATTTTGGCTCCAAACGGTATCCAGGAAAGGGGTAGTGTCGCCCCTGCCCCAGTTATTTTTATTAGCGCAAAAACAATCGGCCTGTGGCTTTTGCGTGGTTGTTATAACTTTAGCTCTATCAAAAAAGTAAAGATATTCATTAGTCTCCCTTGCTCCCATAAAGCCGGTAAGTCTTTGTATCATTTCCGACACGGCCGCCGCGGCTACTGAAGAAGTGAAAGTAATTACAGCCGGTGCAGGCTCAGCTAATTCCGGCGCGTAACCCTCTTGTCTCCTAACAGCTGCTTCTGTCGGGTTTGTCGCTTGAAGTGATTCCGCTAACATACTTTGCGAGTTAAGTCTCTCACGACAAAGTAAACAAGCGTTTGAGGGGAAAAGGGTTGTTACTCTTCCTAAAATAGACTTTATGTTACCATCTTGGGAATCAATTAATACCGCCATATCAATTACCGGAATGTAATAGTAGATAGAGAGTGTATTTAGCAAAGAACGTCCCCACTCATCATCTGTGCAAGCAAAAACCAAATCACAATTTCTTAATTCTTTAATTGCGACTTGGTTAGTAATGTTAGTTTCGCAAGTAATTACCTTGGTTCCAAGACCCTTGCTATGAGCTGACCGTTCCGCAATTTTAGTCTTATGGTGCCCTTCGTCCGATAAGAGAGAACCATAAACTCTATTTACGTTTGATTTTTCAAAAGCTTGCCCGTCAAATAGTCTTAAGTCGCCAACACCCAACCTCATTAACTGCTCTGCAACTGCGGAACCCGTCCCACCAAGACCCACGATGCCAATCCTTAATTTTTGTAATAACTTTTGAATATCCTTGCCAAAAGCCCTGATTTGTCGGTCAAAAGAAATCTCGTCTAGGAGTTGCCCCTCGTTGTTATAAAAGAATTTAAACCTATTTCCAATAACTCTAATAACTTCCATTGGGTAGCTTTGTCCATCTGCGAGCCAAACTCTACCAATTGGTTTTGTTGGAGAGGAAAAAACTAGGCTGCCGTGTAAATTAGAACGAGTAATTCTATTATAAGTAGTGCGGAATAATTTCTGCTCTTCCTTGTCATCTTGAGTAGAAAAATTAGGGGTAGTTTCTGGGTGCGAATGGACAAAAACAAAACTACGCTTTGTATTGTTAGCCTTTTTCAAAGCCCGCATAAACGAAGTTGACGGGATTGACAGACTGGTCGCCGAAGCACTTTCCAGTTCATTCGGCATTACTGGAATAACCTCTTGCACCAGTAACCTTGAATCCTCACTACCACTAGAAGGTCTGCATAAAAGATAAGCAGCCCGCTCCGTGGATGCATCTTTAAAGAGATGCTCAATGAGCTGACTGTATTCTGGTTCTAAAAAGGTTAAAGAATAACGCATTGTTTACTTGCTCAAATCATTTTTAATAGAGCTGATATAAGTTCTCAAATTATCTTTTCCAGCTCTCCATTGAGATTGGGAAAGATGACGAGACCAGCGTTGCCAAGGTATCTCGTCGTAAGTTTCGTGAACATCTGCTTTGTCGGGAAGATTACCGTTTGCCAGTTTTACATCAGGATAGGTATAAAACATATCTGGGTTAGCATTGGGGTAGCCAGCTGGAACTCTGATTAGTAACTTAACGCTCGCTAGGTTGTATTTTTGTGGCGGTAATAAAAATTCCTCAATGGTAAGATGAACCATACCGTTCACGGATATGGTTTTATATTTATACTGCTTTTCATCCAAAAATTCTATATCAAATTCCGGAAGGAGTGGTTGATTTGTCCCGTCATTTTCAGGCATTGATGGAGCCTGGGTTTAAAGTTTTGGGACCGCTGTGAAATTGGGTACCATTTTTAAAAGTATACTCTTTGCTGTCGTTCGGAATGGGTTCGTCATCACCAGGACCAGGGATTTCCATTAATAGATTATAATCCGCTCCAATACCTGCCAGAGTATAAAGAGCTACGCCTGTAATCGGATTCTTAATTTTATATTCCTTCTTATCGATATGGATTACAACCTCATCATGTTGATTGTCACCATGGGCCATACATTCCTTTCCGTTCCCGAATATTAAAGTTTTTTCGGAAACATTGCCTTTATTTTAACACAAAATTGCCTTAATTACCAGAAGAATATATCTACCCCAGTCATTTTACTCCAAGGTTATTTTTATGACATCCAAAATATGATATAATACCTATGCGACAAACTAACCAACGAGTTTTTTAATGGCCGTCTTTGGAAATAAATCCAACTTGTTGGGTTTGTCGCACCAAGGGCGGTCATTATTAATTTGACTAGTATGGCTATTAAATATTTTTTATATGCGCGTAAATCCACGGAAGACGACGATCATCAAATAATGAGTATTGAAGCTCAGTTATTTGAATTGCGCGAATATGCCCGCAGGGAAAAACTAGAGATTATAGAAGAGTTAACTGAATCTAAAAGCGCTAAGAAGCCAGGCAGAATAAAATTTGGCGAATTGATGGATAAAATAGAAGAAAGTAACGGTGTTGGAATTCTCGCTTGGCACCCCGACAGGCTTGCCCGTAATTCCGTTGATGGCGGAAAAATAATTTATTTTGTAGATACCAAAAAGATTGTTTCCTTGCGCTTTCCCACTTTTTGGTTTGAACCAACACCGCAAGGTTTGTTTATGCTGCAAGTGGCGTTTGGTCAAAGCAAATACTATACAGATAATCTTGCCGAAAACATTAATCGGGGTTTTCGTCAAAAAATCAGGCGCGGCGAATGGCCGACAAAAGCCCCGTTCGGATACGTTAATAATTTTAAAACTCGTACTATCGAGCCTCATCCCTTTCAATCTAAAATAGTGGTCAGGGCTTTTGAGGAATTTGCCACGGGAAAATATACCTATGAAAGCCTGGCGGATTTTATGGCAGAGTTGGGAGTGGAAACCAAGAATCAAACGCCGCTTGGCAAAGCTTCTATTTGGAGAATGTTGACCAATCGGGCTTATTTAGGACTTACTAAGCATAAGGGCGAATATTTTGAGGGCAGCTTTCCGGCGATTCTTCTCCCCGCAACTTTTGATGCTGTCCAGGCGGTTCTAAAGCGAAAAGCTAGGCCGCGCAAAAGCAAGCAGGCTTTGGACTTTCCGCTGACTGGTCTTTTGACGTGTGGAGAATGCGGCTGTGCCATTACGGGTTGCAATGTAACTGGCAGGCACGGTCATAACTTTCGTTATTATCGTTGTACCAGAAAGAAAAATAAATGCTTGCAAGGCAGTTTGCAAGAGCGGCAGCTTGCGATTCAGCTCAAGAGCGAGCTTCAAAAAGTTGCCATTTGTGATAACTGGACAGACAAAATGCTCCAGCAGATTTCGGTTTGGGAGAAAGAAGAAACCAGTTCATCAAAAAGCCCTGTCCAAGACATAAAAAATAGTTTGGATAAAATTCAGGACAAGCTTAACCGGTTGGTTAGCGCTTACATTGACCAAGAAATTCCCAAAGAAATTTACTTGGTCAAAAAGGAAGAACTGCTCAAACAAAAGCTTGTCCTAAGCCAAGCTCTAAAGAATCTTGGACAGGAAGGTGGAGTGTGGATTAAACCCCTCCGGCAGTGGATTTTAGACGTAAAAGAAGCCACTTTCGTGGCTTCTTCGAGTGATCTATCTGAAGTTAAACAGACCGTTCAAAAGTTAGGATTAAACCCCCAACTTTTGGATAAGAATGTAAAATTGCGTTTTCTTCCGCCGTGGGATTTGCACGCAGAAATATTGGCTCAAACTGCATTTCCCCCCGTTTGCAATGGGAGCGAAGCGACCAAAAAAAATTCTAAAAATCCTGAAAGTTTCCCTTGGTGGAGATGGCGGGAGTTAAACCCGCGTCCAGAACGAATCAATTTTCCCATTGTTCACAAGATTAGCCAGTTCATAAGCCTTAATGACAAGAGCTGGCAAGATATCATTAAGGTTGATTTACTAAAGCTTGAGCTGGTCAGCGCAAATCAAACCGACCGGCCGCAGCCTCTAATGAAGCCGCTAATTTATCTTTGAGGCAAAAGATAAGGCGGCGCCCTGGCTTAGAATTAAGCGAAGGCAGGCTGGAAAGCAAAGGCGTTAGCCAATGCAGTCTTTACCTTAGAAAATGCGTTAGCATTTATGATGCCCAAAAGGATTTCCGAGGCTATTAGGCTTGCTCGTCTTGCATATGGCAAAATGTCAAAGTCCTGTCAAAATCCGTCATCCCCATCCGGATACCTATTTTAACATATTTTAAAATCACATTCAACCCCTTTTTTATTGTTAGGAAAGTATATATTTAAATATGAATTTAAATATATACTTTTTGGTTATTTAGCTGGGTTTAATTATTTTCTGTTGACATCGGGGCAGGGATGAGATATAAAATTTATATCAAACATTAAAGGAGAATGCATGAAAATCGTATGGAGGGTTGCTTCCATAGTTTGTAAACGGATGCGGCCGTCGGGGGAGGAAAAGAAACGGCGGTGCGGGCGTATTATGCGGAATGCTGCATTGCAGCTGGCTGCGATCAGGCAAGAACGCGAGGGCGGTTCCATGTCACTTGGGACGCTTAGGGTCCTGGAAATTATCTGGTGACAGTCCCAGACGGCAGCGTCTGGTGGAGTTATTGGGAGGTTATATGAAGACAAGGCAGGACAGGGTTGCAATTTTGAAGCGGAAAGACGATGGGTGGCCGTTGCAAGATGTGGGTTTCCTGGTAAAACGCTTGGAAGTGCTGGTGTTGTTGGATCCTGAATTTCCCACAGCCCTGGTGCTTTTTGGCAAGTTCAACAAGGGAGCAGTCGCGACAGCGTTGAGAACCCTCAGGGTTGTCTGCGAATGCGAGGTTGCCAGCAGCCAGAATTTTCAGGAATGCGGCACGCCTTGCTTGCTTCCTGGGAGGACCAGGCAACGGTGATCAAACAAAAACGGCGGGCGCGAAGGCTTTGCGATCGCCGTTTCAATTTGTCCGGTTTTATGCCGTAGGGGATGGAAAGCCTGTATTATTAAACTTATTATGCCGTCATAAATTAAAAGCCCAGGAGGACAATATAGATGTTGTTGCGCGTCAGCTTAGTTAAGGACAAAAACGGGACATATTATTTGTGGATGAGTTTTCCCAAGTATAAAAATGCTCCGGCGCAGGAAACCGCAATTATATCCCACACTGCTCATATGGACCCCGAAAACAGCCAGGAGATCTTAGAAGGGCTGGTAAAAAAGGTCAAGGAGGAAGCGGCCAGACAAGGCATAACGCAAATTGTCGGTTTGGAATAACAAAGCCAAGCCAGGGACGGATGCGACAAAGCCCGTCCCTTTTTTTAAAGACAAAAGCTGTTTGTTTTTTTATTTTAGTAGGGATTGCAAATTCGCAATTATCCCGTCAGTAATTTCCCATTCGTAAATGTCAGTGTTGGCAATGTCTTTTTCCGTTTTCAGGCCGCGGTAAATGCGGGGGATTTCCGGGAAATGGAACAGGATGAGGCGGATAACGCCATTGTGGGTAATAATGCCAATGTTTTTGTCCGGAAAGTTGGCGATTAAATCCAAAATAGCGCTGACCGAACGCTGCCTGACGTCTTCCACCGATTCCCCGCCGAACGGCCGGTAGTCATATTCCTGGAGGCGCTCCAGTTCGCGGTGGTTGGGCAGCGTTTTGTCCCAATAATCCAGCGGATGGCCGGTTAAGCTGCCAAAGTCCCGTTCGCGCAGCCGGAAATCATGCACGACTTGGACGGGTTTTTCCAGTTTTTGGTTAATTAAAGCCACGCTCTCCTCGGCGCGGTGCAAGTGGGAAGTTACCAGCAAATCCAGTTTAAGCTGCTTAATTACGGGAATGATTTTTTCCATTTGCAGCACGCCCTGCGTGTCCAAATAGTCGTCTATTTGTATGCCCTGGCGGATTTTTTTTACGTTGCTCGGCGTTTCCCCGTGGCGGATAAAGTATATGGTAGGCATCTTTAGTTAATATTTGGGATTGATTTATGTCTACCTCGCGGTCGCACTCTTGCGCCTTCGCGGTTTTGCAGATTTTTTCCCCGGCTTATCCAGTTCTTTGGAAATCCTGTTCCAATGGCCTTTAAGTTCCGCAGCCATGGCAGCCAGCTCGTCTGCGGGAATGTGCTTGTATTTTTGGTATTTGCCGACCACCTGGTCCACTACTCCCGCATACGTATCCTGGCTGACTTCTTTTAGATTTTCCAGGCGTTCCATTACCTCGCCTTGGGCTTTTACCGCCCAGCTTTTAAGCTGCCTGCGATGCTTGGGCGCTTTTTTGCTGCCGTAAAAATAGTAAGCTCCGGCTGCCGCGGCCAGCAAAGCGGCCAGCCCCAAACCCGCGCCCATTTTTTTATTATTTTCTTTAGCCATAGGTTCTCCTTTTTAAATTAATTGTATTTATTTACTCCCCGGCTTGCTTGCCCGCCTTTGGCGGAAAAGCTCGCCTAACGCCTGCAAATAAATACAATTAATTTATTTCTTGCTTTTTTTATAGACGTTATGGAAAAAGCTGGAAAAATATTTCAGCTTGGCGCCTTTTTCCCTGACATTTTCTCGCAGTTCGGAAAGTTCGCCGCTAATTATATCCGTTTCAGTTTTGGCTTTGCGGGTAATATACTTTACATCGCGCAAAATCTTTATTATATAAATGGATGCGGCTATGACGATAATTGTAACTACTGCCACCGCAATGGTGGTAATGAAGAAAAATACGTCCTGCTTGTAAAAAGGGTCCATTGGGTTTGAAGTTATTTGTGACTGTTGTAATTATACCACATTATAATAAATGACGGGGAAATATAAGGATATTTACAAATACCAAATATCAAATTTCAAATTTCCAATAAATGTCCAATGTCCAAATTTCAAACTACTGCAATCTTTTGACCGTTTGATATCCTAATTTTAAAATTTATTTGAAATTTGATATTTGTAATTTGAAATTTAACTTCCGTACCTCCGGAACAATTCTTCCAGAATGTTTTGGTACTGCTGGCGCACATTGGGGTCTGTCCCGACTTCCAGGACTTCGTCGTTCAAATTGGTGGCGGCCGATGTCCAGTTAAAGCTGCCCGAGGCGTAAGCCTTTTCCGTGACCAAAACTTTCATATGCATAATGGCCGAATGGTCCTGTTCGTAAACCGGAATGCCGGCGTCCTTAAGCTCCTGAAAAATTTTAGTTTGCAATTCCGTGCTTTTATCTTGATTTCTATCCATAATCCCTTTTACTTCTAGCCCCCGGTATTTTGCCGCCAGCAGCGCGTCTTTTATGTCGTTCCTGGTAAACGTATAAACCGCGAAATATACAAATTTGTCAGCGTCCCTAATCCGGCTGATTATTTCCTTGTTCAATTCGCGGTCCTGGTTGTAGTAAACGCTAATTTGTCGCTGCGGCTGGTAGCGGTAAGTGTAATAGAATTGGGCGGCAACGCCCGCCAAAACAATTATCACAGCCAGGTAAATTAAATCTTTTTTGTTTTTCATTTTGAAGGTTATAGGAATTTTTTAATTTCTTTGTTTGTTTCCCGCTTTTTTATATATTCCCGCTTGTCGATTTTTTTACGCGCCTTGCCCAGGCCGATTTTAATTTTAACCAAACCGCGGTTGGCGGTAAAAATTTCCAAAGGCACAATGACCAGGCCTTTTTCCTTGCCCAATAACTGGTTTATTTCTTGCCGGTTTAAAAGCAGCTGCCGCGTAGCCGTGGGGTTGTATTTTTCGTTTGGCGCGTACTTGTAAGGTCCGATGTGGCAGTTAATTAAACTGACCTGGGCGGGGGATACGGTTACATAACTGCCGGTTAAGGACACGTTGCCGTTTTTGACGGATTTAACTTCCGGTCCGCTTAAGACCATGCCGGCCTGGAAGGTATTTTTTATGTCGTAATCAAAATTCGCGCGCTGGTTTTTTGCCAATATTTTCATGGCTTAATTTTACCATTTTTTTGCCGTTTGGCATACTTGTTTTATTGCTGCTCGGCCGAGCAGCAATAAAAAATTAGTTAGAACAATAAGTTAAAGGAAGATAGAGTTGAAAATAGCTATGGTTTGGCTTAAGGCGATGTTTCACTTTTTTATATGTTTTATGCTATAATAACGGTATCTTTATGAATAGTGAAACAACCAAAATTTATCTGACTGACTTATTGCTTCAGGCTTTTAACAATCTTGGATTTAATACAGAGGGTCTGAGTTTAAAAATTACGGTGCCGGAACAGGAGTTCGGGGATTATGCCGCTAACGCGGCCCTGGTTTTGGCCAAAAAGCTCAAACTTGATCCGCAGGAGGTTGCCGGGCAGGTTGTTGCGGAGTTCGTTAAGCTGGACGAGGCAAA
Organism: Patescibacteria group bacterium; assembly: GCA_023484515.1. Classification (GTDB taxonomy): domain Bacteria; phylum Patescibacteriota; class Doudnabacteria; order UBA920; family UBA920; genus JAMDAY01. Next base: position 30,013 of record JAMDAY010000030.1, read on the forward strand.
AGTTTTCCAGGAGGCGTACCAAGCCAAGGGGTTCGTAAATTTCCGGTTGTCACCAAAATCTTTGGTGGAAAACGTGTACCGGATCTTGAACGAAAAAGACAATTTCGGAAAATCCAAGTTAGGCGAAAACAAGACCGTGGTAGTGGAATATTTCCAGAACAATGTGGCCAAGCCGCCCCACGTAGGACATTTAAGGTCAGCCGTGGTCGGCGATTCTTTGCTTAGGATTTTCCGCTTTTTGGGTTTCCACGCCATGTCAGACACCCATATTGGCGACTGGGGCACGCAGTTTGGGATTCTAATTTTGGGATATAAAACGTTTGGAAATAAAACAACAGTGGAAAAAGATCCAATTTTTGAGCTGAATAAAATTTATGTGGAAATGAGCAGCCGGATAGAACAGAATCCGGAATTGCGCGAACAAGCCAAACAGGAGTTTGCCAAATTGGAAAAGGGCGACGCGGAAAACCGCAAATTATGGCAGTGGTTTGTTATGGAATCGGTGGTGGACTTTGAACATTACCGCAGGCTATTGGAATTACTGTCTTTTGACCATAACCTGGGAGAAAGCTTTTACGAGGACAAGATGCCGGCAGTAATGGAAGCGCTAAGGGCCAAGCGTTTAGCGCTAAGAGGAGAAACCGGAGAGGAATATGTAGATCTTGAACAATATGGGTTAGGCAGATGCATTCTAGTTAAATCAGACGGCGCCACAACCTATCACCTTCGCGATTTTGCCACTTACATTTTCCGCAAAGGGCAATTTGATTTTTACAAAAATATTTACGTGGTGGACAACCGCCAGGCGCACCACTTTAAGCAGCTTTTTAAAGTGCTGGAATTAATGGGCTATCCGGCGGAACGCGACAGTGTGCACGTTGACTTGGGTTTTATGAGCCTGCCCGAAGGGCCAATTTCCACGCGCAAAGGAAATATTATTAGCCTGCAAAACCTGGTTGACGAGGCGGAGAAACGCGCAATAAAAATTATAGAAGAAAAAAATCCCGGCTTGGCCAATAAATCGGCCGTAGCCAAAATGGTGGCCTTGGCGGCCATTAAGTATTTTGATTTGTCTCATAACCGCAAAACTGAATTTACGTTTACCTGGGAAAATGCCTTGTCATTTGAAGGCAACACCGGCCCGTATCTTCAATATTCCCATGCCAGAATCCATGGAATATTGAAGAAATTCCAAATTACAAATTCCAAATTACAAATAAATTTGCAGACAAATCTTAAATCTGAAATCTTAAATCTTAAATCCGAAGAGCTCTCCGTCCTCCGCAAGCTTTACCAATTCCCCTTGGTGTTGGAACAGGCGGCGCAGGATTACTTGCCGAACTTGTTGTGCAATTATTTGTTTGAATTGTCCCAAAATTTTAACGCGTTTTACCAGGAAGTTCCCGTGCTCCAGGAAAAAGATTCTCAATTAAAATTATTCCGCCTTAATTTAATCACCGCCACCGCGCAAGTAATCAAGAACGGGTTGTATTTATTGGGGATTGAGGCGCCGGAGGAGATGTAGAACCGCTGATTACACGCAGATAGCTACGCTGATAAAAATGTATGGATTACCAATTTCATCACATTGCAATATCGGTCAGCGATTTGGAAAAGTCATCTCATTGGTATAAAGAGATGTTCGGCTTTGAGGAACTAGGAATTTTTGAGAGAAAAGATCTCGATGTTAGATTTAAGCATTTAAAGTTAGGGAGTTTGATTCTAGAAATTTTCCAATCTAATAATTTCCAAAGCCTGCCGGAGTATCGAAAAGAATTAAAAGATGATTTGGCCGTTGTTGGCGTAAAGCATTTCGGCATAGGCGTGAAAGACGCGCAGAATGCTTATTTGGATTTAAAGGGGAAAGGTGTGGAATTCACGACCGAATTGCTGACAGGCGCCAGTGGCATGAATTACGCGTTTTTAAAAGATCCCGATGGTATATTAATTGAATTATCGGAATTAAGGTAATATGCAATTTTATCCGAAAGTGGGAAAAATTCCAATGGATGCTTGACCGCATGTCATCAAAACAGGCGAAGGAACTGGCCACGCCAATGTATAATGAAGCAATTAAAAAATTAGGATACTAATATGCCGGAAAATAATGTAGAGCGGAAAGAATTAAATTTTCAAAGACCTGATTTTAGACAAATTTTTAACCAGCGTCTGACAAAGCCCGAAGAAGATCGGGATTACTCCGTATAGCCTTTGCTTAAAGGTTTGGACAAGATGGGGATAAAAGATGTCAAGAAAGTAGCTTATGCTTCGATATTCGAAAAAAATGACGAAAGTCCGTTAAATATTTGGATTCAAATGGAACAAGATGCTGACTGGAATTATCCTCATATGGATACGGAGGATAAACTGGATGATCTTATAAAAGAACATAAACAGGAATTTCCCGAAGGGATTTATAAAAGAATGCGGGCAATGGTTTTACAAGATGCCCAAGGTTCAAATTATTTGTTGGTTAGCGAAGGAACTGGGGAATTAATCAACTTACAAAAAACTTACTCGGCAACAGATGATTTTAACAAGAAGAGATTTCAGAGATTTTTAAAGCTATTGGAGGAATATAAGATTGATAAAGTGATAGCTAAGGGTGCAGCTAATGAAGAGGAAAAACAAATGGTTTATGGCAAGTAAGAATATTCTTTTAATCAGTGATGATGTATTAGAAGAATTGACTGAATACAGGCACTTGCTGGGTTTTGCAGAAAAATATAGAATGAATAATACTCAATTTTTAAGGTTTATGTCCCTTGCACAGAGTTCATCTGAGGCGACTAAACAACAATTAAGGCAACCAAAGCCGAAATCGGGCAGGAGAAGTTTATATAGCAAATTAAATTTTATTTTTGATTTAGATCAATTAGCTCGGGATATAGTTTCCGGGCAGATTCCCGAAGGGAAGATATAAAATATGGAAAATAATCAACAACCCAAACAACCAGCATCCACTCCCGATTTTAACGAATTGGAGCAGGAAGTTTTGAAGTTTTGGGAAGAGAACCGTATTTTTGAAAAGTCGCTGGACCAAAGCCGCGACAAGGAACCTTATATTTTTTACGACGGGCCGCCGTTTGCCACGGGGCTGCCGCATTACGGGCATATTTTGGGGTCTACGGTAAAGGACGTGTTCGGACGTTACCAGACCATGAGAGGCCGCCATGTGCGGCGGCGCTGGGGCTGGGACTGCCACGGCCTGCCCATAGAAAACATTGTGGAGCAGCATTTGAAAATTTCCGGGAAAAAACAGATAGAGGAAATCGGCGTGGACAGGTTTAATAGGATATGCCGCGAAAACGTCCTGAATTTCGCCAGTGAGTGGGGCAAGACCGTGCGCCGCATGGGCCGCTGGGTGGAGTTTGAAAATTCCTACAAGACCATGGACACCGGCTACCAGGAATCGGTCTGGTGGGGGCTAAAACAGGTTTGGGAAAAAGGCTTAATTTATGAAGACCGCAAAGTTCTGCTTTATTGCAGCCGCTGCGAAACTCCCATCTCCAATTTTGAAGTGGCCATGGACAACAGCTACCGCGACATTACCGAGGAGTCGGTTTACGTAAAATTCAAGCTGCTGCCGCGGCAGAGAATCGTGAACGACCTGACCGACGACAAAACCTACGCCTTGGCCTGGACCACCACGCCCTGGACGCTGCCCGGCAATACCTCGCTGAATGTGGGTTCGGATATTACTTACGTATTAATAGAAGAGGACGGCCAGCGTTATATTCTAGCTAAAGACCGTTTGAATATCATAAAAGGGGGATATGAAACGATTGCCGAATTCCCGGCGCGTTCTTTGGAAGGCTTGCAATACGAACCGTTATATCCGTTTTTTGCGGAATATCTCAAAAGTAATCCGAAAGTTACGCCCGAACAAATAAATCGTTTGCACCGCATTTATTTGGCGGATTTTGTAACTACTACGGACGGTACGGGTATGGTGCACAACGCGGCCATGTACGGAGAAGAAGATTATCAGTTGGCCAAAGAAAAGAATCTGCCGCGCGTAGATATGCTCGACCACAAAGGCCAGTATATGGATTATGCACCGGAAAATTTACGCGGCAAGTTCTTTAAAGACGCGGATAAAATCGTACTGGACGAACTGCAGGCCAAGGGCCTGCGCTACAAAACGGAAAATTACCTGCACAGCTATCCGCACTGCTACCGCTGCGGCACGCCGCTGTTTTACAATGCCCTGCCGGCCTGGTTTATAGACATCCAAAAAATTAAGCCCGAACTTTTGGGCTTGAACGAAAACATTAACTGGCATCCCGAACACTTTAAGCACGGTCGGTTTTATAAAGGCATGGAAAACGCGCCGGACTGGAATATTTCCCGCAACCGTTATTGGGCCACGGCTTTGCCGTTTTGGAAGTGCAAAAACAGGGACTGCGGTCATACGGCCTGTGTCGGATCAATTGCGGAATTAATGGAAAGATCGGCGAATTTTAAGGAAGTCTATCCTGATTTTGCGTTGAAGTTGGAGACAAAAAGTCCCCTTGGCAGCCAAGGGGACTCCTTGTCAGCCGAAGATTTGGAATCGTTGGATTTGCACAAGCCTTACATTGACCAAATTAAACTGAAATGCGAAAAGTGCGGCGGGGAAATGCGCCGCGTGCCGGAAGTGGTGGACTGCTGGGTGGAGAGCGCTTCCATGCCGTTTGCGGAATTGCATTACCCGTTTGAAAACCGCGAGCTGTTCAGGCAGCGCGAAACAGCGGATTTCGTGGCAGAATACATTGGCCAGACGCGCGCCTGGTTTTACGTAATGCACGTAATGTCCACCATGCTGTTCGGCCACGCCCCGTTTAAAAACGTGGTGGTGACCGGCAATGTCCTGGCCGAAGACGGCAGCAAGATGTCCAAGAGCAAAGGCAATTTCCCGGATCCGGCCCTGCTGATAGAAAAATATGGCGTTGACGCCTTGCGTTTTTATTTAATGTCCAGCCCGATCATGAACGCCGACGACATAGACTTTTCCGAAAAAAGCGTGCAGGAAGTAAACCGCAAGGTCAGCTTGATATTTTATAACGTCTGGAGCTTTTATAGGATGTATCAGCCGCGGAAAAACGCGGAAACGGCCGTAAACGCACAAGAAAGCGGAAACGGAATCCCGCAGGCGGAAAGTATTTTGGACCGCTGGGTTATTAATCTGCTTGTCCAAACCCAGCGCGAAGTTACCGCGCAGATGGACGCGTACAATACGGTCAAGGCCGGCCGCGCCATTGCCGAATTAATTACCCAGGTTTCCACCTGGTATGTGCGCCGCAGCCGCGGCCGCATGAAGCAGGGGGACGAACAGGCTAAAAAATCGTTGCAGGTTTTAGGTTTTGTAATTGCGGAAACCGCCAAAATGCTCGCGCCGCTCATGCCGTTTTTGGCCGACTACATATATAAGGACGTTTCTGGCGCGGAATCGGTGCATCTGGCAAATTGGAGCAATTTGTCCGCTTACGCCTTGGATGAAACAATCTTAAGCAATATGGATCTGGCCAAAGAAGTCGTGGAGCTGGGTTTGTCTTTGCGCAAAGAGAAAAATTTAAAGGTCAGGCAGCCTTTGGCGGAACTGAAGATCAAATTGACGGGACAGGACGGACAGTTGGAAGGAGATTTGTTGGGCATAATTTCCGAAGAGCTGAACGTTCGCCAGGCGTCTCAAGACAGAGAAGTTCCAAACAGCGGAAATTGGGCAATAAAGGAAAATTCCCGCGCCAAAATAGCCTTGGACACCATGTTGACGGACGAATTGAAAGACGAAGGCTTGGCAAGGGAATTGGAGCGCGCGGTGCAGGATTTGCGCAAGAAAAGCGGCTTGAAAGTGGGGGAATTGGTGGACGTCTATTACAACACCCAGGACGACAAGCTGGAAGACGTTTTGCTGAATTTGCTGGACCGCAAGAAAACTTATGTCAGCCAAATTAGGAAAAGCCTGGAAGTGGAAGTGGATTTTGAAGCCCAGGCCGTGGTAAACGGCCGTGCCGTGTGGCTGGGGCTGGTGAAAATATAATCTTTACGGAATACGGATAATTACGGATATACGGTTTTAGAGATGCTTGATCCTTTCCGGCAGTATTGGGTGATGACGCACATCTGGGACAATCTTCCTTAAGTCTGGTTAATGATGGTTATTATCCGGTAATCTAAAGACCACTTATCCCAGATGTGCGTCATCACTGCCTCTAAAGTCAGGTTGATAATGATCAATGCCTGGCAATCTCAAGTCTGCTTATCCCTCTTCACACTTTATCCGTATAATCCGTATTCCGTAAAGCTATGCCGCGGGAAATTATTTACAACGCCATAATCCTCAAGAAGCAGCCGTTTGGGGAAGCGGACGAAATGGTGACTGCTTTTACCAGGGAAGCGGGGAAGATCCGCGCCGTGGCTAAGTCTTCCAAATACAGCAAAAGCAAGCTGCAGTATCTCCTGCAGCCGCTTTTTTATGACAAGCTCAACGTGGTATCGGCCATGCGCATTCCCCGCATTATCGGCGGGGAAGTGCGGAAACCTTTCGCTAAAATCCGCGAAAGCCTGGAAGCTTCCAAAAAGGCGTTTTATGCCTTGGAGGCAACGCTTAAATTTACGGCTGACGAGCATAAAAACGAAACCTTGTTTTCCCTGTTGGACGATTATTTTGATTTTTTAAACAAAACCTGCCAAGACAACCAAATGCTTGGTTTGGGTTTGGCCAAGTTTAAAATAAATTTTTTGCAAAGCGCGGGGTTGTCCGTGCACTCTCAAACAACCCAAGAAAAGCAATATGTGGGTTTTAGCATCAGGCGCGGCGGTTTTGTGTCCAATGGTAATTCGGCCGACGCCCGCCCCGTGCCGCTTGAAACATTTAACCTATTTTTGCGCCTGCAATCCCTAAGCTTTTCCCGGCTGCGGGAAGAGGCCGGAAGCATGCTGGAAATTCGCCGGCGGGGCTTGCCCGTTTTGCAAGCCCTGCTGACGGAATTTTTAACTTTTCATTTGGAACGGGACATTAAGTCGGAAAAATTCCTAAACGGCGAAGGTGTGGTATAATAACGGTAACTGATATAGAGGCTGTCTAAAAACTCCATTTGGGCTGCAATTGCAAAATTTCGGCCATTTGGGCCAAAAAATTTCTCCGCTTAGCCTACGGCTAAACATCAAAATTTATTTGGCAATCTTAAAGTAAAATAATCCTCGAAGGCGCCCTTTATTTGCATCCTGTCGCTCCCTTGCGAGTGGCATTGGCAAAAATTAAATAAAAATATTTATGGATCCAATGCAAAATGAGTCAGGTAACGGACCGGACAACAAAGTTCCCGATTTTACTCCAAAACCCGTGGAACAGCCGTTTTTGAGCAGCAGGGAAAAGGATAAATTAACCGGTTCAAATGCTGCCAAGCCCCCGGGAGGGTTTAAAAATTTTTACCGCGCCAACCGGCTATATTTTTGGGCAATTGCGGCCGGTTTGGTAATTATTGGCGCTTTGGCTTTTTTAATTTTCCGCAAGCCCGCCCCAACAACGGTAAAAGAAGCCAATGTCAACGTAACGGTAGATACGCCGGACACGGTCCCCAGCGGCGGGGAAATTTTGTATAAGATTAAAATAGACAACCAGGACCCGTCCAAGCTGATCAGCATGTCCCTGGAGCTGGCATATCCCGAAGGCGTAACTTATCTGAACAGCACCCCGCCGGCCGGCAACTTGTCGGGCAGCCTGTTCACTGTGCCGGATTTGGTTTCGGGGCAGAACGCGACAGTATTCGTTAAGGCCAGGGCCACCGGCAATGTCAATGACGCCAAAAAGCTGACGGTAACTTTGCATTATAAGTTCAGCAATTTTAACTCCGAGTTCACCAAAACCGCGGACAGAACCGTGCGATTAGTGGCTTCCAACATCCTGTTGGAACTGTCCGGGCCGGTTACCACCAACAATGCCCAATTGGTCATGTATACCGTAAAATACGGCAATAGCGCCGACGCGGACATAAAAAACGCGCGGATCCAAATGGATTATCCCGACGGGTTTAACTTTGCCCAGGCCGACCCGCGGCCCGACATGGGAAATAACATTTGGAACGTAGGCAATTTGCCTAAGGGTGCGCAAGGCAGCATTCAAATTCAGGGAACGTTCCGCTCCGCCTCTCCCGGAGAAAGCCGGATCGCCACGGCCGAACTGCAGGTATTGGGAACTGACGGACAGTATTACAAACAAAATGAATCTAACTTTACTACTGCCATTGCCAGTTTGCCGCTGCTGGTAACCCAGGAGGTAAGGCAGGCAGGGAATAATCCGGATAGTGCGGTTAACCCGGGCGAAACGTTAATTTATGACATCAAATACCAAAATAACGCGGCTACGGCGGCAACCGGGGTGAATGTTACCGTGACCCTTGCCTCCAAGGCCTTGGATTTGGCCACTTTGCGCGCGGAAGGAGGGCAAATTAACAACAACACCATAACCTGGAACGAGTCTTCGGTTTCCAATTTGGGCAGCCTCTTGCCCAATGAGTCCGGCAATTTAAGTTTTTCGGTGCGGGTAAAAAATCCCGCTACCAGGGATTCTTCCAAAAATTTGGACGTGGCCAGCAGCGTCAAAATTAAAGCCAACGAATACGAGTCATTTTTCCCGGGGAATGAATTGAATTTGAAAATTTCCAGCCCGGCTTCGCTTTCTTCCGCCTTAAGTTTTTTAAGCGGCAGTTTGCCGCCTACGGTCGGCCAGGCCACGGTTTATAAGGTTATTTTGTCCCTGTCCAATTCCACTAATGATTTTACCAACGGCACATTGACCGCTTATATCCCGCTGGGCGCCGGCGGTTTTGTGGAAAACAGCGTCAGCGGGGCCGAAGCCGGAAACGCAAGTTACGACGCGTCTACCGGCAAGCTGACCTGGAATTTCGGCAGCTTGCCCGCGCATACCGGCCAGTTTACCAAAGCCAAGGCGCTGGAATTTAACGTTCGCATTATCCCGGCCGCGGCCCAGGCTAACACCAGCCCCGTCCTGGTAAAAAATATCAGCGCTACGGCCAAGGATTCCTTTACCGGCCAGGACATAAGCATTTCCGCAGACGACTTGACCACCTCGGACATATCCGGCAGCTATGGCTGGGACAGCGGCCAGGTGCGGGAGTAGGGGGATTGACAAGAATGAACATGATTGACATGATTGACAAGAATGACAAAAATAAAAATCCGGCAAATTTTGTCTGCATAAGGTGCTCTTTGGGACAAAATTTGCCGGATTTTTAGGGATATATATAGCCCCTAATTACCGAGCTGTGAATGGGAATGTAGCGGTAGTCCACTTTGCCGAAGGCGTTGTAATTCATTTCGGAAACATAAATGCTGTCGTCAGTCACTTTTTCCACTATGGCCACGTGGCCGTACCTGGTGTTTTCATTGGTCACCACAATGGCCCCGGCAGCCGGCTTGCTGTTGGTTACCGCGCCGTAAGCCCTGGCGTTGGCCAGCCAGTTTTTGGCGTTACCGCCCCAGGGGACGTGGATCTTGCTGGCGACATACCAGGTGCAATAGCCCCACGGGAAAATGTGCCCGGTGCCGTTGTCTACCTGCGTAGGCTGTGCAGGCGCAACGCTGCCGGACTTGGGCGCGGTTTTCGGCTTTGGCGGCGCCGGCGGCGTTGCTATAACCCCTCCGGGGATTACAATAATCTGTCCGGCGTCTATGTCTTCGGCGTTAGCCAGCCCGTTATAGGAAATAATGGTTTTTAACAATTGGTCAGCCGCGGCGTCGCGGACATTTTTGTCCTTGTTATATTTTTCCGGATTAAACTTTGCCGCCAAGTCAGGCAGAGTGGTGTTGGAATCGGCCTTGGCAATTGTGCCGTCCACGGGCGGGATAAGCAAATACCAACCCGGCTGGATAGTGTCGCCGGCCAGGTTATTGGCCCACTTTATGGTTTGGATGGAAATTTTGTTGGCCGCGGCTATGGACTTCAGGCTGTCGCCGGCTTGGGTCTGATACACTTTAATTTGCTTGTCCAAAAGCGCCTGGATGCTGTCGGGATTGGGCTTAACAATGGCGCCGTCGCTAATTAGGGCGCTGCCGTCAGCGGCAGGATCCGCGGCGGCCGCCTGGGTGCTAAGCCCTGCGAATTGGTCAGCCTGGGCCTGGGTGAAAAAGCTGTTGGCTTCCACCGTAGTAATAATGCTGTTGCTCTTGGCGTAATATTTTTCGTTTAAAGCGACATGGTTGCTTAAAAATTTGGAAGCCGGGCTGTTGTCGCTCAATATCTTGTTCGTATTGCCCTTGGCAAAGAAAAATAAGTTTAAAAAAGCAACGGCGCCGGCCAAAATTAAAACCAGAAGTTCGCTGCTGAACTTCAGGCCAAAGTCCAGCCAATCCATCTTTTTAAGATGGATGGCGGGAAAAGCGTTAAGATGCACTTTTTTTAACTGCGGAGTGCGCCGTTTTATCTGAAATAGTAGTTTTTTGGAGTAGTATTGGGTTTTAAAGGCAATCCTAATTACAACATTTTTGCACCAGGAATGCCAAGCTCGAATTTGGCTAATGTTAACCCCTTTATCTTTAAAAAGGATAAAATTGCGGGAATTACCGTTTAACCGTAAGAACCTTATTAAAGATGCGAGTATCCGAAGTCCCCAAAATAAAGCGGGAAAATAGGTATATGGGCCAATGTTTCGGACACCTTTAGTGTTAAAACTGCAATAATTCTCCAATAAGCTTACCAAAATTGTGACGATAAAAGCAAGCAATTAATCCACAAGCAGGCCAATGAGGGCTAAATGATAAGGAAAGATATTAAAAATCGCTTAATTAAAAGATAATAATTTAAAATTTTCGGTTTAGTAACTTTTTTTTAAGATCTTCCGTAAAATAAATATTAAGGTTAGCGCAGGCTTATTTTACGGAAGATCTTATGTTATAATTTTTCAGTATGGACCTATCGCTTCTCAATGAAAAGCAAAAACAAGCAGTAACCGCGCCCCTGGGGCCGGTTTTAGTCTTGGCGGGCGCGGGCAGCGGTAAAACCAGGGCCCTGGCTTTTAGGATTGCCTATTTGTGCGAGAAAAAACTGGTAAAGCCCGAGCATATTTTGGCCATAACCTTTACCAACAAAGCGGCCAAGGAAATGGGAGAAAGAGTTAAAAAAATATTAACCCCCCAACTTCCAACCTCCAACCTCCAACTTCCAACCTCCAATCTCCAACCTCCAACTTCCAACCCCCAACTCCCAATAATGGGGACTTTCCATTCCGTTTGCGCGCGCATTTTAAGGAAGGAGATTTCCCGCCTGGGCTATACCGGCAGCTTTACCATTTACGACACCGACGACCAGCTTAAGGTGATCCGCGAAATTATCCAGGACCTGCATATAGACAAGCGCTTCGGGCCTTCGCTGTTTAAGGCGTATATTTCCGGCGCTAAAAATATCTTGCAGGCGCCGGCGGAAATGTCGCTGGGCCTGGAAGCGGATTTGGAAAATTTGGTGCGCGAAGTCTATGTGCGCTACCAAAATTTTTTGTTCCGGCAAAATTCCGCGGATTTTGACGACCTGCTGATGCTGACGGTCAAAATTTTCCAGAATTTTCCGGACGCGCTGGAAAAATACCAAAAATTATTCCAATACATTCTGGTGGACGAATACCAGGACACCAACCACGCGCAATACGTCCTGCTCCATTTACTGGCGCAAAAGCGCCATAACTTGTTCGTGGTGGGAGACGACGCCCAAAGCATTTATGGGTTCCGCGGCAGCAATATCCGCAACATTTTGAATTTTGAAGAAGACTTTCCGGAAAGCAAAGTCATTAAATTGGAACAGAACTACCGGTCCACGCGCAACATTCTGGCCGCGGCGCAAAAAGTAATAGAAATAAACCCCGAGCAAAAGCAGAAGACTTTATGGACGGAAAACGGGGAAGGCGCCAAGGTGGAGGTGCGCGAAGTGGCAGACGAGCTGGCCGAGGCGCAGTTCGTGGCCAAAAAGATTATAGACCTGTCAACCGGCCGCGCGGACGAAGATTTAGATTACGAGCCGGAACAAGACGGCTTGTCCGGGTTTTCCATTTTGGACCATTTTTTGCGGAAGGCGAAAAAAAACCAGCGCGGCAATTTTCCTTTTTTGCCGCAGCTGCCCAAGGACCACGCAAGCTTAAACGGCTTTGCCGTGCTGCTGCGCACCCATGCCCAAACCCGCGTATTGGAAGAAGTGTTCATTGAAAGCGGCATCCCATACCAGATTGTCGGGGGCGTCAAATTCTACGAGCGCAAGGAAATTAAGGACGTGCTGGCGTATTTGCGGCTGGCCGCCAATTACCGCGACCTGGTCAGCTTAAAGCGGGTCATTAACGAGCCATCGCGGGGGATTGGGGAAAAATCTTTCCAGGTTATCCGCAAAATCATACTGGATGAAAGCCTGTCTGTAGGAGCAGGAACTGCCAGACCGCCAGGCGGGAAGACAATATCTTCCCCTACATTAATTGATTTCCGGATCAAACTTTCAAACGCCAGCTTTGGCCCCAAAATTGGCAGGGCCATAGACGCTTTTTTTGAAATGCTGGAAGTTTTTGCGTCGCTGGATCATTCTGCGGATTTAGGAGGCTTGCTTCGCTTGGTAATCAAAAGGACCAATTACGAAGAGTGGCTTAAGGACGGCACGGAAAACGGCGAGGCGCGCTGGGAAAACGTGGAAGAACTGTTCAATGTGGTGGAAAAATACAAAAACTTGCCATGGCAGGAAAGCTTGCAGAGGTTTTTGGAAGAAGTGGCGCTAATTACGGAAATTGACGAGTTGAACGAAACGCGCGACTGCGTCACGCTGATGACTTTGCACAGCGCCAAGGGTTTGGAGTTTGACACCGTGTTTTTGGCCGGGCTGGAAGAAGGCATTTTGCCCCATTCGCGCAGCCTGCTGGACCCTGCGGAATTGAGCGAAGAGATCCGCCTGGCTTACGTGGGGCTGACGCGCGCCAAGCAGAGGCTGTATTTAACGTATGCCCGCGCGCGCCGCGCGTTCGGCAGCGTGCAATACAACCAGCCGTCCCGCATTTTGCGCGCGCTGCCCAAGGACAAAATTATCCATAAGGGTTCTGCCGCGGAAGAAACATATTATGAAAGGGAAGATGGTGGTGAGGATGAATTGGACTTTTAAAAATTGGAAATGTAAATATCAAAAATCAAAATGAAAATGTAAAATACAAAATTACTTATGCACTTCCATTTTAAATTTTAAATTGCCATTTTCCATTTTGATTTTTCAATTTTTAATTATATATGGATATTAATCGACTGAAAAATGTACTGGCGCGTAATGGCTTAAGACCTAATTTTACCTACGGGCAGAATTTTTTGGTTGACGAAAATGCGCTGGACGACATTGTAAAGGCGGCTGGTATAAAAAAGAGCGACGCGGTTCTGGAAATCGGACCGGGCATTGGCAACCTGACGGAAAAACTGTTGCAGCGCGCCGGGTTCGTGCTGAGTATAGAAAAGGACCCGAAGTTCTATCCGCTGCTGCGCGCCCTGAAGAAAAATCACCGCGAAAATTTTCGGTTTGAAATTGCGGATGCGCTGGAAGTTGATTTTTTAGAAATATTAAATAATCAATCCGGATATATTGATTACCGCAATCCCGATCTGCAGATAGCCACGGATCCGAGCGTCCGCAAGCATCCCCAGATCCGGATGCCATCCGCATATCAGGGTCGGGATTATAAAGTCGTCGCCAACATCCCATACTACATTACCGGAAAAATTTTACAGACGCTGCTGAACGCCAAAATTAAACCGCAGAGCATTACCATACTTACGCAGAAAGAAGTCGCGGAAAATATTATTGCCAAAGCAGGGGACTTGTCCGTGCTGGCAATCTCCGTGCAGTTGTACGGCCGGCCGAAAATAATCCGCACGGTTCCGGCAGACAGCTTTTACCCCGCGCCAAAAGTTGACAGCGCCATTTTGCAAATTGACCTTTACAAAAAACCGAAGTATGACCTGGGTGATGAAAAAAAATTTTTTCGCGTTCTCAAGTCGTGCTTTGCGGGTAAGCGCAAGCAGATACATAACACTCTGCAAAACAACCTGCGCCTGCCTAAGGAACAGGTGGAAAAAATTTTAAGCGAAACAAAAATCAGCCCCGCGTCCCGTCCGCAAGAGCTGGCCATTGAGCAATGGATAGAGCTGGCAAAAAAAATAAAAGATTAAAAATCAAAATGCAAAACTACAATGCAAAATTTAAAGTTAAGCTGCATAAGTAATTTTGTATTTTTCAATGTCATTTTTATTTTTGATATTTAAATTTTTAATTATTTAAAATCAACTTCGTCTGCCGCCTTAATCCCGTTCCTGTCCGCCCATCCCGCGTTGACTTCCAGGACGGAATCTATAGGCGAAGGGGGAGAATAAAAAGGCAGTTGGCTGTCCGGCGTCCCCGGTTCCGGTTTGGGGACGTTTTTTGTAATTCCGACAATTTTGTTATTTTTTATCCAAATTAAATCCAAATTGAAATTCATATCTTTCATCCAAAAGTACGGCATATTATTTTCTTGCTGCCCAAAGTCAAACAGCATGCCTTTATTATTTGCCAGGCTTGTTCTGCCGGACAATCCTTGCTGCATGTCTTGGGGGGTATTAACTACCTGTACTTCCAAAATTTTATTTCCTATTTGCAGTTCGTGGTTATATCGCGCGTCCATGCCATCCGTGACGTCCTGGGCAGGGGATTGCTTATTGCATGCGGCAGACAATAATAAAAACATCAGTACCAAAGCAACTTTATTTACCTTTTTGCGCAAATTTTGTTCCATAATGTTATTTTACCCAATGCGCCAAAATTGCGCAAAAAAGTATTGCAAAAAAATTCCAAATATGCTATAATAGATATAGAAATACGGAAAATATTACAGAAACCAAAAGAAAAACACAAATTAAAAGGAGTTTCTTTATTTTTACGCCAATTCATTTGGCTAGGTTTTGTTTTTCCGAAAATCAGGCAAAATTATAAAAGAGGTCGCTTAACAGGCCCATTATGGACAATAAAAAAACAAAAAAACACAACGTTTGGTTGATAAAAAAAGCGGGGCTGCTGGCGTCAGCAATTTTGGCAGTTTCATTTCCGCTTATGGTTTCAGGCGTTGTGTATGTTCCCCAATTGCTCAAGGCCAAGGACAACCCTACCGTATATTACGTGGCAGATAACGGTTTTAAAATTGCCATTCCTTCGGCAAAAATATTTTTGTCTTATAAATTCAAATGGGGAAACATAAAAACTGTTTCCCAAACAGAATTAAATTCGCATCCGGACGCCCTCTATATTAAACTGGCGGGATCCAGTCAGGTTTACCGGCTGGAAGGCATGGCTAAGCGCCTGGTAACAGCAGAAGCGGCCCAGTCTTTAAAACTTGATTCGCGATCCGCTGTCGCCTTAAATAAAACGCACTTTAATTTTTACCAAAATGGTCCGGATGTAACGGCGCATGAAATAGGTTTTGTCCTGCAAGGCATGGCCGGAAATTTAGAGAGCGGATCAGAAGGAGCAGAGTGTTATCCCGACCCCGGCTCCGGCGGGGAAGACGGCTGCATAATTTACCAGGCTATGGAAAAAAATGACGTGACCATTTGCGAAGGAATTGCCAGCCAGAACTGGAAAGGAATTTGCTACAGCGCGTTTGTCCCCGAAGCGGGTGATCCTTTAATCAATTGCCGCAAGCTGACGGACGCCGCGGCAAAGTCCGACTGCGCGGAAAAAATCGCGGTCAGGAAAAAAGACCAACAGCTTTGCAGCCTTGCCAGTTCCTTTGGCCGGAGGCTGATTTGCCTTTCCAATGTTGCCATTGCCAGCAAGAATCCGAACGCTTGCAATATATTGTTCAACCAGGATTCGCAAGTAAAGGACACCTGCAATTTTTCCTACGCCCTCGTAAACAAAGATTCCTCTTTTTGCGGCAAAATTTCCGACCAAAATTTTAAAACCAATTGCCTGAATAATTTTTTGCCTAACCAGCAAATTTCGCAATAAAAATGACCAAGAAATTTACACAAATACTTTTTTACTCAATTTTTGCTTCTGCTGTTTTTTTACCATTTTCAGTTAGCGCCCAATTCACAGGCAAGCCGGTAGGCGGCAGGTTTTTACCAGGAGTGTTTGATATTTTTACGCCAAATGTCCTTTGCAGAAGTTTGACCGTAACAGTAGTGGGACCGAATCCGGGAACTTTTACCTGGATGCCTATAAGCATATACGATTATTTTTACATGACCCCTTTTCATGTGGGCAATAGCATGCTTGGACTTTCCGGGCCCATGGTAGCGTCCTGCGCTCCTCTATATATGCTCGGATCCAGCATTGCGCCGTAAGATAGAAATTAGGTTTTAGAAATTAGTATTTGGAAAATATATGCATCCCGAACAATCAATCATGGAAACAAATATTGCGGATTTACGCCCTGCGCCAAAAGAAAATTTTAACTTCGGCCATGTCAAAATTATTTTTATGGCCGCGCTGCTGCTTTTGGGCCTGGCCTGGTTTAAAAACCCGCAATTGTTTTCCGCATTGGGGCGCAAGCAGGAAGTCAAGAAAATTTCGGCTAATGTGCCGCGTTATTACGCTTACGTGCCGCCCGCCGAAGACATGCAACCCATGGTTGCCGGCGCCAGCACCGTGCAGCAAGGCCCCATGATTATTAACGAAGACGGCAGCGTAACCCCGGCTTTGGACGCGGGAACGGTCCTGGGAGCAAGTACGGAAAATATCCAACTGCCTTTGGACCAGATTGCGGTCAGTGAAATTCCGGACAGCGGCGGGGCTATCCAAAAATATTTCTCAGACGCGCAGCTCATAGAAAGCAATTACATTAATAATGCGGACTTTGAAGCGGCTTTAAATTCCGGGAACCAGCAGCAAATAAACGCCCAGGCGCAAAAATTAACGGGCGTTAAAAACAACCTGCAGAAATTGGAAGTTCCCCGTTCATTGGTAAAGCTGCAAAAATTGAAAATTGCCCAATACCAGGCAGCCATAGCCATTTTGGGAAATTTTACCAAAGCGGACGAAAATCCCGAACTGGTAGGCCAATATTTGGATCAGTTTTTAAAGTCGCAGCAGGACCTGGACGCGGAAACAGCGGCCATAAACCAAAAGTATAATTTGAACAACCCCTTAACGGATAATGTCCAACAATAAACAAGGAAAAATTATAATTTCGCTGTTAATTGGCGCACAGCTAGCGCTGCTGCCTGGTTTGGCTTTGGCGCAAATTCCTTCCGCAAATCCTGTCCCGACTTCGGACAGCGCCAATGGCAGCGGAGGTATTGTGGGAACCGGGGCCAATGCTACAGCCGCGGCGGCTTTGGAAGCGCAGGATAAAATCAACCAGGGCCTGGCCAACGGGGAGGCGACATATTTTAAAGGCGACAGCACCGTGCAAATGGGTTTTGGCGGCCTGGCGTTAATTAGCGGCGGCGCATCGGTGCTGGCGCAGCTTAAGGCGAAAATTACGGCCATTGACGGGTTCATCTTAAGCAGGCAGCAAGTCCGCAACTCTTTAATGGCCATAGTGACTCCGAACACTTATACTGCCACGCGCAAGCAAATGCTGCTGGAGGAGGTAGACGGGGCCATTAGAAGCTTAAAGGACCGCGAGGAGCCTATTAAGCAGCAATTGCAAATGGTGGAACAGGGTTTTTGGAAAACTTTGGTTTACAACATTTTAATTAAAACTACCAAGAGCGTATCTGACCGGCTGGTTGCCAATCTGACCAATAAATTTAAGATTACGAATTTTTCCAGTTACGCGGATGCCGTTGCCACGCAGGTTTACGACAACCAGTTTATCCAGAATAATTATAAAGGCAACAACATGGACCAGATGATTGTGCGGTCCATGCTTGTCAATCCTTTGGCCCAGAGCGAGGTTTCGCCCGCCGTTTACCAGCGGGCGGACGCGGCTCTGGGTTTTGACCCGCACGGCGTGGACGTGTCCGATCCGAATTTTTACAATAAAATGACCCAGGTCGGCTCCGGGCAGGCTAATCCTTTTTTGCAGCAGGTGGTTTTGGCTGACCAGGCCAATAATATCCATAGCCAGGCTTTGGCTAACGCCCAGGCCGAAGTTGCCCAGAGCAGCGGTTTAAAAACTCCCCGCACCTGCACGGGCGTGCTTTCCCAGCAACAGGCAATAGACCAGTCTTATAAAGCGGCCAATAACAAACTGGCAGACAGGCAAAAGCTGCTGGCAGATTTGCAGGCGGCGCAAATGGCTAATATGGAAGTTAACCCGGACGACATAAAGCAGGCGCAGGCGGACGTGGATTCGGCCGCCAAGGAACTGCAGGCCTTACCCAAGCAAGTTACCGGCGGCGCAGTGGATATTTGCAAGGACATTGTATCGCCGCCGAGCTTGATAAACAAAGGGATAGACGAAGCCTTTAAATCTTTGGGGCAGAATTTGGGTAACTATAACGAAAATAACATGCCGTTCTTTTTTAGCTTTATTACTGACGTGGCCAACCAGATTAGCAATAACTTAATTTTTGGCGGCGGCATAAATTCTTCCCAGTTGCTTAGCGAAAATACCGGCAGCCTGGCCAATGCAACGGCCTTAGGACTGGGTTTTGCGAGCACAAATTCCGGCAGTTCGGTTGAGAGCGGAATAATATTTAACGATCCCGTAAAGAGCAGTAATTTTCCCGACGCTTATACCTTAAGCTGGGAAGTGATAACGGACAAGTTCCCGACCGCCAGTTATGTGACAATTAGAGGCACGGGAATTTCCGACGTCAAACAGGATTCCAGCGGAAATAAAGTCGCCAATAAGTTGCCGTTGTCTGGGAGTGTTGAGGTGAGGACATCGTCTAATTCTTCTTATACGCTTAAAGTTTACGAAGAGACTAAAGACAGCAGCGGTAAGGTTACGGGCACGAAGCAGTTAGGGTCGCCTTCCGTAGTGGAGCTGGACGTAGGCAGCGTGAAAGGAGCGTTTATAGATAATTCCAAAGCAGAGCCTGTCCATCCGCGCGGGTTGAAACCCGTGGTTTCCCCAAGAGGGCAATAATAAAATAATCTTTAAAAATAGGCCGGCGTTTTGCCGGCCTATTTTTGTTGCGTTAACAATTCGTTTTTTACGATCGCAAAAATAAATCTTAAGAACATGTAATTAGTGAAAAAATTATACAATTGTATAATTTTTTCACTCGTAGATTAATTATATGGGGCAAGCAAGGCTTCGTTAGGTCTCCCATAGGATGCCAGCTTGCCGGACAGGCAGATACCCCCATGGTTTTACACTTTCCGCGTCATTGCGAGGCATGCCGCTTGCGAGCGACGTGCCGAGTAAAAACATCTGCCTTCTGAACGCCTCAACCGCGGTTGAGGTGTTCCCATTGGGGCAGGCTTAGGGTTTAATTACAAATTATCCTTTGTAGGGGCTGCCCTTTGGGCGCCTGAACTTGCGGGCAGCTAAAGCTTGCCCCTACATTCTTTATGGCACTTGCCTGCTTTAGGGGGCAAGACTTCCAAGTATTCCGGCGTAACATTAAAATATGCGGAATAAGCAGCTTAATGAATTGGGCAATAGCTGTGTATTACGGCAAATAAAAAACAAAAATAACCCAAAAGTCGTAAATTTGTCAAAATTTTGTGTTTTAGTTTTATTTGTGTTATAATTTTGGCATGAGTGAACAGGAAACCAGGGAAAAAATTAAGGAAATTGCCCAGAAAATCGCCGTGGAATTTAAGCCGGAAAAAATTATCCTTTTTGGTTCCTACGCCTGGGGAAAGCCCGATCCGGACAGCGACGTTGATTTGTTCGTGATTAAGGAAGTTGAAAATACTCGTGGCTGGGCGGGAAAAATTAGAATGGCTTTATGGGATTATCCAATAGCCATGGATATTTTAGTTTACAATAAGGAAAGATTAGGCAGGAGCTTAAAAAAACAAAATTTTTTTATTAAAGATATTATTAGCCAAGGGCAAGTTTTATATGAACGATAGCCTTTTATACCAAGATTGGTTAAAGCATGCCGATAACGACGAGATTTCCTTACGGGCCGTTCTGAAAGAAGGGACGCCAAATACAGCTTGCTTTCTGGCGCATTTGATTTCAGAAAAGTATTTAAAGGCGCTTTTATTATTTTATCGTGCGGAATATCCTAAAGTGCATGATCTGGTTAAGCTAGCCAAGCTCCTTGAATCAAAATTTCCTGATATCAAAGAGCTAGGAACTGATTTGGAATTTTTAACAGAATTTCATATTGAAGCGCGTTATCCTGCGGATATACCCAATTATACCCCAAGTGACGCAAAAAGAGCTTATGAGTCCGTATTACGAATAAAGGAATTCGTAAAAGGGAAGATTCAAGCCAACAGCTGAAACATAATTGTTTTAAACAAACCCCACCCCTCAGTAACATTAAGCAAAAACCATTGCTACAGAAACTAAAACTAAAAGCTAATCTTAACATATTTAAAAAACTGGCAAGCCTCCTTCTGCTTGCAGTTTTTGCGGTGCCTTTGTTAAAGCCGCTTGTTGCCAAAGCTGCCAGTGGGGATACGCTATATGGCAAATGGTATGACGCTTCCGAAATTAAGCTGGAATCGCATGTAGACGTCTGGGAAGACGGCCAATGGCACAACGATTATAATTTTTTAAGGGTCGGAAACGAGCCCGGCAAAAGTTCTTTTAAGGTGCGCATAAGGTTAATATTAAGGTCTCCTGAAACCTTAACCTTTGCCGGAAACCAATGGATTGGCAGCCCCGTACGGGACGGCGTAAAGGCTCCCGATAAGAATGGAGCGTTTGGCGGGCAAAATATTTATGGCTTGGTCGGAGAAGGATCGGCTTGGGGGCTTAAAGAAAATGTGGTTTGCGAAGACAGGAACGTAGCGGCAATATGGCGGGTATGGCATACGGAAAATATAGCGTTTTGTTATGACAAAAAAGAAGGGGAACCAAATTCCCGATCTGACAAACGGGAAGACGCCAGCGTAACCTATAAAGCCGGAGACGAAATTTATCATAATGAAATTAGTTTCCAGCAAAAAGATTTTGAAAAATTAGGAATAGTATCGCCAACCAGCGGAGATTACCGCCTTTTTGATTTCCAGGTATGGCCGGAATTGGTAGTAAATACGGGCGACCATAGCTTGTCCGATTATGTCATTGCGGGGGCAGAGGGCGTAATTGCGGGAAAGGCAATAAACCAGTCTGCTGGTATAGCCGAATCTGTGGCAAAAGGCGTCAATGGCGCAGCAGCCAAAGCCTTAGATTTGGTAAAACAAATTAAAAATAAGCTACTTACTCCCTCCCAAGCTACGGAAGAACTGGCTAAAACTATGCCGCAATTGTCTGCCCAGGAAGCCAAGGCGGTAGCGGAAGCAATGATAAATAATTTTTCAAAGCTCAGCCCTACGGGAACCATTACGAGGGATATGTTGGATACGGTTTCTTCCTCCATTGTTAGGGAATTGGCCGCTAAAGGGATGAGCCAGGAAGCTTCACTGGCAGTGGCAAACGAAGCCCTCCGCCAAATGGCGGCGCTGGCGGGGAAAGATGCTCCGAAAATAGTAGGCGCTACAGGTGAAGCGCTGGAACGTGCGGCCGTGCAGGCAGCTAAAACCGAAGCGGAAAAAGAAGCAGCAAAAGTTGCAGCCAGGACAGTGGCCAAGACAGTTGCCGGACAAGTGGTAAAAGGGGCTTTAAAATTTGTTTCCGTGGCAGGTTGGGCTTGGACCGTTGCGGACATAATTGTTTATGCGACAAGCTTTGAAAACGGCCCAATTACTTATTATAGCGGAAACACGCATGACGTTTATATCCAAGTGTTTAAGACCGAAGCTGCCGCCTTGGCGCAAAAAGGAGAGGCGCCTCCCGATGGAGTAATAATAAACAACGGAGGAAAAATTGGATCTGGACAAAACCCTACTCCCAGCGGAAGTCCCTTGCTTGGTGCAGTGAACGAGCTGATAGGGATTGTTATAGGTTTTCTCAATGAGCTAATCTACGTAATTTTCTATTGGCTTATTGCGCCGCTGCTGGAGGCTATGCTTTCCATACATGTTTATACGGATGTGTTTGTGGCGGTTATTTATCCGGGATGGATTGTTATAAGGAATGTCTGCAATATTGTATTTATTGTGGCGCTAATTGCCATTGCCATGGGCACGCTTTTCCGCGTGGAAAGTTACCAGTTTAGGCATCTTTTGGTGCAATTGATAATTGCCGCTTTACTAATAAATTTCAGTTTGGTCATTGCCCAGGCGGTATTGGGCTTGGCCGACACGGTGCAGGCGCAATTTTTGCCGGACAATTTAACAGTTGTCCGGTCTTTGGGTAGGGATATGATGCTAAGTTACCGGGATAATAGTAGCGGTAGTATCACTGGCGTTACCAGTGTCAGTATGTCTAGTTTGGCAATGAATGGAACTTTTGCAACAACTGTTAAGCCATTATTTTATTTAGCCCTGGCTTTGGGAAGTTTTGCCGTGTTTGCGGCCATTACCGCGTATTTGGTCATCCGCGTGGTAGCGCTTTGGATTTTACTGATGGTGTCTCCAATAGCTTATGCCGCCGGAGTATTGCCGACCACCAGTCATTACCGCAGCGAATGGTGGGGGCAGTTTATTAAGTATGCGTTTTTTACGCCAATAATGGCGTTTTTCCTGAACATTGCCGCACTAATAAACGACCAGCAGGCAAATAATCCCGTGCTTAAAACCGTGTCCAGCGCGGATTTTGGCGGTTCTACCGTTGCCCCATTTGTCTTTAAAGTGGGCAGCAATATTCTATTGCTAATTTTTCTAGTCGTTGCCCTCAAAGTCGCCGAACAGTTCGGCATAGCAGGGGCTTCCACCATTAACAAATGGGCCAAAGAAGGCATCTATGCGCCGTTTAAAGGCGCAGGCTTCCTGGCTCAACGCGGCAAGGGTTGGGCAACCAGGAAATGGAACGAAAAAACAGTGCATTGGTTTTTGGAAGGAGAAGGCGAGAAAAAACCAAGGAGTGCTTTAAGCAAAGCCGCTTTTGCCATGCTAAACCCGGTTTCGTTCTTTAAAGGCTGGGGCAAGCGGGCAGAAGAATTGCAGCACGAAGCGCAAGAAATTGCCCATGCCGGAGGCCGTGAAGTTGCGGAACAAATGTTGACTATGGGTAAGTTAAAAATCCCTTATCGGCAATTCGTAGAACGCAGCGCGGAAAATAATTACTTGAAAGATTATGAGAATATGCGCAAGGAGAGTTTGATGACTGCAGCTGTTGCGGCGACAAATATGCATGGGGCAGAAGGTGAAATGCGCAAGAGAGCTATAGTTAAGGCTGCCGCTAAGAATGGTTATTTAGATGACTTACTCGCAATGAAAGAATTTGCCGAAAAGTACGCCGATGCGGATGGCACTTATTATAGCGCTGAAGTGTTAAATAGGTTTTTATTTGGCTATCTCGGCCAAAGTGAACAATCTATGCGTTTTATGGCTGAAGATATGGAGCAGTTGGGTAAGGACACAGGACATTATGAATATTTGGGCCACGCCGTTTACGATCCCGATACCAACACATTTAAGAGAGGGATGGAGGTGTTAGGTATGACAAAGGGTGTAGGAGGCCGTAATATTGAGGAGCTTAAAAATACCCACCAGGCTGCTTTTGCCATTGGAGAGCTAAAGAAAGTGGGTGGTCGGCAGAGGGCTGGTATCGCCCCCCATAATTTAATAACCTTGCGGGCAGAAGTTGATGAAAATGGTTTTAAAACCAAAGATAAAACTTTGTATGATATTACAAGGAAAGGTAGGGCAGACGGGGAGTTAGATGAATATCAATTAGGTGCTATTGGTATATTTGATCCTGCAACCTTGCGTGACGCACATTTTGCGCAATCTCGCCTAAAGGAATGGATTTATTCTTTGGAGGTGGATCAGACGACTGGAGAAGTGGTTGTTAAAGATGATGCTGACGCTGCAAGGATCTCGTCAATCTGGAAGGTTAATCCGTCTTTTATGAAGCAAATGTATTCGCAAATCACTGGAGTAGATGTTAAAGATGTTACGGGGATAAGGTTAAGAAAGGAAGACGGAAGCGGAAAAAAGACAGAAATGAAGATAGGTAATCCATCGACAATGCCAATGCCTGTAGGTAACGAAGTGACAAATGATGTCATAAAAGATAAGAGAATCGGTTTAAAAGATGAACAAAAAAAACGCATAGATGCTTACCTGCCTTCTATAGTTAGTTTGCTATATACGTGTAAAATAGATGAAACTAAGGCGCGACAGGAGCTTAAAGCAAAATGCGGTATAGAAGAAGATAAATTAGAGCAGCAAATTATAGATAGAATTCACGAAAGTATTGCGATGCAGTTAGAACAACGATATGATCCGCGCGCAGTAATTGATGCCGTTGATAGCAGGATTGTTAAGGAAAAGCACCACGGCCATGCAAGCGAAGGATTACCCCAAGGCTTAAAGTTTAATTTTAATACCAGGATCTTGCATCGGTTAAAGGAGGCGTATGGAAAAAGAAAGAGTTTGCAAAAAAAAGATGTTAGGGAAGCTATTCAAAAAGCATATGGTGACTTGGTTGAATATTATGAAGGTAAACCTGAAGAAGGCAAGGTGGCGGAAATTGAGCCCGGAGACTTAGATAGGGTTGCAGAGCACGCAGTCCCGATATCCAGAGGAGATTTGGAGACATTAGATTGACTATTTCTAATTTAAAACATGCTAAATTTAGCTTTCATTAAAACCTTAAACCTGGAATCGCTGAGATACTTGGACGAAGAAACTTTGGTTTCTCCGGCATGTTTGGCTAAGCTGGAGGAAATGTCGGAAGATATGGCTTTTGAGTATGAGGCGGGGCTGGCTGCGGAGTTTTATGAAAAGCTAAGTCAACTTATTACACAATATCAGGATGGTCTTAAGCAAAATCCCGACGCGCATAACCGCTTAATTGCCGTGCTTTGGAAGGTCTCTTGGAAAGCTTTGCCTGCCTTGGGCTTGAAAATTCGGCGGAACATTTTGAGCAATAATCTGGTATATGCCTTAAACCGGGGCGTGGACGTAAAGAATATCCTCAGGAGGGTTTTGGATCCTTACGAGGTAGCGTTTATCCCGGAAGAAAACCAGAGGCGGGAGTTTATCTATTCCCTGGAATCTAACGAGGAAAAGTTGGGTAAGTCCCTGCTTATGCTTAAGACCGGGGAAAAAGTCCAGCCGACCATAAAAAATTGGCTGGCAAATTACAATATGCATTCGCCTTTAACGGCAGAACGCGGAGCTTTTCACGAGATCAATTATCTGGACTCAGATTTAAATACCAAAACGCTTTCTCCCCAAGACCGCGAAATTTTAAGGCAGGTGTTAAATATTTATGACTGGCTGCTGTTCCCGCCATTAACTTCCAGGCACGTAACCGTTAATGAAGAAAGGCAGGTATCCGGTACGCCTTACATGAACCAGCAGACCGCGACTTTGTCCAAGGAGACGGGCGAAGCCAAGCAGCCTGAGGCTCCGGTGCCGCCGGGGGTAAGGCCAGCGAAGATGAGGATTTCGGATTTGATGGCGGAAGAAAAGGTAGGTGACGAGAAAGCGAAAATGGAAAAAGGGCAGGCGGCTGGGGGGAAGGAAGATTTAACGGAAATGCCTTTGCAGATGCGGCCGCCGGTGGCGCCGGTTAAAGAGGCATTGCCAAGCGTAAACACAACCTCTCTGTCGCCTTCGGCGACATCTCCCCTTAAAAGGGGAGAAGGGGTGGAGGAAAGGCCTGCGGGGACGACTCTTTTTAGCCAAAAAAAAGAGGACATAAAACCGGCGGAAGACAATAGGATAAATGGGACAAATGAGACAGATAGGACTAATAAGACGAATGCGGCAGATATCGCAAACAGGACTGGTGCGGCAAAACCGGTGGAAGTGGTGGAAGAAATTGGGACTTTGAACGAATACCATCAAATAGCCGGACAAGATGCGGCTCCGGGACTTTCGTTTGGCGGACAGGCGCAGGCGCCTTTTAAGGACAAAGGCATGCATTCGGAAAACCAAAAACCCCGCCTAAGCGAGGTTGGTTTGGCAAGCTCTGGCGTAGCGCTTGAGCCTGACTTGTCATCTAAAGATAGTATAGCAATTCCTGGGAATTTGTCAAGTCCTGTTTCTAAGCCTAATGACGGATCAGGTGGTACATCCTTAGGTGGTGGACCGGAGGGGGTTCGAACCCCCAGAGCCATGAATGACAAGTCAGGCTCCGCACCACGCCCGGCCCACCTGGATAAATTATATCACAAAGCAGGTGCAATAGCTGCCAATAAAGGCGTTCCCCCCATGGCCGTAAATATGGAAACCATTAAGGCGCAAATGGAAGAAAAAAAGCGGAAAACGCAGGCGCAAATAGACAGTAAGCTGCAGGAGTTGGAGAAGCGGGTGAATAAGACCCTCTAACTTTACGGAATACGGATTTTTACGGATATACGGAATTATGAATACAAAATATCAAACGAAAAAAGAAATAATATACGCAGATTTAAGCGGAAAAATTATTGGAATTTTATTCCAGGTGTATAATGAGCTTGGTTACGGCCATCTGGAAAAAGTATACCAGAAAGCAATTGCTATAGCATTGGCAAAAGCCGGGATGAAGTTCGTTGAACAACTTTACGCTCCGGTAGTATTTGAAGGGAAGGTTGTCGGAAAAAATTACTTTGATTTTTTGATAGAAGGTGTTATTGTTTTGGAAATCAAAAAAGGGGATTATTTTGTAAAAGCAGATATAGATCAGGTTTATAGATATCTGGTGACTAAGAATCTAAAATTAGGCATATTGGCTTACTTTGCACCTCGAACTTTACATTTTAAAAGAGTAGTTAATTTACGGAATCCGTATATCCGTAAAAATTCGTAGTCCGTAAAGATTATGGGCATAATCCAAACAGGAAAATTAAAAATTTTAATTAAATCTTCCGCCATCCTGAACAATGCCGAACGGCAGGAGTGGACTGGTTTGTTGGAATTGATGAACGACAAGCAGCTTTTGGAATTGGAAAAAATTTTGGAAGGGGCAGAAGAAGACAGGAAAAAAGCGGCCAACGCGGCCGTTCCCGCGGCCATTAAGCCGGCGGTTCCGGCTGTGCAGCCCAAACCCGCCTCCTCACCCAAACCCCTCCAACCTCCCCAGGTTCGCAAGACAGCCACGGGAATACCGCAGCCGGGAACCGGCTTTAGCCATATTATGAATCTGCCGCAGTCGCCCATGGAAGGGGCAAAACAGGCTGCCGTTCCGCCCCAAAAAGCCCAGGCGCCCGAAACCAAACCGGAAAGTCCCGCCAAAAAGAATTTCCTGCAGCGTTTAAAGTTTGCCTTGTCGGAAAAAGAGCTGCCTGCCCCGCAAAAGGAAAAGAAACCGGAAGCGCGGCAGCAAAAACCAAAAGCTGTCGAGCCGCTATTGCCGAAGAAAGAAACGCAGCCTGACGCCATGCCCAAGTCGGCGGCTTTGGCCGAGAAGCCTACTTTGACCGCAAAAAAACCGGCACCGGCAGTGCCTTTGCCGCCCAAACCAAAACCGGTCGTTTACAAACAGGTTATTGGCACTAAAAATGTTTATTACCAGCATCCGGCTGCGCCATTAGGATCGCCGGCTCCGGCTTCGGTTCCGGCACCGGCGCCAGCGGCCCAGCCGGATCCAATTGCCGCGACAAAATTACCGGAAGCGGCAAAGCCCGTTGAGCCCGGTATAAAATGGCCGTCGCCGGATTTGGCAATAAACATGCAAGAGCCAAAACCCCAAACCGTTGCCGCAGGAAAATTGGAATCGCCGCTGCAGCCGGCCAAACCCGCTACTCCTGACGTTGTTCCCGCGGATCGCGAAAGCAAGCCGGCCTCGCCTGTCCTCCCTGCTTCGCCGCAGTCAATAATCTCTCAAATAAAAGCTAAGCCTGCCCCGCTGTTTGCGGCCGAGCCGGACACTATCAAGAAAGAAAAACCGCTGCCAATTGGGCCAAGCTTTCCCCCGCAGCTAAAACTTTCCGAAAATCTAAAAACCGAAACAAACGAGAAATCCCCGCAGCAGCCCAAGTTTTTTCCGGGAGTGGATTTGCCGCAAATGCCGGCGAACGTTAAGGCTCCGGTCTTTTCCCGTCTAAAATTCAAGCCGGCCAGAACCCAGGAAGCGGCAATTGCTCAGGAACCGGGCGCAAAAGAATGGGCGGGCAAAGAGGCCGAGGTAAAAACCTTGCAGGACATTGCGTATCTTACGGTTCCGCAATTTAAGTCGTTTAGCACTTCTTCCCTGGCGCAAAAACTTAAAGCCCTTATTTCCAAGCAAGGCTACCATGCGGTTATTTTCAGCCTGGAAAAAAGCCCGTTGTTTAAGGTCTATGTGGATACCGGCCTGAAAATTCTGGAAGAAAGGCTGGATTTTAACTCCTTGGAGTCCGACCTGAAAAAGACTTATTTGAGCAAGCAAGAATTTGAGGCGTTTGCGGATTTGCTGCAACAGATTCAGGCGGGATAAGTACATGAATTATGAAGTATGAATTAGGAATTAGGGCATTGGATCTATCCATAATTCATAATTCCTGATTCGTAATTCTATTATTTTATAGAGAAATACTTGTCAATTCGGAAAGTAAAAATAATGTGTTATACTTAACATAAGTTACAAATGCAATTTCCTGTGCCACAATTTACGGACGTGGAGGACAAAATAATCGGCCCGCTGACCATTAAGCAGTTTGGGATTCTGTTTGCGGGCGGAATATTCGTGTTTTTGGGGTATTCGGCGACCAAAAGCGTTGCGGTGGGCGTGGTTTTCCTTATCCTGTTCGGAGTGCCGGCCTTAGGGATTGCCTTTGCCAAAATAAACGGCAGGCCATTGTATACTTCTTTTATGTTCCTGATAAAATTTATAACCAGCCCCAAGGTTTTGGTTTTCCACAAGGGCTATGACAGCGCCATGGGGCTGCGGCAGCCGGCAAAAGGCAAGGTTGCGGAAGTAAAAGCCGAAGAGCCGGCAAAATTGGCAGGTCCTCCCCAGGATCCCAAATCCCGCTTGGCGGAAATTAACAGCTTGCTGGAAAAAAAGGTTTCGGAGGAACGGGAGTTGCTTAAGAGGATACACTAGAATGTTGAATCAGGAATTAGGAATTATGGAAACTGCAAATAAGGCCAAAAGCAAAATACAATCTTTTACCGATTTAGATGCCTGGAAAGAAGGACATAAATTGGTCTTGGTAATTTATGAAATGACAAAGGAGTTTCCAAAAGAAGAAATGTTTGGTTTGGCAATCCAGATAATAAGAGCGGCGGTTTCCATTACTTCCAATATTGCGGAAGGCTTTAGCAGGCAATCATATAAAGACAAATTGCATTTTTATTCTATGGCTTTAGGCTCTTTGACAGAAGTTCAAAACCAACTGTTAATATCCAGGGACATAAAATATTTGTCCAGTCATAATTTCCTAGAGATTGCTAATCAAACCGTAAAGGTAAGCAAGATAATCAACGGCTTAATCAAGAGTTCCAAAACCATAATTCATAATTCCTGATTCCTAATTCCTCTGCAATGAAAAGTGAAATGCAAAACAAAAAAAAGGCGCAGGTTAAGTCCACCCAGAGCTTTCTGCGCATTAACGAGATAAAAAACGACACCGTGGTCTTGGACGACGGGACTTTGCGCGCCATTATTGCCGTTTCCAGCACCAATTTTGACCTAAAAAACCAGGACGAGCAGAACGCCATTATTTTCAGCTTCCAGGGGTTTTTGAACGCCCTGGAATTTTCCGTGCAAATTTTAATGCAAAGCCGGAAAATGGAGATTGGCAATTATTTGGACAAGTTAAAGCGCCTGGCCGAAAAGCACACCAATGAACTGCTGCGCGTGCAGACCGTGGAATATATTGAATTCATTAACCGCCTCATAGAGAACGCAAGCATCATGAATAAGAATTTTTACATTATTGTGCCGCTGGGCGAATCCATTACGCCCAAAGCCGCGGGTTTTTTCAGTAAAATGTTCGGCAACGGCAAGGCCAGGGAAGTGGCGGAAAAAATGGAAAATTTTGAGAAGGCCAAGGAAAAACTGGACAACCGCGTAACTTCCATTATGACCAATTTGGGCGGCATGGGGCTGAGGGGGCTAAGGTTGAAAACCGAGGAAATTATCCAGTTATATTACAATTCCTACAATTTTGAGGCCGGCCCCATTATAAACGCCGCGCAGCTGGCCGGAGTGCAAATGGAGCTGGAGGCAAAAGGAGAAAAAGCCGAGGAAGTGTAAAATGCTAATATCAAAATGGAAAATGAAAATGTAAAATGTTAAATTGCCATAATAACAGTATAAATTCTTTTGGGTGTCATTTTATATTTTGATTTTTTTACTTTAAATTTTTATTTATGTCATTATTTGGTTTTAAATCCGAGGAAGAACTGGAAGCCAAGAAGGCGGAGGTTAAGGAGCTGGAGAGCGAAAAAAACCTCAACCAAAAGCTGGGCGATTTGGAAAAGACTTACCGCGAGGGCATGACCACGCTTAAGGACCTGCTGGCCCCGGCCGCCTTGAAATTCCAAAGTTCTTATTTTGAATTGAACGGCAAGGTGGCGCGCAGCTTTTTTGTGCTGGCTTACCCGCGGTTTCTGTCCACCAACTGGCTGTCGTTCATTATCCATGCCGAAGGCGCCATTGACGTGTCCATGTTCATTTATCCCATAGATTCGGAAACCATCCTGAAAAAATTAAAATCCAAAGTCGGGGAAATCGGCTCGCAAATGGCCATTAACCAGGAAAAAGGCCAGGTGCGCGACCCCATGCTGGAAACGGCCTACAAGGACGTGGAAGGCTTGCGCGATGCGCTGATGCAGGGCACGGAAAAATATTTCAGGTTCGCCTTGTATTTCACCATTTATGCTGACGACATCAAAGAACTGGACAAGAATTCCGCAACTTTGGAGAGCGCTTTGGGCTCCAAGCTCGTGGTGACCAAGCGGGCCATGTTGCAGACTCAGGCCGGATTTAATTCCACCTTGCCCATGGGCCTGGACGAGCTGGACGTGGCCAATAATATGAACACCAGCCCGCTTTCCACCTGTTTTCCGTTCGTGTCGTCTGATCTGACCAGCAACGACGGCATTTTATACGGCATTAACCGCCATAATAACAGCCTGATTTTATTTGACCGCTTCGCCATGGAAAACGCCAATGCCGTTATTTTTGCCAAGTCCGGCGCCGGGAAATCTTACGCCGTAAAATTGGAAGTGCTGCGGTCGCTGATGATCGGCACGGAAGTGATAATTATTGATCCGGAAAACGAATACAAGCACCTGGCCGACGCCGTGGGCGGCACTTATTTAAGCGTGTCCTTAAATTCCAATTCCCGCATTAACCCGTTTGACTTGCCCGTGGCCATAGAAGGGGAAAATAACGCGGACGTGCTGCGCAGCGCCGTGGTAAATTTGCTGGGACTATTCAGCCTCATGCTGGGCAAGCTTAACCCCACGGAAGAAGCCCTGATGGACAAGGCCTTATGGCAGACTTACGCCAAGAAAGACATTACCGAAAATTCAGATTTCCGCACCGTGGAGTATCCCACCATGAACGACTTGGTGGAAATTTTGCAGGGCATGGTAGGGGCGGAAAGTTTGGCGCAGCGCCTGACCAAATTTACGGAAGGCACGTTCGCCGGCCTGTTCAACCAGCCGACCAACGTGGTGTTAAACAACCAATTGGTCGTATTTTCCATCCGTGACCTGGAAGACGAATTGCGCCCCATTGCCATGTACATTGTGCTAAACCATATTTGGAACGTGGTGCGCAGCGAATTGAAAAAGCGCATCCTGGCGGTGGACGAAGCCTGGATAATGATGCAGCACGAAGACAGCGCCCGGTTTTTGTTCGGCATTGCCAAGCGCGGCCGCAAATATTATCTGGGACTGTCCACCATTACCCAGGACGTGGCCGACTTCATGGCCAGCCCTTACGGCAAGCCTATTGTGACCAACTCGTCCATCCAGTTATTGCTTAAACAGAGTCCGGCGGCCATTAATATTATCGCGGAGACTTTTAATTTGACCGAAGGGGAAAAATACCTGCTGCTGGAAAGCGAAGTGGGAGAAGGCATATTCTTCGCAGGCCTTAAGCACGCGGCCATTAAGATTTATGCCTCTTACGTGGAAGACCAAATTATAACAACCGATCCCAAGCAATTGCTGGAAATTCAGGAGAGCCAGGAAAAAATAAGCTAAAGTTACGCGCATATTTTATTCAAGGTTCACATTAAGAAAAATAAATTTATTCCGGCGCCATTTTGAACAAAGTGAAGGATCTTAACCTTAGCAAAGAAAAGGAGATTCCTCGCTGTGCTTAGAACGGCGCCGTTGTGTTAAGATTTACGGAAGGCGCAAAGGCTAATAATTTTCTCGGCCGAGAAAATCGTTAGCCATTAATCAATTCAGTTTTATGGCAGACGACAATACTACAACTTTAAATCCGGCTGAAAGGGAAGCGGCTCAATCCCCGCAAGAGAACCGGGACAATGGCAGCGGGGGTGACGGCAGTAATTTGCCCAAGGTTAGGATTCCGGCCAAAGACTGGCATGGGGTCAGGTTTGACCGGCTTGAGGCTGCGGAAAGCCAGAGGGATTCCAAGGGAAATTACATTGTTAAGCCGTTAGTTTCCATTATTACCATTAGAGGGCAAGGTTTGGCCGGTTACGACCTGGTCAGTTTGAATTTTCAGGGGAAAGATTACATAGTAAGTGATCCCGCCCCTCCGCGGATAAGGGATAATGCCATAACTTTTACCGTTCCTGATTACCAAAGGACCGGCTTAAGTTCGGGCTGGCTTAAAATTAAGCTGGAAAGCGCTTTCCGGCCGGAAATTTCGTGCGAATTATTACCCGCGGTATTTTATCAAAGCAAACAAGAACAAGTAGCGGCAAAAGAGGGTGAACAGGAAGAAGAAAGGAAGAAACGGGGAGCGGAAGGTTCTTCGGATGAGCAAGGCGGAGCGGCTGCACAGGCAAAAAAAAAGCAGGCCGCCGCTCAAGCGGCGGCAGCGGCTCCGGAAGAAACGCCATCCAAGCTAGGCAAAAAACAACAGGCCGAAAATTTGGACTACGACGAAACAGACGAAAGCGCCGAAGAATCCGCATCCCAAGAAACCGCCGCCGAAGAGACTGGCGGCGAAGCGGAAATATCCGCAGAATCGCTTTCCGCCCGGGTGACGGCCGAGGGGTCGTCTGCTAACGGAGGCGGCGAAGCGGAAATCTCCGTAACGGCTTCCCAAGCCGAAGCGCCTTTAAACATTAACGCATCAGCCCGGCCAGTTGCGCCAGGCGCTGCGCAGGCTGCTCAAGCGGCGGAAATTAAGGCGGAAGCGGATTTAACCGGCCAGGCGCAGGCGAAAGCCGAAGTTACGGCGCAGGCGGAAACACCGGGAGTTTCCGTTAAAGCGGAAGAGTCTGTTAAAACCCAGGTCGAGGCCAAGGCGCCGGGGGTGTCGGTTCAAGGCCAGGCGCAGGCGAAAGCAGAGGAAGAGGAAAAAATTCAAGGAACAGTAGCCCCGCCTGCCGCAACCGTATCAGCGCAAGCCACGCGGGAAACCGGAGGCGCTACGCCGGCCAGCGCTAAAATTTCCGGAGGTAAAGCCGGATCCGCAGAAGCGGCGGTGCAGGCAGGCGGGGAAGCTGATATGGAAACTCCCGCTGCGTCAGTAGCGCCGCAGGTCCAGGCCAAGGCCGCCGCAGAAACGGAAATTGAAAAAGGACCGAGCGCACCCTTTGCGTCAGCGGCAGGGCAAACCGGGGCAGGATCTGCGGCAAAACCGGCAGGGGAAGCGTCTGCGTTAGAACAAACCGCAAAAGCTGAAGGCGCTGAGCGAACTGCGCCTCAGGAAGTTACCCCTAAGCAAGAACAGGAAAATCCGGCGAAACCGGAAGAGGAAGCTGACCAACCTGAAAAGATAAAAACCCCGGCAACAAGCGCACAGGCAGGTAAATCTGCGCCAACAATTCCGCCAAAAGGCGGAGTAACGGACGTACAAGGCCCGGAAACGAGCCTGGAAGCCGGCGGCAAGGCGGGGATTCCGCCGCAATACGCCCAAATGCTGGGCAAGTTAAAGGAGAACGACGCGCTTCGCGGCCAGCCCGGGGCAATAAAAGGGAAAGATCAAATTATTGCCGCTCCCAAGCCGGAAGGCAGCCTGGCGGCAAAGCAGCAGGCAGAAGCAAAACCGGGAATAGACGGGGAAAAATTGAAAAAAGGCAAAGAATTGGGGATGCGGCAAGGCCAAATGGACGGAATTGGCCGCCCTGCGGCAGAAAGAAAAGACCAGGCTGAAGAACCGGTTCCGGAAGAACCGGGATCTGCTATCCCCCCGAAACCAAACATGGGAGCGGAAAAACCGGAAGAAGAAAATTCGGAAACGGAACAGCCGCAGGAAGAGGAAGGGCAGGAAGAGGGACCTGAAGAAATGCCGCCAGTTGTGCCGCCGCGGCCCGGCTTAAAGCAGGAAGCGGCAGGCGCCGTTAAATCTGCTGCCGCAGGCTTGGCAAAGCGATACATTAAAAAGGTCGCTCTGTCCGCCTTGCTTTGGGTGGGGGCGACCATTGGCGCGGTATTAATTTTCCTGCTGCCGCTTATAGGGTCCATGCTCGTTATTTGCAAAACCGCTTCCATTAACGGCAAAGCCATCTTGCCCGGAGTTTGCGAATCATTCCAAAACATCTCCAATCTGACCGGCAGCATGTTTACTTCCACGCCTCCTCCAATATCACTGCCAGGAGGCCCTTGCTCGCCAGCATTATCCGGTCCGGCCAGCGTAGCCAGCTTGCAGACTACTTGCTTTGGACAATACGCTCCCTATGCTTCCATAATCGCCAATGCGGAAAGCGGCGGTGACTTTGCCAGGGGAAGCGCCTCGGACAAGTGCAATGCCGACGGAAAGGTGTTTTCCTGGGGTTTGTTTCAGATTAATTTAATGATGCACCCTATAAAAGATCCCGGCACTGGCAATACCCTAAATTGCCCTGCGGCTTTCAGGGTAGATCCTAAAAACTATGTTAAAAGAGACGCTAATGGTAAAATATATTATGATTGCCAGGTAAAGAACCAGACGCTTTATGACCAGTGCGTAAAGGCGGCCATTAATCCAACCGCCAATATCCAGGCTGCCTGCCAAATTTCCAGCAACGGAAAAAATTGGAATGCCTGGAGCACAAATGCCAAGTGCAGCAAGGTTACTCCTTAAACGAATTTATGCCTATAAAAAATAACAAAATTTATAAATGGACAGGGATATTGGCAATAGTTTTGCTGTTTGTTTTTAGCGTCATTTATGCCCTTAAAAATCCCTCTTCTAATACTAACCAACAAAATTTAAATTCCGGCCAGCCGACAATGGATATTAGCACCAACCAGGGCGACGTTGAAATTAATGACGTGACCAAAAATCCTGTTTTTGATTTTAACGGGGATATGGTTGTCAAAGAAAATTCCAACTATCATATTTTGTATTTTTCCAAAGACCAATCTTTTTTAATAACAATTTTGGCGCAGCCGGTTCGGCAATCCAGACAACAGGCGGAAAACGCGTTTTTAACTTTGACGGGACTGGATGCGGCAGGGGCCTGCAAATTAAAAGTTTCGCTGACCGTGCCTAACGACGTAGACCAAAATTTATCGGGCCAGGAATGGGGCTTAAGTTTTTGCCCCAACGGCAAGCCGTTTCCGCAATAGTGGTTTAATCAAATATTTTTTTTTCATGCTTAACCATTTTCATTCTATGTTAATTGGAAGTAGTCTTAAAAACCTCATTTGATCGTTGTCAGCCGATTCATCGGCTGTTGATTAATGGAGTATGTAGATCCCGGCTTTGCGCCCGGGACAATTTATAGGCTCAAATAACAGCCCATAAATGGGCTAACTACAGTTTTGAGACAATTGTTTTGATAATTTGTGAAAAAGGAAAAAACATTGTATAATATTGTTAAGCAGTAACATCATAAGAAACAAAAAGTATGAATAAAAAAGCCATTGCCATTTTGGGAGCTATTTTTATTTTAATAGTCGGGACTTTGGGTTTTTTGGTTTATACCAAGTATGCCGGAAACAAGTCCGCTACAAATAACACGCAAGCCACTTCTAACAATACGATCCAGCCTAATGGCAATGCCGGTACGGATTCTACGGGTGATAATAGCGGTAATAACAACGGGAATAATTCCGACATCAACGGCTCTAATACCGGTTCCCCGTTCGTTAAATTAACCGATGAACAGGTGGTTTCGCCGGCTTTGTTTTACGACGGCACAGGCGTGACTTATTTTGACAAGCAGGGCCAGCTTTATCAGGCCAATTTTGACGAAAGCGGCAGCCAACTGCAATTAACCCGCAAACGCACTTTAAATGTGCCTTTAAAATCCGGAATAGATAAAATTTTATGGCCGTCTCAGGGAGACGACTTTATTGCCGAGTCCGTCGGATCTTCTGAAAACAAGACTTGGAGCCTATACGACGCCAACGCCGGCGTTTATAAGGATTTGCCCTCCCAAGTGGAATCGCTGGACTGGATGCCGGAAGGAGATAAAATTTTGTTTATTTGGCTGGATAACGGCAAAGCGACTTTAAATATTGGCAATCCGGATACGACAGGCTGGAAGGAAATTTCGGAAATGTGGGAGCAGGACGACGAAATTAAAATTTCACCGGACGGCCAAAGCATTTTGTATTACCGTACCGGCAATACAGGCGTAAACAATTCCATAGTAATGACCACCCCGGACGGGAAATTATGGCAAGATATGGTAAAAGCCGGATATAATTTTGGCGTATTGTGGAGCCCTGACAGCAAGAAATTCCTGTTTAACAAGCGGGATCGCGTAACTTTGCAAGACCAGCTCTGGTCTTACGACATTATGACCGGGGAAACCAGGAATTTGGGGCTGTTTACCACAGTGGATAAGGCAGTTTGGTCCAAGGACGGCAATACCATTTACGCGGCAGTCCCCATGTCGGGAACCGCCGGAGCGGACAGTTTTAGCACCGACGAATTCATTAAATTTGACACGACCACCTCCGAAAAGAAGGAATATTTTTCCGATTCAACAAGTATGGACGGTGACAATTTGTTTTTAAGCGCCAACGAAGACAAGCTGTTTTTCCGCAACGCCCAGGACGGGGGATTGTACTATTTGGATTTGAGTAAATAAGGACTGGCTAAGTTTTTCAAGCATTAAATTACACTGTTGATTTTTTAACTCATTAAACTTAAAATGATAATAAGCTATTCCGGTATTTTACTTTTTACAGTGTAATTTTTATTTTTGATATTTCTATTTTAAATTTGCTTTATGGCCAAATCCCAGACCGTATTTGTCTGCACCAACTGCGGCAATCGTTTGCCGCGCTGGCAGGGGCGCTGTCCGAATTGCG
>JAMDAY010000014.1 GCA_023484515.1 Patescibacteria group bacterium
TATAGTAGATAAAATAAATAAGTATCCACCCTCCCTGCCTCTGGCCGTCATCTGTATCAGATGATTAACTTGGCCCATAAGGAGGCGTATGAAAACTAACCTTTCCAGGCAAATTTCCCACATTAATCGCCTTTTAAGACAAAAGAACCGGTATCCAAAGGTTAGAGAACGTCTCTTAATGATTAAAAGCTGCTATACTGCCCGCTCTTTAAGAACAGCGGCTAAATACCACCAAGTTACCCATAAAACCGTAAAATACTGGAAAGACCGGTTTGAATCAGAAGGTGTTAAAGGATTATCCTCCCGGCCTCGGCCCGGAGCTCCCGGCAAGCTGGATAAAGCAGCCAAACAGAGGCTCAAAGCTGAAGTATTAAAACAAGTAAGGAAAGAAGCTTTTTCTACCAAGCAATTACGGAATTTTATTATTAACCGGACTCACATATCTTACACTCCCGCCCACATCGCCAATCTGGCCCGAGGATGGGGACTGTCGCTGATTACTCCCAGGCCCCTGTATGTCTTTGCCAAGCCTGCCGAGAGAGCCGCTTTTTTAAAAGAAAATCAGGAAACTGCTTAAACATACACCCAAGGGCTTTATGATTGCAGCGGAAGATGAGAGTATTTTCAAATACGAAGTTACGGTTAAACGGTTTTGGGCGGCTAAAGGCAGTAAACCGAGAATTCCGCAAACTGGCAGCAGGCTTAAAACCTGTGTTTATGGCACTATCGTGGAGGATGGTAACCAGTTCTTTCGGCAATACGATAAATGCAACAGTGCGTTTTTCTTAAACTACCTGGAAAAGTTATGCAAGAAGTGTCCAAAGTTAATTCTCTTAATCGACCGGGCCAAATACCATCAGGCCAAGAAAGTCTTAAAATTCTTCTCCGAGCATAAACATCAACTGCACATTATCTGGCTTCCGACCGGCTGGCCGGAACTTAACCCGGCAGAGGAGGCTTGGAAACTGGGCAAACAGGATGACCGGGTAGGCAGGAAATTGCATGATAATTTTACGGCTTTTAAACAGGCGATCAGCGTCTACTACAGGACTCAGCGGTTTAAGCTCGGGGTGGATACTTATTTATTTTAACTTCTATAATATTTTGCGCGGCCGCGTTTTATCGTAGCATCGCGGCAACGGACGCAACCCACTTTTTTATCTCTCCCTCATATTTTTGACGCAAAAAAAGAAATCCCTTACGCGCGGGGATATCCTGCTTATTTGTTAATGCTATTATAACAGATTTTTGGTGATTTTGGAATATGCGCTATAGCTTTGTTTCATCAATTATGCTTGCGCAAAGAGAGCAAAGGCGGCCCTTAAGGGATAAGCAAGCTTTGGATTATATGGCAAAGATGGCGCCTCCACCCGGTATAGGTAATCTTTAGATTATCAGATAATAATTATCATCGGCCAAACTTAAGGAAGATTGTCCCGGATGAACGCCGTCACACAACCAGCACACATCACAGTCCCTTAAAGGATCATTTCACTATCAGGATATACACTCTACACAATCACCCCGCCGCCTACGCACTCTTTTTCGTTATACAGCACCAAACTTTGCCCGCTGGCCACGGCTTTTTGCGGTTTGCTGAAATTGCCTCCGTAACAGTCTTTGCCCCTAGCCTTAACCACCAGCGGCACCAAATCTCCCTGGTGCCTGTATCTTGCCCGCAATTTTATTCCTGATTCCGTATTCTTGATTTCTAATTCAATATTTTTGTTTATCCAGTTTACGCTGTGGATTTCAACTTCTTTTGTCTCCAAAGCCTTGTCGCCGGGGTCGTTGGTGACATAAAGGGTATTTGTCTTTAAATCTTTTCTGGTTACGTAGTACGGCCCTGTCGCCCCTACTTTAACCCCCTGCCTCTGGCCAATGGTAAAATTGTGCAAACCCCCGTGTTCGCCAATTTTTTTGCCGTTTTGGTCTAAAATTGCCCCTGGATTTGGCTTTAATTTTTGCTCAAGAAAATCTTTCAGCCTGATTTTTCCCACAAAACACAAGCCCATGCTCTCTTTTTTTTCGGCATTGGGCAAACCGATTTTTTGCGCAAGCGCCCTGACCTGCGTTTTTTTCATATTGCCGATGGGAAACAAAATATGGGGCAATTGTTCTTGTTTGATGTTGTAAATAAAATAGGTCTGGTCCTTAAATTCGTCTGCGCTGCGCTCAAGCTTGTAGCACGCAGCGCTAAGTGCCAAACTGACATTCCTTAGCCCTTGGCGCTTAGCCCTTAGCCCTATTCTCGCATAGTGCCCGGTGGCCAAGTAATCAAAACCCCGACCTATGGCCCAATTGTAAAGCAATTTGAATTTAATTTCTTTATTGCACATTACGTCAGGGTTTGGGGTGCGGCCGGCCCGGTATTCCTTGAAAAAATAATCCATTACCCGTTTTTGATATTCCTTTTCAAAATCCAAAGTATGGAGCGGGATGCGCAAAAACGCGGCTACGCGCAAAGCGTCCTGCCGGTCAGCCAGCCATGGGCATTCGTTCTTAACCAAGCCCTTGGTTGACGACCAATTCTTCATAAACGCAGCCTCCACTTCGTATCCTTGTTTGATCAGGAGATATGCCGAAACCGCGGAATCAATTCCGCCGGAAAGGGCTACTAGCACTTTTTTTCTTCGTCCAAGCATAGTAATTTGTCATTCCGGAATTTTTGTAAAATATCAAAAATATCCGGAATCAATATTATGGATCCCGGATAAATTTTAAAAATTTAAAATTTTCCGGGATGACACAAATCTGCAGACACTAAATTCTACCAAATTGGCGCAAAAAAATCCACTATCATACAGGATAGTATAAAAGTGGGCAGAATAAGACAATCCAAAAACCGGTCTGGATATTATTTGGCAAATATCATTACAATGACCCCGGCGACGACCAAGGCGCCGCCAATAACGTTGCCCCAGGTTGGCCTTTCGCCGAGAAAAACGAAGGCCAGAATTATCGCCAGCGCCACGGACAATTTATCAATGGGCGCCACGCGGCTGACTTCGCCGAGCTGTAAAGCGCGGTAATAAAACAGCCACGACAAGCCCGTGGCCAGGGCGGAAAGGACTATAAATATCCAAGTGTGTTTTGACCAAACTCTCAATTCCCCTATTGCCCCTTCAAACGCTACGATAATCCAGGCAAATCCTAAAATTATGGTGGTGCGTATGGCCACGGCCAAATTGCTGTTTATGCCCTTTATGCCAATCTTCCCAAAAATTGCCACTAAGGCGGCAAAAAAGGCGCTTAAAACTGCGTATATTGCCCAGTTCATGTATTTTAATTTTTCAGATACGGCTGCGCCGCCTGCAAAAGTCCGTCCAGAGTTGTCTCCAGCGGCAACACATGGCCGTTGAAAAAATAAGACGGTGTCCCCTGCAGCTTTAAGGCGAAAGATTCGTCTTCGCCTTTTTGCATGGGC
This sequence comes from Patescibacteria group bacterium, assembly GCA_023484515.1. GTDB lineage: Bacteria > Patescibacteriota > Doudnabacteria > UBA920 > UBA920 > JAMDAY01. The sequence continues at coordinate 3,428 of JAMDAY010000014.1, forward strand.
TGCAAATATTTTTTATTTATAATGTCATTCTTAAAAGTATTAACGTCAGTCACGCCAATTTGTTGCGCGTATTGGACAAAAGCATCCAAAGGATCAGCCAAGTTTTCCCATTTTGCCTGGTTGGCCAGCAACAAATCGTGCATCTCCCAATACTTACCCTGTGCTCCGGCTGCTTCCGCAGCCAAACCCGCCTCTACGGTATTCGGATGTTGCAGCAATGGAAAATAACGGAATACAAATGCCGTATCCGGAAATTTGGACGGAATCTGGATTAGTTGCGGGTTAAATTCCGCGCAATACGGGCACTGCATGTCCCCGTATTCTATAAAAACGTTTTTGGCGTTCGGGTTGCCCAAATAATGATCAACGGAAGGGTCAAAAGCTGGAGGTTCAGTAATAGCGGCAATATTTTGGTTTTGCACAATGGCAGCGTTGTAATTGCCGGCCGGCTGGACTTGCTGCTCCGGAGAAATTATAAATAAAAAAATCCCCACGCCTAAGGCTACCAGCACTATTACTATAATGGTTATAGCTTTTTTCATCGATAGAATTATGCATGAGGGCCGCCCTCTGGAAAATATAGACTTTAGATAATCGGATTAAGATTTTCGTCCATTAATTTTAAGAGCAGTGGTTCCAGAGGGCGGCCCTCATGCAAGTTTTAATTAATTGTTAACAACGGATTCATGCCAAATAACATGCCTGGCTGCCTAAGCAGCATAGCCAAGGCTTGGGCTTCCTGGGCCAGGCCGGACAGCAGC
>JAMDAY010000034.1 GCA_023484515.1 Patescibacteria group bacterium
CGGAAAATTCGGAAGTGATTGTATTTACAGATTTAAGCGACACGGCAGAACAAACTTTTGTTAACCAAATAACCGCACACGAAAAAACTTATTTAGACTTTCCTGTTGCTTACCATTTTATCCAACTCAACCCGTTAGATACAGTATTAAGTTTCCAGAAAGAAACCCCGTCAGATAGTACAAGAAAAATAAAATTAAAATTTTATACTTTACCCGGCGGAATCCAAGCTTATCAAAGTGATTCCCGGTTAATGGATAGTAAATTATCTATCAACGTCCCTAATGATTTCAAGGTACAGTTGGATAATGGAAAACCGGCACAAAGCCTTGACGTTTCTACCAATGCACCACAAAATAGTAAGGAAGAAAAGGATTTCTTTTCGGTAGTTAATTCTATTAAATTTTCAAAATAGTGTACACAGGCCTTATTGCACCAAGTCCGTTCATCGCTGTATTAATTCTGGTAATAATTCTTTCGCGTGGATTCAGTAAAGTAACTGAAGCTAAAAATGTTAATAAAGTTTTAGCTGTGCTTTGGGCAGGTTATATATTTCTTCTGAACAGAGCCGGTTCTCACGGTAATGCAAACTTAGTCAGTTCTTTGTTCCAAATTCTGTTTGTATACTGGTATTTACAAATAGCCGAACACTTGGAAGATAGGCTGTGGGGTTATTTATTGTTTTTACCAATTGGCGGTTACGTCTTAGCTTTTCTTTACGGCGTGGTATATGTAATCGCTGGTGGAAGTTAATACTTAATCGTTTCAAGGGTAAAATCTGGAATGAAAAACCGTTCGGTTGTAGTCTGCCAATAGGTTCTGATTTCATCCACAATCCCGCTCTAATGTGAAAATTCAGCCCTAAGCAGGGCTGGTTTTTATTTTGTCAAAGGCCTTGCTTAAGTTTTGGCAAAAAAAGCGCGTCAATTCTGGGAGTCATTGGTTTTCTGGCATGGCTAATGTTCCAAGCAGGCAGATAGGCGTAATTTTATAATTGCGATTCCCTAAACGCCTCAACGGATATTGAGGCGTTCGGGTAAAGAATCTTGGCGATTTCAAAAGCCCCCGTTAGGGGGCTTTTTGACAGCTTGGATTTTTATCCGCGCCTGCCTGCGGCAGGCGGACATTTACGGTTCTACCTTAACTTTACCGCGACCTTAAACGCTTCGCCGGCCTTGAATTTGGGGGTGTTCAGCTCGGGTATGGTTATTTTTTGGGAAGGGTTGCGGGGATTAACGCCAATGCGGGAGGCGCGGTGGGAAACGCTAAACTGCCCGAACCCGGAAATGTTCACCTTGTCCCCGGTGCGGAGCTGCTCGTATATCATGGTAATTAAAGTATTCAAAAACCTTTCCGCCTCGCTGTGGGTAATGCCAAGTTTGGCGGCTAATTGTTCGGTAAGCTGGAGCTTGTTCATAGGTTCCTTTCTGTTTAAATAATTATATGGTTTCCCAATCTTTCCTGCAAAGGGCTTTTATTACAGGGGCTTACCGCAAGCGGCCTTAACCTGTCGCCTGTATTGTTTAAGCCTCGCAGCCGTAGATTGGACCGGAATCCTTTACAATATTATAGCCTAAATTTTGTCTTTTTGCCAGGCCTAAAAAATTACAATTGTGCATAACTAAAGCAAAGTTTTAAACCCTCCGGGCATACTGCAAATTCGGGAAAAACCTCATAATTACCATATTTCTCGCTTATTGAGACGTAATGAAGGGAAAATTCTTGCTGTTTTTAACTTTATTTCTTGAACAAATTTTCGCCGTAAAGCCAAACAGCCAAAATTATTCCGGCCGCGCTTGCCACGGCAATAACCAAATACCATGCCGGATTCATCCCCTTTTCTTCCCCTGCCATATCTGGCGGCAAAGGATTTTGGGACAAGTCCTGGGCGGTCAGAACCGCGGGCGCGCCGCTTCCCGGCTGCGCCAAAGCCAAGCCGCTTGCCAAAGCGTCTATTTTGCTTTCCAAATTTATTATCTGATTTTTTAAATTTTCGTTTTCCGCCAAAATTTGTTTTAATAATTTTTGGTCAGTAACGGTAGCGCCGCTTTTAGTGTCAGGTGATTTCACAGCAGATGCCTTTTCCGTGTTTGCCGATAAAATTATCTGGTTTGATTTGCCCGGCGTGGGCTGGCTGGTCCAAAAATAACTTCCTTCGCTTAACGCGTAAGCCTGCCCCTTTGCTGCCGGACCGTAAGTTACCTCGCTGAGCATCCGGCCAAAGTTGTCATACAGCGCTACGGTTTGCCCGCTGTTGCGCAAATTAACAGGCAAGTCTTCTTCGTATAGCGCATAATACGAACTGGATGCCAAATTGGCGTTTTCCAAGACCGTTCCCCTGCTGCCTATGGCAAGCTTGTATCCTTCAAGGCTTGCGCTGGTGCCGCTGGCGTTAAAAAATTCTACAAATTCCTCGTCTCCGTCGGGGTTAGGGAGCAATTCGCTTATTACAATATCGGCCAAAGGTTCTACGCAGGCGTTAACTGCGCCAGGCGTAGGCCACCCAAAAGACCAATTGCCGTTTTTGCAGGCATTGTAGCTTTCCCCTTCCGGCGCGCCGCTATAAGCCACGGTTTGCGCCAAAGTTTTGTCCGGCCGCAATAGCCGCAGGCTGCCTTGGGAATTTCCCAGGACAAAGTAGCCTTTTGGCACGGCCACGGTTAAGTATTTTTTTGCGGAAATGGAAACGCTGGTGGCGAACGTAAACGCGTTTGCGCCCGGGCTGCCGGAAGTGTTTCCCGAATCCAGCATCCATCCTCCCAAATTAACCGCCTTGCTTCCGGAATTATAAAGCTCCACCCACTCGTTACCCTCATCCCCGCCAACGGGATCGGGCATAAATTCCGTAATGCTGACAGTGGTTGCGGTAACAGCCTGGTCAGCGGGAATAACAGTGCCAACAGCGCTTCCCCCGCCTGACCCCCCGCTTGTAGGCGGAGGCGGCGCGGCATTGGGCAGCCCTAAAGTCAGCGGCGCCCACATCCAGACTCCTTCCACGTTTTGCCAGCTTTTGCCGTCCGGGGCCGGAAAACCGTAAGCAACCGAATCGGCCTCAGTTTTGTCGGGAAACAACAACACGGCAGAGTCGCCGGAATTAGCGCTGCTGGAATTGTAAAATTTAAAATATCCTTCCGGAATTACAACTGCCAAATATTCTCCCGGGGCAATGTCCAACCCGGCAAGAGGGTAAGCCTTGTCGTGGCTGCTGTCATCAAGCAAGCCGTCCAAAAACCAGCCGTCCAAATTAACCGCGCTGGTGGAAGCGTTATATAATTCCACGGCTTCGTTCCCTTCGTCTGTGCCCGAAGGATTGGGCACAATTTCGCTAATTACCACCGCCCCCAAAAAACTGTCCCAACTGGTAGAAGCATTTTGCCCGGAATTTTCCTCCTGATCCGTTCCATAATTGCCCGGGTCTTCACCAAAATTATCTTGTTCGGAATTTTCCTCCGGTATATTCAAATCTGCGGCTGCAATCATGCTGGAATTATGGGGATTGGCGCCAATTAGCGTAAAATCTTCGGCGTTATTATCCGTATCTATAGCCTCACCGTTTGCAAACTTTCTGGCTAATACCAGGTTGGATGTTGAGCTGGCGACAGCTACGCCTTCAAAACAGGACGATATTCCCCACCCTAGCCGATCTATAAAATCGCTATCCGCAGCCGTAGCTGTGGATATATACAACCCGCCGTTAGATACCAGCATATTGCCGGAAAAAGAATAAGTCGCGTCCGGCTCTAAAATTCCGTCGTAACCGTTTGGCGTACTGGTAGCCGAAGTAATAAGAAAATATCCTCTACTGGCAATGGTTTTGTTGATCAAAGTAAGCGCCTTATTGCTGTCAGTGCCGCTACTGCTGCATATGTGGAGCTTTAAAGGCAAAATTGACAAATCTACATCTGAATCCGTTGGATTATACAATTCTACAAATTCATTATCTGAAGCTCCGGACACCCCTACCCGTACCTGACTGATGACCAAATGACCGGTTGATGCCGATGCGCGGCCGCACATAAAAAAACACGCCAAGGCCGGCAGGCAGGCAAGAAACAAATATTTTTTATATAGATGTTGCATATTTTAATTTAACGTTAATTTTTTAATACATTAAACAAGCCGTCCTTAGGAGCTCTAAGGACGGCCCTCTATGCACTATATTAAAAATTTAAAGCGCCAATTTTTGGCGCTTAAAATTATTTTTCCGCTTCGTTTTTGTCGTCTTCGGCCGGGCTTTCTTCGGTTTCTCCGGGGTTCAACTCCTTATACAAAGTCCCCATAACCCCGTTTAAAAACTTTCCGCTGGATTCCCCGCCGAAAGTTTTGGCCAATTCCACCGCCTCGTTAATGGCCACTTTTGGCGGCACGTCCTTTAGGAACATTAGTTCGTAAATCCCCAGGCGCAGCACGTTGCGGTCCACCAAAGTTATCTGGTCTATGGGCCATTCCGGCGCGGTGCGGGAAATTATGGCGTCTATCCCGGGAAGGTTTTTTGCCACGCCTTCGGCCAGGCTGTAAACGAAATCGGTTTCCTGCAAATTGCCGCCGAACTCGGCCAGGTTGTTTTTGACCAGGGTTTTCAGGTCGTCTTTTTGCCCGTTAAAATCCCACTCAAACAGGGACTGCATGGCAATGGTTCGGGATAAGTGTCGGTTAGCCATAAAAGTTTAAAATTAAAAAATCAAAATGCAAAATATAGGTGTTTTTGCTTCGCAAAAACTCTATAATTTAACATTTTGATTTTTACATTTTCCATTATTTTGCAATTTTCCTTCCCTTGTAATACCCGCAGGACTTGCAGGGCAAGTGGGGCATGGCCGGGCTGCCGCAATTCTTGCAGGCGGCAAACGACGTTGCTTTTAAGGCATGATGGCTGCGGCGCTGGTCGCGTCCGCTTCTGGTCTTGTGCTTTTTTGGAACTCCCATAGTGTTTTAGGTATTAGATATTAGATATTAGATATTAGAGATTAGAGATTAGAGATTAGAGATTAGAGATTACCAAGCTACACGCATCTTAACATAAAAAAGCTGCCAGTGTCAAAGGATACTCCTTTATAAAAATCCTCTTTCCGGCTTACTACGCATACTAACTAAGCCAAAAAGAGGATGGCAAGTTTGGAAGTTAATGTCGGGCGACCGACTTCCAAACCTGCCATTGCGCGCCGCTACATGCGCCCGATCGAAGACTGGAGAATAGCCCTTCGAACTTCAGGGCTATAACTGTCCGGCGGATTCCAACCGAACGGCACGGGGGCCGCGTCGATGTCGGGTTCGGGCCGGGAAGTTATTCTCCGCCTCGAATGCCGTCGGTAAGGGATTCCCTGGACGACATCAGCCTGATCCAATACATCCTGGGACTTTCGGGCCGATTCGTTCATATCCCTGAACCCCTTGTCCCGCAAGACATCGCTCAGCTTGTAGCTGAACTTGGCGGCTATGTCGGCGTTGCTAACGGTTAATCGGGCTTCACGCCTTTTTTCTTCGTCCATGAAGTCCGGTTGCCAATCGCCAGGTTCATCATGTTCCGGAATCCTCACATGCGCTTTTCTTATCGAACGTGTCAATTTTGCACTCCTTCTTTTTTTTGCTGTTTCCAGCAAACTGGCCATAAAAACTTACAGACAATTTGCTGGCAGCAGCCCCTACAAAATTCTACAAAGCTTTTTTTAATCGGTAAAGTGGATAAGGTGAAGGCAGGAGTAAAAACAAACACCTCCTGAACGCCACAACACGTGTTGTGGCGTTCCCATATAGGCAGGCTTAAGGTTTTTTGGAGGTTTTTCAAGGTCTTTTTTCCCTATCTCACTGCAAGTCCCTTGTAGGGACAGGCCTAGACCTGTCCCTACGCCTCTGATATCTGTGCTGTGCCCTGTACCGGATCCGCCTTTGGCGGAGACTGGTACAGGGTTCATCCGTTTGCCTTGATCTGCGTTAATCTGCTTCCTTCCCATAACCCGCCTGCGAGACAGGAATGCCGGCTTAAATTATAATCTTGCGATTATAATTCAGGCCAGCCTCGCAGGCGGATTGCGGGAAAAAAATTGTGCCGTTGATATACCACTATGTAGGGGCGGATATCATCCGCCCGTTCCTCTGTTAATGAACACTTTTAATTAGAACGAAGTATAAATATCAAAAAAAATTAAGGTGTGCGGGGGCGGAAGCGAGAAACAATATTTTGTTCTCCTCCGCCCCCTTAGCGTCTGCATTGCCTGAACAGGCCCCAAAGGGCTGCCAAGACAAACAGAATGGCGAGAAGCAGCGCCGCGGCAGTCCCCGCAATAATGGGTACAGCCATCCACGACTGCTTCATTTCTTTGGTTCCTCTTCTTTCCCAAAGCGGCCACTGGCCCATCCTAGCGTACCGATCACCAACCATGCTATCAGCACAATGCCAGGAACCGCCCAGAGAATATCATGGAACCCCATGCTACAGCCTCGAATATCGCCGGTGTAGCCAGATATAAAGTAGGAGAAATACAACTCCTACGCCACCCAGCAATCTTTCCGGCGTAAAGATACTTTCCATTTCACCTCCTAAAAAATACGGATATTCTTGACCAAGCGGTCTATAGAAACAAACCTCTTGATCATTCTTACCGCAACATATACCGCACCAGCAACCAAGGCCACGGCTGCTATTGCCATGTTCACCTCCAAACCCGAAAACCAGTTATTGATTTGCGGATTTGGGGGGGATTGCATTGCTATTATACAATGAGGTGGTCTAAAAACTCGCTTTGTAGGCGAAATTGCAAAATTTCGAGGCAGTTAGGGCAAATAAATTTTGATGTTTAGCCGTAGGCTAAGCGGAGAAATTTTTTGGCCCAAATGGCCGAAATTTTGCAATTGCAGCCCAAATGGAGTTTTTAGACAGCCTCAATAACAAACTTTAATGAGGGCCGCCTTCTGGGTTTAGGTTATTGGCCTATGATTATCGTCTGGCGATCTTAAATAGAATGATCCCAGAAGGCGGCCCTCATTTGGATGTTTGGGTTAATTTGGAAAGGGTGGAGATATAAATAGTATAAATCCGCGCTCCACCCTTCCAGTCCCGTAATAAGATACAAAAACTTTCCTCCTTAAAAAACAAAAAAAATCTTGCTGTAGGCCCAGGTTGTCCATCCTGTGGCCCAGTCCAGGATTTCTCCGACAGCGCGGAAAAACCCGTCTAACGCTCCGCCCTCTACTAAGCCTGCAAACAAAAACCCCAGGACAAACACAACAGCGAGATGCGAAACGCTCGAACCATCATCAGTCTTGGGACGTGACAGTCCCTGGCTGTTTTTAAACCGATTTTCCATCCCCCACCTCCTTTCGCACAAATTTGGGGGGCAAAAACTTCAAAAACTTGAAATCTTTACTCCCTAAAATTGTCCTATAGTGAATCAAGCGTAGTTGCCCCATTTATGGGGCCTTTTGAGCCTGATAGATCAGGCAACTACAATGCACTCGCATTTGACTGTCGCTATTGAAGGCTAAAAATTTTTTACTTAATATGATTTCGGCGGGGATAGCAGGTTTGCAAGCCTGGTATCCCCATGCCTTCAAAAGCGGTCAAGCGTAGACGGCTCCTGGCCAGCGGATACGGGGTGCTGCGTGACTGTGCCGTCCCGGGAAATTTGATAACGAAGTCCCGGAAACGTCACCTCAACGGTTACGCCGTTCCCATCAGGAGACTGGGATGCCCCCAACTTGCAGCCGCCCTTTTTGCATGCCAGGTCGGCTGCCGTAAACATTTGCCTGGCGAACTGGCGGTAGCTATCCATTGTCTTCAGGACGTTTGAGGAGGCTCCTGAGCCAACCAAACAGCCAGAAAACAAAATGCAAACAGACCCGCCCACCATTGCCAGAAAAGAGAATACGGCCAGGATGACTTTGCTCCAGTTGCGGCTGGCGCGGCTAAAACAAACTGCCAGAGACAGCGCGCCTAGAGATAGGGTCATCCCAAACGCAAAACAAAAAAAAAAGCAACATCTTCTTCTCCTGCCCGCTTATTTCCCCCTTTTGTTTAGGAAGATGCGGGAAGCGAGTTGGCGACAAGTTAAAATGCTAATTTACCGCCAATTGGCTTCCCGCATATAGATGTATTGTAAAAAAAACGGGCGAAAGGATCAATAGGAAAATAAATTTAATCCTCCGCCCGCAAGCATGGAGCGCGGAAATGGCGTTTTTCGCGCAACTGCAGGCCTAAGACGAGGCCGGTGGATCGGATGGATCCATAAAATAGTTTGCCTTCTTAGGCCCGCGATTGCGCAAACAATATCCGCTGACTGACCGCTGACAATGTCGCAAACCTTACGCTAATAAATACCGAGCGGATAACCTAGCCGCAGAATCTCCATAACCGGTTTTTTTGCAATTTTTTGCCCACGGATCTCACAGAAACAAAAAATTGCAAAAAAACCGTATACTCAATACAGGAGAATCTATAAAAAATATTCTTGTATGCAGTATACGGCTTTTTTGCGCCCCCAATTCGGTTTACCGAGATTAGGAGCATATTATTTTCTAGGATTTTTTTCATCGGGAAAAACTTGGGTAAAAAATTCCTAGAAAATAAGGGTAGATCTGCATGCGTCTCCTGTAGAAACAAACAGATTTAGTTCTGATGAAATTTTTAAAGGTCATCACCTGTTACGATGATGACCTAATATTATACTCCTTTTTATCCTTTTTGTCAATGCTGTTTCCTAATTATAGATGTTTTTGGCTTATCTAAAGCAGTTATTGCACCACGAGAAAACCAGGCAAGTTCCCCTGCCTGGTTTTTAGGCGATTTCTATAAATAATCAGGAATGAAACATAAAAGATGCCATACTTAGAAAGTCCTTATCACAATCCGGTCATTTGCGGCCTAGTAGTCCATTCCGCCCATTCCGCCTGGCATGCCGCCGGCAGCGGGAGGGGTTTTGGGCTCGGGCTTGTCCACTACAATGGCTTCGGTCGTGACCAAAGTGGAAGCAATGGACACGGCATTTTCCAAAGCCAAACGCGTAACTTTTAGCGGGTCCACAATTCCCACTTTCATCATGTCTTCCACAATGTTTTCCTGCCAGTTGCCGCCGTAAGCCTTGCCGAAATCGTAACCTGAATGGTCGGGGCTCTTTTCATTTTGGATGTAAGAAATTATACCCGTGGGTTCAATGCCGGAATTGGCCGCAATCTGGCGCAAAGGAGCTTCCAGGGAATCGCGCACTACTTTTACCCCGGCCTTTTCCGCATAAGTCAGGTTTTTGCTGAACTCGTCCAGCTTGGGCGCAATGCGCACCAAAGCCGCGCCGCCGCCGGCCACAATGCCTTCTTCCACGGCCGCCTTGGTGGCATTTAAAGCGTCTTCAATCTTGAATTTCTTGGCTTTCATCTCGGTTTCCGTAAAGGCGCCGACTTTTATGACGCCAACGCCGCCGGCCAGCCTGGCCATGCGTTCCTGCAATTTTTCCTTGTCAAAGTCCGAAGTGGATTCCTTATATTCGGCGCGGATCTGGCTGACGCGGTCCTCTATCTTTTTCTTGTCGCCCGCCCCGTCCACAATGGTCGTATATTCCTTGGTGGAGATGACCTTGCGCGCGCGGCCCAACTGGTCCAATTCCGTATTTTCCAGCTTTAAGCCCAGCTCTTCGGTAATAACCTGGCCGCCGGTTAATACGGCAATGTCCTGCAGCATTTCCTTGCGGCGGTCGCCGAAACCCGGGGCTTTTACCGCCAGCACGTTAAACGTGCCGCGGATCTTGTTTAACACGAACGTGGCCAAGGCTTCGCCTTCCACTTCGTCCGCGATTATCACCAGGTCTTTCTTGCCGCTTTGCGCGACCTTTTCCAGCACCGGCAAAACTTCCTGCACGCTGGAAACTTTTTTGTCCGTAATTAAAATGTAAGCGTCTTCCCAGACGGCTTCCATGCGCTCGGTGTTGGTTACCATATAAGGATTTACGTAACCTTTGTCAAAGCGCATCCCCTTAACCACTTCCTTGTCCAAACCGGTGGTCTGGCCTTCTTCTACCGTAATAATGCCTTCGTGGCCAACCTGTTCCATCATCTCCGCAATCAGTTCGCCCACTTCGCCGTCCAAAGAGGCAATAGTGGCTACCTGCTTAATTTCTTCCTTGGTCTTTACGTCCTTTTTTACCTTTCTTAGCTCTTCCACCACGAATTGCACGGACTTGTCCATGCCTTTTTTAATGTCATTGGCTTGGGAAGAGGCCAAGGCCGCGGCTTCAAAAGATTTTTCTATCATCTTTTGGGCCAAAACCGTGGCCGTGGTGGTGCCGTCGCCGGCTTCCTCGTTGGTTTTGTTCGCCACTTCCTGGATTAAGGAAGCGCCCACGTTTTCAAACTTATTTTCCAGTTCAATGTCCTTGGCCACGGTGACGCCGTCGTCGGTAATGGTCGGGCTGCCGAAGGACTTGTCCAAAATGACCGCTTTGCCCGTAGGGCCCAAGGTTACCTTGACCGCGTTGGCCGCGGCGTCCACTCCGGACTTAATGGCCTGCTTGGCCTCAAAGCCGTATTTGATAATCTTGCTCATAATTTTTTTCGATAACTCACGAATTTCCGCTAACCCCGCAAAATCAAACTTGGTGATTTTTAACGGTTAGCGTGTTCGTGGATAATTAATTATTCCACAATTGCCAAAACGTCGCTCTCGTCCTTTTCTTTGCCGACGTACAAGACTTTATACTCGACCTTTTTGCCGTCTTCGTCCACTTCCACTTCGTCGCCGCTGTATTTGCCGAACACTACGGTGTCCCCTTCTTTCAGCCCCAGTTTGGCAATTTCTTCACCGTTGCCAATTGCCACAATTTTGCCTTGGGCTTTTTTTTCTTTTTCTGCGGTCTCCGGCAGCACTATTCCGCTTTTGGTGACTTCCTCGCTGGAAAGCTGTTTGACCAGCACGCGGTTCCCCAAAGGTTTAATTTTCATATCTTCTCTCCGTTTTAGCCTGTTTGCAGGCTAAAAAGTTAATGATTTTAATTTTACAAGATGAGGTGGTCTAAAAACTCGCTTTGTAGGCGAAATTGCAAAATTTCGAGGCAGTTGGGGCAAATAAATTTTGATGTTTAGCCGTAGGCTAAGCGGAGAAATTTTTTGGCCCAAATGGCTGAAATTTTGCAATTGCAGCCCAAATGGAGTTTTTAGACAGCCTCGATGGCCCAAAACCGGTGATGTTATCACTCTAGCGTTTTGAGTGCTAATGACATTTTAAGGCAAAGGCAAAACCTTTGTCAAGTCCTAATAAAAAGACGCAAACCGCTTGCCGCAATAACGGCTAGCGGCCTGCTTTAATCTCGCCGCATCCCTTACCGCATTCTGCCAGGATGGCACAAAACCGCCCTAAAATTCTCCGCTCCGATTCTCCCGCGAAAAAAGTTCAAGGATTTTATCCTTGCCTAAAAGATCAATAATAGTATAATTAATTTATGAAAGAAAACTTAAGCGCGAAATCCTACCAAAACAACGCCGGCGCCGAAGGCTATGTCAAATTTATTGACAGCCCGGACGGCGAAACTTTTAAAAAAGTGCTGGGCAGCGCCATTTCCCGCCGCCTGGAACATAAGCCGCATCTGGACATTTTGGACGCCGGCTGCGGGCCGGGCTGGCTGGCTTACCAACTGGACGCGGACGGCCACCGGGTTATTGGCTGCGACGCTTCGCCGCAACTAATAGCCGTCGCCAACTCCCGTTACCCCAAAACCAAATTTGAAACGGCGGACTTGACCATGCCTCTTCCCTACCGCAATGGCCAGTTTGATGCCGCCATCCTGTCCCTTTCCGCGCTGGATTTGCACGACCAGGCCGCGGCTTTCCAGAATCTCCGCCGCGTCCTTAAGCCCGACGGCTTGCTGCTAATGACTATTGTTAATCCTTACTACGGCTTTCCGGTCGGGGTTTGGAAGCGCGGGTGGTGGAGGTTCTTAACCGGGCAAACGCCCAAATTGCGGCTTAGGCCTTACAATAATTTTTTGCAAAACCCGGACAGGAATTTTACCTGGAACAACAGCTTAATTTCCTACTTTTACACCCTGCCCGAGCAGGTTAACGCGGCTTTGGCAGCCGGATTCAGCCTGAATTTCCTGCAAGACGTTGTTTCCGGCGAAGACGAAAAAAACTACAGCCTGCGCCATCGGCTGTATCGGTTCCCTATTTTTCTCTTGCTGGAATTTAAAGCTGGTTGATTTTCACAAGATCAATTGAGGTGGTCTAAAAACTCGCTTTGTAGGCAAAATTGCAAAATTTCAAGGCAGTTGGGGCAAATAAATTTTGATGTTTAACCGTAGGCTAAGCGGAGAAATTTTTGGCCCAAATGGCCGAAATTTTGCAATTGCAGCCCAAATGGAGTTTTTAGACAGCCCCATTGGATGAATTACGCGCGGCTGATGAGGAAAACGTCCAGTCCAATATGCCGGATTCAACAGTTTTCCCCGGCGGAAGCGAAAAATTTTTCCAGCAGCCCTGCGTGGCGGCTTTCTGGGTGGAAAGACAGTTCGTCGCCGGTGACAAAAATAAATTCTTCCTGCTTGATCCTGGCCATCTGCCAGGTTTTTAATTTGCCTTCCAGCCAGCGGCCAAAGCTGTTCCGGAAAATTTTTTCCAGGAAAAGACGCAGCTTAAATTCTTGTTCAGCGCTGTTTCCGGCGTTAAAGCCGGCATTGGGCAAAAACCAGTTAATCCAGGCGGTGTTATTGTTCCTGAATTCATTTATAGTCCGGCCGCAAACCAAAGGGCGCAAGCGGGCGTATTCCATAGCCTTGTAAAGGTTCCTTTCACGGTCTACTTGCTTGGGACGGCTTAAATAGTGGTTCAGGCAAAAACGGTTGGCGACCTTGTCGCCATGCCGGCGCCTGCCAAGCAACTGGAAATAAATCGTGGCAAACGTCCTGGCCAGCCACATAAATTGCGGATCTGTGATTATGAGCAAATCTATGTCCGAACTTTCCTTCTGCAGGCCCAGGGCTTGGGAGCCGCCCAAAGCCGCGCCCCGGACAAAAGGCAAATATCTCAAAAACTTCGCATACCGCCTGACCAATTTTTCGCGCCCCAGGCCAAAGGCATAGTTTTCCAGGCGCTGTTTTGCCAAATGCTTCCGTCCCGCCAGCGAATAAAAGCCCTTGGTTTCCTCTACCAGTCCCTGGCATTCGGTTTCCAGGCACAGCAAAACCCGGTCCAATGGCACTTTTTGCCCGCTTAACCCGGCATCTTCAGGCAGCGGTTTTACCTCCCACCCTTCCCCCATCCGTTCTTTAATCCGGGCAATGTCTGCCAGCAGGAAAAAATGCAATTCCAAAAGCGTCAGCGGAGTGTCTTGCAGGTCAAAAAAATTTAAGGTGGAAATTATGCGTAATTTGAGCATAAAAACGTGAAATTGGGAAATTGAGAAATTAGGAAATTTCGTTATCCCTGGCTCTATAGGTCGCCGCAATATATCGATTAAGCTTTAGTAAAAATTTTCGCTAATTTCCTTAAACTCTTCATAATCTTCTTTGGAGATTTGTTTTTTTCAAACAATAATTCAATCCAATGCTGAGCGCATTCCATTAATGAGCCCCGGCAATTATAAAAAAACTTTATTTTATCAAGATAGTGAAAACGACCATATCCTTCGGCAATATTTGCTCCCGTGGAATCTGTTGATTCTATAAACTGATCACCATTGATCTTCTTAATGTGCCAATCAAGTGGTTCATATATCTTCCAAGCAAGCTTAGATAATTCCCTCGAAAGTTGATATACCTCCAAATTTTTCAATATTATATATGTATTTGTGTTTTCCATAATTTCTTAATTTCCTCCTTTGGTTAACAAAGGTTAATCTCCCAATTTCATAATCCCAATTTATCCAGCGTAATCTCCTCCCATTCATCAAAATCGATTTCACGATAAACTTTCAGCTTGTGCGAAAATTCGGTCTCCGAAAACTTGTATTCCGTGCGCGCGGTATCGCCCTGGCGGTGGGAAAAATGTTCTTTCTTTTCCAAAACCACGGGCTTATTCTCACGAATAAGCCGGTATCGCCCGCCAGAGGGATGGTCAAACTCAAGAATGTCGCGAGTTCCCTGTTTCTGCGGACCGTCCGCGGTCTCCGCAATTAAATCCTCCGTGCGGTATTCCACGTTTTTAAAATTCTGTTTTGCCGCCTCCACTAATTGTTGCCATTTTTCGTCTTGCATAAAAGTAATGAACATAAATGACAAAAATAAGTAAAAATGAGCAAAAATTAATCTGCAAACATTTTTGCCAATTTTGTCATTTTTTTAATTTTTGTCATTGTAAAAACGTTCCGCCCGGGCCATATACCCCTCCCAGCGTCCCAAGCGATTTCATGACCAGCGGCAGCATGACCGCCATGGCCAAAAGCGGCAGCACGATTAAAACAACGGTAATGTATAACTGCCACTTCATGTAATTCCTGGTCTGCCGGCTGATTTTTAAAATCTCCTGAAACATTTGCTCCTGGGTCATTGTCGGTTGATTTGAATTTTGTTGGTTATTTTCCATAATTCCTAATTCATAATTCTTAATTCAATCCTGGCATTTCGGGCAGAAGCTGCCTGTCCTCCCCCCTATTTTAACAGTTTGAATGGCTGTTCCGCAAACTTTGCAAGGCAGGCCGGAGCGGCCGTAGACAAAGTGATGTTTGCCCATGGTCCCCCAGGAGCCGTCGGTTCTTATAAAGTCGCCGACCGAAGAGCCTTTGGCTTTTATGGCCTGTTTTAATACAATTGGGATTTGCGCATAAATGGTTTTAAGATCTTTTTCGGACAGCGAAGATACTTTACGCGCCGGCCGGATTTTCGCGCGGAATAAAATCTCATCGCTGTAAATGTTCCCTATTCCCGCCACCACCTTGGGGTCCATTAGCACCTGCTTGATTTTCCCGCCAACTCGTTTTTTGACGGCCGCCAAAAATTGAGTTGGGGTAAAATTTTTAGAAAGCGGCTCGGGGCCGTATTCCCGCAATTCTTTTACCTGGTTAAGCTCGTCGCCGCGCACCAGCTTTAAATAGCCGAATTTGCGCACGTCGTTAAAATACAAATGCGAGCCGTCCTGAAAAGTAAAAATTACATGCGTATGCTTGGACGGCAGCTTTTCCGGAATTGCGTTTAAAGAATTTACCAGGCGATACAAACCTTTGGTTTTTTTTCGCAAACGGCCGTCTTCAAAAATGAACTGCCCGGTCATTTTTAAATGCGCCAGGAGGGATAATTTTCCGGAGAGGTCAAAAATAAGCAGTTTGGCCCGGCGCTTCACCGAAAGAACCTTGCGGCCCTTTAGCAGGCTAATAAACCGCGCTACCGACTGTTGGCCATATTCCCTGATATTGGAAACAACGCCGGGGCCAACGGCCACCATCTTGGGCGCGTTGACTTCCACGGACTTGATTGTCCGGTTCCTTAATTTCCGGTTTAATTCGGAAACCACGGTTTGAACTTCGGGCAGTTCGGGCATAAAATTGGAATTAGGAATCGGGAATTATGAATTAGGTCTAACTGCAAATCCATAATTCCTAATTCATACTTCATAATTCATTTTTTACATTATACCACTCTTCCTCCCCTTCCCCAATCTTGGTATAATACCCGTATTATGAAAGATTTTTTGAAGTCCATTCCCCATAATTTCAAACAGGCGGAGCAGGCGGTTTTGGCCAAGGCTTTGGCGTTTTCGGAAAAAGCGCACCAGGGGCAAAAGCGCAAAAGCGGCGAAGACTACTTAATCCACCCCATAGGGGCGGCCATAATTTTGGGACAGATATTCCCCGACACCCCCACCCTGGCCGCTACCCTGCTCCACGACGTACCCGAGGACACAGGCATCCCTCTGGAAAAAATAGAAAAGGAATTCGGCGGCGAAGTGGCACAACTAATAGACGGCGTCACCCATTTGGGCCATGTGCGCTTTAAAGACAGCAAGGACAAATTTTACGTGGAAAATTTGCGCAAGATGTTCATTGCTACCAGCCAGGACATCCGCGTCATTTTAATCAAGCTGGCGGACCGGCTGCACAATATGCGGACCATAGAATTCATTCCGCCGGACAAGCAGGCTAAAGTGGCCAGGGAAACTTTGGAAATTTACGCGCCCATTGCCGGCCGCCTGGGCATCGGTGCCTGGAAAGACGAACTTGAAGACCTTTCTTTCCGCATTGTATACCCCAAGGAATACCAAAAAACCAAGGAAATGCTGGAAGCCGAACTGGACAGCCGCGACAAAAGCATAAAAGAAATGCAAAAGAAGCTTTCCCATATTTTGCGCACCGAGGGCATTAAATATCTGGAAATTACCGGCCGCGTCAAGCGCTTGTATTCCCTGTTTAACAAACTGAAAAAATACGACAACGACATTAAAAAAATCTACGACATTATTGCCTTGCGGGTTATTACCAAATCCACGGCAGACTGCTATTCCATTTTGGGGATAATCCACAAACATTTCCAACCGATGCCGAGCAGGATTAAAGATTTCATTGCCACGCCAAAGCCCAACGGCTACCAGAGCATCCACACCACGGTATTCGACAAAGACGGCAGCATTTTTGAAATCCAGTTGCGCACCGACCTAATGCACGAAGAGGCGGAACGCGGAATTGCGGCCCATTGGTTTTACACCGAAGAAGGAAAGGAAGACTCCTCGCGCCCCGTGCACGCCCCCTGGTTTAAGGAATTGCAGGCCTGGCAGGAAGAAACCACCAACCCGGAAGAATATTTGGAAAGCTTAAAAATAGATTTTTTCCGCGACCGGATTTTCGTATTTACGCCCAAAGGCGACATTAAAGACCTGCCGGTCGGCGCCAGCGTGATAGATTTTGCCTTTGCCGTGCACAGCGAGCTTGGCTATTTTATGATGGGCGCCAAAATTAACGGCAAAATGGCAAAAATTACCGATGTCTTGGAACAGGGCGACGTAATAGAAATTATCAAAAGCAAAAAGCCGGCCACCATTTCCCACGACTGGCTTAAAGCCGCCAAGACCGGCGGCGCGCGCAACAAAATTCGCCACTACTTAAACGAGCACGAAAAAGGCATTATCCAGCGCGTCAAGGAACTAAAATTGAAGGATTTAAGCTTGCCGCAGTTTTTTCGCAAGAAATAATTTGTGTCAAATTTAACACAATTGTGTTTAAAATGACACAAATTTCATTTTCTTTTTACACTTTGTCATATATATGACAAAGTGTAAATATTTAATAATACCGCACCGAAACCGCAGCGGATGATTATAGCGGCTTAAGGACATCTTATCCGTCGATAAAGGCGCTGATTTATCGCTAAACCAAAAAGGGCTGTCCTTGAACAAGGGCAGCCTTTTTGAAATATCTACTTATTTAATGCAATGCTGAAAATTAAATCCAAAAATTCATTATATGTCTGGTATTGCGAGCCTTGCAACTTGGCCTTTTGCTTAAAAGGAATGGTCTTTAAATAATTCTGGCATTCGGTTTCAGTCGCACATTTTTTATTTACGTCAGTAAGCTGTATGGATACCCACTTATTGCCGCGGACGCGAAGGATTTTGTACCAGGGGTTTAACGGAGGCGCACCTTCGAAAGTATCACCTTTGGTCAATTCGTCACGGTCGCCCGATTTAGGCGGACAACCCATATCTTGACATGGAGCATCTAATGTATTGCCTGCCCAAAACAAAATATACGGTTTTGAGGCGTCGTAACCGCTGCCAGTGTTTATTGTTGCCAAACTCCAATCGCTTGGATATTTAAACTCAAAATTATATTGGGTATTAGTATAAGTTTTTAAATTATCGGCTTGATTATTTGGCTGTTGGGTTGTTGTATTATCCGGCTGGTTTTGCTCCGCAGCCGGCTGGGACGAATTGCACCCTGCCGCAACCAATAAAATTACCGGCAAGGACAGTAAGATTTTTTTCATTTATTTAACTTTTTTTAATTATTATTGACTTATTCTTGCCCTTATAATACTCTCTCTCTGCGGGTGTCAAATTGGCTATTCGCAAGCATACCAAAAGGACGGGTTTAAACCCGTCCTTACATCAATCAGCGCTAAATCCGCGTCAATATCCGCGTGTAATCCGCGGTTTATCCGCCTTCGCCAAGGCTGCGGCGGATGACCCGCCATATATTAATTAAAGCGGGTCAAAACATAATGTCTTCTTCCGCGCGCTTGTAGGCGTGAATCTCATCCTTGGCAAACCACAGGCTAATTTCGTTACTGGCTTCTTCCGGCGTTTCCGAGGCATGCATAATGTTATGGATGGCGCGGCGCTCTATGTTAGCCACGGAAGGAGAATCCACGCTATAGTCGCCGCGGACAGTGCCCATTTCCGCAAACACCGGCAAGGTATTGCCTGCCAACTTCCTGACCATATCAATGGCATGGATGCCCTGGATAACCATGGCCACCACCGGCCCGCTGGTTAAATACTCAACTAAAGATTTCTTAACCATCCTACCAATCTCCTTGGGGTCGGCCGTCCCCTGCGCTTCCACCGGATCTATGCCGTATTCGGTAAACGTCTTTAAGGTCTTATTGCCCAGGCGTTCTATCCATTCATCGCTCTTAGGCAAGTGGTTTTGAATGTGCCCTTCGCCCACTTGGATCATTTTCATGGCCACCACTTTCAAGCCGCGGCGCTCTATCCTTTGCACCACTTCGCCAACAAGCCCTCTCTTAACGCCGTCAGGCTTGACTAAAACTAATGTTCTTTCTTCCTTGATTTTAATATGAATGTCGGTCATATGGGGATTTAAAATTTAAAAATTAAAAAATTTAAACTTATTTTACAATTTCAGCGGACTGGATAACCACCGGCGTTACCGGAGCGCCGTCTCCCGGCGGATTAGTCTGCAATTGCCCGATTTTTTCCACCACGTCCATTCCCGATACCACTTGCCCGAATACGGTATATTGGCCGTCCAGGGTGGGAAGGTCGTTAAGCGCAATGTAGAACTGGCTGCCCGAAGAATCCCTGTTCGGGTTAACCTGGTCGCCCAGTCTGGCCATGGCAATGGAGCCTTTTTTATGCGGCAGCTTTATTTCCGCCGGCACGGTCCAGCCCGGCCCGCCGCTGCCGTCGCCGCTGGGGTCGCCGCCCTGTATGACAAAATCCTGGGCAATGCGGTGGAAGGTTAAGCAATTATAAAACCCCGCATTAACCAGTTTGAGAAAATTTTCCACGGTCTTGGGCGCGGCCTGGCCGTCCAAGGCCACCACGATTTTTCCGTAATCTTTTACGTCTATTTCCACCTGGCGGTTGTTTACGCTTAGGTTCGCGTCTTTATATTTTTGTTCGTCGTAATTCCTGGCACAGCCATTAACGGTTTCCCCGGCCGGCTGGGTGGAAGTAGCAGTGGGAATATCCGCCGGTTCGACAGATTGGGTATTGGCGTTTTGCTGCTCGGTATTTGACTGGTTGCTTAAATTAGTCAATTTGTCCTCCTTATTTTGATTGGAAAATCTGACAGCCAAAACAATAACCACAAAAATGGCCAAAACTCCGGCTACGGACCAAATTAACGCTTTGTTTGACATGTTTTCCTTTCCTAAAGTTATTTATCTTCAAAAAAAGTTTATCATATTTGGCACTTTTTTTCAATCTTTTTTCCAAACGGCATTTTGCCGCTAAAAATTAGCTTGGATGGCAAAATGCCGTTTGGAAAATGATAAATATTCACCGGAAATTAAACGGCTTTAACCATAACTTCCGAGTTTTGCATTTTTTTGACTTGCCTTTTTAGCCAAAAATATATTAAAAATACAGCGGCGGCCAAAACCAAAAACATCCATTGGGAAATTTTCACTTCCACGCTGCTGTAATGGAACCGGGAAAAAATTTCCGTCACTTTCAGAATATACACCAGCATAAAATTTGCCAAAAAAGCAAAGCCTGGGCCTATAAAAGGCAAGAACGACAGGAATCCGACCAGCATGGTAAACGGTATAAAAGGCAGCAGTAAGATGTTGGTAACCGGCGCCACCAGGCTCAAGCGGCCGAAATATAGCAAGATAAGGGGCAACGTCACGACAATGGCGGCCATGGTCGTTAAAAAG
>JAMDAY010000016.1 GCA_023484515.1 Patescibacteria group bacterium
GTAATATGCTGGTAAGCCATGTAATTGTGGGTTTAATGGTAAAGTTTGTTGCTTTAACCATCTTACCTTAATTACTGGCCCTTTTTAATGCCTGCGGAGGCGGTTGCACTTCAGATTAGAATTCGAGCTCTTCAGATTGGCAGATGATGATCATAATCTTATAATCTAAAGTCTGTTTAATCCCGAAAGGGCTCCTTCATTTCCTAAAACAACAGAACCATGAAAAAATTCCTCGTCTTGGTTAAAAAAGAAGTAAAAGAGCTGCTTACGCCGCAAATGATTTTGCCGCTGCTGGCCGTAATTTTGGTGTTTATGTTTATTGGCAAGGTGGCAGGCAAGGAAGTAGCCAAGACCCAGGCGCCCCAGCCGGTTGCGGTTTTGGACCTGGACCATTCCTCCTGGTCTGGCCAAATACCGGAAATACTTTCCAAGGCCAATTTTCAGGTTACGGAATACCGGTCGCTTAACCCGGACCAGGCTTTGGCCCAGGCTAAAAGCAGCGGGGAAAATTTGTTAATAGTAATTCCGCAAAATTTCGGCAGCCAGTTGCAGCAAGGCCGACCGCAGCAATTGCAAATTTATACCATGTTCAGGAATTTTTCCGTTTCCTCGGGAAAGTCCGCGCAGCTGTCCCAAGCCGTTGTTTCGGCCGTGAACGAAGCTTTCAGCAGCCAGCTTTTGTCGCAAGTTTTGCCCGCAGGGGCTTCGGCAGCGGAAATGAAAAATCCTGTCCAACCGGCCTTTGTCACGGTAGTGGGGGACAAGCAGGCCGCGGTGAGCCCGGCCGCCATATCGGGTTTTATTTCTTCCCAAACCACGTTTATCCCTATTATTTTATTTTTAGTGATAGTGTTCGCTTCCCAATTAATAGCGGTTTCCATAGCCACGGAAAAGGAAAACAAGACGCTGGAAACATTGCTTAGCGCGCCGGTTTCGCGCAACGCGATCGTGTCGGCCAAGCTGGTCGGCGCCGGTTTGGTGGCTTTGCTGACCTCGGTAATTTATTTGTTCGGGATGCGCTACTATATAAACGGCTTGAGCGGGGGAGCCGTGTCAGGCGCGGCAGACGCGGCAATAAAAACCGCGGCCGCCAGCCTGGGCCTGGTGTTTACGCCCTTGGACTACGTCTTGCTGGGCTTGTCCCTGTTTTTCGGAATTTTGGCGGCGCTGTCCATTGCCTTAATATTGGGTTCGTTTACCGAAGACGCCAAAAGCGCGCAGGGCACCATTGCGCCGCTAATGATGTTAATTTTAGTCCCGTATTTTTTAACCATGATGCTGGACATAAACAGCCTTTCGCCGGGCTTGCGCGCGCTGGTTTACGCCATCCCGTTTTCCCACCCGTTTTTGGCCGCGCCCAATTTGCTGCTCGGGCAATACCGCGGCGTAATTTACGGCATCCTTTACATGGCCGCCCTCTTTGCCGTTTTTGTTTTTATTGCCAGCCGCATCTTCGCCTCGGACAAAATTCTCACCATGCGCGTAAAATTGAAGAAAAATTAAATTTACTGAAATACGAACAGTTGAAACTGGTTGCAGATTCCATCCAAACCCAGTAAGCGATAGTGTTTAGGCAAAGATGATCTTTGTACAGTTAAGTTTTTCCAGGTACAAAAGAATCCAGTAAAAAAATACGTATTTGAATACGTATTTTTTGTTATAATTTTTCAATGGCAGGAATAATCGGGGAAAAGTTATATTTAAGTATATATTTAAATATATACTTTCGCAATAATCAAATATATGTATAAAGATTGTCTTTGCAAAACTTGCGCAAGGTTTGTTTTAATTTTTATTTTTGAAACCGCCTTTTGAAAGACAAGGCAATCAGGGTGTTTTCTTCTGTAGCCCTTTCCCTTCCCCTAAACATTCTTTCCCCGTAATCGTAATCATTGGCGTTTTCCTCTGAAATGGGGGGAAGGTTTTCCCTTTCAGCCTCATAGAGGCCGGTAATGTCTTCAAACCCCAAATCGTTCAAGATTTTCCTTAAAGTTCCTGCCAGCATTTTTCCTTGTGTGCGGACAGTTTCTATTTTTTTAGCCAGATCTGCTTTTTTCCGGTTTTCCTCGTCTATTTCATATTGCATTTGCATAACAGGGTCAGCGCTTTTTATTTCTCCGGCAGTAATAATTTTTTGCGCATCGCGCTCAATTTTTCCTTCCTGGTTAAAAGTGTCTCCCCTAAGATGCCAAAATGCCTTCATGGGAACATTCATCCTTGCCAAAGCAATCAGGGACAAGGTTCCATATTTGCTGCCGGATTCATTTATTTCCACCCATCCCATGCCTCGGGGATGGTCTACCGAGACATAGCCAAAAGTGACGCCTTCCAACCCTTCCCTTTGGGCGTTAGTTTGATATTCGGGCCGCAGCACCTGCGTTTTTAATTGCATTTCCAAAGACCGTCTTTCTTTTTCGTAATAATCTTTTCGCCTGGGCGCAACCATTTCCAGCAAAATTTCTTGGTCTTGCATTTTTTCCACCATTTTTTTTATTTTTTTCTCCAGCTCGCTTCCGCCTTCGCTTTCAGGAGGCAGTTGATATTCGTTCATAAGATTTTATGGTTATTTATTGCATTATAGCATTTTTTAATTTATTTAGACAAAGATGATTATTGCATAACGGAAAATAAAAAACCGGGGCAGGGGATTGCCCCGGATGCTGCGGATGTTTGCGCTACCGGCGGAATAGTTTGAGCATAGCCGGTAGGAGAACTCGGCAGAGGGTTACGCTGGCCATAACCAGGGGTATGGCCACCCCCCAAAAAGCCACGAATTTCCAAAACCCCGCGCTGGCCAGGAACGCTTCGCGCCAAACTGCAAACACGAAAGCGTTTACCCCGACCTGTAACACCCCGGCCGTTACTGATGAACCGGCGAAAAATCTGGTGAAATTGGCGATTAAGAAAAAACTGAAACCAGTTATTCCTGAAATCACCATCCACAAAGTTTGGTGTTCCATAAGAGCAACCTCCTTATAATTGTTTTTTAACAAACAAAAATACCACATTACTGTGGTATTTGTCAATGGTGGACAAAACGGAAAATACGTCAAACAGGCTGTTTGATTACCTTTCCCGCTTTTGGGCATACTATCAATCCAGTCCTGCGCTTCAAAATTTACTTATAACGGCATAGTTTTATATTTATTGCTATCACAAGCAAGGTGTTAAACACAATATGAACGGTGGATTTATTGATAAATAAAAAGAAGAAGCGTTCATCTCACCGATGTTCTGGCGAGACAAATGCTCCCTAATTCCGCTCTCGATCTATTCGCTTGCGGCTTCCCGAATCATTGTTATCATGGCGTCGGAAAGCGGCAAAGTAGAGATCAGTTTGTTGGCGAAGAAGTCAAGAGGGTCAAGTCTTGACATTGGACACTGTGAAATTTTTCAGCATTGTTTTGAGGACCGCCTTGCCTTTGGTGGTTTTAAAATAGCGTTCGCGTTTTAAGGCGCCGAACTTGTTGGGGAAGGCTTCGTAGAATATTAGTTCGAGTGGTCTGCGATTCTTGGTGGATACGTTCTTTCCCATATTGTGATCATAAACCCGCTGTTTTAAATTATCCGAATAACCAACATAAAACAGCCCGTCTTTTAGGCTGCGAAGAACATAAACATAATAAAATTTTATTGGCATGGATTTTGGTTTTACTTGTTACAGCCCTGAACCACTCGCCCTAAAGGTCTCGGGTGTCAGGGCATGTAACACTCGTGCCAAAAAGTCCGATTATGTACATGGCGCTTCAATTTAGGTTATGGCGGCGCCATGTACCCGAGCGAACTTTAGTTCGCGAGTGGTACATGGTGGAAAATCCTGAACGCTGCTAAAACCTACTTTATGCAAAACCCCTGACCTTGGCCTGCTAGCCTTGTCTTCTTGACAAGCTGGCAAACTACCCCTTGCTAATCAGGGATTTTTCTATTAAGCTGGAGCTATGGAACCAGCGGCTGGCTAGTACAACCAATAGTGCAACCCCATTGTACTAGCAAATCTTCTAAATCACCTGTGTCTTGGTTTCCCCCCATCTTTCCTCTCCAGTCTTTGGGTTTGTTTTTAGGTTTTGGTTTTAGTTAGATATTGGAATTTAGGTATTTGGAATTAAGACAAGATAATAGGTTAAGGTAAGAATAGATAGTATTGATGTT